>PKWM01000028.1 GCA_003133245.1 Rhodoferax sp. | reverse complement strand
TGGGAACTGTCGAACCCGGGCGTCCACGATGGGCTGAAATATGCACCTCGAGTGGTTGTGCTGCACGATGTACCTGAAACTGATCGCACCTGTGCATGTGGCAGCGCGATGGTGGGAATCGGTCAAGACATCAGCGAACAACTCGACATCGTGCCGATACAGTTGACTTTCTTCTCATTGCCAAGCGCCATCTGCCAACGTCACGGCGGTTTCTGGAGCACGCCATCGACTTGGTTGACTTGCCCGAAAAGATCACCATCGACAAGAGCGGCGCCAACACGGCTGCTATTGAAAGTGTCAAAGCCGACGCCTGCGTTGATATCCTGATGCGTCAAAACAAGTACCTAAACAACATCGTTGAATCGGATCATTTTGCCATCAAACGGGTTACGCGACCGATGCTCGGATTCAAGTCCTTTTGGAGCGCTCAAACCGTCATCGCCGGAATCGAGATCATGCACATGACTTGCAAGGGGCAGCTGGACTGTCCCGCCGGATCAACGGCGTCGGCAGCAGACCAGTTCTATGGACTGGTCTGCTGATCAGATGAGCGCCAACGAGCTTCTTCGTGACCACCAGTCCTTAATGCAACAAAACCGAATTTCCAGACCATCCACCGCTGGCCGGTGTCAACTATCCTGACCGGCGTGGTAATTGTCGCCAACCACACCGCCTATCTCGGCCATATCTTCCGACCGGACTAATCGCGATTCATAGCCATGAGAGATGCGCCGCAATTTGCATGAATATTCGAAACGCTGAGCTCCATGTTTCATGAATAGCCCGGTCCAGCCGAGCCAACGCCCGGAACTGGCTTCGATTCCAACGTTTATCACCTTAGAACGCGTGCCGTATTCCTACGTTGTACTGCATTCCTTGGCCATTCGTGGTCATAAAGACACCCGGCATGGTGGTATCGCCATTGTTGACGAACAGCGCATTTTGCGCGGTATTGCCGCCTTTGTTGTCAATCGAAACCAATTGGCCGTACAGAGTTGTGCGTTTGGATAACTTGTAAAAGAGGCCGCTAGCAAGCGTGTTGGCGTTCATCTTCGAGGCGGAGCCTGAATCCTTTAAAGTATAGTAGCCGAAATCAATATCGAGTAAAGGCGATATTGCATATTTTCCTCCGAATCCGACATTGTCAAGAGTTCCAAGCCGAGATGGGGATATGGTATTGCCAGGACCCACCAGAAATTCGGCGTTATAAGTCGAGTAATATGCCTTGATCGTCAAGTTACCGACTTCATAGCCGGCGCCAATCAGGTTGCCGCGATTAGAAAGGTTTCCGGTTGGGTCCTTCTTTGAAAACCATCCAGCACTAATTATTAATCCATCCTTTTTATATACCGCTCCAGCACTGTAGATCGATGCCGCTTTTGTGTTTCCAGGCACTTCGCCGAAAGCATACTGCGCGCGCAGTACCAGACCTGCCAAATCATTCGAAGTGTATCCTACCGCATTGGCATTATTGGAAGTGCCGTTTCCCATGGTGAACCCCTGCAATCCGCTACCGATGTTGCTCACTTGGCGCGGATCGACCGCGAGCAAGCTTAGAAATAGCGGATCTGTTAACAGACCTAAGCCGATGGACCCAAAATCGCCGCGGAGAGCTACGCTCGCTTGCCGATTGAACAACACTGCTTTTGGTGGGTACTGCCCGGTCGCGCCGGTCGACAGGTCGAAACCGGATTCGAGTCGAAATGACGCTTCCAAGCCTCCGCCGAGATCCTCGGCCCCTTTGAATCCGAAGAAAGTCGGCATCCAACCGCTTGTGTATTGAGAGAAATAATTAATGTTCCCCCCTAGTTGACTGCTTAAGAATCCCGAATCGAGATTGCCATATAAGGTGACGCCGCTTTCTGCCATAGCCGACCCCATAAGACAGGAAAAAAGCGCAATCAATATAAGTCGAATTTTCATGAGTGTCTCCAAAATGTTTGCTTCAAATGAACAATTTTCCCCCGCGAAATTCCAAGCGCTGGAATTTGACTCTCCCCTGATCAAAGTCAATTTCTAGCATTCATGAACTATCGCTTATAAGGTAGCTGTATATAATGCAGCCTGATAATAGTATCAAGCTACCTGTCATCATGTCAATAGGTTTTTGGGATTTCTATGAAATTTCGTCGTCCACAAGTAGCGAAAAACTGACATTGCTTCGTAAGCAATGGGATGGACGCTCCCACCTAAGCGGCATCGAAATGTGCCAAAGTGGAGGTGTTTAGCCCAATGCGGCCAGCAACATGCGTAGCTGATTGCTCTGGAAATACTGGCAACTGGTAACCTCCGTCCCTACCGCAACCGAACTTTTGGACCTTAGCGCTCCGAGTCCTGTCTGCGGTCCACTCCTGGGACGGGTACAGCCGATAGCAGAGAGTAATACTCACACACTCCGTCGCCAGCGACAGGCTGACCGTTACTTGGCGGTTGGTTGTCTTGCGCAAATTACCGAAATACTGGTGCGCCAACTTCGCCCATTTTGACTCATGAGTCTCGATGAACTGCTAATGTTCTTCAACTCCGACCAACCTATTCAGGAGTTGCGAATCTTCAAGAAGGTCTCTGCTCTTGCCGCGATGGATAACCTCGCCACGATCAAGCACGATGCACCGTTCTGAATTCGCCAGAGCGATTTCATACTTCTGTTCAACTAGCAAAATAGCCATATCACTTTCACGCCGCATTCGATTGATTGACTCAACCACGTTTTTCACGATAAGAGGCGCAAGCCCTTCCAGGGGTTCGTCGAGTAGTAGCAATCGCGGATTGGTCATCAAAGCACGTCCAATAGCCAAGAGTTGCTGCTCTCCGCCGGACAGCTGATCTCCATAGCTAGCGCTGCGTTCACACAAGCGAGGGAAGACGTCGTAAACCATGTCTTTAGTCCAGCGGCCCGGACTTGCAGCGACGGTCAGATGTTCTTCCACAGTCAACGAGGGAAAGACTTCGCGCTCCTGTGGTACCCACCCGATACCCAACTGGTTTCTCTGATGAACGCGCATATGCCGAATCGACCTTCTATCGAACGTTAACTCCCCACCATGCTGGGATGTCAGTCCCATTATTGTTTCTATCAATGTTGTCTTGCCTACGCCATTGCGACCGATTAGCACAACGGTTTCGCCTGGGTAAATCGAAAAGTCGATGCTCTGCAATACTGTGCCCGCTCCATAGCCAGCGACAAGATTCTTAATTTCTAGTAATGGTGCCCCACGGTTGGATGAGGAATTCTGTTGGGTATTCACACTGCTAGCTTCCAAGATAGATCTCCCGCACGACAGGGTTAATGCGAATGTCTTCGGGGCAGCCGCTTGCTAAAATCTTGCCCGACGCTAACAAGGAAATTCTTTCCGCATAGCGGAACACTAGACTCATGTCGTGTTCGATGAACAAGATCGCGGTATCTGTTGGCAACGATGCCAAGCGGTCAAATAGCTCGTGGCCTTGGGCTGTAGACAAGCCTGCCGCCGGTTCATCAAGAAGTAGGACGCTCGGTTTTAGGGCGAGGGCTAGTGCAACTTCAAGGATCCGCTGCTTACCATAGGGTAGCTCACTGACGCGAGAAAGCTCGCTACCGCCGAGTCCGAATTGTTCCAGGATCGCCATAGCTTCCGCGATAAGTTGGTTTTGCCGAGCGGTGGACTTAAATGAAGGGCCGGATATCCCTTCGCGTTGAGTTAGGGCGATCATCACGGATTCAAGCGGATTGAGATCCATAAACAGTGTGTTGATTTGGAAAGTCCGTACCAATCCACGCTTAACACGGCTCTGAGGGGAGTCCTCGAGTATGGATTCCCCATTAAGGAATACGTCACCACTCTTGGGACTTACCAACCCTGTTAGGATGCCAACGAAGGTACTTTTCCCTGCGCCATTCGGTCCAATGATGGCGTGCTTCTCGCCACGGTGGAGCTGAAAATTGAGGTTTCGAAATACGTTCAACCCCCCAAAAGATACGCTAACGTCTTTTGCTTCCAGAGATATATGGCTCAAGATGCCTCCTTACTACTGGCGACGATAAGGCGCTTGAACATGCCTTGTAGTGAAGGGAAGAGTCCTTTCCTAAAAAATGAGACGATCAGTACAAGTAGGAGACCCATCCAAAAATACCAATAAGCTGGATTAATGGCTGCCAGCCAGTCTCGCATACCGACAAAGACTAAGGCGCCCAAGAATGCCCCGTAAAGGTATCCTGAACCTCCAATGACGAGCACTACCAAGACATCAACCGAGCGTGTGAATGCCAGGGACTCTAGACTGACAAATTGAGTGGTCTGAGCCATCAGCCCGCCAGCAACACCAGCAATCGCGGCGCTGATTAGAAACACTTTCGAGACGTCGCTATTCACTGAAGCGCCAAGCATCATCATTCGTCTTGGATTCTCCCGTGCACCAATGAGGGCCAGCCCAAAAGGAGAATTTACCAACGCACGAACCATAGCGAACACCAGCAACACGATGGACAGAGTGTAGTAGTACCCAGTTTGTCCTGCGAAATCGAACTTGAATAATCCAAGAATTGGATCAACCAGCATCCCCTGCAAACCATCGTCACCACCGGTAATAGTGCTGGCGTGCAATGCTGCATCGGCGAGCATAAGATTAAGCCCTAGAGTAATCATCAGAAGCGCTACGCCATGAATCTGAGCGACAAGGCGCCCCGTCAGCCAGCCGATGACTCCAGCAACTGCGGCAGCACCGAGTAGGCCAGAGAGGGGCTCTGACCATCCGTGTTTCGCTAGCAAGCCTGCCGTGTACGCGCCAATACCGAAAAACGCTGCGTGCCCGAGAGTCGGAAGACCACGAAATCCCAAGAGAAGATCCAGAGATAGTGCGAATAACCCCCAAATTAAAATTTCCATCATAAGCGGTACGTTAACTCCTGGAACGAAAGGGAGCACCACTAAGGATGACCAGAAGACGTATTCCGTCGCTGACCAACTGCGACGTGCTTCAAAGTAACTGGATAGCGAGATCATGTTGTCCTCCCAAAAAATCCATTAGGCCGCCACAGCATGATCATGACGGTTAATGCATAAATCATCACGCCACCAAGTTGGTCAAGATAATATTTTGACAGCGAGTCTGCCACCCCCATCACCACTGAAGCAAGCAAGGTTCCCTTGATAGATCCCTGCCCACCGACAGAAGTGACAATCAGTGCGTACACCAAATAACGCTGAGCGAACATGGGATCAAGCCCGAGCAGATTAGCGCTTAGTGCGCCACCGAGACCGGCCAAACCACCTCCGATGGCAAAAGTTACGGCAAAGATCATCGAAATGTTGAGTCCGGATCCGCTGGCCGCGCGCCGATTGTCAACACATGCCCGGACCATTGCGCCGAACTTGGTGCGCTCCAAGCCATAGGTCATCGCAAACGCCAAGAATATGCCAATTACGAATAGAAAGATCCGGTATCGATCAATTGTGACTCCCACAATCGTCGTTTGCCCCACAATCGAGTCGGGTAAGTGGACCGGTTGAAAGGTGGAGCCAAAAAAGTACATCGCGATCGCCGATGCCAAGTACACTAAGCCTACGGTCAGCAACACCTGCGTGAGCTCATCGGCGGCATAGAAGAAACGAAGCACCCCTCGCTCAAGCAATGCGGACAATATGCCAATTGCAACGAACACGACGGGTAGGCAGGCAAAGAATGACAGTCCGAATTGGCTTGTCAGACTGACCAACAAATATCCGCCGGCCATCGCCAAACTTAAGTGCATCAAATTGACGAACTTCATCATTCCCATCGTCACCGACAAACCTACGGCGATGATAAACAGAAGCATTCCATATGAAATGCCATTGAACAAAACAGTGAGAAAGGCCATTAGATGTATCCCCTGTTACAGGTGAGGTACGGTTAGCCTTTGACTGCCTTGATCGTTTCAAACTCTATATTCATCAATTTCCCGTCCTTGCGCTCGACCTTGCGAAAGTAAACGTCTTGTGTGATTTCTCCATCAGCTTCAATCTTGATCGGACCGCGGGGACTTTCAAAAGTCTTGCCATGTATGGCTTGCATAAACTTGTCCGAATCGAATTTGCTACCTTTCTGGGCAAGGAGTCCGGCTCGGATGATCTCTAGTGAGTCCCATACGCAGACATTGAGGAGGCTGATGTCTGCGTCTTTACCATTCGCGGCCAAATGATCTTTGACAAAGGCGTTGTTGACAGACGAATCATGTGCTGGCGAGTAGACTCCAACGGAGACGACACCTAGCATCGAATCACCTTGGGCTGCCAGACAGCACTCATCCGTCAAATCTGCGGTAGCGATCATCTTTAACTTGGTATCACGCAGTCCGGAGGCTGTGTAGGCGCGCATGAATTGTATGGTCATTTCGCCGGATAGTAGATAGACATAGAAGCCATCCGCTCGTGCATCACGTAGCCGCTGAATGTAGGACGAGAAATCAGGGTTTTTGACCGGTACGCGTATCTGTTCGGCGACAGTTAGGCCAGCTTTGGCGTACGTCTCGGCAAATACCCTTTCAGCATCTAGCCCTGGGCCATAATTGGCTACGATGGTGACGACCTTCTTCAAACCTTCCTTCAAAGCCCTGTCAGCCGCAGGACGAACTGTTTGAGGTATTGTAGAAAAAGTACGAATGAAATAAGGAGACTTCTTCACTACACCCTCAGTCGCGACCGCGTGAAGAAAAGTAGGTATCTTCGCTTCGGTGACAAGGGAAGCGACAGCCAAGGCGTTCGGTGTGAAGTCAGGCCCAATTAAAAGTTGGACCTTTTCACGATATACCAATTCTTGAGTTAGCCGCTTTGCAATTTCCGGATTTGGGCCAGTGGTGTCTCGTTTGACAATTTCAATCTTCTTGTCACCGATCGTATCGCCGTAACGCTTTTGCCAGGTATTAATGACTTGATCGACCATCTCGCCGGCATGTCCGCCTATAGGCCCGCTATACGTTGTCAATAGGCCTATTTTTACGGTCTCTTGAGCGATTGCGGAACTAATCGAAATGGCCAGGACGGCCGCACAAAATACACTTTTTAACTTCATCATTTTGACATCTCCTGTATTATATTTGGGTCGGTTTTCCCATTAAAAACTGAAGCAGTTGGCACCCTTAAAACCTTAGATACTTTAGCGTTTTAGGAATTTAACCAAGCTGCGATTCAAACTCATGAAACTTCCTGCTCGTAATTATTTTCATGTATCGGTCTGCAATTGGTGCTTGGCCAAGGACAAAGAATGCTGATATCCCCCAGTTTGCCGACCGGTTTCCCGATAATTGAATGCTGGCATCGTCAGGGGAACTTGAGCATGTCTTTGTCGGCGCGGCTTAAGACATCAACGGTTCTTCCAGATGGGCGTTCGCTTCTGTGCAAACGCCATTGGGCCTTCAGCCATGTCCTCGCTACAAATCAAGTCTTCGACCGCGCTACTGCGATGTTGAAGAGCTGATATTTCCGAGGCAAATTCATCCGTCTCAGTCATCACCTGCATCGACAAGCGGACGGAGGTAGGCGATCCTTCCAGAATCTCGCCCGCCAGTCGGCGCGCTCCCTCAAGGGCTTGACCGGCCTCCACTACGCGATTCACAAGGCCATAATGATTCGCTTTTTGTGCATCGAATCGGCTTCCGGTCAATATCAGCTCGGTGGCAATTTTCTTGGGGATCTGGCGTGGCAGTCGCACCAAGCCGCCGCCCATCGCTATTAGTCCCACTCGAACTTCGCTAAGCGCAAACTGTGCTTTTTCGTCGGCGACCACCATGTCACAAGCGAGCGCTATTTCTGTCCCACCGCCCATTGCGATTCCGTTGACGGCTGCAATCACGGGTTTGGTACGTAGCCGATTTGTCAGACCACCAAATCCGGTCTTTGGAACCCACATGGGCTTACGACTTGCGGTGTATTTCAGATCGTTGCCGGAACAGAATGCTTCTGTACCAGCGCCCGTAAGAATTGCCACCCATAATTCCTGATCAGCCTCGTAGGCGTCAAAAATTTCTGCCAACTCATCGTTACCCATGGGATGAAGGCAATTGCGCACTTCCGGGCGATTGATCGTAACTTCTAGCAGATGACCGCGCTTTTCCACTAGACAGAATTCATACTTGTCGCGAAATACGGCTAGTTTCTCTGGGAACAGCTCGCGCATACGTTCTTGGCTAAACGCGAACTTGTTGCCGTTACCAAAAGAACGGACATAGATTTTCTTACCTATCGGATCGCTAGCCAGCACCTGCCGTAGCGTCTGTGCATCTTCATCAACATTGTTAGCCAAAAAGCGGCCGCCGTTCCCGTCCAAGCGCCCAATAACAATTGCATAGGCCGGCTGACCTTTTGCGTACATCACAGTATAGGACTCCACTATTCCTGAGCCGTCGGCCTCTTCCAGTACTTCCGGAGCAGGCAACGCGTCCACTTGGGCCTGGAGTGCTCGACTATCACACAGCTTCCACTCTTTCGGTCGTGTTGAGTAGACTCCGGTGGAATACTTTGTCAGCGATCCGCCATTGGCGCCTATAAATCCATACGACCCAGGAGTTTCACGCAGTTTCTCGACCATTGTCGCGACGGCATGCATCGAATAATTATTACCGGGCCCGCCAAAGAATGGTAAGCCGCCGGTTACGGTCAGTCCACGGGGATCATCCGGCGAAAGGCCCAAGCCATCGCAGGCAGCATTGAATACAGCAATTGGGAAGCAGCTATAGAAATCGAAATAGTTGATGTCATCTGCGGTTATTCCAGACGCCGCCAGAGCCGCTTTGCATGCGAGTTGCGCAGCAGGAGAGGCACCAATGTCCTGCCGCCGCAGTAATTCATATTCCTTCAAGTCACTATACCCGTGGAGGTAGACCCATTTACTCTCTGGAATGCCCAACTCTTTTGCCGTGCCTACCGTCGTGACTACAACCGCAGCCCCCTGATTAACTTGATCGCGTGCGATGACGCGCTGGGTATACGGGTCCGCGATCACACGGTTGCGCTCAGCAGGATTGATCAGTTCTTCAGCACTGTAGGCGGTCGTGGCCGACGAGGAATACGGGTTAGACGCGGCAATCTTTGAAAACGGCTCAAGCAGCCGGCCAATCTCACGGGCATACGCATCACGAGTCATACAAAGTCGCGCGCGCCGAGCATTTTCGGCAAGTGCATATCCTGGAACAGGTCCCAAGAGACGGTGCTTCGCATGGTTCCTTGTTTTAAATCCCTTGAGACTCCACCCGTGATCTTCAACATCGCCTTCGACGGTTTCCGTCCAGTCCAACTTCTTGTCTTGAGACATCATATGTCGAATAGTCGAGATTGCCTCACCGCCGGTCAATAGCGCGACCTTGACACTCCCTGCTGCGAGCTTTTCGCAGAAGAGATTAATAAGCTGCTGGGATGCTTGCCCGCCCGCAGATTCCCAAAGCGCCAAGCGAGGATTAATACCAAGACGTTTTGCAATTGAACGCGGGTAGTTGTTACTTCTACCGAAGAGCGCCGGCGCGAAGCCGCTGTCCTCCACCGTGCGAGTGGTGGCAATAGCATCAATCGCATCACGCAGCTTTTCAAACGGCAACGCATCATCACATGCTGCTCGCGCTGCATTTGCTGCGACATCAACTGAGGACAGCGCTTTATATTCCGGCGAATCAATGCGATCGGTGAACTGCCCAACACCAACAATGATGGGGGTATTTGTTGCAATAGTCATTATGTAAGTTCCTGTTTTTGGTGTGAGGTTAATTGATTGAGTAAAAAAGATGGTGGGATTAGCAAAGGATGACGTCGTCACGTACTTGAATTCGCCATCTTGGCCCGGTCAGTTCGTTGGCATGACAAAAAGAGGACTGGATCGAGGTACGCCGCCTGTTGTAGGTGGAGCAACGATGCATTGATTCAATGATGCTGAAATATGTTGACACTCTAGGACTCTGTTGTGCTTGCATGGGGCGGGAAAAGAAATAGTTCTCTAATTGCAAGCAACTGTATATCAAGAATCTTGAGATGTCAAGAACAATAAAGACTCGTATTGGGACGACTGGAACAGCTGATCTGCCCCCTACCGAACCAGACACTAAATAACTGGGTACGCCTGAGCTACAAAGGTCAACTCAAAGGTGTCTGTGACAAACCCGCATCACCAGAACAAATGGAGCTGTCCAGACTACGTGCACAACTGGCACGCGTCACCATGGAGCGCGACATCTTAAAAAAAGCGACGGGTGCGCCGGGAGACCGGCAAGGAGTAGGTGGTGCAAGTCCACTACGATGAAGGTATAGCGAACCGGATCGGCCCCAAGCCGTGCGCAGGCATCCGCGAGGGTGTCGGCGAAGCGTCGGTAGGGGAATGCATAGGCCAGCCATTGAGCCACGTAAGTTTTATTGTCCTGGGTGCCGACGCTGTCCGTATCGCCACTGCTTGCCAACGTCTACCTGCACTACGTATTCGACCTATGGGCCAAGCAATGGCGGCGGCGAGAAGCCACAGGCAAAGTAATCGTCGTGCGTTACGCCGACGACATCGTTGCCGGCTTCGAACATGAAGCCGATGCGAAGCGCTTCTGGGATGCGATGCGAACGCGGTTCGAGCGGTTTGGGCTCGAACTGCATGGGGAAAAGACGCGTCTGCTTGAGTTCGGTAGCCATGCGGCGGTTCGGCGACGGCAGCGCGGGTTGGGGAAAACGGAGACCCTGATGAAAGAAGCACGCCAGGATCTCCAATCGTCTATCGGCAAGGCTAATGACAATTGCTTGCATCAACCAGCCCGACAATTACTCGAGCATTCCCCGGCGTAGGTCCAACCTCTCAACTCATCAACAATTGCACATCACACGGTGCTGGCAGAATAGATCTCCCGACGTTACTTATGTTTCGTGTCAGTCAACGATGGCTTCATCCGCCAAGCCGCTGCCATTGCGATGCCATAGACTAGTGCCGAAAGCAGAAATGACTCGCAATATGCCTGCACGACGGAAGCCCGCGTGGCCCCTAAATTGGCGCTACGCCAGTCCACAAACACCACAAGCAGCGCTACACCAAGGAATCCGCCGAGCATCCTAATGTAATTTATTACCATCGCTGCTTGCCGTACTGCCCGACCTTCCAGCCCGTTCATGGCGGCCTTATTTAGGGCGGACATCAAAAGCCCTATGCCGACGCGCCCTAGAATGGTTATCGATATCAGCGCAGAGTAGGAGATGGTATCGGCGCTTTGCCATAGAAGCGCTGAAGACATCCCATAAAGAGCAAGGCCAGATACTACAATTTTGTGCGGCTGAATTCTGTCTGCGAGCATTCCAGCTAGAGGAAGCGTGGCTGCAAGAGCAAGACCTGCTGGCAATAATATACCGCCGGATTCCGAAGCGCTGAGGCCGCGAACAGTCTGTAGGAATACCGGAATTTGATAGCTTGAACCGTAGAGGCCAAACCCATACGCGAAAGAGACGATCGATCCTAGCGAAACCGGCCGCCATTGCAGGACCTCGCGTGTCACGATCGCATGTTGGCGGCGTGCGTGTGTCAGGAAAAACGCAAGCGATGCGAAAGTGACTAGTGCGGATATTGTTGGAAATAGAGGTGCCTTGAAGATATCCTTGAGACTGATAGCGCAGCCCAGAATTGCGAGAGTCATAAGCGATAGCAAAGCCATGCCACTCCAATCAAAGTTGTGAAGCTTACCAAATGACGGTCGTGCGAGGTATGCCGTTGCCCCAATAATCGCGACGGCGCAAAAGGGTAGACTCATAAGAAATACAGCCTGCCAGCCAAAAGTGTCGATCATTGTGCCGCCAATTGCAGGGGCCACTGCTGGAACTAAAATCATTCCAAAACCCATAAACCCAGATGCGCGTCCCTGCTCATTCGGAGGAAATTGAGTCATGGCGACGATGGTTCCGAGCGGGAAAAGAACGCCCGACACAGCGCCCTGGATTACGCGTGCCACTATCAGCACGATAAAGTTTTGACTGAGTGCGCCGAGAACGGTGGAAATGGCCAGAACGGTCATGGCCACGACGAAACAGCGGCGCAGACCGAATCGTTCGACAAGCCACGGAGACGGGAGCATGGCAATGGTGTTGGCGACTATGAAAGCCGTCACGACAAACTGAACTTCGTTTTGATTGACGGAAAAATGCCGCATCAAGACGGGGATCGCCACATTGAAGCTTGTGCTGAGCAAGATTGCAGCCACAATTCCTATGGCAACTATTGATATCACCATCCACTTATACTTTTTACCAAATCTGGCTTCCAGAGTCTGGATGTCAAGTGGGTGAACTGGTTGCCGCATCATGTAGGTTCTTTCGGAAATTTTAGGTTGCCCCAGGGAGCGCCGAAGCACATGCCCGTGCCGATTACTATCCCAAAAACCACGACGTATCGCCAGCCATTCGAGACGACCGTTGCCATCAGAAGACTACCCAGTGCGATAATCACTACTCCAATGACAATTGTCCGCCGAGCGCCAATCTTCTAGATGACGTGGGCTACCAGAGGACTAGGCAAGCCACCGGCAATTACCGCCACGGTAAAGCCGAGCCCCATTGCGCCACAAGGAAGAGCCATTTCCTTGGCCATCACCGCATTAATGACGCCGGGGACAAAGAGAGGGAAACCCATGGTCATGACGATGATGCTCATCATGATTCCAAGCTTGTTCCATCCATAGAATCGTTCATATTTCTTCACGGATCGTCCCCCCCTTCAAAAATTTTATAATCATGTTACTTTATATAAAGATGCATGATAAGTCAATCGTCATTTAGATGTTTTTGGGTTTTGTTGTGGTCCCCTCGTTTTCAGTGCAATAACTAGCAGTACGCAAACCCAGCACTGGCGCGGGGGTGGTACTGGTAGATCGTTGACCCAGATGGCCACCCAAATTCCCGCGCCATGAGTACAGTGGAATGACGGGTTAGATTCCGGCATTTGGCCGCCTTGGTCAGTACCAGGCAGGACGTTACCTTCTGGTCTACGATGCGGTCAGTTCCGCAAAAACTGACATGGCCTAGTACATCGACTAGTACAACCGAGGGCGGGTGCGTTCGGGCAGCGTATCCCCGCTACCGTTTCGGTCAGTGGGAGTCCGTGTGCAAGCACTGACGCTCTAACCCTGGACAGTTGTCGCTGTTTTAGTGGTTCGGATCTCAGCCGACTTGTAGCGCCCGGCCTCAGTAGGTCGGTGTCCAACACCGCAGGTAGTTGGAATTGATGCCTGGGCAGTTGTCCGGCCATTTCTCAAAACTTCACATGGAGCCAATAATGGCAAAAACCCCAATCAATCACGGTAAAAGCTGGACTAACAACGATGATCGTCAACTCCAACAACTTGCAAGCGGCAATACGCCAACACGAGTTATTGGTCTGAAAATGGGCCGCATCCCCGGTGCTGTGCAAGGTCATGCAACAGATATCGGCGTGTCGCTGAAACCCACCAATCAAGCGCCTTACGGTACTAGAAAATAAACCAGTAACTGGCCAGCCTGCAGACTTATGGCTGCGGGCTTCTTTGCATCTTATGCATCCCAGGAAATGCGGCCGATCGAGTCACTGAATGGGTCGATCTTGGCGATTTCTGGACGCGACAACATGACACAGGTTGTGCCTCGACGCAGGCGGATATGGTCAAAGTCGATACGCTCTTCCGTCCAGGGACCGGTTTCTGCGGCAACCTCGGCAATTGCCCTCTCTACGGTTGCTGGCAAACGGCCCTGAAAGGGGGATCTGGCCGCCAAGCCTAGTGCCGCCAAGGATTTCAGCGCCTCGCGTGAGAGGGTCAAATTCAACGGTGGACCTACCCGCTTCGGCTGAGGTGCCGAAGCAGCTTCTGCTGATGATCCCGCACACTCTGCTGCCAGATATGCCGGTACACCAACTGCGCAACTTGGGCCTTTTCTTCCGGCGTATACGGTGGCTCCGGCAGCGCCTGATAGACGTGATCGAGGATAAAGGTCTCCACTTCGGCCTGGGTCTGCTCCTTCTCGGTCCAGTGGTCCAACGGTGCAATCACTTTTAAGACGCCATCCAGTAGCTCACGGCTGTTGATTAGAAAGTCGCCAGTTCCTAGAATCATTGCGGTAACTCAACGGCCATTTAGAGATGGCAAATGAATCCCAGTTCCTCAACACGGTTAGATCGCTCCCACCATCTTCCGCAGTGGAACCAAGATTGAAAATCGACTTCGAGAGATTTCCCGGGCCAGTCGTTCCCTGGATCTCTGGCAACACGTTGTCGCCGACCGTCTCGAGAATAGTAGTCGCCTGGCTGAGCGCAAGTTCGATGATCGGATGGCCCCGGTCTGCAATGAGTGGGTTGTTGTTGAAATAGAAAATCCAATTCGATTCATGGGCATCAGCGTGTAGGAAGACGGTCGGCTTCACCATTGTCCCGGAATCGATGTCGTAGCACAGGGGCTGAATCTTTAGTCGACTGTCGCCAAACAGGCAGTTGATATCCGTACTCACACAGATGTCGTCCGCATCAACATAGAAGCCTCCTTCAACAAGCAAGTAACACAGCCGGAAGTAGTCAGCTTGCATGGCTGGGTGATAACAGCGGTCGAAAGCAAGTTGATGGCGTATATCCAGCGAGCGAGCAATGAATGCCCTGGCACTGCTCTCATCGAACAGTCGGTGCGTAAAGCCCTCCTTCTCCCAACGCGTCCAAGAAGCTATGCACTGCTGGACGTCCTCCGGAAGCTCTCGTAGGTTATGCCAAAACTGAACGATGGTTTTAGGTATGCTTTTCGTATATTGATTATCTGGAAGGTGCTCATCACATTGGTGTTGAACCAACTGCCTGATGAATTCCGAGCGCTGTCGATGATGCTCGGGACTGTCGGGATCATGTTGCATGGAGTTCTGTTGGTTGGGGATAGTGCCTAATGTGAAGCTAGTTGCTGCGACTGTCCAGCTCCAATGGAGCGTCTATTCGCATTCACCTACGCAGCTAGGCCCGTGTTTACGACTTTATTGACCTGTTTACGACTTTAATTGCGCGGAATAAAAAACATTGTGGTCTCTCAGAACAAAGTTGCTAACTGACCCCCAATATCCACGCGGGTTAGGAGGCCATCGTGACAGTTAGGGTCGCCCTCTAAAGTTGCCAATTCGAGACAATCATATGTGCCGGGGGCAGATTGTTTTACATCAAAGTTCCTAACCAAATCCAACCCGCTGCGAGGCGTTCCCATTTCTAGATCAAATCAGCCAAGCGTACAGGTCCAAATCAGCCAGTATTTTTGCAATAAAACCTGCCAGCCACCCAGCATTCATGCGGGTTTCGCATTAATTTGCATGCCTGTCATCCGCCATCCGGTAGCCCATCGCTCGGTATCCACGCTGGCGTTTGTCCCACATCCGCAGCAGGGCCGGGTGACCGGTATCGACGAAGTCGATGATGCGTACGTCGGTCTTGGTGGCGTGTTCGCGGTGGAGGCGGCCCGCGTATTGCTGTAGCGTCCCCTTCCACGAAACCGGCATTGCCAGCACCAACGTGTCGAGGGGGGGATGGTCGAACCCTTCACCGACCAACTTGCCGGTCGCCAGCAGAACACGTGGTGCTTCGGGCGGCAGGGCGTTGAGTTCCGTGATCAGTGCAGTACGCTGCTTCTTGGATATCCTCCCGTGCAGGACAAACAACGATGGAATCTTGTCGCCCAAGGCTGTGTGGATGGCGTTGAGATGTTCGGTGCGCTCGGTCAGCACCAGCACCTTTCGACCCTGGCCGTAGGCGCCTACGACTTCGGCAGCAATCGCGTTCGTTCTGGATTGGTCAATGGCAAGGTGCCGGAAGACATCCTGAATCCCCGCTTCCTGCGGCAAATCAATGCGAGAGTGCAATGTGTACGGCGTGACCACCAAATCGTGTGGCGCACCCGACGGCTTAGCGGCGGTGTGCCGAGTTGGCCCGCATTGCATGAAAATAATCGGCTGCTGGCCATCACGGCGAATCGGCGTGGCAGTCAAGCCGAGCACGTATTTGGCTTTGACCTGCTTCAAAATCGCATCGAATGACGCCGCGCCGACGTGATGGCATTCATCCACGATCACGTGACCGTAGCTTTCGACCAGCGAATTCACTTCACCCTGACGCGATAGCGATTGCATCACCGCGATGTCTATTTTGCCTGTCGGCTTTGCCTTGCCGCCACCGATGGTGCCAACCACACCTTTGCCAACACCCAAGAATGATTGCAAGCGCTCCTGCCATTGCTTGAGCAGTTCGGTTCGATGCACCAGCACGAGCGTGTTCACACCACGGCGGGCAATCATCGCAGCGGCTGTGACCGTTTTGCCAAAAGCAGTCGGCGCACACAGAACGCCTGCATCGTGATGCATCATGGAAGCCACGGCGAACTCTTGATCCAGCCGCAAAGTACCGGCAAAAGCCACGTCCAGCGGCGACCCCACGTATCGCTCGTCGGCCAGCTCGCAGCCAATGGCGTTGTCACGAAGTAGCTCCAGCGCGGCATCCAGGCAGCCGCGCGGAAGGGCGATGTGATTGGGATAGTTTTCGGCACAACCGATTACGCGAGGTTCATCCCACACAGAGAAACGCATCGCCTGCTTCTTGTAAAACTCCGGATTCTGGAAGGCCGCCAAACGAATCAGCCGGTTGGCCAGTGACTGCGGGAGTTGTGCCTTCTCGAAATAGATCAGATTAGCCAGCGTCACCGTGAGCGATTTCGGCATCGGCCCGACCAGTTTCTTTGTAACGACTGCGGATCGTTTCCACGGCTCTTTTTGATCTTCTTCGTCGATGAATGTGACATCGAGCGGGTGTGCGTTACCCGTCGCCCTAAGGATGGTGGGCTCGATATCGTGCGCCGGCATTGGCAGCAAGGAGGCCAGGAACGCCCACTGATCCCGATAAGGACGCAAATCACCGTCCACGAACACGCTGCATCCGTTCTCACGCGGATGCTTCTGCAACGGCAGAGCAATGAGATTACCAAAACCGCCTTTGGGCATCGAATCCTGATTGGGGAACAAGCGGTCGTAGGATTTGAGTTTCAGTTGGCGAGTCCGGGCGCAAGTGTGGCTGATGATCGCTGTGCCGAGTCGGCGCGCATCCCGGGCCAATACGGTTCCGCTGAAGAAAATCCACGCGTGCGCACCGTTGCCGGAGCGTGATATTTCAAGGGCGACTGGCACCCCTAACTCGTGGCACGACTGGTAAAACGCCTTGGTATCGTCGCGCCATTCCGCCTCGTCGAAATCGGCGGCGAGAAAATGGCAGGTGTCATCGCTCAGCAGTGGATAGACACCAATGGTGCGTTTGCCCGCGAGATGCTCGTAGATGACCGTATCCGACAACGGAATCAGAAGACGGTTATTGCATTCCCCGCACTTGATGCGCGGCTTCTCGCAAACACCCGCCAGCCACTCATTGCCACAGGTCGTTGCGTAGCCAGATTTACCGGTTGTTTTGCCTTCCCAGCGGACTGGGTAAACGTCGGTGCGTCCGCGAAACAGCCGACGAAACAGCGCTACCTTCTCGGCGGTGGAAAGACGTGATGGCTCTATCTCAAGGACTGGCGGTGTTGGTTCATTTGGGGCAGGCTCAGGTAGCAAACGCCATTCGATACCGTGATCCTCCAGCAACGCAATCAGGCGGGCGTTTTCGGTTTTCAGCGCCGTGAGAGGACTGTGCTCATGCAGGGACACCGAAAGTGGTACCTTTTCGATAGTCATCGACTTCGTTGGTATTCCAGCAGCCGCTGATATCGTGGGTCCTGCTGGGCCTCCGGCCAAGACTGGATGAACGCGATCAAGCAGTCCTCCAATTCTCTCGATGGCCAAGGGTGTACTGGGTGTGCAAATCAACAATCTCAGGAACAGAGACGGAAAGACCAGTTCGAGAGGAAGCAACCCCCATGCTCCACGTGTCATCAATCAAGGTGTCGTCCAGATCGATCAGGCAACCGCCAACCACAAGACTCGTTTGCACGCGGGTTCTACCAGGGGTCATGGTCTTGGTTCATTGCCAGCATCGTATCAAACTGGGGGACACCGTTGTGTACCCGCTACGAGCGTAACCGGTCGGTCGAGGCGACGTCTGCGGTTGAATCGATTTCTCCGAACCGGTCATTCACCTTGCGGTCTCAATTTCATCTTTTTCCCGTCACCAAAACTCGGAGGCAGTCGTTCGAGGGAGACATTCGGTTTTTCCATTTGATCAGCGGCAGGGCAGCGGGTGCTGTCTGTCACGAACGGCCGTTGTACGGAAGTCAAATGGCGATTGTTCGACCGCCGATCAAGAGTCGTTGGCAGCGGGTAGCCATCGGCCAGAAGCGGACGTCTCGTAAAAAGCGCGAGGCAGATAATCCAGCTATCGGCCTACATAAGAATCAAGGAGGAGACGCATGTCGGAGAAGAAACTATTTCGTGTGCTCAGTCTCGATGGCGGTGGCGCCAAGGGGTTCTACACGCTCGGCATCCTGCGGGAGATTGAAGCGCTCATTCAGTGCCCCCTGCACAAGAGGTTCGATCTCATCTTCGGTACGAGTACCGGATCGATCATTGCCTCGATGTTGGCCTTGGGGAAGAGCGTTAATGAGATTAACGCGCTCTACAAGGACCACGTCCCCACGGTCATGAAGCACGAAGACGCGGACGGGCGCTCTGGAGCTCTCGCCGAACTATCGGAGATCCTCTTCAAGGACGCGATGTTCTCGGACGTGAAGACCAACGTCGGTGTCGTTACGACAAAGTGGGTGCTTGAGCAGCCCATGATCTTTAAGGGGAACATTGCCCAGGCGCACGGCCAACAGGGCTCGTTCGTTCCTGGCTTCGGGGTGAAGGTGGGAGATGCAGTCCAGGCGTCATGCGCCGCCTACCCGTACTTCAATCGGAAGACGGTGGTCACATCGAACGGTGACAACATCGAGCTCATTGACGGAGGCTTCTGTGCCAACAACCCGACGCTCTACGCTATCGCGGATGCGACGATCTCGATGCAGATTCCCTTGGACGACATTCGTGTGGTGAGCCTAGGCTGTGGCACCTAAGCTATGGTCTTTGGTTGACATTGCGGCGCTTGTCGAAATGAAGGAAGCATCGGCCAAGCGTGGCCCATACAAACCTCGGAATCAGATTTCAAACTGAGGCACTACCGTACGGTCACAGTTAGCATCTTTGTTAGTCAGCTTCTTTCAAAATTAGCAACTTTGTTAACCAGTTAGCAACTTTGTTCTGAAGAACCACATTGAAGCTCAAGTCAGGCCTACTCCACCGTCACGCTTTTGGCCAAATTACGCGGTTTATCAACATCGGTGCCTCGGGCACAGGCGGTGTGATAGGCCAGCAATTGCAGCGGCACCACATGCAATAGTGGTGAGAGCTCACCGTAATTTTCCGGCATGCGGATGACGTGAACGCCCTCGCTGGATTCGATGCGGCTGTCAGCGTCAGCCAGCACATAGAGCACGCCGCCGCGGGCGCGCACCTCATGCATATTGCTCTTGAGCTTTTCCAGCAGCGCGTCGTTGGGCGCCACCGTGACCACCGGCATGGCGCTCGTCACCAGCGCCAGCGGGCCGTGCTTGAGTTCGCCGGCCGGGTAAGCCTCAGCGTGGATGTAGCTAATTTCCTTGAGCTTCAAGGCACCTTCGAGGGCAATCGGGTAGTGCAGGCCGCGCCCCAGAAAAAGAGCATTTTCTTTTTTGGCAAAGTCCTGCGACCAGGCGATGACTTGCGGCTCCAGCGCCAGCACCGCCTGCAAAGCCGTTGGCAAATGCCGCATCGCCTTGAGGTGACGCGCTTCTTCGGTTTCGCTCAGGCGTCCCTTGGTTTTAGCCAAGGCCAGCGTCAGCAAAAATAACCCGGCCAACTGGGCGGTGAAGGCCTTGGTGGACGCAACGCCAATCTCGATGCCGGCGCGAGTGATGTAGGCCAGCTCGCATTCGCGCACCATGGCGCTGCTGGCGACGTTGCAAATGGTCAGCGTGTGCGTCATGCCCAGGCTCTGCGCGTGCCGCAGCGCCGCCAGCGTATCGGCCGTTTCGCCCGATTGCGTGATGGTGACCACCAAGCTTCGCGGGTTGGGCACCGAGTCACGGTAACGGTATTCACTGGCAACTTCGACCTGAGTCGGGATCTTGGCAATGCTCTCAAGCCAGTATTTGGCGGTGCAGCCGCTGTAGTAGCTGGTGCCGCAGGCCAGAATCAGGACCGAATCAATGTCTTTGAACACCCGCGCTGCATTGGACCCTGGCGCATGGTTCATTTGCTGGTCAAACAACTCGGGCACGATGCCATCCACGCCTTCCAGCGTATCGGCAATGGCGCGGGGTTGCTCAAAAATCTCTTTTTGCATGTAGTGGCGATACGGCCCCAGCTCGGCCGCGCCACTGTGCGCCAGCACGGTTTTAACGGGACGCTGCGCTGGCAGCACCGGTTGGCCGTCCTTGTCGATCAACCGGTATTGACCCAACTGCAAATCGACGACGTCGCCTTCGTCCAGATAGACAATCTGGTCAGTAACACCCGCCAGGGCCATCGCGTCGCTGGCCAAAAAATGCTCCTGGCCATCCTGGCCGATGCCCAGAATCAGGGGTGAGCCGACGCGCGCACCAATCAGGCGATGCGGCTCGTCTTTGCAAAAGACGGCAATCGCATAGGCACCGCGCAGCAACCTAAGAGTGGCTTGAACCGCTTCCAGCAAATCACCGTTGTAATTGCTGTCGATCAAGTGAGCAATGACCTCGGAATCGGTTTGACTCTGAAATACATAAGCCTTGGCCTGCAGTTCCAAGCGCAGCTCATCGTGATTTTCAATGATGCCGTTGTGCACCAGCGCCACCCGGCCGGGTCGACTGGCCGCGTCGGCACCCGGGCCGTGACTGAAATGCGGGTGAGCGTTACAAACCACAGGCGCACCGTGCGTAGCCCAGCGCGTGTGGGCAATGCCGGTCGTGCCTTCGAGCTGGCTCGCACTCACCTGCTCGGCCAGCTCCGCCACCCGCGCGGTACTGCGCGCCCGCTGTAGTCCGTTGGCAAACACCGCCACACCGCATGAGTCATAGCCCCGGTACTCCAGCCGCGCCAATCCCTGCACCAGAATGGGAACGATGTTGCGGGTCGATACCGCGCCGACAATGCCACACATAAACAACTCCAAAAACGAATAGGCCAATGGTAGGCGAATTTTCATTACAATTTAAGTACTAACCCGCTAGCGTTGCAGAGCGCGATTGGTTAGCATCCGCAATCTTCTTGATGGAGCTGATGTGCCTGTCAATTCAACCTTTGCAGCCGGAGAATAATTTGTCAGCGGAGTTCATTCTTGAGACGCGCGGTTTGACCAAAGAATTCAAGGGCTTCGTGGCAGTCAACCAGGTTGACCTGAATGTTCGGCGCGGTCATATCCACGCGCTGATTGGCCCCAACGGCGCTGGTAAAACAACATTCTTTAATTTGCTGACCAAGTTTTTGGCGCCGACTGCTGGCAGTATTGCCTTCAACGGCATCGACATCACCCACGAGCAACCAGCGCAAACGGCGCGCCGTGGCATTGTCCGCTCGTTCCAGATTTCTGCCGTGTTTCCACACATGAGCGTGCTGGAGAATGTGCGCGCTGCGCTGCAACGCAACCTGGGCACCTCCTTTCACTTCTGGAAAGCTGAAAAAACCTTGCTTCCATTGCATGAGCGTGCCCGCGCGCTGCTGGCCGAGGTCGATCTGCAGGACTTTGCCGACGAGCTCACCGTTAATTTGCCCTATGGCCGCAAGCGTGCGCTCGAATTGGCAACGACGCTGGCGCTGGAGCCCGAGCTGATGCTGCTCGACGAACCCACCCAGGGCATGGGCCACGAAGACGTGGAGCGTGTCACGCAACTCATCAAAAAAGTCTCCGCCGGTCGCACCATCCTGATGGTCGAACACAATATGAACGTGGTGGCCTCGATCGCCGAGCGCATCACCGTGCTACAGCGCGGCGCCATCATCGCCGATGGCCCTTATGCTGAAGTGTCGAGCAACCCGCTGGTGATCGAAGCCTACATGGGCACCGTCGATACCGCCTTGCAGGGGAGCCATTGATGACCAAGGAACTCCTGCGCATCGAAGACCTGCACGCCTGGTATGGCGAGTCGCACATCCTGCATGGTGTGAATCTGACGGTCAATGAAGGCGAAGTGGTGACGCTGCTGGGGCGCAACGGCGCTGGCCGCACCACCACGCTGCGTGCCATTGTGGGCCTGACCGGTACGCGTAAAGGTTCCATCAAGATCAATGGCATCGAGACCATCACGCTGGCGCCGCACAAAATAGCGCACCAGGGCGTTGGCTATTGCCCTGAAGAGCGTGGCATTTTTGCCAGCCTGACGGCTGAAGAAAACTTGCTGTTGCCGCCGACCTTGGCCCCGGGCGGCATGAGCGTGGAAGAAATTTACCAGATGTTCCCGAACCTCAAAGCGCGCGCCAGTAGCCCCGGCACGCGGCTCTCGGGCGGCGAGCAACAGATGCTGGCGGTGGCGCGCATTTTGCGCACCGGCGCGCGACTGCTCTTGCTCGATGAAATCTCCGAAGGCCTAGCGCCGGTGATTGTGCAAAAGCTCGGCGAAGTCATCCTCACGCTCAAAGGCAAAGGCTACACCATCGTGCTGGTGGAACAGAACTTCCGCTTTGCCGCGCCGCTGGCAGAGCGGTTTTACGTGATGGAACATGGGATCATTGTGAAACAATTTGCACAAGATCAATTAGCCCAGAATATGGCTATGCTGCAAGAATATCTGGGTGTTTGAAAGCGTTTGCTCCCAATCCAAATAAAGGTTTTTCCCCGCGTTTCGATACTTAACTTACCAGGAGACATTATGAAATTTAGCCCTCTCGTCGCCGCCTTGGCGATTGCCTTCAGCACTGCCGCACTGGCACAAAACAGCGGCCCGGTCAAGATCGGTTTCATCACCGACATGTCCAGCGTCTATGCCGACATCGACGGCCCAGCCGGCGGCGAAATGATCAAGTGGGCGGCGCAGGATTTTGGCGGCAAGGTACTGAACCGTCCGATTGAAGTGCTGACCGCCGATCACCAGAACAAGGCCGATGTGGCCAGTTCGAAAGCACGCGAATGGATCGACAAGGACGGCCTGTCGATGCTGATCGGCGGCACCAACTCGGCCACATCGCTGGCCATGGCCAAAGTGACAGCCGAGAAGAAGCGTCCATTCATTTCCATCGGTGCCGGCTCAGCGCGCCTGACCAATGAAGATTGCACACCTTACACGGTTCACTATGCCTATGACACCGTGGCCTTGGCCAAAGTAGCAGGCACGGCACTCGTCAAGGCAGGCAATAAAAGTTGGTATTTCCTGACAGCCGACTATGCCTTCGGCGCTTCACTTGAGAGCGATGCGTCCAACGTGGTCAGGGCCAACGGCGGCACCGTGGTCGGTTCGGTCAGGCACCCTCTCAATGCGTCTGACTTCTCCTCCTTCCTGCTACAGGCGCAAGCCTCCAAGGCCCAGATCCTGGCGATGGCCAACGCCGGCGGTGACTTCACCAACGCCATGAAAGCGGCCAAGGAATTTGGCATCACCAAGACTATGAAGGTCGCCGGCCTGCTGGTGTTCATCAACGATGTGCACAGCCTGGGTCTGGCCAACACCGAAGGCTTGCAACTGGCCGACAGTTGGTACTGGAACCAGGACGATGCATCACGCAAGTTTGCCAAGCGCTTCTTCGAGAAATACAAACGCATGCCGTCGAGCCTGCAAGCGGCCGACTACTCGGCGACCATGAATTACCTCAATGCGGTCAAGACCGCCGGTACCACCGATGCCGACAAGGTGATGGCAACGTTCAAAGGCATGAAGATCAACGACTTCTACAACAAGGGTCAAATCCGCGCTGACGGCCGCATGATTCACGACATGTACCTGTTCCAGGTCAAGTCAAACAAGGAATCCACCGCTCCATGGGACTACTACAAGACCGTGGCCAAGGTTCCTGGTGAGCAAGCTTTTACGACCGTGGCCGAATCGAAGTGCTCGCTGCTGAAGAAATAGGAAATAGTTTGAAATTGTCTTTTGTCATTGCGAACGCAGTAAAGCAATCCATGACTGCTGAATGCGTGGGTCGCCATGTCGCTGTCAGCCGCGTGGCTGACAGCGAGGTTGCGCTCGCGATGACGAATGGGTTCCGGACGGATTTCTTTGCCAGCCCGACCTTGTTGGCCATGCGTATGAACTGACGGACTCCATGGAAATTTTCGGTATTCCGCTTCAAGCTTTCCTGGCCCAACTGATGCTGGGCCTGGTGAACGGCGCTTTTTACGCCCTGCTCAGTCTCGGGCTGGCCGTGATCTTTGGCCTGCTCGGGGTTGTCAATTTTGCTCATGGCGCGCTTTATATGCTGGGCGCGTTTGCGGCCTGGATCATGTTCGACAAGTTCGGCATCAATTACTGGTTTGCGTTGATATTGGCACCGTTCATCGTGGGACTGCTGGGCGTCATCATTGAGCGCCTTTTTCTCAAGCATCTCTACAAGATCGATCCGATCTACGGCTTGCTGCTCACCTTTGGCCTGGCGCTGATCGCCGAAGGTGTTTTCCGCGAACTCTACGGCGTCTCGGGGCAGAATTACGATGTGCCGGAGCTGCTCTCGGGTGCCACCAATCTGGGCTTCATGGTGCTGCCAAATTACCGCGCCTGGGTGGTGCTGGTTTCACTGGTAGTGTGTCTGGGAACGTGGTTCCTGATCGAGCGCACCCGGCTTGGCGCTTACCTGCGCGCCGGCACTGAAAACTCGGCGCTGGTGCAAGCCTTTGGCATCAACGTACCGCTCATGGTGATGCTGACTTACGGCGCCGGTGCGGCGTTGGCGGCGCTCGCCGGCGTCTTGGCCGCACCCGTCATCCAGGTCAGCCCGCTGATGGGCTCGAATCTGATCATCGTGGTGTTTGCGGTGGTCGTGATCGGCGGCATGGGCTCCATTTTGGGCTCCATTCTGACCGGCCTGGGACTCGGTGTCATTGAAGGTCTGACGCGCGTCTTTTACCCGGAAGCCTCCAACA
The DNA here is from genome assembly GCA_003133245.1 of Rhodoferax sp. Classification (GTDB taxonomy): domain Bacteria; phylum Pseudomonadota; class Gammaproteobacteria; order Burkholderiales; family Burkholderiaceae_C; genus Rhodoferax. Next base: position 11,575 of record PKWM01000028.1, on the reverse strand, counting down.
TTGTGGTGTTTGTCATCATGGTGATCGTGCTGATGATCCGCCCGACCGGCCTGTTTGGCAAAGAGGTTTAAATGACTAGTTATCAAAAACTGATTCGCATCACCTACCTGGTGCTGCTGGTGCTGGCGCTGTTGGCACCGATGCTGGGCTTGTACCCGGTATTTGTGATGAAGCTTCTGTGCTTTGCTATTTTTGCCTGCGCCTTTAACCTGCTGCTGGGTTTTACCGGTTTGCTTTCATTTGGCCACGCCGCGTTTTTTGGCTCGGCCGCCTACATCACCGGCTGGTTCATCAAGTCGCAACATTTCACGCCGGAGTTGGGTATTTTGGCGGGTGTCCTGGGCTCCGCCCTGATTGGTCTGGTGGTCGGTTCGGTGGCGATTCGGCGTCAGGGCATTTATTTCGCCATGATCACGCTGGCCATTGCGCAGATGGTCTATTTTGTTTGCCTGCAAGTCCCCTTTACCGGCGGCGAGGACGGTCTGCAAGGGGTGCCGCGCGGCGCCCTGTTCGGCCTGCTCTCGCTCGAGTCCGACACCGCCATGTACTACTTGGTGGTGGCGGTGTTTGTTGCGACCTTTCTCGGCGTCGCGCGCATTGTTACTTCGCCTTTCGGCCAGGTGCTCAAGATGATCCGTGAAAACGAGCCCCGTGCCATTTCACTGGGCTACCAGGTGGATCGCTACAAGCTGTTGGCCTTTGTGCTGTCAGCCGCACTGACCGGGCTGGCGGGCTCGCTTAAAACCCTGATCATGGGTTTTGCCACGCTCTCGGATGTGCACTGGTCGATGTCGGGCGAGGTGATTCTGATGACGCTGCTGGGCGGCATGGGTACTTTATTCGGCCCGGTCATGGGCGCGGGCATCGTGGTTTCGCTGCAAGATATGCTGGCGGACAAAGTTGGTTCCTGGGTCAACGTCATCATCGGCGTAATCTTTGTGCTCTGCGTGCTGGCCTTCCGCAAAGGCGTGGTTGGCGAGCTGCTGGCCTTTCTGGAGCGCCGTCGGCACGCCGCAGCAATTGCGAAAACGCAAGCCGCTGTCGTTTAGCAGTACCTCGACTCTGCCTGGCTGCGGCAAGTTTCAGTGCTACAGCTTGACTGACCGGACCAACAATCAATCATGAAAACGACAATTTCGCTGCGCCACTTTCTGCTAGCACTGGCCGTGGTGGCGGTTTGGGGCACCAACTTTGTGGTGATCAAGCTGGCTTTGGATCAGTTGCCACCGCTGCTGTTTGCCACTTTGCGCTTCGTGCTGGTGCTGCTGCCGATGGTGTTTTTTTTAGCGCGCCCCAAGGTGCCATGGCACAACCTCGCCGGTTACGGTTTGCTGATCGGTGTCGGCCAGTTCGGCTTGCTCTACATCGCCATGAACGGCCAGATATCCCCCGGTCTGGCTTCACTGGTGCTGCAAGTTCAGGTTTTTTTCACCATCGCTTTGTCGATGTTGCTCTCCCATGAGCGTTTGCAACGCATGCAATGGCTGGCCTTGGCCATGGCCAGCACCGGCTTGGTCATCATCATGCTGCACACCGATGGCGATACCACACTGCTCGGCCTGGCGATGGCCTTGCTGGCAGCGCTGTGCTGGGCCGGCGGCAACATCGTGGCGCGCTCGGCCGGGCGTGTCAACATGGTGGCCTATGTGGTGTGGTCAAGCCTGTTTGCAGTGCCGCCCTTGCTGGTGCTGTCGCTGCTGGTCGAAGGCCCAAGCGCGTTCGCAAGCAGTTGGCAGACCATGGACCTGAGCGCCTGGGCTGCCGTGGCCTGGCAGGCCTGGGCCAATTCGCTGTTTGGCTACGCCGTCTGGGGTTGGCTGCTGGCGCGTTATCCGGCAGCAACCATCACGCCGATGGCTTTGTTGGTGCCGCTGTTTGGCATGGGCGCTGCAGCGCTGTGGCTGGGAGAAGGTCTGCCAGCCTGGAAGCTGGCCGCAGCTGCGCTGGTGCTCGGTGGCCTGGCTTTGAATCTGCTCTGGCCGCAATGGCGCCGCTGGCTGCGCAGCCGCAGACTTCCTGCGCCGCTTTAAGCTGGTTTGACCGGTCGCTTCCAGTTGGCGATGCTGACCTGTCTGGATCGCGCCAGGCTCAAAGCACCCGGTGGCGTGTCTTTGGTCAGGGTCGAGCCGCCGCCGACGGTGCCGCCGGCGCCAATCTTGAGCGGGGCGATGAGTACGCAATTGCTGCCGATGTGCACATCGGCCTCGATCACGGTGCGGTGTTTGAAAGCGCCATCGTAATTGGCAGTGATGCTGCCAGCACCATAGTTGACCCGCTCGCCCACCGTGGCGTCGCCCAGATAAGCCAGGTGATTGGCTTTTGCACCTTGGGCCAAGGTTGAGTTTTTGACTTCGACAAAGTTGCCGATATGCACATCTGCGCCCAACTTGGCACCCGGTCGCAAACGGGCAAACGGGCCAACGCGCGCGCCGCAACCGACCTCGACCGCATCACGTGAGCCAGGCTGACCCCCTTCAATATGGGTAAACGGGTGAATCACCGCACCCGCCGCAATCGTCGCATTGGCAATGACACAGTTGGCACCGATGCGCACGCCCTCACCCAAGTTGACCATGCCTTCAAAAATGCAATTGACGTCAATCGATACGTCTTCTGCACAGCGCAAAACACCGCGCACATCCAAGCGCGCCGGATCGGCCAGGCGCACGCCTTGCGCCATCAATTGCACCGCGGTGCGCCTTTGACAGGCACGCTCCAGTTCAGCCAGTTGCACCGGGCTGTTCACGCCCGCCATCTGGAACGCGTCAGTTATTTTGTGCGCCAGCACCGGGACACCGTCCGCCACGGCAAATTTCACAATATCGGTGAGGTAATACTCGCCTTGCACGTTCTGGTTGCCCAGGCGCGCCAGCCATGCTTTAAGCCGCCTGGCGGGCACAGCCATGATGCCGCTATAAACCTCGGTGATGGCACGCTGTGCGGCACTGGCATCTTTGTGCTCAACGATGGCTTGCACGGCATCACCCTGGCGCACGATGCGACCGTAACCGGTGGGGTCGGCAAAATCGATCGTCAACAGCGCCAGTTTGTTGCCACCGCAGGCTGCAGCCAGTTGTTCCAAGGTATCATGACGAATCAAAGGCACGTCGCCTGAGAGCACCAGCACAATACCGTCTTGGTGCAGCAGTGGCAATGCTTGCTGTAGCGCGTGGCCGGTGCCGAGCTGCGGCTGTTGGCGCACAAAATTCAGAGCAACTGATGCACTGGCCAGCCCTTTAACGGCGGCTTCAACTTCGACCGCACCATGGCCCGTGATGATGACCACTTGAAGAGGCGCCAACTGCACCGCCGTCTCCAGCACATGCGCTAGCAAAGTGCGCCCCGCCAGAAGGTGCAGCACCTTGGGCAATTTGCTCTTCATGCGGGTGCCCTTGCCCGCCGCCATGATCACCACATCGAGCGACCCTGTCGCAGAAATATTTTCTAAAATAGCCGCCATGCTGGTCTCCGTTCGTTCACACATTTGGACTGTTTGAGTTTTTTCACATTATCGGTGCCCAATTTGGGTTTACATCAAACGCCATTGAGGCACATTAAAGACTTGGGAATCACCTAAGGATTTGATGATTAAGGTCCACGCGAAGGGGTTGAAACGTTAAACGCCGATGAAACATTACCGCAGTTTGCACAAGAACGCCACACGGGCGTTCACTGCATTGGCGCTTGGCCAACATTTACCTCGCTCGCCAAAGGCTGATGGCACACGTGCGTCCATGAGGCGAGAAATCGGACTGGCATCGCATTGCAATTGGGTGCCTGACTCACCCCCCTCGAAATCAGACTACTCAAGGTTTCGTCGGTGTTTTCAGACGCCCAGGGCCCGTGGAAGATGAGGGTGCCGGCATCCGTGCGCGTGGTAGAAATAGCCCGAGGGTTGCTGCTGCTCCAGGGCACATAAGGCTGCCCGCGACGGCATATTGCATTGGTGGCAAACTAAATGGTGACCAACGCTACGATGTTGACTTGGCCGTATCCGAGTGCCACGGTGATCTGGTGGTCGATGATGCCCAAATTGCCAGCCTTCAATAGCCCCAAACCTCATGCCCCAGCACGCCGTTATTAAGCGTCTCCCGGCACACCCGCCAGTTGGGCATGAAACCGTCCATCAGCGCCGTGAACCGATCCAAGTGGTTGCGCTCCAGCAGATGCACCAGTTCATGCACCACGATGTATTCTAGACACAGCACCGGCTTCTTTGCCAGTTCCAGATTGAGTCAGACCCGTTGTGCGGGGCTACAGCTTCCCCACCTGGTTTTCATCTTTTTTATGCCCCAGTGCTTGACCTGAACCCCGATGATCGGTTGCCATTTTTCTAGCAGGGGTGGGATCAACGCCTTGAGTTGGTCCCGATATGGGTTTAGACACCTGTCTGCAGGCCTCGTTGACGCAGTGTCCTGATGCTATTCGCGACTTTTTGGCACTACCGCCGACCAATAAGCTGAGGCTTGGTATGTCGCTGGGCTATGCCGACCCCGCTGCCAAGCTCAACAGTTACAAAAGTTCCAGGAAAAGTCTGGATGATTTTGTGAAGTGGTATGGGTAGCGAACGTTCAATGACGGTTTGTAACGTTGCCTGAAATTTGCATCTGAAATTGATGGGATGATCGACGGTTGAAGTTTTCAATCAATCGTCGAAAAGGGTGCAAGTGTTCAAGAATATGATCGTTTATCGTGTCAGGCCGGAATGGTCTGCAACCGTGGCGCAGATCGAGGAAAGCCTCGATGGTGGTCGCTTTGTCGAATGTGGCTCAACCCAGGAGAAGTCCGTGGGCTGGATCGAACCCAGGGGCGAGACCCATGGCCTGCTGGTGGAATCCGTCGGCGGCCAACTCATTTTGAAACTGATGATCGAAATGAGAGCTCTGCCAGGTTCTGTCGTCACCCGCAAAGTCAAGGAACGCGTGGCGCACATCGAGGCCTCCACCGGACGCAAACCCGGCAAGAAAGAAATCCGCGACATCAAGGACGACATCCGGCTTGAGTTGCTGCCGATGGCGTTTACCAAGCAAGCATCCATCGGGATATGGATTGACCCCAAAGCCAGACTGCTGGTGATCGATGCCGCCAGTCAGGCGCGCGCCGATGACGTTGTGACGATGTTGGTCAAGTCGTTGCCAGGGTTGGCCGTGACGCTGCTCAATACCAAGGTGTCTCCTACCGCTGCTATGTCAGAGTGGCTGATCAGCCAGGAAGCACCTGCTGGCTTCAGCGTGGACCGCGAATGTGAGCTGAAAGCCGCTGACGAATCCAAAGCCGTGGTGCGCTATGCACGCCACCCGCTAGACAACGACGAAGTACGCCAGCACGTGCAAGCAGGTAAGCTTCCGACTCGGCTGGCCCTCACCTGGAACAGCCGCATCTCGTTTGTGCTGACCGAGAGCCTGCAAATCAAGAAACTGGCGTTTCTGGACGTGGTGTTTGATGGCGCGTCCGTCGGCAAGGATGACGGCTTTGATGCCGATACAGCGATTGCGACTGGTGAGCTGTGCAAACTGCTTCACGACTTGCTGGAGGCACTCGGCGGAGAAACGGCGGCGGCTTAATGCCGGAACAATTATCTATGCAGAGATTTGCGATCTGCCTCCTCCAAACCGGGCATTCGCCATTACAGGCCGACCGTCGGCAAAGCCTATTTCGTCACCCGACCAGTTGGAGTCAGTCGTCAGTGTCGGCTTAGAGGCATCGAATTTCCTGAATGTCGAGATGAGTGTAAAACTTCTCGCTTGATCAACGACTGTGTGACATTGCTGCGAACGCAGGTTAATCCATCGCGGTGGTGTTCCTCTACAGAAAGGTTTCTCAATGGTTATAAGCCGGATTTCAGCGCAATCGGCAATATGCGTGGTTTGTCCCAGTCAAGGCTAACCCGGGCTGCGTTTGCCGTAAACCACCAAGGCAATACCGCCCAGCACAGCCGTTGACGTCAGCAGCAGGCCCAAAGTGATAGGTTCATTGACGAACAGGGCACCGGCCAATGAGGCCAGCACCGGCACGCTCAATTGAACCGCTGCTGCGCGTGTCCTCGTGAGTTTGGGCAAAACGGCGTACCACATGGCGTAGCCCAGGCCAGAAGTGATGGCACCTGACAGCACCGCATACAGCACCCCCTGGCCATCGAGGTGTTGGTGCGTCAGAAACAGTGCACTCAACAGCACCGACATCGGTGTTGCACGCAAGAAGTTACCTGCCGTATCCCCCGTGGGGTCTGCCAAACTGCGTCCGCGCAGCGAATACACCCCCCAAGCAACACCCGAGGTCAGCATGAGCAATGCGCTTGCCAGAGGTGGAGCGTCCAGTCCGGGCGACAGGATGGCAACAACCCCGGCTAACGCCACGACCAGTCCAGCGGTTTGACGGGCATTAAGTCGCTCGCCACGCCACAGGCCGGTCAAAATCATTGTTGCCTGCACCGCACCAAACAGCAGCAAGGCACCTATGCCGGTTGACATATTTGCGTACGAAAACGACAAGGTGCTGGCATAGACAAACAACGCCAATGCAGAAATCCAGTTGCCGCCTAATCCTGCCGGTCGTACCGCCGCTGCCCCCCGAAGTCGTAGCCTCCCATACACCAGCAAGGCCAGCACCAATGCGCCCGAGACCAAGCGCACAGAGGTAAAGCTGGCGGCATCAATGGATGTCTGGCGCAGGGCAAGTCGGCAAAATACCGAGTTACCGGCGAAACACAACATTGTGATCAAGCTCAGCGACATCAATCGGACAAATGACATGGAGCTCCCACAGTTAAAGCCATAGGGCGATCAAATGACGATTCAGGTGGCATCGCGGTTTGGCTGCAAAGAATACGGGACCGCCCGATTTCCCTTTAACCAGTGCTATGAATACATGACATCGAAAACCAGGCTAACACCGTTAACTGTAACGATGACGATGGCATATAGCAAGACCTGGCGGACTTGCGCAAAGGTTTGAGTCGGAACAGGCACATTGCGGGCAATATGAATGACCGCTGGCACGCCCTAATACTCGAAAATTGAACCACCTGATAGCTGCCAGAGGTGAACGGCAGCAATAGACGACCAGGAGCGGACATTGAACACATGCTCGCCATTGAGGTCATTCGACGAATACACGACCAAATTTCGATTGGCAGTAGGCTGTACAAGGAGTCGTGCATGATCGGTCGATGAACGGTTCTTTGTGCCCAGTGAAGAGCCATCCATATGCCTGCAATTTTCCGGTATTGTTGATTGCTGTGATTTCAGTGAGCCGCCGCCGGTTGTACCAACTTTTCCACTAGGTAGTCGATTAGCAAACGCATTTTGGTCGGCGACAAGCGGATGGAGGCTGTCAAAGGGAACATTCCCAGTAAACTGGTCAGTTAAAGCAACCAATCTGGTTTGTCGTTTTAATTTCTTAATCAACACAAGGAAATTTCATGCTTTTTGAATCCTTTACCGCCCGCAAGTTAATGTTGAGCAATCGGACCGTGATGGCGCCCATGACCCGCAGCCGGGCGGTGGATGCCAATACGCCGAATGCGCTGATGGCCGAGTATTACGGCCAGCGGGCATCCGCAGGCTTGATCGTCAGCGAGGGTGTTTCGCCATCACCCAACGGCCTGGGCTACGCGCGCATTCCCGGTTTGTTCAATGCTGAGCAGGTACGCGGCTGGAAGCTCGTCACCGAGGCGGTGCATGCCAAGGGCGGCAAGATCGTCGTGCAGCTAATGCACACCGGCCGCGTGACTCATGTTGCCAATCTGCCCGCAGAGGCCGAAGTGCTGGCACCCAGTGCTGCCACTTGCCCCGGCGAGATGTACACCGACGCCCAAGGCATGCAAGCCCACAGCGAGCCACGGGTGATGACAGAGCAGGATATTGCAGACACTGTGGCGGAATATGCCCATTCAGCCAAGCTGGCAATGGACGCGGGTTTCAATGGCGTCGAGTTGCATGCGGCCAACGGCTACCTGATCGAGCAGTTTCTCAACCCGAACGTGAATCGGCGCAACGATGGCTACGGCGTCAGCATCGAGGGGCGCAACCGCTTCGCACTGGAGGTCGCCGGCGCTGCGTCGGCTGCGATCGGGGCCGAGCGCGTCGGCATCCGGTTGTCGCCCTATGGTGTTTTCAACGGCACCGGCGCCTTCCCGGATGTCCAGGCGCAGTATCTCGCGCTGGTCAATGGGCTGTCGGCACTGGGACTACTGTACGTCCACCTGCTGGACCACAGCGCCATGGGCGCGCCGCCGATGCCGGCGGAACTCAAGGCGCTGTTGCGCACGACGTTCAAAGGTCCGTTCATCCTCGCGGGCGGCTTTGATCGCGCCAGCGCAGAGGCGGCGCTGGTGGCCGATCAGGCTGATCTGATTGCCTTCGGCCGTCCCTTTCTGGCCAACCCCGATCTGGTGCAGCGCATGCGCGCCAATGCGGCTCTGAACGCGCCCGACGTGTCCACCTTTTACACGCCGGGCGCCAAAGGCTACACCGACTATCCGTTGCTGTGAACAGGTCGCGACTACTGGGTGCTGGGCCTGGAGCCGCAGTACCACTGGGCGGTGGTGGGCAACCCCAACCGCGAATACCTGTGGCTGCTTTCGCGCACGCCACAACTGGCGCCCGCGATGCTGGAGGACGCGTTGGCGAGTGCGCGCGCCCAGGGGTTCGACCTGACCCGGCTGCGCTACATGCCTCAAGCAACGAGCGACAACCCTTGACTTGAAAGACCGCACGGGCGCGTAGTCGCTTGCGCGGTCAATCGATCAATGTGCGTTTGACCACGGCATAGCGCTCCAGCGTGCGCCGCCGAGCAATGTCGTGGTCCACCATCGGCGCTGGCGTATCGCGCCCGACGACCACACCAGAATTGCGCTGCGCTGCGGTGCCGCGCTCACGCGCCAAGGGGCGTGGATGGACTGATCCGGCACGCCCGCCAACCCGGGCAGGTACTCGTCCACGCGGAGATTGCTCGGTGCAGCTTTTCACAGAAATCAACTCACACGAGCCAAAACAGGGTTGATCCATGCCGGTGGGTTGAGCCCCGTTACGGTCTCCCCGCTATGTTGGCTAGCGCACAGTCTGGATGTGGTCATGAATCTATCCTCACACTCGGCAATTGGCCAAACTCACGGAGATCATCATGATTCAAACAAGACGCGGCATGCACAAAGTGCTGCTGGCCACGGCGGCGACGCTTTTTCTGGGCACTATCGGAAATCAGTCGCTAGCAGCAACTGCGGAAGATCTTGACAAGGATGCGGCGCAATCGCTACAGACCTTGTACAAGACCAATCCGATTTCGGCGGTCATTGCCAAGAAAGCGAAAGCCATTCTGGTTTTCCCGAAAATCGTCAAAGCTGGACTCGTGTTCGGTGGCAGCTATGGTGAAGGCGTGCTCATGAAGGGCACGCATGTCTCCGAGTATTACAACTCGGTGTCCGCATCTTGGGGTTGGCAGGCAGGCGCTGAGTCGTATGCGTACGTCGTCTTTCTGATGAGCGACAAAGCTGTGAAATACCTTGCCAAATCCAAGGGTTGGGAATTCGGTGTCGGGCCGACCGTGGTCGTGGTCAACGATGGCGTGGCCAAAAACCTGTCGACCTCCACGCTGAAAGACGATGCCTATGCCTTCATTTCCGACCAGCAAGGCTTAATGGCGAGTTTGAGTATTGAAGGCACCAAAATCAGTCGCATCAAGCGCTGAGTCGGCCACTTCGGATCCTCACTATTGCGGTTGTCACCAAAGGGCACGTCGTTCACCTCAAGAGCAGCGGCTGACTGGCAACCGAATTCGTGCAACTGGGCATCCATAAACCTGCCAGTGGCAAGCGTCAGGCGATGCGCTGGAACCGGTCAGATGCGAAGAATTGACCCTGCGTGTCGAACGATCGCTGTGGTTCTCGAGACCGTGGTGGTGAACGGCTGGTCTGTCTGACCACCACAGTCGGTTGAGGGCACCGTGCTGCCTGACGCCGAAGACAGCTTGCGGGTGAATTGCCAAGAATTCTGCAAGCTCTATGGGTACTTGCCGCATGACGGTGAAGAGTTCCGATTCCAGCGAAAATGAGAAATCGAAAGGGTAAGCACTGAGCTTGACCCACAGCCTCGTTCCACCTTCCGCGTTTAAAAAGCATGCCGCAGTCGGGGGAAAGGAGGTGGTTGAGTTGGCTTGCTTGTTGCTATTGTGTGTAATTTATTGACAAGTGCCTATATATTGCAACATACTTGCATCATGAATCTTCCTTCCCATTCGACACACGAGCAGGCTGTCCTAGAACTTGCCAAGGTGCGACCGCTGCTGCGTGCCCGGGATCTTGCGCAGCAGGAACTGCCCACCGTCGCGCTCAGCCGACTGGTTACTGCAGGCAAGCTCGAAAGAGTTGCCCGAGGTGTGTACGGTCTGCCAGGGCAGGCAATTAGCGAGCATCGATCGCTGGCGGAAGTGGCGCTACGCGTACCGCAGGGTGTCGTTTGTCTACTTTCGGCACTGCGCGTGCATGACATTGGGACGCAGGCACCCTTTGAAGTCTGGCTTGCCATTGAACATCGCTCACCCATCCCACGTCTTGACCAACCAAGAATTCGCCCCGTGCGAATGTCGGGGGCTGCATTTGCCGATGGCATTGAACATCTGACGGTCGATGGCGTTAGCGTACCGGTGTTTAACGCAGCCAAGACCGTAGCAGACTGTTTCAAATACCGTAACAAGATCGGTCTTGACGTCGCCCTGGAAGCACTGCGCGATGGATGGGCTCAACGCAAATTCACGATGGATGCGATTTTTCACTTCGCGACTGTTGACCGCGTGGCCAATGTTATGCGCCCCTATCTGGAAAGCGTGACCACATGAGTCGAAATCTGGCGGCATCTGTCCGAGCACGTCTGAAACAACACGCAGATGCGACCAATCAAGACTTCAATTTGACGCTCACGCATTACGGACTGGTGCGTTTGTTGTACCGGCTGTCCGTCTCGGAGCATGCATCGAACTTCCTGCTCAAGGGAGCGCTGCTATTTACGCTTTGGTATGACGTTGCGCACCGGCCCACCCGTGATGCCGATCTTTTGGGCTTTGGCCCGGACGACGTCGACACAGCGGTCATCACTTTTCGGGAAATTTGTCAGACTCATGCCGAAGACGGGTGGTGTTTGATCACCCAAGCCTACCTCGAAACGAGACGGCATTGAAAGACTACACTTTTTTAGCTTTAACAAACAGAGGAGCCCATACAGATGACACCGATTAAATACTACTGGGAAGATTTCACTCCTGACTGGCAATTTGAGTCGGAGCCGAGAATACTCACATCGCGCGAGATTATGACGTTCGCGCGCGAATATGATCCGCAGACCTACCACGTTGACGAAGAGGCGGCGAAGTCCTCGCCATTTGGCGGTCTGATCGCCAGTGGCTGGCAAACTTGCGGCGTGGCAATGCGACTCATGTGCGACGGCTACCTGCTCCAAAGCTCGTGCATCGGATCGCCAGGACTCGATGAATTACGCTGGCTTAAGCCGGTGAGACCAGATGATGCACTGCGGCTGCTTTCGACAGTGATCGAGCAAACCCCATTGGTTGGCGACAATTACCT
>PKWM01000010.1 GCA_003133245.1 Rhodoferax sp. | reverse complement strand
CGCGCGGCGTTTTGATGTGAATGGAGGGCGCAGTGTTTAAACCTGTCGCTTCGAGTTCACTCAGGTCTGGCGGAAAGTCCGCCGCCGAAATATTCATGGCATCAAACAGTTCTTCGGTCACTAGGTTCACAACAAACTCGCCGCTGTCCTGAATGTTTCTGGTCGTATCCTTGGGCTGCCCATTGGCGTTCAGACCAATGCTGATGATGATGTACAAGGGGTCATCGCCGATCGCATTGAAAAAGCTGAAAGGCGCGAGATTGACCACGCCGGTCTGGCTCAGGCTGGTAACCCACGCAATTGGACGGGGCACCACCAGATTGGTCAGCAGCTTGTAGTTTTCGAGGGTTGACTGAAGGGTCGGATCAATTTGCATGAAACTTTCTCCTGTAAGAATTTTGAATGTTGAAAGATACCATAGAGAGTATCGGTCGCTGTAACCAATTAGCCATTTCTGCAAGGCCGCCTTGACGAACTACAGCGCGTAAATCTCGCACAGCGCCTGGACCAGGGCATCGGCATCTTCAACGGTGTTGTAACCCTGGACTGACAGACGCACGAAGAGATGGTCCTGATGCGCTGTCACCGGGATCTCGATGTTGTAGCGCTCAAACAGGATTTGCTTCAAAAGCTCGACATTCATGGGCGGCAGCGGGATCACCACCATCTGGCCAAAATCAGCGTCCGCGGAAACCGGGCTCAGCCCCGTCATTTTGCAGATGCGTTGCAGGGTCTGCGCGGCCAGGGCATGGCAATTGCTTCTCACCTGATCCCAACCATGGCGCGCCTGGAATTCAATGGCGGCCGGCACGCTCAAAAAAGCCGACAAATCCCGCGTGCCCTGCCATTGCAGGCGGCGCTCCAGCACCGTCGTTCCGAGGTAGGCATCAAAACCGGTGTGACCGGCAATAACGCTGCTGTAACCCCAGCTCACCACGCTCGCGTCCAGCAAGTGATGGTGCTCTGGCCGGGCGTGCAAAAAGGCCGCACCCTTGGGGGCACAGAGCCACTTGTGGCAGTTGCCGGTGTAGAAATCGGCCCCAAGCTGGTCCAGATTCAGCGGGATATGGCCGGGCGCATGGGCACCATCGATCAGGGTCAAAATGCCTGCCGCCCGGGCACGCTTGCACAACTGCGCCAGCGGCAGGATGAGCGCCGTGGTCGATGTGATATGGCTCAGAAAGATGACGCGCGTACGCGGCGTCACGGCGGCCCAGACCCGGTCTGTGAACTCGTCTGCCCGGAATGGCAACGGGATATCCACCGGCAGGTACCTGGCGCCGGTGTGCTGACAGACGAAGCGCCAGGTGTTGTCGCAGGCACCATATTCATGGCTGGTGGTGAGGATTTCATCGCCCGCGCGCAAAGGCAGGGAGCGCGCCACGGTATTGACACCGCTGGTGGCATTGGGCACATAGACCAGGTGCTCAGGCTTCGCGCCGATGTGCTGTGCCAGTACTGCGCGTGACTGCGCCAGCAACTTAGCCGAGCGCCGTCCCAGAAACTCCACCGGGTTGCGCTCCATCTCACGCTGCCACCACTGACATTTCTCCAGCACTTGCGCCGGGCAAGCACCGAATGAGCCGTGATTCAAAAAGACCAGGGCAGGATCGAGCAGAAACAGATTTTTCATGGGTTTCAAACAAGGTGTTGATCGCGTCCAGCCAGCGCCCCCGTGATTGTCCAACTTACTTGGCTCAAAATCATGCCGAACATGAAAAAGGGGCACCGAGTCGCCTCGGCACCCCTGATTTATTGGCCAGCTTGCTTATTTGGCAGCAGATGCAGCAGGCTTCTTCACGCTGGTTTTTTTGTGCTTTTTGACGCTGCTCTTTTTAGTTGCGTGCTTAGCTTTCTTGGCTTTGGAAGTTGGCGTAGTTGCAGCAGCAGAAGCAGTTGCGCCAGCAGCGGTTGGAACCGCAGGAGCCTGCGCAAACGAGACAGCCGCCACACCTGACAGCAACGCAGCAGCAATAAGGGATTTGATATTGAACATGATTCGTACTCACTCAAAACAATTGATAGTCGCAGCAGCCCCGACCATCTTGAGCGAGCCCAAATATTTTTCAGGCTTGCAACCACAACGCCTGCCTATCGCCTACGTTGACGCCGGACACTTTTCTTTACAAGATCTTCCTGCTGATTGAAATGACCTTTTTGTCCGATCCCGATTCGCACTACACCCGCTCGCGTTCAGTTATGCAGAGCATCCTCAAGTTGCGGTGTAGGATCAAAACCGCACTTTCAACAATGTCACATTCATCATGACTCAAGCTATCCGTCAGAATTTTCGCTTTTCCCACCGCCTGCGCGTGCGCTGGGCCGAGGTAGATATGCAAAAAATTGTCTTCAACGCGCATTACCTGATGTATTTTGACACCGCCATTGCCGATTACTGGCGCGCCCTGGCGTTGCCCTATGAGACCACAATGCAGGCGCTGCAAGGCGATCTCTACGTCAAGAAAGCGAGCATTGAATTTCATGCTTCGGCGCACATCGACGACCCGTTGGACGTGGCGATTCAGTGCAGTCGCATCGGCAGAACGTCGTTTGTTTTCACCGGTGCCATTTTTCGCGGTGACGAGCACTTGATCAGTGGCGAACTGATCTACGTGTTTGCCGACCCGGCGACGCAAACCTCCAAGCCGCTGCCAGCGTCATTTCGTGACATTTTGCTGGCCTATGAAGCCGGGGAGGCCATGGCGCTGGTTGCGTTGGGCAGTTGGCAGGTGCTCGGAGCCGAGGCAAGCCAGATTCGGGATGAGGTTTTTATCCAGGAACAGCACATTGCGAAAGAGCTGGTATCGAACCAGGCCGACGAGACCGCCATTCACGCGCTGGCGCGCAATCGCCTGGGCCTGCCGGTGGCCACCGGGCGTTTGCTGCAACGCGCGCCGGGCATCAGCCAAATTGGCCGCATGGCAGTGAGTCGAGTGCTGCGCGGCACTCATCTCGGGCGTGCGGTGTTGCAGACTTTGGTGCAGCTCGCCCACCAGCGCGGTGACCATGAAGTGATGCTGCACGCGCAGCGCAGCGTCGAGGGTTTTTACACGCGCCTGGGCTTTTTGCCACGGGGCGAGCCGTTTGCCGAGGCCGGTATTGAGCACATCGAGATGGTGCTGGGGCCTTAGGCCACGCTGCAAAGCCTGATCGTGATCTGCTGCCCATCGATCAAGATTTTTTGGTCACGGCCTGCGCTGTGCCAGCTTGCGACAGGTAGTCTTTCTTCTTGTCCATATCGGCATCGGAATCGACAAAGCGCCGGGCGATGGCACGGAACGCCTCTTGAATATCGATGAAAGCATCAAGCATGTCGGGATCGAAGTGCGTGCCCCGGCCTTCCCGCATGATCAGCACCGCTTTTTCGTGTGACATGCCTTCCTTGTAAACGCGCCGACTGATGAGTGCGTCATAGACGTCGGCCACCGCCATCAGGCGCGCCGCAATCGAGATGGCGTCGCCAGCAAGCGCCTGTGGATAGCCGCTGCCATCCCACTTTTCCTGGTGCGACAGGGCAATGGTTTTGGCGAAGGAGAGAAAATTGACGTTGAAGCCGAGCGCCTTCTCGGCCTGCACGAGCGCGTTGTAGCCGAGCGTGGTGTGCGTCTTCATGATCTCGAACTCGTTCGGCTCGAAGCGGCCCGGTTTGAGCAGGATTCGGTCCGGAATGCCGACCTTGCCGATGTCGTGCAGCGGAGCCGATTTGAAGAGCATGGTGATGTTGGCGTCAGTCAGGAACCAGGCAAAGCGCGGATGGTCGCGCAGTCTTTCCGCCAGCGCTTTGACGTAGAACTGCGTGCGCCGGATGTGGTTGCCGGTTTCGGTGTCACGCGTCTCGGCCAATGAAGCCATGGCCAGAATTGTCACGTCCTCGATCGCCATTACTTCGCGTGTGCGCTTGGCCACTTCAAGTTCGAGAAAGTTGTTTTGATCGCGCAAAAAATCATCCATGGTCTTGAGTGTCAGATGGTTTTTCACGCGCGCCATGACGATGGGTGGACTGATCGGTTTGGTAATGTAGTCCACCGCGCCCAGTTCGAACCCTTTTTTCTCATCTTCCAAACCCGTCTTGGCAGTGAGAAAAATAACGGGCGTGTTCACCGTCCTGGGGTCGCACTTGAGGCGACGACAGACCTCGTAGCCATCCATGCCGGGCATCATGATGTCGAGCAGGATCAGATCCGGCGGCGCCTCAGACAGCGCAATCTTCAACGCCTTCTCGCCACTGTTGGCGATTTTTACCTTGTACAGCCCCCGGAGCAGGTGACTCATCAAGGACAGGTTGGCCGGTGTGTCGTCAACCACCAATATCGTGGCTTTTTCAGTGAAATCTAGTCCATCCATGGGAATCCCTTTCAGATCGATGTTTCAGTGGCGGCTCTTAACGCGGCCAGCGCAACCCCGAAATCAAACGACCGGATGCTGTCTTCGATCTTGCGATAGTGGTTGGGCAAGGCAGCATGAAGCAAGTCGGCATTCGCGTCCAGAACTTCATTTGCCTGCGCATCGTCATCGGCCAGCAGGTTTTTCAGCATGTCGCAAACCTGCTTGAGTTTTTTTGGATCAATCATGACGGCGCTTTTGTCAGGCTCCCTGGGCAGTTTCTGCTCCAGTTGGGCGACCAGCGTTGCCAGCGGCGTCTTCAAGCTGTTGATCCGTGCATCGACTTCTGCGCGCGGACGGCGCTCCTGGAGGGTGGCCTCGAGCAGTGTCGCCAATTGCTGCAAGCTGGTCGCGCCAACGTTAGCGCACACGCCTTTGAGCGTGTGGGCGAGCCGCTCCGCCGTAGTCCAGTCCTGTCCTTCCAGCGCCGTCAGGATTTCCGTGGGCACGGACCTCTGGCCAGCAAGAAATTTGCGCAGCATAGAGAGGTAAAGAGACTTCTTGCCGAGCACACGGTTGAGCCCGGTGGCAATGTCGAGCCCCTCGATGCCGCAGGGCAGCTCGGCATCTGGCAGCTTCAGCGACTTCGGCGCAGGCTTGGTTGGCATCGCGTGGCGTGGCTTGATCCATTTCAACAGCGCCTGCCACAGGGCTTCGGGTTCGATCGGCTTGGCTACGTGATCGTTCATTCCCGCTGCCAGACAGCGTTCGCGGTCGCCCTGCATGGCATTGGCGGTCATCGCCACGATCGGCAGATCCTTGAATTGCTCCTTGCGGCGGATCGCCTGGGTCGCCGATATGCCGTCCATCACTGGCATCTGCATGTCCATCAGCACAATGTCGTAATCGGCAGAACGCACCTTGTTCAGCGCGATCTGCCCGTTCTCAGCCAGTTCGACGGCGAATCCGGCGTCGGTCAGCAGGGCGATGGCGACCTCCTGATTGAGTTCATTGTCCTCCACTAAAAGGATGTGGGCACCCTGAATGCTGGCGAGTTGCTCAAAGGCATCGCTCGGCGTGGCATCAACGGCACCAGCGCCAGCACCGCCTCCTCCGAGCAGCCGCATCACGCCTTCAAACAGCACCGAGGCATTGACCGGCTTAATCAGCACCTCTTCAACGCCTGTTGCCTGGGCGCTCCTGATGACTTTTTCACTGTCGTAGGCAGTCACTAACACTAGGTGCGGCTGGTGTTTGAGCGTCAGCGCCTTGAGTCGCCGGGCGGTCTCGATGCCGTCCAGACCGGGCATCAGTAGGTCGAGGAACACGATCTCGTAGGGCGCGCCCTGCAATTGGGCCTGCGCCACCGCGTCAATGGCCGCCGTGCCCGAGTCCGTCTGGTCCACCTTGAGGCTCATGGTGTTGAGCAGGTCTTTGAGCACCAGGCGGGCGTTCTCGTTGTCGTCCACGACCAGCACGCGTTTGCCATGCAGATCGCCCGACAGCGCCCGCTTGCGTTGCTGGGCAACACCCTTGCCCAGTCGTGCCGTGAACCAAAAGGTGCTGCCGTGGCCGAGTTCGCTCTCCACCCCAGCCTCGCCGCCCATCAGTTCGGCCAGCTTCTTGGCTATCGCCAGCCCCAGGCCAGTACCGCCAAATTCACGTGTGGTTGAGCTGTCAGCCTGCGAAAATCTCTGGAACAAGCGCCCCATCTGCTCCTGGGCCAGACCGATGCCCGTATCGCGCACGGCGCAATAGAGCAGCACATCCTGGTCGGTCTGCTCCTTGACGCGAATGAGAACGTCGATTTCGCCCCGTTCGGTGAACTTGACAGCGTTGTTGCAGTAGTTGATCAAAATCTGCCCGAGCCGCAGCGGATCGCCGATCAGTTCGTGCGGGACGTCCTTGTCAATATCAAATACCAGCTCGAGCCCCTTGGCAGACGTCTTCTGGGTGAACAGCGCGGCCACATTATCAAGCACTTTCTCGAGTTCAAACTCGGTGTGCTCGACCATCAGCTTGCCCGCCTCGATCTTGGAGAAATCGAGAATGTCGTTGATGATGCTCAGCAGGTGCCGACCGGAGCCCTGGATATTGTTGATGTAGTCGCGCTGGCGCGGCGTCAGCGAGGTCTTGAGCGCCAGGTAGGACATGCCGATGATGGCGTTCATCGGGGTGCGAATTTCGTGGCTCATGTTGGAGAGGAAATCCGATTTGGCAAGATTGGCATTTTCCGCGACCGACTTGGCACCCTCGAGTTCTACGTTCTTTTCCTGGAGCACCTGCTCCAGGCGTTTGCTCTCGGTGACGTCGCGGGCCGTGGCGAAAACACCCTGGAGTCGGCGGTCGCGGTCGTAGAAGGTGGTGGCGTTGAAGGACACCACAGTTTCCCTGCCGTCCCGGGCGCGTGCGATGAGTTCGTAGTTGGTGATCTTCTTTTCCCGCAGCACCAGTTTGATGCCGTCCTCAGCCCCTTGCGGATCCGTGAAGTAATTCTTGAGCGGCGCGCCGATCAGCTCGTCACGCGTGCAACCCGTGAGCGCCTCCATCTGTTTGTTGACGTCTGAAATGATGCCTTGCGGATCGGTCGTCATGATCCCGTCGATGTTGGATTCAATCAGGGAGCGCGTGTAGAACTGCTGGTCGCGCAGGCGTTGATCAAGCAGTTTTTGCTCTGCTTCGACTTGCTTGCGCGCGGTGTTGTCGGTGCCGATCAGCAGATAGCCGATGATGGCGTCTTGAGCGTCGTGCAGCGCCGTGACCGACACCAGCGCCGGGAAGCGGCTACCGTCC
>PKWM01000023.1 GCA_003133245.1 Rhodoferax sp. | reverse complement strand
AGGATAGTTGACATCGACCACTGCACGCAGGACTGCACTTGCCACTGGCTCACCGCATCCACGCAAGTGATGTGGTAGACCCCTTGGATGCCGTCTAGGTCGCCCTGGTGCACGCTGTCAATGCGCACCCAGCCAGCACGCCCATTGGGCCTTGGCGCCTTACGCACACCAATAGGGTTGCACACGGCGCGGGTCTTGGTGAAGTGGGTGCGCAGAACCCGATAGCCCCTAGTCTTGCGCAGGTTGTACAGGTGCGATACTGATACCTTTGACAGGCGCTCATAGCGTTGGTCGCCATACACACAGAAGGCACGGCGCAACAGGTGCACGATGGCAGGTCCGCAGACATCCTCATTAGCCCGGTCCATCTCTACGAGCAGCTCGACATCACCGGCGGTGTACTTGCGTGCAAACGGTATGGCAGGCCTGCAGTAGCGCTTGGCCAGCGGCACTGGCGCCAGCCGATTGGACTCCCAACGCCCGACCAAGCGGGTGATCTGAGAGCGGCTGTAGCCGCTGGTGCGCCTCAGATACGCCAGCACCACGCCGCGTTCGCCTTTGCCCAATCCGGGGTATGCCAAACGCTTGAGTACACGGCTGATGTGTTCATGGCGCTGGTGGTCACTATCGCCAGGCGCGCCTGTGAATTTGATCTCCTGGGGTGCGTCCAAAAACTCCTGCAATTGCGCAATGGTGCGCAGCTTTGCCTCGTCCATATTGATCACCATCCTTGGATGATCAAGCCTCCAGTTCAATTACAAATCCGAGGACTCAGGCTCATTTCTGGGTGGAAATACGGGCCTCGTTCAGGCTCACACCTCATTGGACAAGGCTACTATTCCATTTCTAATTCACAAATGAAGTTAAAAATGCACTAATGATCCATGGCCAGGACACGATGGAGCCTACCGTGCCGGGGTCGAATTCCATTGTTTTCAACGCCATCAACAAGTGATCTTCCAACGCGTCCAGGCTCTTGAAGACCCGGTTGTGAAAGTATTTCTCACGCAGTTCATCCCAAACATGCTCGATCGGATTGAGCTCTGGCGCGTAGGGTGGAAGTTTCAGCAAGTAGATGTTTTCTGGCGCTTTGAGCGCATCGCTGCGATGCCAGCCCGCACCGTCAATCACCATGATGATGCGATCCTGCGGATTGCGTGCCGAGACTTCTTCCAGAAACAACTGCATGCAAGCGGTGTTGACATGCGGCAGGATCAGGCTGTCGAGTTCACCCGTGCAGACGTCGACTGCGCCATAGGCATAGGTGTATTCGTGCGTCAGCATGCCTTGGCAGATTGGGCGTAATGGCTTGGGCGGCCCAGCACCGGCGTACATCGGAAATCCGCCCAAAGCGCGCCTCGTCCTGAAACATCAGTTTGACGGTTTTGCCTTGTGCCCAGTCTTGGTGGATTTGTGAGAGCGTTTCGGGGAGTTTTTTTTCCACTCCTCTTGAGCCAACGGATCACTTTGAGGATGGCGCTTATCGGGCGCGAGCTTTCTCCAGTTGTGGCGGTGCAGTAGGTTATAAGTAGACGCCAGTGCCACCTCCCGCCCCAATCGCTTGTCCAACGCCGCTTTGATCTGGCTGACGACGAGTACACCACCGGCAGCAGCGGACTCCAAGAAGGGCGCCAGAAACTCACGCTCTTCTTTCAGGCTCATGTTCTGGCGTTTGCGCCCGCCCGCAGTGGGTGCATCTGGCGCTCCTGCTTTGTGGCCATGAATAAAGCGCCGACGCAGTTGGCAGGCCCAACCCGGCGACACGCCAATAGCCTGGGCCGTATCGGCCAAACTCATCGCATAGTCCAGTGGCAACACAACCGCCTGCGCCTGGCGCAACTGTTCCACAGTCTGCGCCGAAGCGATGGCCTCACGGGCATTCGTCAATATTTGATCATCTCCGCTAGCAGGACGTGACATGACTTTCTCCATCAGGATTGATGGAGATATTATTACATGAATGAATTAGAAATTGAATGAGTTGTCGTTTGCTCTGCATACCAGTTAGGATAGGGGCCACCGATTGGAGCGCACACTTATGAGCACCTTGCCCCTCAACGCTGAAGCCAGCGACTCAGATTGTCGGCAACTCGAAGCCTCGCTCAAAATTCAGCGCGATGTTTATTTTTCGCAACCGGTGCCAAGTCTTGACGAGCGTCGTGCTGATCTGCGACAGCTGCAAACTTTTATACGCGAGCAGCGCGAAGCAATCGTGCAGGCGATCAATCTGGACTACGGCAACCGCTCGCGCCACGAGACGCTGTTTACTGAAATCTTCACGGTGCTCGACGGTGTTGATTACGTCCTCAAACACCTCAACAAATGGATGCAACCGCAACGCCGCAGCATCGATCTGCGAAATTTTTTCGGTGCCAGCAATCGGGTCATCGCGCAGCCGCTGGGCGTGGTTGGTGTGATTGTGCCGTGGAATTTTCCGATCAACTTGAGCTTCATGCCATTGGTTTACATTTTTGCTGCTGGCAACCGTGCCATGGTCAAAATGTCGGAAAACTCACGCCATCTGGCAGCTTTGCTGATGGAAAAAACACCGACTTATTTCCCGCTTGAAAAACTGGCCTTTTTTGATGAAAGCGGCGGCATCGGCATCGAATTTTCCAAGCTCAAATTCGACCACCTGCTCTTCACCGGTTCCGGCCAGACTGGTCGCGCCGTGATGAGCGCGGCGGCACAAAACCTGTGCCCGGTGACGCTGGAAATGGGCGGCAAGTCACCGGCTATTGTCTGTCCCGATTTCCCGCTGCGTCTGGCCGCCGAGCGGCTGCTTTTTGTCAAACTGCTCAACGCCGGTCAAATTTGCACCACCGTCGATCACGTCTATCTGCCGCAAGGCAAGACCGCTGAATTTGTCGCCGTTGCCAAGCAAATCGTGACCCGGCGCTACCCCACGCTGGAGTCGCCTGATTACACCTCCATCATCGACGAGCGCGCCTTCCAGCGGCTCACCCAAGCGCTCGATGAGGCGCAGGCCCAAGGTGCCACGCTGGTGCAACTGATTCCGGGTAAAAAATGGGATGCCACGACCCGCAAAATTGCGCCACACCTGGTTCTCAACCCAGCACCCAACAGCAGCCTGCAAACGCGGGAGATTTTTGGCCCGATCCTGCCGGTGCTGGAATACGGCACGCTGGAAGAACCGATTGCCGCCATCAACGGCGGCCCACGCCCGCTGGCGCTCTACCCATTCAGCAATGACCAAGCCACCATTGCCATGCTGCTGGAGCGTGTCATGTCAGGCGGCGTCAGCGTCAACGATGCCCTCTTTCACGTCGGCCAGCACGACCTGCCCTTTGGCGGTGTCGGCGACAGCGGCATGGGCCACTACCATGGCTTTGAAGGTTTCGTCACCTTCTCCAAAATGCGCCCGGTGTTTTACCAAGCGCGTTGGAGCGCGGTCAAGTTCCTATGGCCACCCTACGGCAAGTTTGCCAGCAAATACCTCGACTTTCTCACCCATTGAGCCACTTTTCAAGAAGTGCATCAAAGTGCAAACACAGGAATTTGATTACGTCGTGATCGGTGCCGGTGCCGCCGGTTGCGTGGTTGCCAGCCGCTTGTCAGAAGACCCCACGGTTTCGGTTTGCTTGCTCGAGGCAGGTGGCAGCGACAACTCCGTTTTTATCAAGGTACCTCTGGGCTTTGCCGCCACGGCGCCGCTGGGGATTCACAACTGGAACTACAACACCGTGCCACAGGCGGGTCTCAATGTTCGACGCGGCTATCAACCACGCGGCAAGGTTTTGGGCGGCAGCAGTAGCGTCAATGCCATGGTCTATACCCGGGGCAACCGGCTCGATTACGATCACTGGGCGGCCTTGGGTAACCCGGGCTGGGGGTTTGAAGACGTGCTGCCCTACTTCAAACGCTCGGAGAACAGCGAATGCTTTGGTGCCAACGCCTACCACGGCGTTGGCGGCCCGCTCAACGTGAGCTTCCTGCGCAGCCCGAGTCCGATCAACCAGGCGTTTTTGCAAGCCTGTGCTGAGCAGGGCTTGACTCAAACCGCCGACTACAACGCTGCTACCCAACTCGGCTGCTCCCTGGCCCAGGTAACGCAAAAAAACGGCGAACGTTGCAGTGCTGCGTCAGCCTATATCACACCCCATCTGGCGCGTTCCAACCTCAGCGTCATCACCCAGGCCCACTGCCAGCGCATCATGCTCGAAAGCAAGCACGCCGTCGGCGCTGAATTCCTGCAAAACAGGCAAACACGCCAAGTCAAAGCCCGTCGTGAGGTGATTCTTTGCGCCGGTGCGTTCGGCTCACCCCAACTCCTGATGCTCTCGGGCATCGGCCCAGGCGCGCATTTGCAACAACACGCAATCCCCGTGCTGCACGATTTGCCCGGTGTTGGGCAAAACTTACACGACCATATCACCGCCGTGCTGATCTACCGCACGCAACGCCAGGATGCCACCTTTGGTTGGTCATGGTCAGGACTCAGGGCGATGGTTAAAGGCATTTTCGAATGGCGCAGCCAGCGCAGCGGCATCCTCACCAGCAACGTCGCCGAATCTCAAGCCTTTATGTTTGTCGATGAGAGTGAGCGCTCACCCGATATCCAACTAGCTCTATGCACCGGCATCGTCGATGACCATACCCGCAAGAACCACCTCGGGCACGGCTACACGCTACACGTGACCCTATTGCGCCCCAGGAGCCGTGGCCGCATCACACTGCAAAGCGCCCGAGCCCAGGACGCCCCTCTGATCGACCCGCAATTCCTGTCCGACCCACGCGACCTGTCCACCCTGGTCAGGGGCACGCAGAGCGGTTTTGACATCATGCAAGCCTCCACCCTGGATGCCTATCGTGGCCCCATGTTGTACCCGTTCGACAGGAATGACACCGCCAAAATCGAGTGCTACCTGCGCGACCATTCAGATACCGAATACCACCCCTGCGGCACTTGCAAAATGGGCCCTGACAGCGACCCGAGCGCTGTGGTGGATGCGCGCTTGCGCCTTCATGGTATCGAACGGCTGCGGGTGGTGGACGCCTCCATCATGCCGCAATTGACCTCCGGCAACACCAATGCACCAACGATCATGATCGCGGAAAAAGCTGTTGACGCAATCAAAGCTGCATTGGTCTGATTTTTCTTTATATGAAATTGCGGTGCAGCATACGAGGCCGCACCGATAAATCTTCGGAATTTCACTGTCCTAAATACATCGTTCTCCTCTGAAAATGGTCGTTTGTTGCAGTGCAAGATTTCTTTATACTAAAGCCTCACGAACAGACGAGCGGCCAAACTTCCCGTCTGCCCATCAAAGGCCGGTGTTAAACCACTTGCCTGTCTGTTGACCGGAATATCTCCGGTCGCGCCGTGAGAGTTTGAGTTAATGCCTGCCGTGTCAAATACGCGCAGTGCGTTGAGCTTTGGCGCTGATTTCCCACGACAACACACGGACCCAATTACATGAAAGCTAATACAGCAAAATATCCTGGCATACCCAACGTCATCCATGGCAACGGCGCGGTCGCCTATGTCATGAACCATGTTTGTGGCGGCGTGATCGGCTTCCCGATCACGCCATCAACTGAAATCGCAGAGCTCTTTGAAGCGGCCCGCGCCGAAGGCGGTATCAATGTCTGGGGCAAACATCCTTTTTTCTTCGGCCCTGAAGGCGAGCACTCGGCCCAGAGCGGTGCGCTCGGTGCAGCACTGACCGGCGGTCAGTTTATTTCGAACGCTTCTTCGAGCCAGGGCATTTTGTACGCGCTCGAATCGCATTACGTCACCGTCGGCAAGAAGGTCGGCGGCTTCGTGCTGCAAGTCGCCGCACGTGTGGTCTCCAAGCATTCCCTCAACGTCATGGCCGGGCACGACGATGTTTATGCCCTGCTGTCATCGGGCTACACCATTTTGTTCGGGGCCAACCCGCAGGAAGCTGCGGACCTGGCCGCCATTTCCTATCGCGCCGCCGCGCTCTCGCTGATTCCCGTTGCCAATGCCATGGACGGCTTTGCCACCAGCCACATGCTGTGCGAGGCGCTGTTGCCCGAGCCGGCGCTGTTGGCCGAGTACCTGGGCGACCCGGCCGGACGCATCAAGGCACCGACACTGGCGCAGGAGATGCTCTACGGCTCCAAAGGCCGAGTGGCCCAGTTGCAGCAGTATCTATCGCGCCACCAGACCGACCTGACCGAGGGCAATCTGGCAAAGCTGCAAACCTATCTGGAGACCAACGCCGCCAAGGTCGAACAGGACAACGTCGGCAAACTCGTCGCCAAGACGCTGGGTTGGCTGCCCGAAGAATTGCACGCGCAGTGGCAGCGCCAGTGGATCAACGCCTTTGAGAAGGGCACGCGCCAATTGGTGCCGGCGTTGGTCGATGTAAACAACCCAGGCCTTACCGGTGCGGTTCAAAACCAGGCCGACTTTCAAGCCGGTGCGGCTGACCACCGCACCCACTTCGCCAGCGCTGTCCCCGCGCTGGTACGTCAGGCCATGGACGAATACGCAGCTCTGACTGGGCGCAAGTACGAGCCGGTGCAAACCTTTATGTGCGACGATGCCCAAACCGTCATGGTCGGTCTGGGCTCGGTAACCGACGACGTTGAGGCGGTCGTCACTTACCTGCGCAGCCATGGCAAAAAAGTCGGCTCGATTGCCATCAAACTGTTGCAACCATTTCCCGAGGCGGAGTTGATCGCTGCGCTCAAGGGCAAGAAAGCCGTCACGGTGCTGGAGCGTTCCGATCAAACGGCACTCACCAGTCTGGTGACACAGGCGCTGTTCAAGGCGCGCGAGAACACGGTGCAAATACGCCATCCGGGCATCCCGGCACTCGTCACGAGCCCCAAACTGACCACCGCGATCTTTGGTCTGGGTGGCCACGACCTGCAACCGCGCCATCTGATCGCCGCCTTCAAAAACATGGACGGTGATCAGGCTGCGCCGCTGATTTATCTGGGCTCACAGTTCTTCTCCAAGACGGCATCAAAGCGCGTGGCGGAGCTGCAAGTGCGGCTTAAAGCAGCCTATCCTGAAACCGAACTGATGGCGCTTGACACCGAGGCCAACCCGAGGCTGCTGCCCAAAACCGCCATTCGGGTGCGCTTTCACTCCATCGGCGGCTACGGCACCATCGCCACCGGCAAGCTGCTCACCGACATCTTGGCCGGCGTGCTGGATATGCATTCCAAATCAGCCCCAAAGTACGGCTCAGAAAAAAGCGGCTCGCCCACCAATTACTACATCACTCTGAGCCCGGAGCCGGTCAAGCTGACCAACGCCGAACTCGAAGACGTTGATGTCGTACTTTCGCCCGATCACAAGGTCTTCAGCCACGCTAATCCCTTGCTCGGTCTGGTCACGGGTGGCACTTTTATCCTGCAGTCGAATGCTTCGTCCGAACAAGTCTGGCTACAGTTGCCCGACCAGGCCCGCAAAACCATTCTTGAGAAAAAAATCCGCTTTTTCATCATCGATGCCTTTGCTGTCGCCCAGAAACATGCGCCCACACCGGAGCTGGCCACGCGCATGATGGGCATCGCCTTCATCGGCGCGGTCGCCGGGCACGTGGATCAAGTGGCCGCCGGTGCCAGCGCCGCTGCCATGCTGAAAAAAGTTCAGCAGCAAATCAGCAAAAAATTCGGCGGCAAAGGCGGTGCCGTGATCGAAGGCAATATGGCGGTAATCAAGGAGGGGATTGAAGCCACGCAGCAAGTTGATTACAGCTCTGCCGCGTTTTCCCTCCTCAAGACCCGTCCGGACCCGATCGCCATTCGCAAGGAGTCTGTTTCAGCATCGATCTGCCGCAACAGTTGCAGCTCTGGCCACTCGGGCTTGTTCGACCGCGAATATTTTGACGACATGGTGGCACAGCCATTTCGCGACGGCACCATCGCGGAAGCACCGGTGCTGCCTGGCATCGGGCTGTTCATGCCAGCGGGCAGCAGTGGCGACAAAGACAAAGGACTGTTCCGGCGCACCGTACCCGAGTTCAAGGCCGACTTGTGCACCGGCTGCATGGAGTGCACCTTGGTCTGCCCGGATACCGCCATCCCGAACAGCGTGCATGACATCCACGAACTGCTGCTCGCCGGCATTGACCAACTTGATCTGCCGTCGGCCCAGCGCGATGCCATGCGCGGCCACGTCCATGCACTGGCTTCAGGCGTGCGCGAGATGTATCTCCAGAGCAAGCAGGCACGTCCCCTGCATGAATTGGTAGCCGAGGTGGCCTCCCACCTGGAGACCGACAATGTCACACTGCTGCGCAACTTTAGCAAGCTCGTAGATGCCCTGGCGATCTATTCGGTGGCCCGAACCCGGCCTTTTTTTGATGCCATGGAGAAGACCGCGGCGGGCAGCGGCGGCCTTTATGCTGTCACGATCGACCCCTGGAAATGCACCGGTTGCCTCGAATGCGTCGAGGTCTGCGGCCCGGGTGCATTGGTGTCACGGGAACAGGATGCAGCGCTGCTGAGTACCTTGCAAGCGCGTTTTGAGGCCATGAGCAAGATGCCCAACACGCCGCAGCGCTTTGTCGCTGATGCGATTCAACCCGGCGGCGACATCAAGCGCCTGCTGCTTGACCGCGCCAACTACTACAGCACCACCGGGGGCCACGGCGCGTGTCGCGGCTGCGGTGAAGTCACGGCCACCCGTCTGGTCATGGCCACCAATCACGCCATCACCGAAAAACGCCGACGCGGCCATATCCATGAGTTGGAGAGCCTGTTGAGCCGTCTGGGTGCCAAGCAGGCGGCCCTGACCAAACTCGACCGCGCGCGCGCCGAGCGCATCGGCAAGCTCATCAACACACTGCAAACACGCCTCTACCTTTATGAGAGTGGCCCCACCGGCAACGGGCCGTCCGGCGCGGTGGTCGCTAACTCCACCGGCTGCAGCAGCGTCTATGCCTCGACTTTTCCCTATAACTCCTTCAATGATCCCTGGGTCAACAGTCTGTTTCAGGACGCACAGCCGCTGGCCAAGGGCATCTTCGAGGGCATTGCGGCGCAAACCGTCGGCGATGTGCGCGCCTTGCGTCTGGCCGAGCTTGAACTCGCCGACGCTTACGATGCCAAAACCCACGATCAGGCTCTGAGCATGCTGTCGTGGGAGCAGTTCAGCATTAAAGAGTTGGGGCTGATGCCCACGGTGTTCACCATCGGTGGCGATGGCGCCACCTACGACATCGGTTTTGGCGCACTCTCGCGCATTCTGATGAGTGGCACACCGCTGAAGATCCTGGTGCTCAACACCGGCTCCTATTCCAATACCGGCGGGCAGGCCTCGACCTCGAGCTTCATCGGTCAGGACTCGGATCTGGCGCGCTTTGGCCACGAGGCCACCGGCAAGCACGAAGCGCGCAAGGAGCTGGCCCTGATCGCAGCATTCCATTCCAATGTGTTCG
The DNA here is from genome assembly GCA_003133245.1 of Rhodoferax sp. Classification (GTDB taxonomy): domain Bacteria; phylum Pseudomonadota; class Gammaproteobacteria; order Burkholderiales; family Burkholderiaceae_C; genus Rhodoferax. The sequence goes on along the minus strand of PKWM01000023.1, from coordinate 78,304 downwards.
TCTGTGCCACCAGTGCCGCGCTGCAAGGGCACTTTCTCAAGAACACCCTGGAGGCCCTGAGCTACACCGATGGGCCGGCCTTGCTCGATGTCTATACCCCCTGCCAGAGCGAACACGGCATTGGCGACGCTGCGTCCAACCAGCGCTCCCGGCTGGCAGTCGAGAGCCGCATGAGCCCGGTGTTTGTGCATGACCCGCGCCGGGGCAACACGTTGCACGACTGGTTCTCGCTGGAAGGCAACCCCGATCCCGAAAAGACCTGGGCCCTGACGAATCTCGAATATATCGATGATGCAGGCCAGCTCAAACTGATGAGCATGGCGCTAACACCAGCTCACTTTGCCCTGGACGAAATCCGCTTCAAGAAGCAGTTTCACACGCTCAGCTCTGACGCCGCCAACGCACTGCCGGTTGAAGACTATGTTGAATTGACCAAAACCGAGCGCGTAGGAAAATGTGCTTTCATCTGGTCCACCGATGCCAAACAGCATCTGATCAAGATCGCAGTCGCCGAGGCCATCGTGACGCTGGTCGAAGAGCGGCGCAAGTACTGGCACTTGCTACAGTACTTGGCGGGCCAGCATGTGGCCAAGATGGAAGAGACTCATCGCACTGACATGGCCAGCGTGCAGGCGCAGTACCTTGATTCTGTGACACAGCGCGACAGTTCGCTCGACTCTTTTGCACGTGCCATGTCGGAGCTGGCCGCCGCCAGCAAAGCGCCGCTCGGCAGTGCGCGCGTGATACCGATCATCGCGCAAGGGCCAGGCGTTGCCAGCACCGGGGCTGCAGTAGCCAGCAGTGCAGCGGTGGCGACGGTAGAGGCGCTTGTCACTTACGACAGCGCAGACCAAGTCAAATGCACCGACTGCAAGACCTGCTATCAAGATTTGCCCGAGCTGTTCGAGAAAACCCGCATCATCGTCAACGGCGAGTCCAAGGATGTCGCCCGGATGATTCCCGGTGCGCTGGAACGGCTGACGGTCACACCCGAGCTCAAGAGCCGCATCAAGCGGGTGGCCGCCAATTGCGACGCGGAGATCATTCGATGAGCAGCGCCAACACCGCCCCCCGCAACAGCGATGACCTGAACCGCTACCTCAATGCCAGCAGCACGCTGAAGACCACGCGCTCTCAAATCGACGCCCTGGAGAATACTGAAGCGGTCGAAACTTTCCACCACCAACTGGCCCTTTTGCGGCGGCGTTTATTGTCTGAGCCCCAAGCGTTTCGCGATATTTTCATCGCTGACGGCAGCGAAGCCATGGTCTGGGAGTTCCAGCAGGAGGAACTCGGAGCGACGTTCATCCAGACCTTGTGGGCCTTGCTGCTGAAGGACGATGACACCAGCAAGGTGCTGATGCGCTTTGTCTGGAACGTGCCGCTCAAGCTCAAACGCAAGTTTATGCGCGCCATCGACACGCATTTGTCAGAGCGCTATCCGATGTTCAAGGGTTTGTCGCAGAACTGGCCAGCCGAGAATTTCATCCCGCCGTATATGCGTGACGCGGTCGAGCGCTCCAAAGATTTTGGTTTGGTCAACCAGGGCTACCTCGGCTACATGAGCCTGGGCTACAGCGAGCGCGAGGTCGAGTTGTTTGTCTGGTTGGAAGCGCTACGCGACAAGCAGTGTGAAGACAGGCCTTGCGAAATCGGCGTGCACGTGGCGAGTCAGACCGAACCCAAAGGCGGTTGTCCGGTCAAGATTCATATTCCAGAAATGTTGGAGCTGCTCGGTACCGGGCGCTTTCGCGAAGCGATGGAGCTGATCGAGAACTGCAACCCGCTGCCCAACGTCACCGGTCGCGTTTGCCCGCAGGAGTTGCAGTGCCAGGGTGTTTGCACCCATACCAAGCAGCCGATCGAGATCGGCCAGATCGAGTGGTACCTGCCACAACGCGAGAAACTGGTCAATGCCGAGGGTATCGCCGCGCGTTTTGCCAATATCCCCGACCCCTGGGCCAAAGCCGAAAAACCGCCGGTCGCGGTGGTCGGCTCCGGTCCTGCCGGCCTGATCAATGCTTACCTGCTGGCCTCCGAGGGCTTTCCGGTGACGGTGTTCGAGGCCTTCCACGCCCTGGGCGGCGTGCTGCGTTACGGCATTCCCGAGTTCCGGCTACCCAATGACTTGATCGACGACGTGGTCGGCAAGATCAAACTACTCGGTGGCAAGTTTGTCGCCAATTTCGTCGTCGGCAAAACGGCGACGCTGGAAGACTTGAAAAAGGCCGGTTTCTGGAAAATATTTGTCGGCACCGGTGCCGGTTTGCCACGCTTCATGAATGTGCCCGGCGAACACCTGCTCAACGTCATGTCGGCCAACGAGTTTCTGACGCGCGTGAACCTGATGCAAGGTCTGCACGAGGATTACGAGACACCGCTGCCAGCGACGCAGGGCAAGCGCGTCATCATTATCGGGGGCGGCAACACTGCCATGGACGCAGCGCGCACCGCACGCCGTCTGGGTGGCCTGGTGACCATCGTTTATCGCCGCACGCAAGCCGAAATGCCGGTACGGGTCGAGGAACTGCACCATGCTTTCGAGGAAGGGATTGAACTCAGGGAATTGCGCGCGCCACGTGAATTCATCGGCGACGACAAAACCCATTTCGTCACTCACACTATGCTGGACGTGATTGAATTGGGCGCACCCGATGCGTCCGGTCGGCGCAGCCCGGTGAGCACGGGCAAGTCGGAGTCGATGACGGTGGACCTGGTCATCATGGCGCTGGGCAACACACCCAACCCGATTATCAAAGACTCCGAGCCCAGTCTCAAGACCACCAAGTGGGGCTCCATCGATGTGGCTTCGGGCTCACAGCAGACATCGCTGACCGGGGTTTATTCAGGGGGTGATGCCACTCGCGGTGGCTCCACTGCCATCCGCGCGGCCGGTGACGGTCAGGCCGCAGCGCGCGAAATTGTCGGCAACATCGACCTTACCGCAGAGCAAATTCGCACTACCGTCCAGCGCGCTGCACACTACACCGAGCAAGCTGGCGCGCCGCAAACCATTCTGGAAAAAATCGATCTGGCTGACGGCATCGTCGAATTCATCGTGCATTCGCCACTGGTCGCCCAGGCGGCACAGGCTGGCCAATTTGTGCGCGTGCTGCCGTGGGAAAAAGGCGAACTGATCCCGCTCACGCTGGCTGACTGGGATGCCAAAGCAGGCACCATTTGCCTGGTCGTGCAAGCCATGGGTGCCAGCAGCATCGCCATCAACCAGATGAAGGTGGGTGATGCCTTTACCGGTATCGCGGGGCCTTTGGGTCTGCCCAGCGCGCTACACCGTTATGAAGGCAAGCAGACCGTGGTCTTTACCGCCGGTGGCCTGGGGTTGCCGCCGGTGTATCCGATCATGCGCGCGCACCTGCGGCTGGGTAACCATGTCACGCTGATCGCAGGCTTTCGTAACTCCGATTTGTTGTTCTGGGTCAATGCGGGTGAGCGGGTAGCCCAACTACAAACCGAGTTCCCGGACTTGCTCGATGTCATCTATACCAGCAACGACGGCAGTTTCGGTGCCAAGGGCTTTGTCACCACCCCGTTAGAGGCCATGCTCAAGGATAAATGTCGCAGCAAAGGCCGCAAGATTGCCGAAGTCGTCACCATCGGGCCGCCGCTGATGATGCGTGCCGTGAGCGACATGACCAAGCCCTATGGCGTCAAGACCGTGGCCAGCCTGAACTCGATCATGGTGGACGCCACCGGCATGTGCGGTGCCTGCATGGTGCCGGTCACGATTGAGGGCAAGATGGTGCGCAAGCACGCCTGCGTCGATGGCCCCGAGCTCGACAGCCATATCATCGACTGGGACAAGTTCCTGCCGCGCTTTAACCAGTTCAAACCGCAGGAACAGGCCAGTCGGGTCGCGCATGGGTTTGTTTGAAGTCGGCAGGGGAAACCCACAACCTTGACTAGCGCTGCCCCACCCTGAAGCCCTGCGTCACATCAGTATCCTGATGTCGGTGATTTTGGTTGCCGCTAAGTTCGCGCGCCTCTCACTCGCACAGCGCCCTGATCTCTGGCGGCACGGCAATCGCCTTGATGCGATCCGGGTTGTCGCTTGGTCGTACGCAAAAGGCACGTGTCTCAACGCCTTCACACAGCACATCTTCGCCGCGCTTGATGACATGACGAAACAGGAATGCCTTGGCGCGCCATTCCTGGATGCTGGTATGAATTTGCAGCGCCTCGCCGTAAGTGGCCGGACGCAGGAACTTGACGTTGATCTCCAGCAAGGGGTCGCCAATGATGCCCGTGGTCTTGACCAGTTCGCGCCAGGGCGGCACGCCGCATTTCATGAAGAAGTTCAACGACGAGGCATCCATCCACTTGGCAAAATTCGGAAAGAACACGATGCCGGCGGGGTCGCAATCGCCAAACATGACGTTGACTTCATAGATAACGATCCGGCTCATGGTGGTTCCATCAAGTGGTTGCGGCGACGGCTGCGGTCAAAAACCAGCGCCATGAAAATAATTGCTATCCCGGATAGTATCGGCATTCCAATCATTTTCCAGGATAATCCATGAAGCTTTATTACTCCCCCGGGGCTTGCTCACTGTCACCGCACATCGCACTGCATGAGTCGGGCCTGGCGTTCGACGCCATCGCTGCGCCCACCAAAACCCACAAGCTCGCCGACGGCACCGACTATTACACGATCAACCCGCTCGGGTATGTGCCGCTGCTGGTGCTCGACGACGGCAGGCAATTGCGCGAAGGTCCGGTCATCGTGCAATACATCGCTGACCAGGTGCCGGCCAAACAGCTCGCTCCGGCCAACGGCACTTACGCCCGCTACAAACTGCAAGAGTGGCTCAACTTTATCGGCACCGAACTGCACAAAGGCTTTTCGCCAATGTTCACCCCCGGCATACCTGAAGAAGCCAAAGCTATCGCCAAAACCCGGCTCAACTCACGCCTGCAATGGGTCGATGGCGAGCTGGCCAGGACGCCCTACCTGATGGGTGAACACTTCACCGTCGCCGACGGCTACCTCTTCGTGGTGGCCGGTTGGGGCAACCATGTGGGCATCGACATCAGCACGCTGCCTCACCTGAGCGCATTCATGGCACGCGTTGCCGTCCGCCCCGCCGTGCAAGCAGCACTTCGCGCTGAAGGGCTTCTCAAGTAAGGAACCCCTCGCTTGCAAGTTTCACCGGCCATCTAATCAAGCCCAAAACGGCGCATCAATGCACCTTATTGAATCAAACGATGCCAGCAAAGGTTGCAGGCAGGCTCTGACACGCCCAACCATTTCATGCGCTTACGCAAATCTGACAAAAAATTGACAACCATTGATACAAATCATATTGAGTGCGAAATGGCGGGTGAATTCACGCCTTTGTGATTGACGATCTTCGTCGCACGGCGCTAAATCCACCGGTGCGGTTTCAATTTCTTTAACTTGTTTATTGGAGTTTTCAAATGTTCAAGTCTTCCCTCACCGTGGTCAGCGCATCAATCCTATTGGCTTTCGCCAGCATCGCCCCAGCTCAAGCTGCTGTGGATGCCAATGCAGCCCAAGCTTTGTTCAAAAGCAGTAAATGCACAACTTGCCACGCGCCCGATAAAACCAAAACCGGACCTTCTTTGAAAGCAATAGCGGCCGAGCTCAAGGGCAAAGCCGACGCCCAGGATACAGTTGTCAAGCAAATTACCACCAGCCCGAAATTAAAAGCCGGCGGCGAACACGTGGTCATTGGCACCAAGGATGCGAAAGAGTTGAAGAATCTGGCTGACTGGATTTTGGCCCAGTAACTCACCTCCTTGGCACAAGCGCAAGGCAGCGCCCGATGTCGGTCCAACAACCGGCATCAGGCGAATTGGCTTATTGCCTGAGTGCGGCTGCATTGTGTTCTTGGCGTACGCATCTGCTGGCTAACTCTCATTTTTTCTCACGCAAGTCTTTGTGTTCAAGGTGCGACGCCAGTTGTCGCACCTATTTTTTTGCGAAAAACAACCATGAAATCAAGAAAATTAATGTGGCTCACGGGGCTTTCCTGGCTGCTCAGCCTGGGCCTGAGCTTGCCCGCTTTAGCTACCAGCCAGAGCCCGTCCGTCGCCGTCCCAGCAGCACCTCCTTCGCTTGACAACGCCAGCTGTCTGAGCTGTCACGACGGCAAAAAAGGCAAACTCGAAGTTCCAGGTTCTGATGGCAAAGCGCGTGCCCTGCGCAGTGTTGCACGCGACAAGTTTGGGGAAAGCGTACATGCCAACATGGAATGTGTAGCTTGCCACACCGACATTGTGGACAACGCCGACAAAGCCAATGCGCACGCCAAAGCCCCGGACGCAGCGCTGAAAAAAGTCGATTGCGCCGGTTGCCATGAGGAACTTTGGCAGCAGACCGTCAAACGCGGCAAGGAAAGCGAGCGGCCGCGGCTCGGCGTCGTCGCCCAGAATATCGCGGCTTACCGCAAGTCGTTCCACGCGCGCCCCAACGCCGACGACAAAACAAAGCCCAATGCGGCGTGCGACAACTGCCACGACACGCATAGTTTCAACGTCCCGACAAAAGATAGCCCGCAGCGCAACCAATGGCGTTTGAGCATCCCCACCGTATGCGGCGGAACTTGCCACACAGACGAGTTAGAGGCCTACCTCGGGTCGGTGCACGGCAAGGAAATAAGCAAAAAACTGCTGGCCCAGGCTGCCGTCTGCTCTGACTGCCACACCGCCCACTCCATTAGCGCGACCTCAGGCGATACCTTTAAGCTCATGGTTTCATCGAACTGCGGCAACTGTCATGTGGACAAACTCGAAACCTATAAAGGCACCTTCCACGGCCAAGTCAGCACGCTCGGTTATGCCTATACCGCCAAGTGCTATAACTGCCATGGCAGCCACGAAATATTGCGCGTCAACGACCCGAAGTCGATGGTTTATCCGACCAACCGCATGCAGACTTGCCACCAGTGCCACGACTCCGCCAAAGGCTTGCCCGATGTACCTGCGGGGTTTGCCAGCTACCAGCCGCATGGCAATGGCCATGATTTTGCCCGCTACCCGCAGATATGGATCGCATGGCAAATCATGGTGCAGTTGCTGGTGGGAACCTTTGGCTTCTTCTGGTTGCACACCCTGCTGTGGTTCTACCGCGAATACAAAGAGCGTCAAAAACGTGCCGGCCAGTCGCACATCAAACCCAATTCCGTGCCCGCGCACGTGGAAGGTAAGCACATTCAGCGCTTTAGCCCGATTTGGCGCCTTGCACACCTCACTTTTGCCCTGAGTTTGATGGTGCTCACGCTAACGGGTATGCCCCTGTTCTATTCGGGAGTCTCTTGGGCACCCAAACTCATGGCAGCGCTCGGTGGCCCGCACAGCGCAGGCATCATTCACCGCGTGGCGGCAGTCATTTTTGCCGGTGTGTTTTTCTTTCACCTGATTTATGTCACCATACGCATAACCCGCAACTGGAAGGACTTCAAGTTCTTCGGTCCGAACTCATTGATTCCCAACCTGCAAGACGGCAAGGACATGCTCGCCATGTTCAAGTGGTTCTTTGGCAAAGGCCCGCGTCCAATATTTGACCGCTGGACTTATTGGGAAAAGTTCGATTACTGGGCACCGTTCTGGGGCGTGACCATCATCGGCGTGAGCGGCCTCATGATGTGGTTGCCAGGCTTCTTCGGCGCCTTCCTGCCGGGCTGGATCTTTAACGTGGCGGCTATTTTCCACGGTGAAGAAGCGTTCCTGGCGGTGGTGTTCCTGTTCACCGTGCACTTCTTCAACAACCACTTCCGCCCCGACAAGTTCCCGCTGGAAGTGGTCATGTTTACCGGCACCTTCTCGATCGAAGAGTTCAAGCACGACCATGGGTTGGAATACCAACGCCTGGTGGACAGCGGTGAACTGGAGAAATACCTGGTAGATGCGCCGTCGCCAGTCAAATTGGCGGCATCGAAGGTTCTCGGTTTCACGCTGATCCTGATTGGACTGACCTTGTTGACCATGGTGGGGATCGGGTTCTTCACAACGCATTGATTGACGATCCGGAGCGCAGCCAACGCGATGTTCCGAAGCGCGACTCTGACTGCTTGTCAAGTCTCTTTTGCTGATGTTTGTTGCAGCTCAAACGGTTGCGACAAACATCAGCTCATTGACATTCAAATGCGAAGCCAATTGCCCTCAAGCTAGCCGACGTAAAGGTGATGTAAATCAAGAACATGGGGGCCTGTTGGCAGCGTCGTGACCTAAAATTGCAACCTTCAAATCTGCGACTTCACCGTTTGAAAACTGCCCCCACGCTCACCTTCTCCCAACTTGGCTGTAGCCGAGGTGGCAGGCAACTTTTCACGGGTGTTGACTGCGTTCTGGAAGCCGGGCGCTGGCTCTATGTGGCAGGCGCCAATGGCGTAGGCAAAACCAGTTTGCTGCGCATAGTGTGCGGTCTGGCCCCGATTGAAGCCGGACAAATTTTATGGAATGGCGTTTCCATTCATGCCCAGCGCGACGCCTATCACCAGGACCTGTGCTATCTGGGTCACCTCAACGCGTTGCAAGAATCCATCAGTGTCCGGGAGAACCTCGCGTTTACTGCCGCCTTGGGCGGTTTTGCCCCGAGCAGCACGCAAGTGCAGGAGGTGCTGGCGCGCTTTGGCGTGGGCGGGCGCGAGCAACAACTTGTGCGCCACCTCTCGCAGGGGCAGAAGCGCCGCGTCGCATTGTCAAGGCTGGCTTTGAGTCGGGCGCGGCTCTGGGTTCTCGACGAGCCTTTTGTTGCCATGGACGAAGTCGGCGTGCGCATGCTGGCAAACCTGATTGCCGCGCACCTGGAAGGCGGCGGCATGGCCGTGGTCACCAGTCATCAACAAGTGGCCATCGGGTCCATACCCGCACAGTTGCTGGAGTTGGGCGCATGAAAAAATTGCAACTCAAAAAATTGGGGCTGGCAGCGGTGTTGCTGGCCGCGCTACGGCGTGAGATATCGCTGGCCATGCGGCAAAAGGGCGAAGTCTTGACGCCACTGATGTTTTTTGTGGTGATTGCCAGCCTGTTTCCGCTCGGGGTCGGGCCCGAGTCAGCGCTGCTGTTGCGCATGGCGCCGGGCGTGCTGTGGGTCAGTGCGCTGCTGGCCGCCATGCTCTCTTTGCAGCGCCTGTTCGCCATGGATTACGCCGACGGCTCACTCGAACAAATGGTGCTCTCGGCGACACCACTGGGCTTGCTGGTGGCGGCCAAGGCACTTGCGCACTTTTTGCTCTCGGGCCTGCCGCTGGTGTTGATGGCTCCGGTGCTGGGTTTGCAGTTCGGTCTGGAAGGTCGGGCCCTGGGCATCCTGATGCTCACCCTTCTGCTTGGCACGCCCACTCTGAGCCTGATTGGCAGCATCGGTGCCGCCTTGACATTGGGGGTACGCGGCGCCGGGGTATTGCTATCGCTATTAATCCTGCCGCTGTATATTCCAGTGCTGATTTTTGGCGCGGGTGCGGTCGAAGCCGATGCCGCCGGTTTGGGCATCGGAGGCCACCTGTCGCTGCTGGCTGCGCTGCTGGTGCTGTCAATCTTTTTTGCGCCTTTGGCCACCACCACCGCTTTGAGGATTTCTTTGGAATGAATACACGCGCCATTCACTGGTTCAAATTCGCCGCCCCGCAGAATTTCTATTCTCTGGCTGGCCGCATGTGGCCCTGGTTCGCCACCCTGGCAACCGTGTTGGCTGCGGTGGGGCTGTGGATATCATTTTTTGTGGCCCCCACGGATGCACAACAGGGTGAGGGTTATCGTATTATTTTTGTGCATGTGCCGGCCTCGCAAATGTCCATGTTTATTTACTTGGTCATGGCTGGCTGGGCTGGTTTCGGTCTGGCCTTCAACACCCGCCTGTCGGGCATGATGGCGGCCGCGCTGGCACCCACCGGTGCCTTGTTTGCTTTTTTGTCTCTGGTCACCGGCTCGCTCTGGGGCAAGCCGATGTGGGGCGCCTGGTGGGTGTGGGACGCGCGACTCACCTCCGAGCTGATCCTGCTGTTTTTGTACCTGGGCTTTCTAGCGCTGCAATCGAGCATCGACGATCCGCGCCGCGCTGACAAGGCCTGTGCTGTGTTGGCATTGGTGGGCGTGGTCAACGTGCCCATCATTTACTTCTCGGTCAAATGGTGGAACACCCTGCACCAGGGGGCCTCGGTGTCGCTCACCAAGTCCCCCACCATGGCCAGCGCCATGCTGTGGGGCATGTTGATCATGGTGCTGGCCTTCTGGATGTATGCCATCACCATCGCGCTGCTGCGGGTACGCAACATCATCCTTGATCGCGAACGTCACACGGAGTGGGTTAAAAATGCATTGGAATAGCGCTTCCGAATTTTTTGCCATGGGCGGCTACGCCTTTTATGTTTGGGGCAGCTTCGGCCTGACCGCCTTGGCGGCGCTGGGCGAAATCCTGCTGCTGCGCGGTCAGCGCCAGGAACTCTTGAAACATCTGCGCAGCGAATTCCTTTCCGAAAGAAGCTCTTCATGAAACCTCGTCACAAACGTGCCGCCATTATTGCGGGTGGTCTGGTTACTTTGGCCGTTGCGGCCTACTTCGTGCTCAACGCCTTCCAGAGCAATTTGGTGTTTTTCTTCACGCCGACGCAGGTTGCGTCAGGGGAAGCGCCCAAAAACCGGACTTTTCGCATCGGCGGCCTGGTCAAGCCCGGCAGCATCAAGCGTGACAACCTGACGGTCAATTTTGTCGTCACCGACACCGCCAAAGACATGAATGTTTCCTACACCGGCATCCTGCCCGATCTGTTTCGCGAAGGCAAAGGCGTGGTGGCGCAAGGCAAGCTCGCAGACGACGGCAAGTTCACCGCCTCCGAAGTGTTGGCCAAGCACGACGAAAACTACATGCCACCCGAGGCCAAGCAGGCGCTGGATCAGGCCGAGCTGAACAAAATTGTCAAGACCATGAAATGAAAAACCTTGCGGGACTGACCGCAGCTACGCGAAGCGAGCCAGCTCTGTCCTCAACCGTTCAAGGCGAGCAAGCTCTGTCCCCAACTGATTAAGCACAGGATACCCATCATGATTCCAGAACTCGGTCATTTTTCGCTGATTCTCGCCCTCTTTGTGGCGCTCGCCATGGGCACGCTCAGTGTGGTGGGAGGACAGCAAGGCCGCGCTGACTGGATGGCACTGGCGCGGCCCGGAGCGCAGGCGCTTTGGCTTCTCACAGCCATCTCTTTCAGCTGCCTCGCCTACGCTTTTATGACCAACGACTTCTCGGTCATGTATGTCGCGCAGCACTCTAACTCCAAGCTACCTGATATCTATCGTTTTGCTGCCGTTTGGGGCGGCCATGAAGGCTCGCTGTTGCTATGGTTGCTGATGCTGTGTTCATGGATGATGGCGGTGTCCCTGTTTTCCCGCCAGTTGCCTGATGTCATGGTCTCACGGGTGCTCGGCGTTCTTGGCTTGGTGGCAGTGGGCTTCCTGCTTTTTATGCTGATCACCTCAAACCCGTTTGCGCGCTTGATCGACATCCCGGAGAACGGCCAGGATCTGAACCCCATGTTGCAAGACCCGGGTCTGGTGTTTCACCCGCCGATGCTGTACATGGGTTACGTCGGTATGGCCGTACCGTTTGCTTTCGCAATCGCCGCCTTGCTGAACGGGCGGCTTGATGCTGCCTGGGCGCGCTGGTCGAGACCCTGGGCCACTGCTGCCTGGATTTGCCTGACCATCGGCATCGGCATGGGTTCCGAGTGGGCTTATTACGTGCTGGGCTGGGGCGGCTGGTGGTTTTGGGATCCGGTGGAGAATGCCTCTTTCCTGCCCTGGCTGGTCGGCACGGCACTGATCCACTCGCTCGCTGTCACCGAAAAGCGGGGCTTGTTCCGCAATTGGACCATCATGCTCGCGATCATCGCTTTTTCGTTGAGTTTGCTGGGTACTTTCCTGGTGCGCTCTGGCGTTTTGACCTCAGTCCATGCGTTTGCCTCGGATCCCAAACGCGGCGTTTTCATCCTGCTGTTCCTGGCCGTGGTGGTGGGCGGTTCACTCACCCTGTTCGCCCTGCGCGCCAGCAAGGTGCAATCGGGCGGCAAATTCACGCTGGTGTCGCGCGAAACGTTCCTGCTGGTCAATAACGTGCTGCTCACCACGGCTGCGGCTGCCGTGCTGCTGGGCACTTTGTACCCCTTGATTGTCGATACGCTCAACCTGGGCAAGCTCTCGGTCGGGCCACCTTATTTTGAGACGGTCTTTGTTCCCATCATGGTGCCCGCGCTGCTGCTGATGGTGATTGGCTCCTTTGCCCGCTGGAAGACGGACAGCGTTTCCGAGCTGACCAAAACCTTGGCGCCGGTCGCCCTTGTCTCGGTGCTGCTGGGCGGCACCGCACCGTTGTTGGCCGGACGCTGGTCGGCCATGGTGGCGTTGGGGCTGACCTTGGCGTTCTGGATCATCCTGGGCTCGGCCGTGCAGATCTACCGCCAGATCAAAAACAACGCCAACTGGAAATCAACTCCGATCTCGATCTGGGGCATGCACCTGGCGCACATCGGTGTTGCTGTGTTTGTCATCGGCATCACCATGGTCAAGGGTTATGAAACTGAAAAAGACGTGCGCATGGCCGTGGGCGACACGGTCTCTGTGGGCGGCTACACCTTTCGCATGACAGGCATTCGCACTGAGCCCGGACCCAACTACAGCGCCGAGGTCGGTGATGTCGAACTGAGCAAAGATGGCAAATTGCTGCGCGTCATGCACCCCGAAAAACGCGCTTATTTTTCATCCTCCATGCCCATGACCCAAGCCGCCATTGACACCACTTTCACGCGCGACGTCTATGTCTCGCTGGGCGAGCGGCTGGAAGGCGGCGACGGCACCGCCTGGGCCGTGCGGGTTTATCACAAACCCTTTGTCACCTGGATCTGGGCCGGCTGCCTGTTCATGGCATTGGGCGGTGCCATGGCGGCGCTGGACAAGCGCTACCGCCGCAAAGCGGCTGCCAACTCAGTTCATCTCAAGGGACTGGCAGCATGAAAAAAGCGCTCATTCCGCTGGGCATTTTTGTTGTCCTGGTGGTGTTTCTGGCGATTGGCCTGACGCGTGATCCGCACGAAATCCCATCGCCCCTGATTGGCAAAGCCGCACCCCTATTTAGCGCTCCCATTCTGCAAACGCCCGGGCAAGCATTTAATTCCAAGGACATGCTAGGCAAAGTCTGGCTGCTCAACACCTGGGCCTCCTGGTGTGTGGCGTGTCGGCAGGAACACCCGATCCTGGTCGAATTCGCCAAAACCAAGTCGCTGCCGGTCATTGGCCTTGACTACAAAGACAAGGACGCTGAAGGCTTGAAGTGGCTGGATCACCTGGGCAACCCTTACGATCTCTCGGTAGCTGACCGTGATGGGCGCATCGGAATTGATTTTGGTGTCTATGGCGTGCCCGAGAGCTTTTTGATCGACAAGGCCGGCGTCATCCGCTACAAGCAAATTGGCCCGATCACCGAAGAAGCGCTGCGCGACAAAATCCTGCCACTGGTACGGGAGCTGCAACTATGAAACTTTGGTTGACACTTTTTCTGGCACTGCAATTTGCTGTTTCGGCCTACGCCGCAGAAGCCGTTCCACTGGCCGAAGACCCGGCGGTCGAGCAACGCATGATTGCTATTACAGAGGAGTTACGCTGCCTGGTCTGCCAGAACGAATCGCTGGCCGCATCACGCGCCGAGTTGGCACAAGATTTACGCCGGGAAGTGCGCGAGCTCATCAAGGCCCACAAGAGCGACGCCGAGATCAGGAGTTACCTGGTCGAGCGTTATGGCGACTTTGTGCTTTATCGCCCGACTTTCAAACCCCTGAACTACCTGCTCTGGTTGGGCCCCTTTGCATTGCTGCTGGGTGCCTTGGTGGTTTTGCTGCGCCTGGTGCGGCGCAACCAACGCAGCGCAGCACCAACCCCCCTCGACCCCGCCCAGCGCAAAAAAGCCCAAGCCCTCCTTCAAGATCCGGAACTCCACTCATGACAATTTTTATTTCAATTGCAGCGCTGTTGACGTTGCTGGTCGTGGCTTGGGTGGTGCGCCCGCTGCTGTGGAGCGCCGCACCAACCGGGATCTCAAGTCAGGGCGTGAATACCGCCATCTACCGTGACCAACTGCTGGCACTCGATCGCGATCTGGCAGGCGGTTTGATCAGCCCAGCCGATTATGAAGCGACCAAAGATGAGGTGCAGTTGCGTCTGCTTGACGATACTGCAGAGTCGGCAACTGGCGCGCCTCAAACGCGCCAGCACTTTTGGAACGGGCGGCGTAGCGCTGTCGCCATTGCGCTGCTGTTTTCTCTGGGTGCTGCCAGTTTGTACAGTGTGTTGGGGGCGCCCGGCGCTATCAATCCGATGATCGCACAAAAGGCCAGGAGCGACGAGCTCGAGAAAATGGTCAGTAGTTTGGCGCAGCGTCTCAAAGCGAACCCCGACAACCCCAAGGGGTGGGCGATGCTGGCACGCTCCTACAAAGTCATGGGACGTTTCGACGAAGCTGAAGCCGCCTTTGTGAAGGCCGGTGAGCTGGTCAACACCGAGCCAGATTTGCTGGTTGACTATGCCGACTTGTTGGCGGTGCGTGCCAACAACAACATCGAAGGCAAACCGCTGGAGATGGTCAACAAGGCCCTCGCCATTAATCCAAAGCATCCGATGGGGCTGATGATGTCGGGTGTGGCGGCCTACCGTCGTTCCGACTTCAAGATGGCAGTGGATCAGTGGGAAAAACTACTGGCACTGCTAGAACCTGGCTCACCCGACGCTCAGCAAGTGGAGGCTGACATTGCAGATGCGCGTGTCAAGAGTGGGCAGGGACTAGAGAGCAAATCAAACCCTTGAGCCAGGGCCCGGCAGCACGCGGCACCGGGCATCTAAGGATGCGCCGCATAACTTCAACTGATTTGCAAAAATGTTGATTTGTCTCAATAAGGGTTTACCCGTTATCGCTATTAAGCACCTGGATTCGGGTGTGGCACTTTCAGTATCAAGTAAAAACTCAGCATAAAATTACCTGCGGTAAACGGCTAGTTTGAACCAATGCTTTCCGTTTTCCTGCATCTAACTTGTAACCAACCGCAATGCACGTCAGCCGCGGTCATTTCAGTTGCGTTACGTTATTGTTACCCACTTAACCTTAAGGAAGATATCATGAAACGCATTCTCTTAGCTCTAGCCGTCGCAGTTGCAGTTTCGGCACCGGCACTGGCTGACGAAGCTCTTGCCAAGGCCAAAAAATGCACCACTTGCCACGCCGTTGACAAAACAAAAGTCGGCCCCAGTTTCAAAGACATTGCCAAGAAGAATTACGATGTTGCAAAATTGGCCACATTGATCGTTAAAGGCAACGGTGCTGGCATGCCCCCGAGCCCACAAGTCAACGAAGCTGAAGCCAAAAAATTGGCAAGCTGGATTGCTTCCTTGAAGTAATTCGAAGTTCAGCTTCAAGCTTTCGTGCGACTTATAGGGCGCACAAAAAAAGCCCGCAGTTGCGGGCTTTTTTTGTGCCGACAATTCAGGCTAGGCACGCTCACCGTCGCGCCGTACAGGCGATCAGAACGTCGCATTTGACGCGTCTTTTCGCTTTGAATGGAGCAATCTGAGCCTATAATAATTTCAAAGTTTCCGGCGCATTTAGCCTTGCAAGAGTCAGGCAATTGCAACCGGCGGGTAAGTTCAATTAACCTTTGAGATTTTCCATGAAGAAATCGATTCTGGGTGTTGTGGTTTTGTCATTGGCACTGTGGGGCTGCGGAGAGAAAAAAGAAGTCGCCGTCGAGACGGCAAAAGGTGATGCAATTGCTGGCAAAGTGATAGCAGAGAAAACCTGCAAATCCTGTCACGGTGAAAATGGTGGCGGCCTTGCACCCGCCATTCCCCATCTGGCGGCGCAGCGCGAATCCTACCTATTCGCTTCTCTGAATGAATATAAGAACGGGAAACGCACACATGCCGCCCTGCGCGATATCGCAACCCAAATGAGCGAAGCGGATATGCGCAACGTTGCCTCCTACTTTGCCAGCCTACCGCCCATTGCAAGCACCACTGCCAACGACGTTAAACACACCTCGCCTTATGAAAAAGGCAAAGTACTGGCGGCTGAATGTGCCAAATGCCATGGCGAAGATGGCAACTCAAAAACGCCCGGAACCCCAACCTTGGCCGGCCAGCAGCCTCATTACCTGATCTCTGCAATTCTTGAGTATCACCGCGATGATCGCAAGGTGACTACGATGAAAACCATCATGCGCGACTCTGATCGACTCGATCTTGAAAGCCTGGCCTTGTATTTCGCTGCTCAAACGCCGACGCAACGCGGTGCGGCCACACGCGGCGACGCCGTTGCAGGGGAACCGCTCAGCGCCATGTGTGGCGGCTGCCATGGCTCCAAGGGCGTCAGCGTGGACGCCGCAACACCCAGCCTGGCCGGCCAGGACGCGCAGTATTTGGCCAAGTCAATCAAGTCCTATCGCACGACCCGTCAAAACTGGGGAATGCAGCGCTATGTTGCCAATCTCGGCGACAAAGACATTGACAATATTGTTGCTTTTTATGCTTCGCAGCAACCAAAATCAGGCGACCAGGTACCCAGTTCAACGCAGGATCTTGCTGCCAAATGCAACCGTTGCCATGACCAAAACAACGGCACCGCCACGGTTGCCCCAAAGATGAACGGCCAGGACAAAGACTATTTGGTAATGGCCCTCAGGGCCTATCATGACGGCAAGCGCGAAAGCACCACCATGCACAACATGAGCTTTCCCTATAGCAACACCATCATTGAAAGCCTCGCAGCTTGGTACGCCAGCCAGCCAAGCAATTAACCTTAAATCCGGCAGTTGGGCGCGCCCGAGTGGGGCTGCTGGCGGCGGTGTGTCCGGGTAGGCGAGACAACGCGACATGCTAAGGCCTGCATGTCGCCGATCCCCTGGCTGGGTTCTTCGAGGGCGGGGCAACAACCCCAGGCACGCTGCCAGCCAGTGACTCAACCGGGTGCGTCCAACTGCCGGATTTAGGATAATCCTATGGTACTGGTTGGGGTTGCATTCTTTTCAATTTTGGCCCCCCGCCGGGCGGAAGAGAAGCTTAACAACCGTATTTGGCCGCGTCCGTGAAGTGAGTCTGTACACGAACGTGCAGCTCATGCAAAGCCAAGCGCAGCAATCGCAATAACGCAATCAGGTTCAGAATCCTTGAGCAGTATCGGCCACGCACGGCGGACTTGCCATGTTGATGTATCGTCTTTCATGCTAACCACAGTCGCTGTTGCGACCGTGGTAGTTCAACGCTTCAACCCACCATAATTCCATCTTCGCCATGGCGTTTGGCAACGGCTTCGGGTGTCCCCGAGAACCACAGTTGGTACATCGAAGTGACCCACATCAAGGCAAAACTCAGACCCTGAACCAGGCCAGCGCCCATGGTCACAAGCGCAAACGGGTGAAACACCTTGACCAGGTACCAGGAACCCACATCGAGTGCCAGGCACAAGAACGGTAAACCAATCACCGTTGCCTTAAACCAGACGGGCCGAATGTATGCGTGACCAAAAATGGTGCCCACCAAATAGAAAATGAAGGTCAAGCCAAACAAGTGAATGTGGGAGACACGCACCAGCGTAAAGACGTCGGTCCCGGTATCCTGCTCAGTCACCTTTTTGAGGTTGTCCAAGCCGCTCAAGTTCGGCAGATGCGGGTTACTGCCATCGTGGCAACTCAGGCAACGTTTTTCCAGCAGCGGCTTGGCAATAGTCTCATACTTTTCTTTGTCAGCGCCCTGTTGCACCCAAGTTACCAGCGTACCCAGTTCATCGGGCGGCAGCATGTTCGACATCGGGCCGCGCAGGGCTGCCTCCAGCCTGGAACCCTTGCCGCTACCGGAATAGGCAATGACCAGATCATCGTAGGACAAGGTGCCCTGGTTTCCGTCACGGCCCGAATAAGTGTGAAACAAATAAAGTGCGGCAAAAAGGTAAGCCATGCCAAGCACACAAAGCACCGCCGTGTACATGACGCGCATGCTGATGGGCAATTCCGAAAAATGCAAATAGTGGCGGTGAAGGGGGGTATTACTCATAATCTATCCGTGTAGAGGTTGTGCAAAGTATTCCGAAAAATTCGTTCCGGTGCTCCGAGCTTGTTCCTATTTTTTTAGTGGAACCAGCGGCAGAATCATGTAGGCTAGGCCACGCGCTTTTTGCCGCGCGTAGTGGTTGGAGAGACCGGTTATCAAGTCATCGTCTAGGCCATCGGACATCACGGCCATTTCCTTGCTCTTGCGCTCACCCTTCTTGTAGGCCAGCATGACTCGTTCCAGGTAGTCCACCCGCTGCGCCGCCAAAGCTGGCGCGCGTGGGTCGGTGCTGTTGCCGTTGACACCGTGACAACGGTCACAACGCTCAGCCCACTCAGCCACACTTAGGGGTTTGCCAACCTGGGGGGCCTTGGGCGTCTGGCTGGCGTAGTAGGCGGCCAGATTCTTGGCCGTGGCTTCGTCAACCGCAGTGGCCGGGCCCTTCATGGTCGCGTTGTTGCGTGCGCCGTCCTTGTAGGCGCGCAGCGCAGCAATAAAATATTGTGCTTCCTGTCCGGCCAGACTAGGTGTGGCTGGATTAACGCTCACACCGCCATCGCCGCCATGGCATCCGGAACAGCTTGCCGCGGCCGTCTTACCCGCCGCCACGTTGCCAGGAGCCGGGGTCTTTGCTCTATCAGGTGCTTGCAGGGCGTAGTAGAGCGCTATGTTGCTGACTTCAGCCTCCGTCAAACCCGATACCAAGGCTTTCATCATGTCATGTTTGCGCTCGCCACTCTTGTAAGCACTGATTGCAGCAATTAAATACTTTGGGTCGCTCCCAATCAGGCTCGGTGTCCCGGCGATGCTGCTAACACCCGCATCACCATGGCAGCCGCCACAAGCGGCTGCGGCGGCTTTGCCAGCGGTCATTGCATTGGGTTTGCCGACATCTGCTTTAGAGGTGGAGCGAAGGGGTTCGGCGGGATCCTGGCTGGCATAGTAGGCCGACACTTTCATGATGGCGTCATCATTCATGTACTTGACCGTATTTGTCATGCTCTTGTTGCCGCGCCCGCCCTTCTGGTAGACCTTGAGCTCCAGGTGCAGATAGACCGGTCGCTGCCCCGCAATATTTGGCACGCCTTTTTGGGTGCTGACGCCGTTGCTACCGTGGCAGCCAGCGCACATGGTAAGCGCCACTTGCTTGCCTTCAACCACATCCTGAGGCGTTGCATACAGAATCTTGAAGTCCATAGGATCGGCTGCACCACCTGCGGTAATGGTTTGAGCCAGCACGGCAGCCGCCAGCAAACCGCCAACCAAAACCATTCCAAATATCTTCATCACAACACTGCCAACGCTTCGTTTCATCAACATTTCCTCAAACAATTGTCCAAACAGACGACACTCTTTGACAGTCATTAAAGACTCACAAAGCCAAAAACATCTGGGATTAGGTTTAACGACTTACCCGGAACCTTGGTTCCACTTGACGGAAAATTTTAACATGAAGCAGTGGCCGACCCAAACTCAATGACCTGACTATTTCTTCCTCTTTGATCACGCACTTTTGGTGAATATAAAGGTTGTAATCAAAGGAAGAAACACCTGTGCCTAAATTGATTTTTTATCGCATTTTCAACTCTGCTTTTCGCTAAAAAAGCAAGACGAACTTTGTGGCGCATTGATTTGGATCAAACTTAAAAAGGAGGATCTGCTGCCGAAAGGAAGTACGATCGAAGACTTTATTTTCGACAACAATTTTGCGCGACGACACGAAAGGCGAGCATGCCCAAACATATTTTTCGATTAGTGGTTTTAATTCTTGGCCTGTTGGTGGTCGCGTACTTTGCCGTTCCATTCCTCACGGTCGATTCGTTTTACCGGTTCGGCCACTACCGCGCTAATTCAGTTCCTGAAATTGCCGCAAAAGTGCCCGTGTACCAAACAGCAAAATACTGCAAGAGCTGCCACGCAGAGAGACACGCCGTATGGTCGGCTGGCAGCCATAAATCGGTGAACTGCGAAATTTGCCATGGCCCGGCTTTGGGCCACCCCCAAAATGGCAAGTTGCCTATTCCCAAGGATACGGCCAAGTTGTGCACACTTTGTCACGAAAAGATGACGGGTAGACCGCTCACTCAACCTCAAATTGAAGTGGCATCGCATTCTGGTGGTCAACAATGTATTGTTTGCCACAACCCGCATTCTCCCAAGATCAGCGCAGCGGCTGTCAAAGTGACTGGCAACGCCGCTGCAGGCAAAGCAAGCGCAGCCGTATGCGCCGGTTGTCACGGTGCGCTGGGTGTGAGCCCGAACGACACCTGGCCAAATCTTGCCGGCCAAAACGCTGCTTATCTGGCGCGCATACTCACGGCATTCAAGTCGGGCACCCAAAAAGACGTGGCAATGACACCGCTGGCGCAAAGTCTTGGTGAAGCCGACATCCAGAATCTTGCTGTCTATTTCGCCAGCCTGAGTTGCAATGCTGCGCCAAGCCAAAAGCCAGCCGGCAATGCTGCCGACGGCAAGGAGCTGGCCAAGAACTGTGCCGCTTGCCACGGTGAAACCGGTGCCGGTGCCAACCCGGCATGGCCGAAACTGGCGGCACAAAAACCGGGTTACCTAGTCAACGCGCTCAAAGCGTTCCGGGCCGGTCTGCGCAAAGACCCCATGATGTCTGGCACCGCCAAGAGCCTGAGCGACGCCGACATCGCAAACCTGGCCGCTTACTTCTCGACACAAAGCTGTCAGTCCACCAAATAAGGGAAGACGAACCACCATGATGAATGAAAATTCAAAACCGACCGAGACGGCACGACGAGCCTTCCTCACCAAACTCGGTGGCGCAGGCGCTGTCGCGGGCGCTGTAAGCTTGGGCATCGTCCCGGCACTGGCCGCCAAAAATGAGGCTCCCGCTGAGGGCGCATCGTTTCCCACCAAAGACTATGATTGGACCAAACATAAGTGGGGTTTTGGGGTTGATGCCACCAAATGTATTGGTTGCCTGCGCTGCGTCGAAGCCTGCAAGACTGAAAACGGCGTGCCCCACAACGCACATCAATTCCGCACTTGGGTCGAGCGTTACGTTCAGATCGAAGGCGATCCAGAAGTCCATATTGACAGCCAAGCAGACCCCGTGAACATCGCGGCATCCGGCTCCGAAAAAGAATTCCGCTTTGCCAACCGCTACAAGGATGCGAAGGTCGAAAAAGCCTTTTTTGTGCCCAAGTTGTGTAACCAATGCACCCATCCGTCCTGCGTGCAGGTGTGCCCCACAGGTGCCACCTACCGTACCAAAGACGGTGTGGTCCTGATCGATCCAACCTACTGCATCGGTTGCCGCTACTGCGTGCAAGCGTGTCCGTATGGCGTGCGTTACTTCAATGAAGACAAAGGTATTGCCGATAAATGCAACTGGTGCTACCACCGTATCACCAAAGGCATGAATCCGGCTTGCGTTGAAGCTTGCCCGGTCGGTGCTCGCATTTTCGGCGACCAAAATGACAGAGAGAGCCCGGTCAGTTTGTTTATACGCAATAACCGCGTTAATGTGCTCAGGCCCGATACCGGGAACGCGCCCAATGTGTTTTATGTCGGCATCGATAAAGAGGTGAACTAGTGGAAGCGCTTATACATTTTGCTCCCTACACGGGATGGGTCTATCCCAATGAAACAGTTTTTGAGTGGTCCATCCTGATCGCCGTCTATCCCTATATCACCGGTTTGGTGGCTGGTGCATTTACGGTTTCCAGCCTGTACCAGGTGTTCGGCTTTGAGCGCCTGAAACCGGTGGCGCACCTGGCTTTACTCACTTCTTTCAGCTTCATGGTTTTTGTTCCGCTACCTTTGCTGATTCACCTCGGCCACCCAGAGCGCGCTTTCGAGGCCACCATTACGCCGCACCTGACTTCAGCGATGGCCATGTTCGGATTTTTTGCTAGTTTTTACGTTATCTTGTTATTACTTGAAATCTGGTTCGCCTACCGTCCTTTCATTGTTGATCAAGCCCAAACTAAAACCGGTTTATTGGGCCGGTTTTACAAAGTACTCACGCTCGGCTCGTACGATGTATCTGAAAAGACGCTCAGTTGGGATAAAAAATGGATTTTTGCCCTGGCTTGTATCGGCATTCCGGGTGCACACGGTCTGCATGGTTACGTCGGTTTCATGTACGGCTCAGTCAAAGCCCGCGAATGGTGGTCATCTGATTTGATGCCGGTGATTTTCCTGTTCTCAGCCATCATCTCGGGCGTTTCACTGCTCGCGGTTCTTTATGTGGTGACCTGCAAATGGCGCAAAATCCCGGTCGATTTGCCCTGCCTTAAAACGCTGGCTTACACCATTTGGGCTTTCATCATGGTGGCTTTTGTGCTTGAATCGCTTGAATTTGGCAGCATGGTCTATAAAGGCCGAGAAGGCATCGACATGATCATGCAATACGTGACTGGCCCCCTGCTGGTGCCCTATTTCGTTCTGCAATTTGCAATTGGTGCGGTCACGCCGCTATTGTGGTTGTCTTACATGATCTGGCGTGGTACCACTGGGCGGGCACTGGTGCTTGGTGTTGTTGTCAGCGCTTGCCTAGTGCTGTTCTCGGTGTTTATGATGCGCTGGAACGTTGTCATCGGCGGCCAGGAAATTTCAAAGACTGGCAAAGGCTTACTCAGCTATCAGTTGCCTTTCTTTGGCAAAGAAGGTGCCCTGGTCGGCATCCTGATCGTGCTGGCACCGTTTGGCTTATTGGCCACCATCAATAAATTTTTCCCGATCTGGTCTGAAAAAACGACCCATTCCAACCACGTTTAAACCCGATCAAAGCCACACAGACAAACAGCGCTGTCTGGCTTTTTTCTTATAGTCCAGGTTCAAACTTCGGACTCCTTAACCCACATTCTCCTTTCACTGGAGATGTGGGTTTTTTGTATTTTGCATTCTTATGTATAACTTTTATGTAAACTATTACTTACCCACAGTTTTATTTATTCTGCTTAAGTTGTTCAACTGAACACTACAACAGAAACCATACTAAAACACAAACTTTATTATTTATAACTCTTTGATTTACAAAAGAAAAAAGTCTCTATTCACATTTTTCTTCATTCCCTATCTACTACTATTATCTTTAAATAGAGAAATAAGAAAAGCCAAAGTATTCATTCAATTTCACCAGTTCGCCTCGCGCTCGGGTGATGCGCTGATTTTATGAATTGACAGATCAGCACCGTCGTATTCTTCTTCTTGGCTCAGGCGCAAGCCCATAGTGACTTTGAGCAAACCATAGACTACTAATCCCCCCATAACAGCCCACGCTATTCCAAAGGTAGTGCCAATCAGTTGGCCACCAAGTGTGATGCCGCCCAAGCCACCCAACGCTTTATTACCAAAAATACCGGCAGCAATACCACCCCATGTGCCGCATAGGCCGTGCAGTGGCCAGACACCCAGTACATCGTCGATTTTCCATTTGTTTTGAGTGTGCGTGAACATAGTCACAAAAAGGACACCCGCTACGACTCCTGCCACCAGCGCACCCAGCGGATGCATGATGTCCGATCCGGCGCATACTGCAATAAGACCTGCCAATGGGCCGTTATGCACAAAACCAGGGTCGTTCTTGCCAAGAACGAGGGCAGCCAACGTGCCGCCCACCATGGCCATCAGCGAGTTCACAACCACCAAACCAGAGACTTTATCAAGTGTCTGCGCGCTCATGACATTAAAGCCGAACCACCCCACCGTCAGGATCCAGGCACCCAGCGCCAGAAACGGAATACTTGAAGGCGGGTGCGCAGAGATGCCGCCATCCTTACGGTAGCGGTTGCTGCGTGCGCCCAATAAAACCACAGCCGGTAAAGCGATCCAACCACCGACCGCATGTACCACGACGCTGCCAGCAAAATCATGAAACTCCGAACCAGTGAAGTTTTTAATCCAGGTCTGCACACCAAAGTTCTGGTTCCACACAACACCTTCAAAAACAGGATAAATAAGACCCACGATTATGGCGGTTGCAATGAGTTGCGGCCAGAACCGGGCGCGCTCGGCGATGCCACCCGAAATGATGGCCGGAATCGCAGCCGCAAAGGTTAATAAAAAGAAGAACCTGACCAACTCATAACCACTCTTGAGTACCAACTGCTCAGCTCCCACAAAAAAGCTGGTGCCGTAAGCGACGCTGTAACCAACCAGAAAATAGGCGACAGTGGAAACACAGAAGTCCACCAAAATCTTGACCAACGCATTGACCTGGTTTTTGCGCCGCACGGTGCCCAACTCCAGGAATGCAAAACCGGCGTGCATGGCCAGCACCATGATCGCGCCGAGCAGGATGAAGAGTGTGTCAGCGCTCTGTTTTAGTGCGTCCATGAGAACCTTTTTAGATTGGGTGTGTTGGATTGGTGCGCCCGAAGCGGAAAAAATGGATCCGCACCAAATTGAGGAGTGAGTCAAGCAATAAATACGCCAAGAACAAACCTTTGTAGCGGTTGGCATCAACCCATTGAAGTATTTTTTATCTCAACCGGTAATTGGGTGAGAGGCGTCGGATCCGAACAGCTCTGACATAGGGGTCCTGAGCAGTGAGAGATTTATACTAACCGCTTGCGCGGTTTGATCCAACACCCAGGGATAGACCGCAGCAACTTAACACACGCCCGATCTGTCATAAACCAATGCTCAGTACAACCCAGTCCATGCACTTTGTCGCCGTTTTGCCCTTGCAAAGCGGCGCAACGATTCGCGACTATTCATTGAGCTTTGAGACTTATGGTGTTCTCAATAAAGATAAATCCAACGCGGTGCTGATCTGCCATGCCTTGAACGCTTCGCATCACGTGGCCGGTGTTTACGAGGGGCAAGACAAGTCCGAGGGCTGGTGGGACAACATGATCGGTCCGGGTAAAGCGCTCGATACCAACAAATTTTTTGTCATCGGCGTCAATAACCTGGGTTCCTGTTTTGGCTCGACTGGCCCGATGCACGTTAATCCGGATACTGGCCGCGTTTATGGTGCCGATTTTCCGGTGGTTGCGGTCGAAGACTGGGTTGACTCCCAAGCCCGTTTGCTCGATGCCATGGGCATCCGGACGCTGGCGGCTGTAATGGGTGGATCATTGGGCGGCATGCAGGCGCTAAGCTGGGCGCTGCAATATCCGGCGCGCGTGCGCCACGCGGTGGTAATTGCCAGCGCGCCCAACCTGACGGCAGAAAACATCGCCTTCAACGAGGTGGCCAGACGCGCCATTCAGACCGATCCCGACTTTCACGACGGCCATTTTTACGAACACGGCACCGTTCCGAAGCGCGGCCTGCGCATCGCCCGAATGATCGGCCACATCACCTACCTGAGCGACGATGTGATGAACGAAAAGTTTGGCCGCCAATTGATTGCAGCTGGTCAGGGTACGGCGCAACGCGACTACTTTTACAGCACGCTCGAGGCCGAGTTTCAGATCGAGAGCTACCTGCGCTACCAGGGCGACAAGTTTGCCGAATACTTTGACGCCAACACCTACCTGCTGATCACCCGTGCGCTCGATTACTTTGACCCGGCGCGCCGTTTTGGCGGCGACTTGAGTCTGGCGCTGGCAAGTGCTACCGCCAATTTCTTGCTGGTGAGCTTTACCACCGACTGGCGCTTTGCCCCCCGGCGCAGCCGCGAGATGGTCAAGGCGCTGCTGCACAACCGGCGCGAAGTCAGCTACGCCGAGATCAACGCGCCGCATGGTCACGACGCTTTTTTGCTTGACGACGCGCGCTACCTGGCGGTGGTGAGCGCGTATTTTGACGGTGTCGCCAAAACGGTGCTGGCATGAGCGATAACACCACAATGCACGTCATCGCCAGCCTGGTGCCGCCCGGCTCCAGAGTACTCGACCTCGGCTGTGGCGATGGTGCCATGCTGGCGCACCTGCAACAAGCACGCGGTTGCACGGGCTACGGCATCGAGATTGCCAATGCCAACGTGCTGGCCTGCGTCCAGCGTGGCGTCAACGTGATCCAGCTCAATCTGGACGAAGGGCTGACCCTGTTTGAAGACGCCTCGTTTGACGTGGTGCTACAAATCGACACCTTGCAGCACTTGCGCAATGCTGAGGTGATGCTGCGCGAGACCGTACGCGTCGGGCGCATCGGCATCGTCGCCTTTCCTAACTTTGCCCATTGGCCCAATCGCCTGAGCGTCCTGTATGGGCGCATGCCGGTCACACGCCGCCTGCCTTACCAGTGGTACGACACACCCAATATCCGGGTCGGCACCCATGCTGACCTGGCCGTGCTGGCGCGTCGCAACGGACTGACCGTGCAGGACAGTTTTGGTTTGCAAGACGGGCGCGTGTTGCGTTGGCTGCCCAATTTGCGCGCTGGCACATCGGTCTATCAGTTAACGCGTTGAAAACCGCATTCCGCGAGTACCAAAGGGAGCACACATGAAGCCAGTATTGAACGCCGTGCAGGCGCTGCGCCAGGTGAGCCGTGCTTGGGACGACGACATCGTCCACCAGCTTGAAGACTACATCCGCATCCCGGCCAAGTCGCCGATGTTTGATGCGGATTGGGTGCAGCATGGCTACATCGATACCGTGGTTCGCAACGCCGCCAGTTGGGTCCAGGCGCAGAAGATTGCCGGCTTGACCCTGGAAATCATTCGGCTTGAAGGCCGCACGCCGGTGTTGTTCTTTGAAGTAGCGCCATTTGCCGGAGCAGTGGGCACTAACTCAACCAGGACCGCATCCGGGCAGACAGTGCTGATGTACGGACATCTTGACAAACAACCCGAGTTCACGGGCTGGCGCGCCGACCTGGGGCCGTGGACGCCAAAATATCAAGACGGCAAGCTCTATGGTCGCGGCGCTGCCGATGACGGTTACGCGGTTTACGCCAGCATTGCCGCCATTGCGGCAATCCAGAGCCAGCAGGTGGCGCACCCGCGCATTGTGGGTTTGATTGAAACCTGCGAAGAAAGCGGTTCGTTTGACTTGTCGGCCTATATCGACGCCTTGCGTGCGCGCCTGGGCGATGTCGGCCTGGTTATTTGTCTTGACTCGGGCGCGGGCAACTACGAGCAGCTCTGGCTCACCAACAGTTTGCGCGGCATGGCCAGCGGCGTGCTCAAGGTCGAGGTCTTGACCGAAGGCGTGCATTCGGGCGACGCCAGCGGGCTGGTGCCCTCGAGTTTTCGCATCCTGCGCCATCTGCTCAATCGCCTCGAAGACAGCCGCACCGGCAAACTGTTGCCCAGCGCATTTCATTGTGAGGTGCCGCCGGAGCGCCTGCTCCAGGCGCAAGCAACGGCGGCGATTTTGGGGGACGAGGTGTACCGGCGTTTCCCGTGGGCACATGACGAGCGTATTGGCAGCCCCAGTTTTGTTTTGCCGACCAGCGACGATCCACTACAGGCTTTGCTGAGTCGCACCTGGGCGGCGACCTTGAGCGTGACCGGTGCCGAGGGTCTGCCTGATTTCAAGAATGCCGGCAATGTGTTGCGGCCCGCAACGGCGCTCAAGCTCAGCTTGCGTTTGCCGCCTCTGGTCGATGCAGAGCAGGCCGTGCAGCAGCTCAAAATTTTGCTCGAGGCCAATCCGCCGTACCAGGCCCGCGTCAGTTTTGAAGAAGTGGACAGCGCAACGGGTTGGAGCGCGCCGAGCGCACCAGCGTGGTTTGAACAGGCGCTCAGCAACGCGTCACAAAGCAGTTTCGATGCGCCTTGCGCGTACATCGGCCAGGGCGGGACCATTCCGCTCATCAACATGCTTTCGGTCGGTTTCCCGAAGGCGCAAATGATGGTCTGTGGTGTGCTCGGTCCCAATAGCAACGCGCACGGTCCCAACGAGTTTTTGCACGTGCCCTATGCCAAGAAACTAACAGCGGCCGTGGCCCAAGTGATTGCGCAAGTACCTTGAACACAGACCTCAAGATATGGGTGGCATTTTCGCGGTAAAATTGATGGCATTTGGTGTGCCTTGCCAGGCCTCCAAGCAGGGTTGAAAACCCTGCCCAATGAACTTTCTCGGCTACAGACGTGTTCAATCCCAAACCATGATGAATTCCAACTCCAACAGCTCCTTTGTGCCACCATTGGCTTCGCCTGTTGCTGCGCCGCTGGAACTGGTTTGCCCGGCCGGCAGCTTGCCGGCGCTCAAGGCGGCGGTGGACAACGGTGCCGATTGTGTTTATCTGGGTTTTCGCGATGCCACCAACGCACGCAACTTTGCCGGTCTGAACTTTGATGAAGCGGCGGTCAACAGCGGTATCCGCTACGCCCATGAGCGCGGTCGCAAAGTGTTTGTGGCGCTCAACACCTACCCCAAGGCCGCCAACCCGCAAGTCTGGTGCAGTGCCCTGGACCTGGCAGCGCAGAGCGGTGTTGATGCGGTCATTCTGGCTGATCCGGGCCTGATGGCCTACGCCGTCAAACACCATCCAGCTTTGCGCTTGCACCTGTCGGTGCAGGGCTCGGCCACCAACTATGAAGCACTCAATTTTTATCACCAGCACTTCGGCATTGCGCGCGCCGTGCTGCCGCGCGTGCTGTCGATCACGCAGGTCGAGCAGTTGCTGGAAAAAACACCGGTAGAAATCGAAGTGTTTGGTTTTGGCAGCCTGTGTGTGATGGTCGAAGGGCGCTGCGCGCTCTCGAGTTATGCCACGGGTGAAGCGCCCAATACCAACGGCGTCTGCTCGCCACCCAAAGCGGTGCGTTGGGTTGAAACGCCGCAGGGCCGCGAGTCGCGTCTGAATGGCGTCCTGATTGACCGTTACGCCGCAGGTGAGAACGCGGGTTACCCCACGCTGTGCAAAGGCCGCTTTGATGTGGGAGATGAAAAGAATTACTACGCGATTGAGGAGCCGACCAGTCTCAACACGCTCTCCTTGCTGCCCGATCTGATGAGGATGGGCGTGCGCGCCATCAAGATTGAAGGCCGCCAACGCAGCCCCGCGTATGTGGCGCAGGTCACCAAGGTCTGGCGCGAAGCGATCAACAATTGCCGCGACAACCCGCACCGTTATTCGGCCAAACCGGGCTGGATGAGCGACCTGGACAAGGTCGCGGAAGGCCAGCAGCACACGCTCGGGGCTTATCACAGGCCATGGAAATGATGAAACTCTCGCTCGGTCCTTTGCTGTATTACTGGCCGCGCGCCGAAGTGCTGGCTTTTTACGATTCGATCGCGCAGTCTCCGGTCGATATTGTTTATCTCGGCGAGACCGTGTGCTCGCGCCGCCATGAATTGCGCCTGGCCGATTGGCTCGCTATTGCTGCCGTCTTGCGCGAGGCGGGCAAGGAAGTGGTGCTCTCGACGCAGGTGTTGATTGAATCGGGTGCCGATGTGACGGTGTTGCACAAAATTGCTGCCAACGGCGACTTTATGGTCGAAGCCAATGACATGGGCGCGGTGCATTGTCTGGGGGGCAAAGTGCCTTTTGTGGCCGGGCCACATCTCAATATTTACAACGCTCCCACACTGCAATGGATGGCAGCCTTGGGTGTCAAACGCTGGGTCATGCCGCTGGAGATGGGGCGTGACGATCTGGCCTTGCTGCAAGCGGGCCGCCCGGCGGGCGTGCAAACCGAGGTGTTTGCCTATGGCCGCATGCCGCTGGCTTATTCGGCGCGCTGCTTTACCGCGCGTTACCGCAATCTGCCCAAAGATGACTGCCAGTTCAGTTGCATCGACTACGCCGACGGCTTGCTGTTACGAACGCGTGAAAGCGAAGAGTTTCTGGTGCTCAACGGCACGCAAACTCAATCGGCGCGGGTCTATAACCTCCTGCCGGAACTCGGTGCCATGCATGACATGGGCGTCAATGTGCTGCGTATCAGCCCGCAGTCGCAGCACACTCCTGAGATCGTTCAGTTGTTCCATGCGGTTCTGAGCCAGAAAACCACCGCCACGGATGCCATGCAAACGCTGCCGGACTTGATGCCCGCGGCGGCTTGCAACGGCTACTGGTACGGCAAGCCCGGGTTGGAGCAAGTCGCAATGACGAGTGAACAAATAGATTAATGAAAACCACCATGCACGCTACGCCGTATTTGCTCCCCAAACCGGTTGGCCAACTTTTGTCGCATCTGCCCGCCTATCCGGGCTCGCTTATGTTGGTGACCGGTTTGAATTTGGCATTGACCCGGCATTTGGCAGCGGATGTGACGCAAATGCTGATGGGCAAAAAATTGCGCCTGTGCGTCACCGACACCCAATGGACTTTTGACTTTGAATGGCTGAATGGCCGCTTTTCCGCCTGCCAAAACAAGGCTGCGGCCGACCTCACCATCAGTGCCAGCGCGCACGACTTTTTGTTGTTGGCACGCCGCCAGGAAGATCCTGACACTTTGTTTTTCAGCCGTCGCCTGGCGATGGAGGGCGACACCGAGCTGGGCTTGTTGGTCAAGAACACGCTCGATGCGATTGAACTGCCGGTGTTCAACCTGGAGCAGTTCAAGCCCGCGCAGGTGTTGGCGCGCCTGCGCCAGCGTTTCGGGGCAGGGCGCTCACCGCGTTGAGCATCATGGCCCACCGTGATCTGAGAGGCTTCATCGCCCAACTGGAGCAATTGGGCGAATTGAAGCGTGTCCAGGCTGAGGTTTCGCCTGATCTGGAAATGACCGCCCTGTGCGACCGCGCCTTGCGCGCTGGTGGTCCGGCTTTGCTGTTCGAGCATCCCACGGGCCACAGCATGCCGGTGCTGGGCAACTTGTTTGGCAGCACGCGCCGCGTCGCTCTGGGCATGGGGGTCAACGATGTAAGTGAATTGCGCCAGTTTGGTCATTTGCTCGCCAGCCTGAAGGAACCCGAAGCGCCCAAGGGTTTCAAGGAACTGGTCGGCCTGAGCAGCATGGTCAAAACGCTCTGGAATATGGCACCCAAAGAGCTCAGCAGCGCACCGTGCCAGGAAGTGGTGTGGGAAGGCGCTGATGTCGATCTGGCAAAGTTGCCGGTGCAGCACTGCTGGCCGGGCGATGTGGCGCCGCTCATCACCTGGGGCCTGGTGATCTCCAAGGGACCCAACAAGACGCGACAAAACCTGGGCATCTACCGCCAACAGGTCTTGACCCGCAACCAGGTCATCATGCGCTGGCTGGCGCAGCGCGGTGGCGCGCTTGATTTCCGCGAGCATGGTGCCGCCAACCCCGGCCAGCCCTACCCGGTGTGCGTGGCCCTCGGCGCCGATCCGGCCACCATCCTGGGTGCCGTCACGCCGGTGCCCGACAGTTTGTCGGAATACCAGTTTGCCGGGCTGTTGCGCGGCAGCCGCACCGAGGTGGTCAAAGCCCAGGGCAGCGAATTGCGCGTGCCCGCTTATGCTGAAATTGTTTTGGAAGGCCACATCAATCCCGATGCCAAACACGCCAGCGGCTTTGAGCACGCGCTCGAAGGCCCGTTTGGCGACCACACCGGCTACTACAACGAACAAGCCGAGTTTCCGGTTTTCACCATCGACCGCATCACGATGCGGCGCGAGCCCATTTACCACTCCACCTACACCGGCAAACCGCCCGACGAGCCCGCCATGCTGGCGCTGGCTTTGAATGAATTGTTTGTGCCGCTGCTACAGCGTCAATACCCCGAGATCACCGATTTTTATTTGCCGTCTGAGGGTTGTAGCTATCGTCTGGCCGTGGTCAGCATCAAGAAGGCTTACCCAGGCCACGCGCGCCGCGTCATGTTTGGCATCTGGGGTTTTCTGCGCCAGTTCATGTACACCAAGTTCATCGTGGTGGTTGATGACGACATCAACATCCGCGACTGGAAAGATGTGATCTGGGCCATCACCACCCGGGTCGATCCGACGCGCGACGCGCTGCTGGCCGACAACACGCCGATCGATTACCTCGACTTTGCCTCGCCGGTAAGCGGTCTGGGCAGCAAGATGGGGATTGATGCCACGAACAAATGGCCGGGTGAGACCAGCCGTGAGTGGGGGCGACCATTGACGATGAGCGCGGAGGTCGCGGCCAAAGTGGAGCAGGTCTGGCAGAGCTTGGGTTTGTGATGAAAATCGGGCTTTGATGCCCGTGGAATGTGCGCAAACTACTATTAATTCAGGAGTAAGTGGTCTACCTTCTGACAGCACCGCAAATGCATAAAGCTGAATATAAGTCCACTACCTTTGGGCGGTTTTGATCGCTCGCATTTACGAGGTTTTTCCGCTGCTGTGCCCAATATGCGGCGGGCAGATGCGCCTGATAGTGTTTATTACTGTGGACTCTGTTGCCGCCCGGGGCACGGTTTCGTGCTCCGACTTCTTTGTATCACTACCCAATTGGCCGTCCACGGCCACGACGCCGTCTTTGGCATCGTCATGGAACTGCGCAAAACTGATCGTGGGCTCACGCTCGGGGTTGGCGTCCACGGCTGGCCCCGTTTGTGCATCGGTGTTCATGTGCGTTCTCAGCTTGTTTAAGAAAACCCAGTGTGCGGGCAATCGCCGAGTCAATCTGAGCGATGACACGCTTATGCCGTCGATGCTTCACTGTCCGGCAACTATCACAACGAAATCGACTACCAGCCCACGCAGGAAGTAGGTAAGAAACTATCTATTTAATAGCACAACAATGCGCGCGGCGTGACGCTTCGCTATGTGCGTTATCGCACCGACAACATCCGGTGCCTGCATCAGTATGGCGACTGGGATTTCTCGCAATGTCAACTTCGGCGCCGCAAGAGGTGGCGACGTCAGTCCGCCGGATACGTCAGATCGATTCTGGGTTCACGCCGTAAAGTGCTTTGGGCGGTTTGTCCCGACACGAGAGCTTGCATCGAAAGCGCCTAAGGATTCGCGGAGTGATCCCATGAACAGCATCTACCGATCGATCTTGAACGACAGCACTGGCACCTTTGTAGCGGTGCCCGAAAACGCCAGAAGCGCAGGCAAGAAAACCTCGTCGGGCAGTTTCGCCAAAGGTGCTAGTTCCTGCTTTGCCCTCAAGGCGCTCGCCGTCTCCGTGATGCTGGCATTTGGTGCCAGCAACTACGCCGCGCCCACCAGCGGCGCCGTGTCGGCTGGCAGCGCCAGCATCACCAATGGACCAGGCAGCACGGTCATCACCCAGGCTAGCCAGAGTGTGGCGATCAACTGGCAGAGCTTCAACATCGGCCTGGGCGAGGCGGTCCAGTTCATGCAGCCCAACAGCAACTCAGTCGCACTCAACCGGGTGCTGGGCTCGGATCCTTCGAGCATTCTGGGCAGCTTGAGCGCCAACGGCAAAGTGTTCTTGCTCAATCCGAACGGCATCCTGTTCGGCAACGGCGCCTCGGTCAATGTTGGCGGTCTGGTGGCCTCCAGCCTGAACCTCACCGACAGTGACTTCATGGCCGGCAACTACAAATTTGCCGGTGTCGGCAGCGGCGCAGTCGTCAATCAGGGCAACATCAACGCCGACGGCGGCTATGTCGCGTTGCTGGGTGCCAACGTCACCAACAACGGCGTGATTCGGGCCAGACTCGGCAGCGTGGCACTGGCTGCCGGCAACGCCATCACGCTCGACGTGGCGGGTGACGGTCTGCTTAACGTGACGGTAAACCAGGGCGCAGTGAACGCGCTGGTACAAAACGGTGGCCTGATCCAGGCCGATGGTGGACAAGTATTGCTGACCGCGCAGGCGGCTGGCAGCCTGTTGCAGAGCGCGGTGAACAATACCGGTGTTATCCAGGCGCAGACGATTGAGAACCGCAACGGCACGATCCGGCTGATGGGTGACATGCAAAGCGGTACTTTGAACGTGGGCGGTACGCTGGATGTTTCTGGCACCGGCGCGGAGCAGACCGGCGGCAGCGTTACGGCTACGGGCCACCACGTCGGCCTGTTCGGCGGGCACATCAATGCCTCCGGCGACGCAGGCGGCGGAACCGTGCTGATCGGCGGCGACTACCAAGGCAAGAACTCCAATATCCAGAACGCCGCCGCGACTTACATGAGCGCGGACTCCACCATCACTGCTGACGCTATCACCAATGGCAGCGGCGGCAAGGTCGTGCTGTGGGCAAACGACTCGACGCGCGCCTATGGCAGCATTTCGGCGCGCGGCGGCGCACTGGGCGGCGACGGCGGCTTGATCGAAACGTCCGGCCTTTGGCTGGATGTGGCGGGAATAAAGATTAACGCCAACGCACCGTACGGCAAGAGTGGCACGTGGCTGCTCGACCCGACCGATGTGACGATTCAGAGTCTTGGCCCTACTACCACTACTTACACAAACACAGCGAACACGTTTGCAGACAATGGCGCAAATGCTGCGACATCGATACTTCAAATCATCGATCTTCAAAACGCTTTAATTGGGGCCAACATAACAGTGAGCACGGCAGGTGCCGGCCTCGGTGCCGGTAATATCACTGTAGCCGACGCGCTGACATGGCCGACCCATATCCTCACATTGAACGCCGGAAATAACGTGAACATCGATGCCGCAGTCACCGGCAACGCCATTGGTTCCGGGCTCAAGCTGATCGCTGGAAATAACGTGAACGTAGGTGTAGGTGGCGCGCTCGTCTTCAGCAATAACGGTTCCATGATCGAGATGACCGCTGGAAACGATGTGCTCGCCACTGCTGCAGTCACCGCCACGGGTCTTGGTGCCGTGATCGACATGAGTGCCGGACATAACGTAAGTGTCGTTGCGGTCACCGCCGACGGTGGGGGTGCCACGAATTCCGTGATTCTTCGCGCCAACAATGATGTGCTCGTCAATGATGCGATCAGCGCCGCCGGTGGTAACGTGCTTCTGCACGCCGACAGCGACGGCACCGGTCCCGGCGTTCTCGCGGGGACGGTCAGATTCGTGGCCCCAGGCAAAGTAAGCGCCTCCATCACCACGACCATTCGCTTCAATCCGGATGGTTACACCAATACCGCCACAGAAATAGCTGCTTACAAAGTTGCGGCGCTAGTGACAGCAGTGACGGTGGATGCGAAAGCGTGGGTATTCGCGCAGGGAACCGACAAAGTCTACAACGGCAACACGGACAGGACGGCAACCGTCAACTCACTTAAACCTGATCTATCAAGCGTCGCTTCCGGCGCATCATTAACCACTGTTGGCGCCCTTTTCGATGGTACCGGGGACGTAGGAACGAACAAGCCAATCACCTTTACCAGCTATACCCTTACTGACGCTACTAATAGCTATGCCCTCTTTACTCCTTTTGGGATTACTCCTGGTGCTGGGACTGCAACGGCCAACATCACTCCGGCACCGGTGAGCTTCAGCGGCACGCGCGCCTACGACGCGACGCTGAACTTCGCGGCTTCGACCTTCGGCACGGCGGGCACCATCACCACCGGCATCGGTGCTGAAAACCTGCTGCTCTCGGGCAGCGGCACGGTGCCGCTGACGGGCGTTGCGGCCGGGTCGCAGGCGGTGACGCTGAACACGCTGGGTCTGACCGATGGCACCGGCACCGCCTCGAACTACACCTTCACTGGCGGCACGCACACGGCCACGGTGACGGTGGCACCGATTCCGCTGACGGTGACAGCCTCCGACGTGACCAAAGTCTATGGCCAGACACCGGCATTGACGGGATTCACCACGACCGCGCTGGTCAACGGTGAAACCGTAGGCAGCGTCACCGAGGCCAGCCCCGGTCAGGTGGCGACGGCACCGGTAGCAGGCAGTCCGTACGTAATCACGCCCACCTCCGCCACCGGGGGCACCTTCACGCCCAGCAACTATGTCATTGGCTATGTCAACGGCGTGCTGGCGGTGACGCCGGCTCCGCTGACGGTGACGGCGAATGACATCACAAAAGTTTTAGGCCTGACAGCCACACTTGCTGGTTTCACGATAGCAGGTCTTGTCAACGGTGAAACCGTAGGCAGCGTCACCGAGACCAGCTCTGGCCAGGTGGCGACCGCCACCGTACTGGGCAGTCCGTATGTAATCACGCCCAGCGACGCCACCGGTGGCACGTTTACGCCCAGCAACTACACCATTGGCTATGTCAATGGTGTATTCACAGTGATCCCGCTGGTTCCACCGCCGGTTGTAGTGCCGCCTGTTGTCGTGCCCGAGATACCGCCGATTGAAACGCCGCCTGGCGAACCCCTACCGGTTGTTGCCATTCCTGTGACGCCGCCAATGGACGAGTCACATGAGAGGCCACTTGTAAAGTCGCGGGTTGTCATGCCGACCTGGATGCCCGTCGTCGCATCGATCAAAATCCCACCCCAACTGCTGACCCTCGGGCCGCCGGTCACGCCGCCCGCTGTTTTGTTCGTCGCACCAGATGAAACACCAGTTGCTGTGCCTGAGAAAACGCCGATCGTGGTTCCAGCCGAGACTCCGCCGCAGGTCTATGTGGCGCCCCACCGTCCACGCAAACAAGACCGCAATTGAAAGCCAAGGGCTACACCATGCAAATGAATGAAACAGGCTTGCGATCGCACCGACTCTGGTCAGCGGGGTTTGCTCCAAGCCTACCAATTGCCACTCCTGGAACTTGTCCGGTAAGGTCTTTCTATAGCATTTTTCTTCGTGGTTGCTTTGAACGAGCTGTTTGTGCCGCGGCTACGGTTTGCGCTTCCCGCATGATCTGGAAAACCTGCAACACCAATTTGAAGTCTATGACGCGCTGTATGTATGGTGCAGACTGGATGTGTCTGGGAAATGAATCCAGATGGATTTGAGAATTCTTTTCACGACCCGTATCGTCCGGCTTTTTTGCCACGGCTTCCTGTCTCTCATCCTGGCCCTGTATCTGGCGCAAGTCGGGCTCACTGACCTGCAAATCGGTTTGCTATTCTCGTTGACACTGGCGGGCGACGCCGCAGTTTCACTCTGGCCAACCCCGTCTTGTTCAGCCTTTCCTTCTTCTTGTGCGGCGGACTGAAACTGGTGTATGACCTGGCGCTCTACCGAAGATTCAGAACGATCAAAGCGCCAGAAGAAAAATTGTTCCAAAGCGCCGCGAAATCTCTTTGACGGGCTTGGCCGATGGAGCTGGCCTCCGGGCGCACAATCAAGCCTGCAACGGAGAACATGGATGCAGCGCAGATTTTTTTGACCGCGTTGTACGATACAGAAAAGGCTTGAGAACATCTGCCATCCCAATTTGGACCTGACTTGCTGAATGAACTTTTCACGCGCCATTTGGCAACACTGCACGCCCTGGTGGTGATGCTAGGCCTGGCGATTTACGCCACCGCTTCGCACACCCGGCGGCAGCGCCGCTACCCGTCGGCGGCCATCGCCTGGGTCGTCTCACTGATATTGCTGCCCTACGTTGCCTTGCCTTTGTACCTGATATTTGGCAGCCGAAAAGTTGTCGCCTACGGCCGGACTTTGAAGGCAAAAACATTACCCCGCGCAGCGCGCGATACAGCTAAATCGGCAGCGCAGTCCGGACAACTTGCCGCCGCCATGGGCCTGCCGGAGATCGCCACTTATGAGCAGCTCACAATTCACCAGGACGGTGGTCAAGCATTGCAATCCTTGCGCAACATGATAGGTCGCGCCACTCGGACGCTGGACCTGTGCAGTTTCATTTTGGGACGTGACGTGGTCGGCGATGAAATCGCCATGCTTTTGATACGGCGGGCACAGGCCGGGGTACAGATTCGTCTGCTGCTTGATGGAATCGGCTTTTATATCGGAGGTCACCCGAATTTGAAACGGCTTGGCGCTGCCGGGGTGCAGGTGGCTTTGTTTGTGCCGCCCCTGCGGTCGGCTTTGCGCGGACGCACCAACCTGCGCAACCACCGCAAGCTGGTCATCGCCGACGGCGCGTGGATGTGGTGCGGCGGCCGCAATCTGGCCGCTGAATATTTCGAAGGCGACCCGACCTCCCTGAGAAATAAAGCGGCTTGGATTGACCTGAGTTTTGACTTGGGCGGCGCCCTGGTGCAACAGGCGCAGCAGCGCTTTGAAGAAGACTGGATTTTTGCAACACAGGGCGTGACGGCGCACCTCCCGCCGCTTGGCGCGCCAGCACCAGCCAGCGCTGCCGTCGGCGCCCGCCTAGTCGCCAGCGGCCCCGACCAGGCGGAAGACACTATCTACACGCTGCTGGTATCGGGCTGCTTCATGGCACGCTCGCGCATTCTGGCAGTGACGCCGTACTTCGTGCCCGACCCGACACTCCTGATGGCTCTCTCGCTGGCAGCTCGACGCGGCGTTGCGGTGGACCTGCTGTTACCCCGCCAATCGAACCATCGTCTGGCCGATATAGCGCGCCACTTCGCGCTGCGGGAGCTCGCGGCGGCGGGCGCGACCATCTGGCTGGTGCCCGCCATGATTCACGCCAAGGCGGTGCTGATCGACAATGACCTGGCCCTGGTAGGTTCTGCCAATCTGGATGAAAGAAGTCTGTTTCTCAACTACGAGCTGATGGTCGCGTTTTACGATCCGTCGGTCGTGCAAAGTTTTGCCCGCTGGATTGAGGTGCAGCGCAGCGGTGCCACGCACTACCGGCCGCGGCGACCCGGACTGGCCCGCGAGTTGCTCGAGGGTCTGGTTCGATGGGTCGCTTTTCAACTGTGACTGCCGCAGCGCAGGGGCGCTTCACGCAACTGCACCGAACAGTGCGCCCACAGCGGCGGTGATCGCCATCGCCAGTGCACCCCAGAAGGTGACGCGCCAGGCACCCAACAGGATACCAGCACCACCCACCCGGGCGGCAACGACGCCCAAGGCGGCCAAAAAGACCAACGACGTGCCCGACACCCAGGCAATCAGGCCTGCCTCGGGTGCCAATGCTGTGACGGCCAGCGGCAACACGGCACCGACTGCGAAGCTGGCGGCCGACGCCAGGGCGGCTTGAATCGGCCGGGCGCTCAAGGATTCTGAGATGCCGAGCTCGTCGCGCGCATGGGCACCGAGGGCGTCGTGATTCATCAATTGCTCGGCCACCTGCTGCGCCAGACCGGACGCCAGCCCGCGGCTCACATAGATCGCCGCCAGCTCACGCCGTTCCGCGACCGGATCGCGTTCGAGCTCGGCACGCTCACGCGACAAGTCGGCGGCCTCGGTATCGGCCTGCGAATGCACCGAGACATATTCACCCGCCGCCATCGACATGGCGCCAGCCACCAGCCCCGCGATGCCGGTCAACAAAATGTTGCTTTGGCTGGCACTGGCAGCCGCAACGCCGACCACCAGACTGGCGGTCGAGACGATGCCGTCGTTGGCGCCGAGCACGGCGGCGCGCAGCCAGCCAATGCGGTCGGTGCGGTGACGTTCAGGGTGGTGGTGTGATATTTTCATGGTGCAATGCAGCGACTGTCCTGGGCCAAGGGGAGTTCAAGAGTTTCGGTGATTATCGGTTTATGAGAAGCACCACGCGGGCGGATCCGACGCGCGACACGCTGCTGGCCGACAACAGGCCGATCGACTACCTCGACTTTGCCTTACCCGTTAGCGGTTGGGCAGTTAGCCCTTACACCACGCTTGATAGCCGCCGCGCAGACTGCGGACTTGCATGAATCCGTGGCGCTCGCGCAGAATAGGCAGTGCCTGGCGGCCGCGTGCGCCAACCGTGCAATAAACCACAGTCGGCTTGGCGGGATCGAGCAATTTGATCGCTGCGTTGTCCTGCACTGCCTGGAGCGCGGCCAACGGCAGGTGCGCCGACGGCAGGATCGCGCCCGCCGCACGCTCCCAAGCCTCACGCACGTCGATCAACTGCAATTGCGCCAGCGTTGCGCGCAGTTCAGGCAGATCGATCTCGTCGGCCAAAGATTTCGGCGCCATCGCGCAGGTCTGGCCATAACCCTCGGGCGGTAGTTCGCGGATGTCGCGGCTGCGCGGGTCAGCCGCGAGCGTTACGGTACGCATCCTCATCGTCAGCGCGTCCCAGAGCAGCAGACGTCCGCTCAAGGTCTCGCCGATCCCCGTGAGCAGCTTGATCGCCTCGGTGGCCTGCAGGGTTCCTATCAGTCCCGGCAACACGCCCAGCACGCCGGCCTCGCTGCAGTTCGGCGTCATCGCGGCTGGCGCTGGCTCCGGAAAAAGACAGCGATAAGTCGGACCCCCTTGCCAATTAAACACACTCGCCTGGCCTTCGAAGCCGTGAATCGCGCCATAGATGAACGGCCTGCCAGCGATCACACAGGCATCGTTCACGAGGTAGCGCGTGGCGAAATTATCCGAGCCGTCCAGCACTAGGTCGCACGCACGCAGACGCTCCAGCGCGTTGCTGCGCGTGAAACGCTCTGCGCGCGGCACGATCTCGATCAGCGGATTGAGCGCGTGCAGCCGTCTCGCCGCGACTTCGACCTTGAGCTGGCCCGTATCCTCACTCGTAAAAAGCACCTGTCGTTGCAGGTTCGATACCTCGACGCGATCGGCATCGAGGATCTCGATGTGTCCCACGCCCGCTGCCGCCAGATACAGCAGCGCCGGGCAACCCAGTCCGCCCGCGCCAATCACCAGCACCCGTGCGCGTTTCAACTTCTCCTGCGCCGCTGGGCCGAACCCCGAAAGCGAGAGATGGCGCGCGTAGCGCTCGAGCTCGTCGTGACGCAGATGCGTCATTGCGAGCGTAGCGCGGCAATCCATGTCTTTGGCTCTCCGTCATAGGTTGAATCCCAGTCTTTCCAGACCGGATCGTAGCCCTGGCTGCGCAGCAAGGCCGCGACCTCGATCGGGCTGCGATCATCGTCGATCTCGAATTGTTTCAGGGATTCAATCTTGCCAGCGTAACCTCCTGGATTCGTGCACGAACCGGCGCTCATGGCGGTGAAGCCTAGGTGCAAGGCGTGGTCGCGAAAGGCAGCGCCCTCGCGCGTCGAAAGCGCCAGTTCCACCTCTTGACTGAAGAGGCGAAACGCACACGCCGCTTGCACCAGTTCACGCTCGTTGAAGGGTGTGATGTCGATCGCGCTGCCCGCGTGCGGACGCAAACGTGGAAACGAAATGCTGTAGCGCGTGCGCCAGTAATGCTGTTCCAGGTAGCGCAGATGCAGGCCGACGAACCATGATTCGGCTCGCCAGTCCGCCAGGCCGTAGAGCGCACCGAGCCCGATCTTCTTGACACCGGCGCGTCCCAGGCGGTCCGGCGTCTCGAGTCGGTAAGCCATGTCCATCTTGGGCCCCTTCAAATGGTGTTCGGCGTAGACACGGGCGTCGTAGGTTTCCTGATAGACCAGCACCGCGCTCAGGCCCTCAAGCGTCAGCGCCGCGTACTCGGCTTCTTCGAGCGGCTGGACTTCCATCGACAGGCTCGAAAAGCGCGGCCTCAGCAGCCGCAACGCATTGCGTAAATAAGCTGCGCCGTAGCGACTGGACTCGCCGGTGACGAGCAACACATGATCGAAACCGTGGCGTTGCAGCACATCGGCCTCAGCCAGAATTTCAGCGTCGCTCAGCGCTTTGCGCAAGATGCGATTTTTTGCGCTAAAGCCGCAGTAGGTGCAGACGTTGGCGCAGATGTTGGTCAGGTACATTGGCGCGTACATCTGCATGGTCCGGCCAAACCGCTCAACCGTGCCACGCTGGCTGAGCTGCGCCATCTCTTCGAGGAAGGGTGCGGCCGCTGGCGACAGCAGCGCTGCCAGGTCTTCAAGGTCGAGGCTTGCACCCACACGAGCGAGCGCGCGTTGCACGTCGGCAGCGGTCTTGCGCTCGATCGCGCGGCCGATCTCAGTGAAGTCGTGCTGTTGCCAAAGATCGACAAAAGTCATGACTGCCCCCTTGCGTTCCTCATTGCCACTCGGCCCGGGGCTCGGCACTGCGTGTCCTCGCTTCCCCCCGAGGGGGCGCTTGCTTGCTTGGGGCGGCCCGGCGCGGCGGTCATGCGCCGATCTCCGAGAGAAATGCCGTCAGCGGCGAGGTGGCGTGCGCGAGCGCTCCGCTTGAACGCGCGACCGGGCCTGCTTCGAATGCCATGCGGCCGGCCTGGACGCCGAGCTTGAACGCGAGCGCCATCGCCACCGGATCCGCTGCGGCCGCGATGGCCGTGTTCACCAGCACCGCGTGCGCACCGAGTTCCATGGCCGCTGCGGCATGCGAGGGCGTTCCGAGCCCGGCGTCGATGATGACGGGAACGTTGCTCTGCGCGATGATGATTTCCAGAAACGCCCGCGATTCGAGACCGCGGTTGCTGCCGATCGGAGCGCCCAGCGGCATGACGGCAGCGCAGCCAACTTCTTCGAGCTGTTTGCACAGCACCGGGTCGGCGTGCACGTAGGGCAGCACGATAAAGCCGCGTTGCACCAGATCGCGCGCCGCCTGGAGTGTCGC
Source organism: Rhodoferax sp. (assembly GCA_003133245.1). GTDB lineage: Bacteria > Pseudomonadota > Gammaproteobacteria > Burkholderiales > Burkholderiaceae_C > Rhodoferax. The sequence goes on along the minus strand of PKWM01000023.1, from coordinate 36,123 downwards.
TATCGGGTCCGGCATCAGGTATTTCGGATCGGGGTGAATTTCGAGTTTGACCCAGTTCGTTTCCAGCGCCTCGCGCGCCAGTTCGGCGGCGAGCACGGCCTCTTTCGCATCGCGTACGCCCGAGGTATTTGGCATCAGCCGATAGCGACTGCGGTCGAGATGCGCGAGGATGTTGTCGCTCGCGCCGTCGGTCTGCATGCGCCGCAAAGCCACCGTGACGAGTTGTGTTCCGGAGGCAGCGAGGCTCTGTGCCATGACCGCGCCCGAGCGGTACTTGCCGGTGCCGAGGAAAAGGCGGGAAGAAAATTCAGTACCGGCGATAACTAATGTGGAGGGGTTCATTTTTGAAGGGCTGTTTGAGCGGTTTCGAGAGAGTGAGTGGCAGGTTTAGCCACCTTGCGTTGCCTGTATGACGAGCACCTGGTCGCCAGCGGCGAGAGGCTGCGTCAGCCAGGCGGAGCGCGGCACGACGGCGTCATTGATCGCGACGGCGACACCTTTGCTTTCGCTCATATCGAGCGCATTGAGCAGTTGCGTCAGCGTCGTGCCGTCAGCCAACGCGAGCGGTTTGTCGTTGACGGTCAAATTGATTTGAGTAGGATGCATGGGGCACTTTCAACAGACTAGTTGCAGCGTGGGTTGTGGCAGTTCGGGTGGCGCGTGCCGGGGCAGCAACCGACCGGCCTGCAGCGCCTGCGCCAAGCGCGCGATTTCAGCCTCGGGTGATGGCGCGCCGGTGATGGCGCTGATCACCGCCACACCCGCGGCACCGCATTGCATGGCCTGCGCGGCGCGCGGCCCATCCATGCCAGCAATGGCCACCACTGGCAGCGGCAGCAGGTTGCACCAGTAAGCGAGGTTGTCGTTGCCCTGCGCGATCCAGGGCATGCGCTTGGCCCGGGTCGGGTGGATCGGGCCGCAGGCGATGTAGCTGGGCTGTAGCGCCCAGGCGCGACAGACCTCCCAGTAACTGTGGCTGCTCAGGCCCAGGCGCAGGCCGGCATTGGCAATGGCAGCCAAGTCGGCGCTCTCCAGGTCTTCCTGGCCCAAGTGCACGCCGTAGGCGCCTTCCTCGATGGCCAAGGCCCAGTGGTCGTTGATGAACAACTGCGCCTTTACCGCCTGTGCCGCGGCGATGCTGGCGCGCACCTCGCTGCGCAAAGAAGGATGATTGCAATCCTTGATGCGCAGTTGCACCGTGCGCACGCTGGCATCGAGCACACGCTGCACCCAGACCGCACTGTCCACGATCGCGTACAGGCCCAGATCGGGGTCGCTCAGCCGGGCAAAGGCACCGACCCCGGCCTGGCCCGTCGGGCCCAGCGTGGGCAAGTTCTCAAGCGCCAGCGCAAAGCCTGCGCCGGGGTGTACCGGTCCCGCGCCCTGGCCTGCGCCATAGCCATGGCGCAGCGCGTGCGTGGTCGCCATCTTGGCCAGAATGATGGCTTCGATCTCGACGAAGCCCTGCGCCATCGCTGCGGCTGCGCTGGCGGCCAGCACGCAGCCGGTGCCGTGGTGATGTCGTGTAACGACGCGCGCCAGGCTCAGCCAGCCGCAGGCGTGCGGCGTGGCGGCATAGTCTTCGCTGCTGTCACCCGCTTCGTCGCCGCCGGTGATCACCACCGCCTTGCAGCCCAACGCTAACAAAGCGCTGGCAGCTTGCTCCACGTCGCCTCGGCTGCGCAGTGGCACACCGTCCAGCAAAGCTGCGGCTTCGCTGCGGTTGGGGGTGATCAGCGTGGCGCGTGGCAGCAGGACCGTGCGGTAGCCGTGCAGCAGAGCCTGATCGGCCAACAAGGCGCCGGTGCTGGCGCGCAGCACCGGGTCCACCACCACTGGCAGGGCTGGATTCTGCTGGCGCAGGCGGTCGATCCAGTGCGCTAGCAGCTGCAAGTTCTCGGCGCTGCCAAGCATGCCGGTCTTGATCGCAGCGGGCGGCATGTCACTGGCCAGGGCGGTCAGTTGGGCTTCCAGCAGGGTCGGTGACACCGGCTCGATGCGCTGCACGGCAACAGAGTTTTGCGCCGTGATGGCGGCCACCACGGTGCAAGCGTGTGCCCCAAACGCCTCGATCGCGCGCAGATCGGCCTGCAATCCGGCACCGCCGCCACTGTCCGAGCCGGCCACGCTCCAGACCACGGCGGGGGACGAATTGGGTGCGGTTACAGGCGTCATTTTGTGCTCAACTTGCTGGCGATCTGGCTCATGCGACTGGGCTCGGTGCCTTGGCGATGGGGATATAGATCGCGCCGCCCGCATCACGAAATTCAAGCGATTTGGCCTGCATACCGGCGCTCAGCGCCTGTGCTTCGTCCACGCCCTGCTGGGCCGCATAGTCGCGCACTTCCTGAGTGATCTTCATGGAACAGAATTTGGGTCCGCACATGGAGCAAAAATGCGCCACCTTGGCACCGTCGGCGGGCAGCGTTTCGTCGTGGAAGTCACGCGCGGTGTCGGGGTCCAGACTCAGGTTGAACTGGTCCTGCCAGCGGAATTCGAAGCGGGCCTTCGACAGGGCTTCGTCGCGCGCGCGCGCGCCGGGGTGGCCCTTGGCAATGTCGGCGGCGTGGGCGGCGATTTTGTAGGCGATGATGCCTTGCTTGACGTCCTCACGGTCGGGCAGACCCAAATGTTCCTTGGGCGTCACATAGCACAGCATGGCCGTGCCAAACCAGCCAATCATGGCTGCGCCGATGGCGCTGGAGATATGGTCGTAGCCTGGTGCAATGTCGATGGTCAGCGGCCCCAGCGTGTAGAACGGCGCTTCCTGGCAGTGCTTCAATTGCTCGTCCATGTTGGCCTGGATCATGTGCATGGGTACGTGGCCCGGGCCTTCGATCATGGTTTGGACATCGTGCTTCCAGGCAATCTGGGTCAGCTCGCCGAGCGTGCGCAGCTCGGCAAATTGCGCTTCATCGTTGGCATCCGCGCCGCTGCCGGGGCGCAGCCCATCGCCCAGTGAAAATGCCACGTCGTAGGCCTTCATGATGGCGCAGATGTCCTCGAAGTGCTCATACAGAAAGCTCTCGCGGTGGTGCGAGATGCACCACTTGGCCATGATCGAGCCGCCGCGCGAGACGATGCCGGTGCGGCGCCTGGCGGTCATCGGGATGAAGGGCAGGCGAATGCCGGCATGGATGGTGAAGTAGTCCACGCCCTGCTCGGCCTGCTCGATCAGCGTGTCGCGGAAGATCTCCCAGGTCAGGTCTTCGGCCACGCCGCCCACTTTTTCCAGTGCCTGGTAGATCGGCACGGTGCCAATCGGCACCGGGCTGTTGCGGATGATCCAGTCGCGTGTGGTGTGAATGTTTTTGCCGGTGGATAGATCCATCACGTTGTCCGCACCCCAACGGATCGCCCACACCAGTTTTTCCACCTCTTCTTCAATGCTTGAGCTGAGCACCGAGTTGCCGATGTTGGCGTTGATCTTGACCAGAAAGTTGCGCCCGATGATCATCGGTTCGACTTCCGGGTGGTTGATGTTGGCCGGAATGATGGCGCGCCCGCGTGCCACCTCGTCGCGCACGAACTCCGGCGTGATCAGCTCCGGGATGCACGCACCCATCGGGTTGCCGCGCAGGCGCTGCTCTCGCTCGGCGTCACCCAGGTACTGCGCCATCCATTCGCGCTTGCCGTTCTCTCGAATGGCAATGAACTCCATCTCCGGCGTGATGAGACCCTGGCGTGCATAGTGCATCTGCGTCACATTGGCGCCGGCCCTGGCGCGCCGGGGCGTGCGCTGTAGTGCAGCCGAATCGGCGCGCAGCGCGGCAATGCGCTGAGTCTCGCGCTCGTCCTGGCGGGTACCGTCATCCAACCCGTGGTGGCTGCGACCGGCATAGGTCTCGGTGTCCTGGCGCGCCTCAATCCAGGCGTTGCGCAGGGCGGGCAGGCCACGACGCACGTCGATCTCGGCGCTGGGGTCGGTGTACGGCCCGGAGGTGTCGTAGAGCGTGGCGATTTCGCCATTGCTCAAATGCACGTCGCGCATGGGCACCCGCAACTGCGGATGCAATTGCCCGCTGGCATACACCTTGTGAGAGGCAGGGAAGGGTTCGCGGGTCAGCGAAAGCAGTTGCGCGAGTTTGTCGGGAGCGTTCATCAGGGTCATCCTTTCGGGGCGTCACTACACAGTGCTCCGGAAGGTGGCCAGGCGGCAAGCACGTGGGATGCTTTGATGTCTGACAGCTCTTCTTACGTCGGTACTAACCGATTCAAGTTCACGGGTTTGGTTCTGACCATCTCGGCGACTCCACCACAATTGGCGGATCGCACCCCGGAGCGGGATCGATTGTAGCGCCAAGGCAGGGTGGGTGCGTGGAGTTGTAGCTATCGCTTGGCGGAGGCCGCCGGCAGTCATAAAATGCATGATCGGCCTGACCCTGCATTTTCTGACCTGGCAACCAGCTGCCAGCACTTAACCATTGGTGGGCCCTGGCTCACTACTCTTCTATCGACATCATGCAAGACAACCCGAAACCCACCGCCACCAGCACTGCAGATTTGCAACTTGAAGTGGCCCAATTGTTGATCGAGTCGCTGAACCTTGAGGTCAGCGCAGATCAAATCACGCCGGATGCCCCCCTGTATGGCGATGGCTTGGGCCTGGACTCGATTGATGTGCTGGAAGTGGCGTTGGTGGTCTCCAAACGGTATGGTCTGCAACTGCGCAGCGACAGCGCCGACAACCAGCACATTTTCAGCTCGCTGCGCAGCCTTTGCGACACTATTGCCGCCCAGAGAACCTGCTGATGGCACGCCGCATGGTGCGCTGGTTCGGCCTTGCGGCGCTGCTGATCGGCTATCCCTTGCTGGCGCATTACACCAATGAATCCGCTCACAGCGGCAAGCTGGGCGCGGTGGTGGCGATTGCGCCGGTGCTGCTGATCGCGCTGGTGCTGGCCTGGCGTTCAGCGCGGCGCTTCGTTCTGCTGGCGGCGCTGGCGCTGGCGTGTGTTGCGCTGTGGCTTGGGTGGTCGGCACTGGAGCGCCATTTCGGGCTGGTTTACTGGTTGCAAAATATGGCCTTGTACGTCATCTTGTTCATCACTTTTGCCCGTACTCTGATCGCTGGGCGACAGCCGTTGTGCACGCGCCTGGCCGAGGCGATGCAGACACCCCTGACGCCGCAGTATGAAAGCTACACACGTCAGGTCACGCTCGCCTGGTCCTTGTTTTTTGCGGCGATGGCTTTGGCTTCGACCTTGCTCTTTTTTTTGGCGCCGCTTGCCGTCTGGTCGGTCTTTGCCAATTTCCTGACGCTGCCTTTGGTCGCGTTGATGTTCATTGCTGAATATGGGGTGCGTCGATATGTGCTGCGCGGGATGCAACATATGCACATCCTCGATGCGGTGCGGGCGTACCGCAACACCCCGGCGCGTCCGCGCTAGTACTCGCCGACATCATCATGCCCTCATTGCCGCTGGTCTCTCACGGCCGCCCAAACAGCATCGTCGCCTGGCGCTCCGATGGTGCCGTCACGCTGCGCCAGTTTCTGGCCGAGGTCAGTCAGCTGGTCGAGCGCTTGCCCGCAGGCGCTCACCTGCTCAATCTGTGCAGTGATCGTTACCGTTTTAGCGTCGGTCTGGCGGCCGCCATTGTGGCCGGCAAAGTCAGCCTGCTGCCGTCCACCCACACACCGGAAGTGGTGCGCCAGATCAAGGTTTTTGCGCCGGATGTGTTTTGTTTGACCGATAGTGACCTGTGCTTGGTGGAACTGCCGCAACTGCGCTACCCGGCCATGAGGATGAGCCTGCCAGACAGTTTTTTTATTCCACAAATTGACAGCAAGCAACTTATCGCAGTGGTATTTACTTCAGGCTCGACCGGTATCCCGCAACCGCATCCCAAAACCTGGGGTGCACTGGTCGGTTGTGTGCGGGCCGAGGCCTTGCGCCTGGGGCTATTGCACAACCCGCCCTGCACCCTCATTGGCACCGTACCGCCGCAACACATGTACGGCTTTGAATCCACGGTACTGATGGCATGGCACAGTGGCAATGCACTGAGCCATGCGCAGCCGTTTTACCCGGCCGACATTTGCCAGGCACTGGCAGCAGTGCCGACACCACGCGTGTTGGTGTCCTCGCCCGTGCATCTGCGCGCCTTGCTGGATGCGGGGCTGGCGCTGCCCGAGATCGCGCTGGTCGTTTGCGCTACAGCACCGCTGTCCACCGAACTCGCGCAGGACATCGAGGCCCGTTGCCATGCTCCGTTACTGGAAATCTATGGCAGCACCGAAACCGGCCAGATTGCCAGCCGCCGCTCCGCACAGACCGCACAGTGGCAGTTGTTTCCCGGGATAAAACTGATTGTGGAGGGTGATTGCGTGCGCGCTTGCGGCGGTCACATCGAGACCTTGACGGCCCTGAGCGACCTGATTGAACCGATGGCAGACGAGCATTTTTTGTTGCACGGGCGCATCGCCGATCTGATCAATATCGCTGGCAAACGGCATTCGCTAGCGAGTCTCAACCACTTGCTCAGTACCATTCCCGGTGTGCTGGATGGCGCTTTTTATATGCCCGATGAAACCGGCGATGATCACATTACACGGCTGGCCGCGTGTGTGGTGGCGCCGGGCCTGGATGCGCCGCATTTGCTGGCCGCCCTGCGCGAACATATTGACCCGGTTTTCCTGCCGCGCCCCCTGCTGTTTGTTGGTGCACTGCCACGCAACAGCACCGGAAAACTACCACGCGACGCGCTGCAAGCCCTTGTTCAGGCCCGCAGCAGAGGCAAGCCCGCATGAACAACGCCACCCACTGGACGGTTCCACTGAATCATCCCGCCTTGGCGGGGCATTTTCCGGGCCGACCCATCCTGCCTGGTGTCGTGTTGCTGGACCTGGTGCTGCAAAGCATCGCCGACAGCCGCGCCGTTGCGCTGGCACGCTGCGAGATCAGCTCAGTCAAGTTTCTAAGCCCGGCGCGTCCCGGCGATGAACTACTGATCGAGCACAGCGTTGCAGCCAGCGGTGCTATCCGCTTCGACATCAGCGCGGGGTCGCGCAAAATTGCCAGCGGCAGTGTCGTGGCGAGGTCGCCTGCATGACAGCTCAGCCGAGCGCCGGCCACGCTGCCTGGGCCCAGCGCCCGGAGCGCAGCAATCTGCTGATGTTGCGCCTCATGAGCTGGATTTCACTGCGTCTGGGGCGGCGCATCGGGCGCGCCGTGCTGCACCTGATCGCCGCTTATTTTCTTTTGTTTGCACCGGCCAGTCGGCGTGCCTCACGCAATTATCTCGGGCGTGCGTTAGGTCGTCCGGCCCGCTGGCACGATCTGTACCGGCATTTTTTCAGCTTTGCTGCCACCATCCATGACCGCATCTATCTGGTCAACCGCCGCTTTGATTTGTTTGAGATTGAAGTGCATGGCGAGGACACGCTGCAGCGTCTGCTGGCCGACGGCAAGGGCTTGTTCCTGCTGGGTGCGCATCTGGGCAGTTTTGAAGTGATCCGCGCGCTGGGCCGAGAGCACACGGACTTGCGCGTCGCCATGTTGATGCACCAGGAAAATGCCCAAAAAATAAATGCCATGCTGGCGGCCATCAACCCGGACGCAGTGCAGGACATCATTGGCCTGGGCCAGATTGATTCCATGCTCCAGGTGCGCGAGCGCCTGGACGCTGGCGCTGCCGTCGGCATGCTGGCCGATCGCACCTTCGGCAACGACGCCCTGGTCCCAGTGCAAATCCTGGGCAGCAATGCGAACTTGCCGAGCGGGCCGCTGCGTATGGCCGCCTTGCTGCGGCGTCCGGTGGTCTTCATGACCGGTCTCTATCTGGGGGGCAACCGTTACGCCATTCATTTCGAACCCCTGGCAGATTTTTCTGCGCTTGCGCCTGGACAGCGCGATGCCGCCCTGCAAGCGGCCATCAGCCGCTACGCTGCGCTGCTGGACCACTACTGCCGCCAGGCACCGTACAACTGGTTTAATTTTTTCGATTTCTGGCAGCCTGTAGCCACCACCACACCGCCAAAATCATGAAGATCCGCCACCTGCTCCCTGCCTTGGCGTTGCTGCTGGGCGCTGTCATCGGTCACGCGGCCGAGTGGGATATTGACCAGCTCATGCGCAGCCTGGCGCAAACCCGCTCCAGCCATGCCCGCTTTGTCGAGAAGAAAACCATCGCCATGCTCGACCAAGCGGTGGAGTCCTCGGGCGAACTGTTCTACAGCGCACCTGATCATCTGGAAAAACGCACGCTCAAGCCCAAAGCTGAATCAATGACGGTGGACGGCGGTACTCTGATCATCGAGCGCGGTCGCCAGAAACATCGCCTGCAATTGCAGGATTCGCCGGAGCTGGCGGCTTTCATCGACAGCATCCGCGCCACCCTGGCGGGTCAGCGCAAGGCGCTGGAACGCAGTTACCGGTTGAGCCTGGACGGCAGCGCCGAGCACTGGACCCTGGAGCTTGTGCCGCTGAATGAAAAAATGCAAGCCGTGGTCAAGCGCATCCGCATTGTCGGCGTGCTTGATACCCTGCGCAGCATCGAAACCACCCAGGCCGACGGAGACAGTTCTTTGATGTTGATTGAAAAGTTGGCGACGCCGTGAAGCCAGCCAGAGGCCCAACGCGGCGCGGCCGCACCGCCATCGCCTGCTGGCTGGCGTTCATCATCGCCTGTGGCGTCATCGTCGGCCGCAGCCAGTTCACCACCGATTTATCGGCTTTTTTGCCGCGCAGCCCGACGCCGGCCCAGCAGTTGCTGCTAGAGCAGATCCGTGACGGCCTGGCCTCGCGCCTGATTCTGGTGGGCATTGAAGGTGCCGATGCACCCACTCGCGCCCGGCTTTCCAAACAGATCGCCCAGCGTCTGCGCGTTGATTCAGCTTTTGTCAGCGTCAACAATGGCGAGAACGTCAGCGCCGAACGCGACCGCGCTTTTTTGTTCAATCATCGCTACCTGTTAAGCCCCGCAGTGACGCCCACACGCTTCAGCGCAGACGGCCTGCACGCCGCCTTGAGCGACAGCATCGAACTGCTGGCCTCACCGGCCGGCCTGCTGGTCAAGTCGCTGCTGCCGCGCGACCCGACCGGCGAAATGGTGCAATTGCTCGACCGGCTGGATGCCGGCAAGCGCCCGCCCATGGTTGACGGCACTTGGGGCTCACGCGACGGTGCACGCGCCTTGCTGCTGCTGCAAACGCGCGCTTCGGGCTCCAATACCGACGCCCAGCAACGCGCCATGGCCGCCATCCGGTACGCGTTTGATGCGACCGCCAGCGCCAGCCCTGCGGCCCGTTTGCTGATGACCGGCCCGGGTGTGTTTTCGGTGACCGCGCGCGACACCATCAAGAGCCAGGTCAGCCGCCTGTCGATCATCAGCATGGCGCTGATCGCGACGCTGCTGTTGCTGGTTTATCGTTCCGCCACGGCACTGGTATTGGGTTTCTTGCCCGTCATCAGCGGCGCGCTGGCAGGCGTCGCGGCCGTCAGTCTGGGTTTTGGCGCAGTGCATGGCATCACCCTGGGCTTTGGCACGGCACTGATCGGCGAAGCGGTGGATTATTCAATCTACCTGTTTGTGCAGTCCGAGCACGGCGGGGCCGACCCACAGCGTTGGATCACACGCTTCTGGCCGACTGTCCGACTGGGTGTGCTGACGTCGATCTTCGGCTTTGCTGCGCTGCTGCTGTCGGGCTTTCCCGGTCTGGCGCAACTCGGCCTGTATTCGATTGCCGGTCTGATTGCCGCTGCAACGGTGACCCGCTTCGTTTTGCCGCATCTACTGCCGGCCAACTTTCGCATTCATGATGTGGCGGCGCTCGGGCGCGTCCTGTCCGGTCTGGTACAGCGCGCCGCCAAACTGCGCTGGGCAGCGGTACTGCTGCTGCTGGCGGCCGGTGCCACGCTGGCACTACAGCGCGGCAGTTTGTGGAATGACAAGATATCGTCATTGAGCCCGGTGTCGCAAGCCGATCTGGCGCTGGATGCGAGTCTGCGCGCCGACATGGGTGCGCCCGATGTGCGTTATCTGGTGGTGGTGTCGGGTGCCAGCCGGGAAGCCGTACTGCGCTCTTCTGAGCAGGTTTCCGCGCTGTTGCAAACGCAAGTCGATCAAGGCGAACTCGCCGGGTTCGAGAGCCCCAGTCGTTATCTTCCCAGCAGCGCGACGCAGCGCCAGCGCCAAGCGAGCTTGCCGCCACCGGCCGAACTGGAGGCGCGGCTGGCGCAAGCGGTTCAGGGTTTGCCGGTGCGCTTGCCACTGTTCAAGCCCTTTCTGGCCGATGTCGCCGCCGCGCGCAGCCAGCCTTTGCTGCAAGCGGCCGATCTGGCGCAGACCTCAATGGCCATGGCGGTCGATGCATTACTCATCCGGCAAGACCAACATTGGAGCGCCTTGTTGCCGCTCACCGCACCCGAGGGCGGCAGTATAAACGCCAGTCGAATCAGCGCGGCCCTGAGTACCCTGGGCAGCACGGCTTTAGCCAATGTGCTTTTTGTCGATATGAAAGCCGAGTCTGACCGCCTGTATGCCGGCTATCTGCACGAAGTCATCCTGTTGTCGCTGGGCGGGCTGCTTGCCATTGTCGGACTGCTGCTGTGGGTTCTTCGCTCGCCCCTGCGCGTGCTGCGCATCGTCGTGCCGCTGGCGGCTGCGGTCATCACCGTCACGGCGGGGCTGGCGGTGTTGGGCCAGCAACTGATTATTTTGCATCTGGTGGGCTTGCTGCTGGTGGTTGCAGTAGGTTCCAATTACGCCCTGTTTTTTGATCGCGCTGACGGTCCCATTTCGCCCCGCACACTGGCCTCGATGCTGTTTGCCAACCTCACCACCGTCGCCGGTTTTGGCCTGCTGGCATTTTCCAAGGTGTCGATATTGCAGGCCATGGGCGTCACCGTCGCACCCGGCGTCATCCTAGCGCTGATTTATTCTGCGATTTTCGCGAGGACGACCCGTGCGTAGTGGAGGCTGGCAACCAACGCGCTTGATCCGCGCTAGCATCGTGCTGCATGGGCTGGCCTTGCTGCTCGTCATCGTCGCGCCCGGGCAGTGGCGCTGGGCGCTGGCTGCCGTGCTGGCCAATCACCTTTTGCTGATGCTGCTCGGGCTCTGGCCGCGCAGCCATTGGCTGGGACCGAACTGGACCCGGCTGCCCGCCGCCGCCAGCGCCAGAAATGAAATTGCCCTGACCATCGACGACGGCCCCGACCCGGTCGTCACGCCGCAGGTGCTCGATCTGCTGGATCGTTATGCGGTCCGGGCGACTTTTTTTTGCATCGGCGACAAAGCCGCGCGCTACCCGGACTTGTGCCTTGAGATCGTGCGCCGCGGCCATGCGGTGGAAAACCACAGCCAGCGGCACCGCCATTATTTTTCACTGCTGAGTCACGTCGGCATTCGGCGTGAATTGCAGGCCGCGCAGGACACGCTCGCCACGGTGACCGGCCAGCGTCCCCTGTTCTTCCGCGCCCCGGCGGGCCTGCGCAATCCTTTGCTCGACCCGGTGCTTAGCAGCCTGGGGCTGCGGCTGGCGAGCTGGTCGGTGCGCGGTTTCGACACGCGTGTCGGCGATCCGGCGCGGGTCAGCAGCAGCCTGTTACGCGGGTTGAGGGCGGGTGCCATTTTCCTGTTGCACGATGGCAATGCGGCACGCACGCCCCGCGGCACTCCGGTGATTCTCGAAGTGCTGCCCACGGTGCTGGCCGCAGCCAGTGCCGCCCATCTGCGTTTTGTCACCTTGCGGCAAGCCTCTTTATGAACAGCCCGCAGACGCCCTGGTACCGCCAAGTTGCAGCGGTCATACCCCGGCATATCGTTCTCAAAAGTATCGGAACGATGCTTTTTATCAGCCTGTTTTTCGGCGCTTACTTCTATCTACTTAAACATCCGGCCTACCCGACCACGGTGATGCCCATCACCTGGCTCGATCGCCTGATCGGCTTCCAGCCGCAGGCGTTGCCCCTGTACCTGTCGCTGTGGGTCTATGTTTCGCTGCCCCCGACCTTGCTGACGACGCGACGCGAACTGGTTGGCTATGGCCTGGCCATGGCGCTGACCTGCCTGGCGGCGCTGATCGTCTTCTATTTCTGGCCGACGGCAGTCCCCGCCGCCGGTATCGACTGGGCTCAGTATCCGGACGTGAATTTTCTTAAAAACGTGGATGCCTCGGGCAACGCCTGCCCTTCGCTGCACGTCGCCACCGCTGTTTTTTCGGGAATCTGGTTGCAGCACTTGCTGCGTCGCTTCGGTGCGCCACTGTGGCTGCTCGGCTTCAATGGGATGTGGAGCATCGGCATCGTCTATTCCGCCATGGCGACCCGCCAGCATGTGGCGGTGGATGTGTTGGCTGGTCTGCTGCTCGGGGTGTTGGCGGCTTGGCTGTCATTGCGATACCGCGTTGGCGCGGACGTGCCAACTTTAACGTAATTCGTTCAGTATTCGCTTTGAATTCCGCCCGAAATTTAAGGTTGTGAAAATCATTAGGAGCCCGATGTTGGCGTAGCGGTTCGTTTGACAAACGTGAACCTGGTGCACATGGCGCAGAACCCGCACAGCAGCAAACTTTTGGGCAAAAGGCTACTATGTATCACAGCAGGGTTGGATGAAGCGAGACTTTTACTTTTACGTCCTTTTTGGGAAATGCCGTCATGCCTGATTTGTTTGAAAACCCCATGGGTTTGATGGGTTTTGAGTTTGTTGAATTCGCCTCGCCCACGCCTGGCCTGCTGGAACCTGTTTTTGAGCGCATGGGCTTCATTTTGGTGGCCAGACATCGGTCCAAGAACGTGCTTCTATTTCGCCAGGGAGATATCAATTTCATTGTCAACAATGAGCCCCAAAGCGTCGCGGCTTACTTTGCGTCAGAGCATGGTCCGTGCGCCTGCGGCATGGCGTTTCGAGTCAAGGACTCGCACCTTGCCTACCGTCGCGCCATTGATTTAGGCGCACAGCCGATTGAGATCAAAACCGGGCCGATGGAACTGAACCTGCCCGCCATCAAAGGCATTGGCGGCGCGCCGCTGTATTTGATTGATCGCTTTGAAGACGGTAAATCGATCTACGACATTGACTTCAACTTTATCGACGCTGTGGATCGTCACCCGGCGGGCCACGGTCTGAAATTGATTGATCATTTGACGCACAACGTCTATCGCGGTCGCATGGCATTTTGGGGCGATTTCTACGAGAAGCTGTTCAACTTCCGTGAAATTCGTTATTTTGATATTCGGGGTGAATACACGGGTCTGACCTCACGCGCCATGACCGCGCCCGATGGCAAAATCCGCATCCCGTTAAACGAGGAATCGAAACAGGGCGGCGGACAGATTGAAGAATTCTTGCAAAAGTTCAATGGCGAGGGCATTCAACACATTGCCCTGATCTGCGATGACCTTCTCAGCACGGTGGATCGTCTTGCGCTGGCGGGCGTGCCGCTCATGGCAGCGCCGAGCGCGAGCTATTACGAGATGCTTGACATTCGCTTGCCTGGCCATGGTCAGCCGGTGGCAGCGCTGCAAACGCGGGGCATCCTGCTTGATGGCAGCACCGCAGGCGCTACGCCCCGCTTGTTGCTACAGATTTTTTCGGAAGCACAGTTGGGGCCGGTGTTCTTTGAATTCATCCAGCGCCAGGGTGACGAGGGCTTTGGTGAAGGCAATTTCAAGGCGCTGTTCGAATCGCTGGAACGCGATCAGTTGCGCCGCGGCGTGATTGAAATAAAGGAGTGACAGCATGAAAATCGACCGGATTCACCACGTTGCCTACCGCTGCAAAGACGCCAAGGAGACCGTGCTCTGGTACCAGAAAATGCTGAAGATGGACTTTGTGCTCGCCATCGCCGAGGACGTGGTACCTTCGACCAAAGCGCCTGACCCGTACATGCACGTTTTCCTGGATGCCGGACAGGGCAATGTCCTGGCCTTCTTTGAATTGCCGACCCAACCCCCCATGGGCCGCGACCCCAATACGCCAAGCTGGGTGCAGCACATCGCGTTCAAGGTCAAAGACCGTGCGACCCTGCTTGAGTACCATGCCCACCTAAAGGCCCATGGCGTTGATGTGCTGGGGGTGACTGACCATGGCGCATTTCACTCGATTTATTTCTTCGATCCGAACGGTCACCGCTTGGAATTGGCCTGTCCAGACCCCGAAGAAGAGGCGGTGCTCAAAAAGCTGGATGCAGTGAAATGGGACATGCTGGAAGAATGGTCCAAGACCAAGCGCGCACCCAAACATGCGGCTTTTCTTCACCAACGCGAGATCAAGCCATGAGCATCGGCATCGACGACACACACGCCGCCGCCCTGCTCAGCTGGCTTGAATCGGCCAACGACTTGGCAACGGATTTTCCGATTCAGAACCTGCCTTACGGCCGGTTTCGGCGTGAGCCAGCTTGTGACTGGTCGATTGGGGTGGCCATCGGCGACCAGGTGCTGGACCTGCGCCTGGCCAAGGTGCTTGAAAGCGATGACATGAATCGACTGATGGGTCTGAACCATGCGGCTCGGTTGGCCTTGAGGCGCGCACTCTCGCTGGGTCTTCGCCAAGGCAGCACGCAACAAGATCAGTTTCGTGCGGCTATGGTGGCGCAGGACTCGGTTGAAATGGGGCTGCCCTGCGAGATTGGCGACTTTACCGATTTCTACACCGGCATCCATCACGCGACCACCGTGGGCAAACTGTTTCGGCCGGAGAATCCGCTGCTGCCGAATTACAAGTGGGTGCCAATTGCTTACCATGGTCGTTCATCTTCGATTGGTGTGAGTCGGCCGGGCTTGGGCCAGACCTTTCCACGCCCGCTGGGCCAGATTAAAGCGCCTGACGCTACCGAGCCCCGTCTTGAACCCAGCGCCAAGCTCGATTTTGAGCTGGAGCTGGGGCTATTCATCGGCCGTCCCAATGTTATTGGTGAGCCGATTTCGATCACGGAGGCCGAACAGCATGTCTTTGGCCTGGCTCTATTCAACGACTGGAGCGCGCGCGACATTCAGGCCTGGGAGTACCAACCGCTGGGGCCTTTTCTGTCGAAGAATTTTGCCAGCACCGTGTCGCCGTGGGTCGTGACGCTTGAGGCGCTGGCGCCGTTCCGACAAGCATTCACCCGGCCCGAGGGCGACCCAGCGCCGTTGCCCTACCTCAACTCGCCGACAAATCAGGAACAGGGCGCGATCAACATTCAACTCGAAGTCTGGCTGCAGACCTCTCAGATGCGCGCGGCAGGCGATGCCGCTGTTCGTTTGATGGAATCCAACTTCCGCGACGCCTATTGGACTGTGGCGCAATTGGTGGCCCATCACACTGTCAATGGCTGCAACCTGCGCAGCGGCGATTTGTTGGGCTCCGGAACCTTATCCGGGCCGAAAGCCGAACAAGGGGGTTCCTTGCTTGAACTCAGCCAGGGCGGCAAGCGCCCGCTGCCGCTGCCCAATGGCGAACTGCGCACCTTTCTTGAGGACGGCGATACCGTGATCCTGCGCGGCTATTGCCAGCGCGAGGGTTTTCGCCGCATCGGTTTGGGTGAGTGTCGTGGCAGCGTACTGCCAGCGAGGATTTGATGTGAAAAAACTTGACTCCCAAACGCTCGCGGCGCAACTCATGCAACGCCCCGGTTGGCGTTTTGACGCTAATCGGGGCGGCCTGATAACGCGAGAGTTTGTTTTTGCCGACTTCACCGAGGCCTTCGGCTTTATGACCCAGGTCGCCTTGCTTGCAGAGAAACGAAATCACCACCCCGAATGGTCGAACATCTATAACCGTGTCGCCATCACCCTGACGACCCACGACGTCAAGGGTCTGTCCAGCAAGGACATGGCTCTTGCGCGCTTGATTGATCAGGCCTTTTCGCGCTTCCAGAGCACGCCTGTTTTGACTTGTGAGGGTCGCGACGATGTTGCAACCCCTGACTGAAGGAGCCAAGCACGGGCTTGCGGCCGGGGTCTCGCAGCTGCCAGAGCGCTCCGACTGGACCATCGACCAGGGCTGGCAGCAGTACACCGCCCTGGAACACGGCGTATGGAAAAGGCTTTTCGAGCGGCAAAGCCGATTGCTGCTCGGACGCGCCTGTGATTCGTTTGTGCAAGGCATGGCCGAGTTACCGATCGACGCCAGTCAGATTCCCGACTTCCGGCGACTGTCGGACATCCTGATGCAGCGCACCGGCTGGCAAATTGTGGCGGTGCCGGGGCTGGTGCCAGATAAGGTTTTTTTCGAACACCTGTCCAATCGCCGCTTTCCCGCAGGCAACTTCATCCGCAAGCCGCATCAAATCGATTACCTCGAAGAGCCCGATGTCTTTCACGACGTGTTCGGTCACGTGCCTCTGCTGATGAATCCGGTCATGGCCGATTACATCCAGGCCTACGGTGTGGGTGGATTGCGAGCACAGAAACTGGGCGTGCTGGACAAACTGGCGCGCGTCTATTGGTACACGGTTGAGTTCGGTCTGATGCAGCAGAAGGACGGTTTAAGGATCTACGGTGCGGGTATTGCCTCGTCTTCAACGGAGAGCGTTTTTTCGCTCGACGATGCATCGCCGAACCGCCTCCACTTTGATCTGGAACGGGTGATGCGCACGAATTACCGCATTGATGATTTCCAGGAAACTTATTTTGTCATTGATGGTCTGGAGCAACTGCTTGAACTGGCCAAAATTGATTTCAACACCCTCTACGAACGGGTACAGGGTCAACCGGACTACGCGCCGGGCGCTGTTTTGCCAACTGACCGGGTTCTAACACGCGGCTCCGGGCGCCATCACCACGACCAGCGAAAAGGAGCATCGCTATGAGTTTCAAAGATCGAACCGTGATGCTGACAGGGGCTGCGGGCAACTTGGGGCAAGCACTGGCAGCCGCTTTTGCCGAGCAGGGTGCACGGCTGGTCCTGCTGGGTCGCCAGACCGATGAAATGCGAATCATCTTTGGTGAAGAAGGGCCTGATCGCCTGTACCTGGCGACTGACTTGCTTGATGCTCAGCAAGTCTCGGTGGCCTTCAACGCGGCAGTTCATCGTTTCGCTCGCGTTGACGTGCTGTGCAACCTGGCCGGTGGCTTTCGCATGGGGCCGACGGTTCACCAGACTGAGGACAGTACTTGGGATTTTCTTGAGGACATCAACGTTCGTACCATGCTGAATATGGTACGCGTCGTGGTACCGCACATGATTGAGTGCGGCGGTGGCAAGATCGTCAATGTGGGCGCCTTTGCCGCGCAACGGGGAGTGGCCGCAATGGGTGCCTACTGCGCCGCCAAGAGCAGTGTGGTGCGCCTGACCGAATCGATGGCCGCAGAGTTGCGGGAGAAGCACATCAACGTCAACTGTGTGTTGCCGACGATCATGGATACGCCCGAGAATCGTGCCGCCATGCCGGACGCTGACCCCGCGCGCTGGGTTGCGCCCAAGGATTTGGCCAATGTAATTGTATTTTTAGCCTCACCAGCAGCACGGGCCATTCATGGTGTTGCGTTGCCGGTGACGGGGTTGAGTTGATTCTCCAGCATGATCAAACTCTACACCTACTTCCGCAGCTCGGCATCGTACCGGGTTCGCATTGCACTCAACCTCAAAGGTTTGCCTTTTGAATCGATTCCTGTACACCTGTTGCGCGCTGGAGGCTTACAGCACACGCCAGACTATGCCCGTATCAATCCCGCCCAACTGGTGCCCACACTGGTCGATGGCGAACTGACGCTGGGCCAGTCGCTGGCCATCATCGAGTATCTGGAAGAAATGTATCCAGAGCCTGCCTTGCTGCCGACCGATGCCGCCGGACGCGCCCGAGTGCGCGCGCTTGGCCAAACCATCGCCTGCGAGATTCATCCACTCAACAACTTGCGCGTGCTGCAGTACCTGGAGCACGAGTTGAAAATGGACATGACGGCCAGAGCCAATTGGTACCGGCACTGGATCATGTTGGGGTTTGCTGCCCTGGAGGCCATGCTTGATAACAGTCCCGGCACCGGTGCGTTCTGCCACGGCGAGCAACCTACCCTGGCCGACTGCTGTCTGATACCCCAAGTTGCCAACGCGCGACGTTTTGATACGCCACTTGTGGCGTTCCCGCATATTGCGGGTATCGAAGCCGCGTGCATGGCTTTGAGTGCATTTCAACGTGCTGCACCGCAAGCCCAGCCGGACAATGAAACTCCTGCTTCATAACAACCGGTTGGCTGCTTACCTGTTATTGCGATACCGTGTGAACGCGGGCACGCCTTGCGAACCGGGCCATCCTGCATAATGCCGCCAGGGGTGACGGTTAAACGCAGTGACTTTGAACACTATCTGCGCCAGGTGCCTCATGCGCCTGAGCGAGTGCGAGACGAGCGCGTGTAAGTCATGACTTCATAACATTGCTAACTACGGCGGCGTTTTGGTTGACAATGCTGAGAAGCGCCATTCAAAGCTAAAAAAGCGCATCAACAATTCTGGGACACATCGTGGCTAGCTCGGAGCATCTTAAAGCACTCATCAAATCGCACATCAGTCGCGACGACGGACACTTCTATTCCGTGGCGATGCAGATGGCTGCGCACGAGGTTAACCGTGAAATCGAGTATTTCAATCTGGATGCCGTTATATCGGTGGGCTAGGATGCCTTCTCCTTGAACCCGCTCCATCTCTCCCATTTCACTGCGACCAGCAGCATCGGTCGCGGCCTTGACCAGACTCTCGCCGCGCTGCACCAGCGTCGCAGCGGGTTGGCGCCGTGCGCGTTTGATACGGTGGATCTGGCGACTTTCATTGGCGAGGTGGCGGGGGTGGATGCGGTGCAATTGCCTGCGGACCTGGCCGACTTTGATTGCCGCAACAACCGGCTTGCCTTGCTGGGCTTGACGCAGGATGGCTTTGCCGAGGCGGTGCGCGCTGCCAGCGCCAGGTATGGTGCGCAGCGCGTTGGGGTGTTCCTCGGCACCAGCACATCGGGCATTCTGCAAACCGAGCTGGCCTACCGGCGCCGCGACCCGGTGACCGGCGCACTCCCCGCCGATTTTATTTACCGCACCACGCACAATACTTTTTCCGTCGCCGATTTCACGCGCCACTATTTTGGCCTGACCGGTCCGGCGGCGGCGGTGTCATCGGCGTGTTCGTCCAGCGCCAAGGTGTTCAGTTCGGCACGGCGCATGATCGAAGTTGGGCTGATCGACGCGGCCGTGGTGGGGGGCGTGGATTCGCTGTGTCTGACGACGCTGTATGGCTTTAACTCGCTCGGCCTGATGTCCGAACAGGCATGTCGCCCCTTTGACGCACAGCGCAATGGTCTCTCGATTGGTGAAGCGGCTTCCTTCGCGCTGCTGGAACGCCCGCCGGAACAGCTCGATTCCGATGCTGTGCTGCTGCTCGGCATCGGCGAATCCAGCGATGCCTATCACATGTCATCACCGCATCCGGACGGCCTGGGTGCACGCATGGCGATGCAGGACGCTTTGAAAATGGCGGGTTTGCAGCCGGCTGACATTGACTACATCAACCTGCACGGCACCGCAACCCAGAGCAACGATGCCGTCGAGGGAAAAGCCGTTGCTGCCCTGTTCGGCTCGGGCACGCCGTGCAGTTCCACCAAAGGCGCGACTGGCCACACTCTGGGCGCTGCCGGTGGCGTGGAAGCGGTGATTTGCGCTCTGGCGCTGCAACACGGCTTGCTGCCGGCCGGGCTGAACATCCAGCAACTCGACCCGACGCTGGATATCGACTATCTGCTGAGCAATCGCGAGCAGCCGGTGGCGCATGTGCTCAGCAATTCGTTTGGATTCGGCGGCACCAATTGCAGTCTGATTTTTGGCCGGACGGGGAACGCATGACACTCACCGCCTACATCGAAGGCATCGGCCTGCTCGGCCCCGGTTTGACCGACTGGCCAAGCAGTCAGGCGATCCTTGGCGGGCAGCAGCTCTATCAGCCGTGCAAGACGATCCTGCCGTCACCTGCGTTGTTGCCAGCGGCAGAACGCCGACGCAGCGGCGCGATCGTCAAACTCACGCTGGCGACCGGGCTGGAAGCCATCGCAGCGGCCGGACTCGACGCAGCCAGTTTGCCCAGCGTGTTTTCTGAGTCTGGCGGCGATGGAGAAACCTGTCACCTCATTTGTGAAATGCTCGCTTCCGACGATCGGCAAATCTCCCCGACCCGCTTTCATAATTCTGTGCATAACGTCGCTGCCGGGTACTGGAGTATCGCCACCGGCGCGATGACCACGTCATCGGTGCTCTCTGCCTTTGACGCCAGCTTCGGCGCCGGTCTGCTCGAAGCGTTGACCCAGGTGATGGTCGATCACACTCGCATCATTTTGCTGGCCTGCGACACGCCGTACCCGGAGCCGCTCCACAGCGCCCGCCCGATTCCTGATGCGTTTGGCATGGCACTGGTGCTGGCACCGCAGCGCAGCGCACACGCACTGGCGCAAATCACCGTCAGTCTGACCGACGCCAGCGCCGACCGGCTCATTGATGCCGCACTTGAGCAACTGCGCAACGCCATCCCCGCTGCGCGTGGCTTGCCGCTGCTCTGCGCGATTGCGCTGCGGCAAGACGGCTGCGTGGTGCTCGATTACCTGGGCAGTACGCGTCTGGCCGTGGCGATTACGTTATGTTGAATCTTGCCCGGATCGACCACGACTGGATTGGCCGCCACATCCCGCATCAGGGCAGCATGTGCCTGCTCGACGGCGTTGACGCATGGGACCAGCAGCGAATCCAGTGTCGCGCCAGCAGCCACCGCGCCGCAGACAACCCCTTGCGCGCCTCCGGTCGACTGGGTGCTGCCTGCGGTATCGAATACGCGGCACAGGCCATGGCGGTGCACGGTGCCTTGCTGGCGCCACCCGACAGCAGCAACGCACGGCTCGGCTACCTGGTCAGCGTGCGCGGCACACAACTGCACGTGGGTCGGTTGGACGATATCACTGCCGATTTGCGGGTAGAAGCCACCTGCATCACGCGCAGCGAAAACAATATTCTTTATCAATTCAGTGTCAGCGCGGCGGGGCAACTGCTGCTGGATGGCCGCGCCGCCGTCGTCATCAACGCGGACTTAATTACATCAGGAGATGCAGCATGAAAAATGCCCTGGTTACCGGCGGCAGCGGCGGCATTGGTGCGGCCATCTGCCGCCGTCTGGCTGCCGACGGCTGCCACGTCTATATTCATGCCCATCATGGACTGCAAGCCGCGCAGACGCTGGCCGATGCGATTGGTGCCGGCGGTGGCAGTGCTGAGGTGCTGGCCTTTGATGTGACTGACAGCGCAGCGGTGGCCGCTGTGCTGACCCCGCTGATCGAACAGCAGCCGATCCAGATTTTGGTCAACAATGCCGGCATCCATGACGACGCCGTCTTCCCCGGCATGCGCACTGAGCAGTGGCACCGGGTGATGGATGTCAGCGTCAATGGATTTTTCAACGTCACCCAGCCGCTGATGATGCCGATGATACGCAGCCGCTGGGGGCGCATTATCAATGTGTCTTCCATCGCCGCGCTGACTGGCAATCGCGGTCAGGTCAATTATTCCGCTGCCAAAGGTGCGCTCAATTCGGCCACCAAGTCGCTGGCGCAGGAAGTGGCCAGCCGGGGCATCACCGTCAACGCGGTGGCGCCCGGCATTATCGAGACCGCCATGAGCGAAGCTGCGTTCGACGCCGAGGCAATTGCGCGCCTGGTGCCGATGAAACGCGCCGGCACTCCCGGCGAGGTGGCCGACCTGATCGGTTTTCTCGCTTCGACCCAGGCCGCCTACATCACCGGCCAGATCATTTCCATCAATGGCGGCATCATTTAAGGTGGGTGACATCATGACTACTTCTGAACCTGTTCCGGTGGCGCATGCGCCGCACGTCCCGCTGACCGACTACTACCAGACCGAGCAGGACAGGCAAGCTTATTTGCGCCAGATGTTCGATGACACGGCAGCGGATTACGACCATATCGAGGCGATATTTGCGTGGGGAACCGGTTCGCGCTACCGGCGCCAGGCGCTCATTCGGGCCGGCTTGAAAACGGGCATGAAGGTACTCGATGTGGGCGTGGGCACCGGGCTGCTGGCAGCGCAAGCCTGTGTTTTGACCGGCAATGCGGCCCTGGTCACGGGGGTCGATCCCAGCCCCGGCATGATGGCCGCCAGCAAGCTGCCCGATACGATGGTGTTGGTTGAAGGACGGGCTGAGGCCTTGCCTTTTCCAGACAATCATTTTGATTTTTTGAGCATGGGCTATGCGCTGCGCCATATCAGCGATCTGAGCGTGGCCTTTGCCGAGTTTGAACGGGTTTTGAAACCGGGTGGCCGTTTATGCCTGCTTGAAATTACCCCGGCGCACAACCCCTTTGCCAAATGGCTGCTCAAAAGCTATATGCGCAGCCTGCTGCCGCTGCTGACACGATTTGTTTCAAGGCAAAAAGATACGGCAACGATCTGGCGCTATCACTGGGACAGCATAGAGGCCTGTGTGCCCCCCGAGCAAGTCCTGGCCACACTCAGCGCGGTGGGTTTGATCGAAGTGAAACGCCATCTGGAAGTCGGTGTGTTTTCGGAATATCAGGCGATCAAGAAGGGGCCCGTTCAGGCGGGTGTGCATCCAGGTCAATAAGACGTTGTCGCGCAGGTAGCGAAAGTGCGAGACGCCGCTTTCTTCCGCGCGGCAGGCGATCAAGGCGATACTGCCCTTGAATAACATTTTTCCTCTGAAAGTCCAAATCTATGGGGTGGCATCTTTACTTCGATTGACAAGACTAGCCGTGGTGCTCGGATTCATGCTGTGGTGTCCTCACGAAGTGTTGCAAAATCACTCCATCGGAATTGAGGGGGCAGTGCAGAATAATGCGTCGCAGGACCAAGACGCATTCGACCGTGTAGCGGACACTGACGCCCAAGCCCTGTTCCCGGGTGTCAAACCATCCGTATCGAAACAAGCACGCCCCTGCTTTCCCATTGCCCATTGGAGTTATCGTGAAGTCAAACCAACAAAGCGACTGGGTTGAACGCAGCTTACGCAGCGTCTGGCATCCCTGTACCCAGATGCAACACCACGAGACCGTACCTTTGGTGCCAATCAGCCATGGCCACGGCGCTTGGCTGTATGACGCAGACGGCCATCGCTACCTGGATGCCATCAGCTCGTGGTGGGTCAACCTGTTTGGCCACACCAATACGCGCATCAATGACGCCTTGAAGAACCAGCTCGATCGTCTCGAACATACGATGCTGGCAGGTTTTACCCACGAACCTGTCATTGAACTATCAGAAAAGCTCTCGGCTTTGACCGGGCATGTGCTGGGCCATTGTTTTTATGCGTCGGACGGGGCGTCGGCGGTGGAGATTGCGCTCAAGATGAGCTTTCACGCCTGGCGCAATGCCGGTCAAAGCAATAAACAGGAGTTTGTTTGCCTAAAAGGCAGCTACCACGGCGAAACCATCGGTGCGCTGGCCGTGACCGATGTCGCGATCTTCCGGGATGCCTATGGCCCCTTGTTGCGTCAGTCGCATGTCGTGGCCACGCCCGATGCGCGCCAGGCGCGGGACGGGGAGTCGGCGGCCGATGTGGCGCGGCGTGCCGCTCGTGCGCTTGAGGAACTGCTGCAACAGCGCGCCAGCCACATTGCGGCGCTCATCGTTGAGCCCCTGGTGCAGTGCGCCACCGGCATGGCGATGCACGACCCGCTCTACCTGCAGGCGGTACGAGCCCTGTGCGATCGCTACCAGGTGCACCTGATCGCCGACGAAATCGCGGTGGGTTGTGGCCGCACTGGCACCTTCTTCGCCTGTGAGCAGGCGGGCATCTGGCCGGACTTCTTGTGTCTATCCAAAGGCATCAGCGGCGGCTATCTACCTCTGTCCCTGGTCATGACACGCGATGAGGTGTATCAAGCCTTCTATCACGCCGATGTCACACGCGGTTTTCTGCATTCGCATTCCTACACAGGTAATGTGCTCGCCTGTCGCGCCGCCCTGGCTACCCTGGCAATCTTTGAGGAGGACGACGTGCTCAACCGCAACCGGGCGCTGGCGCAGCGCCTGACGCAAGCGCTCGCGCCGCTGGCGACACACCGGCAGGTACGTCACTCTCGTCAGCGCGGCATGATCTGGGCCTTTGACGCGGTGCTGGACGACCCGGCTGCGGCGAGCACATTTTCTCGCTGCTTCTTCACCGCAGCGCTGGCACATGAACTCTTGTTGCGCCCCATCGGATGCACGATCTACCTGATGCCACCTTACATCCTCAATGACAACGAAGTTGACCATCTGGCGGCGCGAACACTAGCGGTCTTTGAACAGGTGCTGCGCGCATGAGTATGCCCTTGTTAGCCGCGTTGGAGCGTCACATTGCCGATCTAGATGCACGTGGTTTGCGCCGCCACCGTCACACGGCCGCAAGCGCCTGTGCACCACACGTCGACGTTGATGGCCACACCATGCTGGCCTTCAACAGCAACGACTATCTTGGCCTGGCCGCTGATGAGCGGGTAGTCGATGCCCTGCGCCAAGGTGCCAGCTTGTATGGCGCGGGCAGCGGCGGATCGCACCTGATTGGCGGCCACTCACGCGCCCACGCGCTATTGGAAGAGCGACTGGCGGAGTTTCTCTCGCCACACCTGGACTCCGCACGGACGCTGTATTTCTCCACCGGCTATATGGCCAATCTGGCATTGCTGAGTGCGCTAGCCGGGCCGGTGCCGGGCGAGACCGTCATCTTTTCCGAAAGCCTGAACCATGCCTCGCTGATTGATGGCGTGCGCCTGTCACACGCCGCCGTACAGATCTATGCGCATCGTGACACTGGCGCGCTGGCAAGTATGCTGGCCAGCAGTGCCGCCAGCACCAAGCTGGTGGTGACAGATAGTGTGTTCAGCATGGATGGCACCCTTGCACCCCTGCCTGCCTTACTGTCGCTGTGCGAGCAACACGGCGCCTGGCTGGTAGTGGACGATGCCCACGGATTTGGCATGCTCGGGGCACACGGGCGCGGGGTGCTCGAGCACTTCGCACTGCACTCACCTCATCTGGTGTACATGGGAACCCTTGGCAAGGCGGCGGGGGTGGGCGGTGCATTTGTGGCCGCACATGAGACGGTCATCGAGTGGCTGGTGCAGCGCGCGCGGCCTTACATTTACACCACGGCGGCCGCGCCAGCATTGGCCCATGCACTGTTGACCAGCCTGGATCTCATCGCGAGCGAAGAGGGAGACGCCCGGCGGGCGCAGGTGCAGAGGCTGGTGAGGCAGCTGGCGCTCGCGCCGGTCCCGTCTACATGGACCCGGCTGGCGTCCAGCACCGCCATTCAGCCACTGATCATTGGCGGTAATGGGGAGGCGATGCGGGCGGCGGCAGCCCTGTTTGAACAAGGCGTGTGGGTAACGGCCATTCGCGCGCCCACCGTTCCGGTCGGCAGTGCGCGCCTACGCATCACGCTTTCGGCGGCCCATAGTGCTGCGGATGTTGAACGGCTGGTTGGCGCGCTGGCGACGCTGATATGAGTTCTGGTTTTTCTTGTTTTGTCACCGGCACCGATACCGGCGTCGGTAAGACCCTGGTGTCAATTGCGATGCTGCGCGCGCTCGGGCAACAAGGGGTACGCGTCGCGGGCATGAAACCAGTGGCCGCTGGAGCCGAGTGGCGTGATGGCGCTTGGCATAACGAAGATGTCGATGCCTTGGGCGCGTGCGCAACGCTGGCCTTGCCACCCGAGCTGACCACGCCTTATCTTCTGCGAACGCCAGCGGCCCCGCATATTGCAGCTGCACTGGAAGGTGTCGCGATTGACCCGGCGCACATCCTAAAATGCTACTTGCAAGTGCGGCAATTGGCGCAGGCCGTGGTGGTGGAAGGGGTCGGCGGCTTTCGAGTTCCGCTCACCCAGGGGTACGATACCGCCGATCTGGCCCGGCAGTTGGCTCTACCGATCATTCTCGTGGTGGGGCTGCGACTGGGCTGCATCAGCGCAGCCCTGCTGACTGCCGAAGCGATCTCCGCCCGTGGGCTAACGCTGGCGGGCTGGGTTGCCAACAGCCTGGAGCCGGCCATGAACCACGCGCAGGACAATGTAGCGGCTTTGGCAGACCGTCTGGCAGCGCCCCTTCTGGGCTGCGTGCCGCACCTGACGGTGCCAACGGCCGCTGCCGCTGGCGTGTACCTTGACTTTATGCGTTTGCCAAGCTGGCCCGGCAAACACTCTTCTTAGCCTGATTTTGGAGTAATTCTGCATGTCGCATCCGGTATCGTTTCATCCGCCCACGCCCCCCATAACTCCAGCGACTGTTGCCACTTGGCCAGTGGCTGAAGTTCTGGCCCTGTTCAACTTACCGTTCAACGACTTGATGTACCAAGCACAGCAGGTACACCGTGCCCACTTCGACGTTGCCGATATAGAGCTGGCGACTCTTCTGTCCATCAAGACGGGTGGTTGTGAAGAGGATTGCGGCTATTGCTCGCAGGCAGCACGCCATGACACCGGGGTACAGGCCACGAAGGTGCTGCCAATTGACGCAGTGATGGATGCAGCGCGTAAGGCCAAGGCCAGTGGTGCCACGCGTTTTTGCATGGGTGCGGCCTGGCGTTCGCCGAAAGAACGCGATCTGGAGAAGGTCGAAGAAATGGTGCGCGAGGTCAAGGCGCTGGGTCTGGAGACTTGCGCCACCTTGGGCATGCTGGAGGAGGGTCAAGCGAACCGTTTGAAGGCGGCCGGACTTGACTATTACAACCATAATCTCGATACCGCCCCCGAGTTCTACAGCAACGTGGTCTCAACTCGGGCGTACCAGGACCGCCTCGACACACTTGGCCGCATCCGGCGCGCCGGACTCAAAGTCTGCTGCGGCGGCATTGTGGGCATGGGAGAGTCGCGTCAATCGCGGGCAGGTCTGATCGCCCAACTGGCCAACCTCAACCCCTATCCGGAGTCAGTGCCGATCAATCATCTGGTCCAGGTGGAGGGTACGCCCCTGCATGGCTTGGACCCGCTTGACCCGTTTGAGTTTGTGCGGACTATTGCCGTTGCCCGCCTTACCATGCCGCATGCGCGGGTGCGCCTGTCAGCGGGTCGTCGCCAGATGGGAGAGGCTGTGCAGGCTCTATGCTTCCTGGCCGGCGCAAACTCAATCTTTTATGGTGATCGCTTGCTGACGACAGACAACCCTGAGGCCGAAGACGACCGGGCCCTGCTCAACAAACTGGGCTTGCGCGCCCAAGTCACTGTCACGGAGTAAGGTACCCTTATTCGCATTGCAGTGAGCAAGGGGTATTTTTCACTTTTTAAAAAAGTTCCCGTGCACGTCTTGCCAGCAACATCGGCAAGCGCAACACAAAGCCGACAAACAGGCGCGCGTGCATCCAGGTCAATAAAATGTTGTCGCGCAGGTAGCGAAAGTGCGAGACGCCGCCTTCTTCCGCGCGGTAGTAGCGCACCGGTGCGGGCAAATTGACGGGCCTGACCCCGCGCCAGCACAGGCGCACGACGGCCTCGGGGTCAAAGTCGAAGTGGCGCATCCACGGCTGATGGCGCATCAACTGGCGCAAGGGTTCAACTGGATAGACGCGAAAGCCGAACAAGGAGTCGCCAATGCCGGCCCACAGCGTTTCCAGATTGGCCCAGCCGTTGGAGATGCGTCGTCCTTGCACGCGCAGGCCCGGCGCACTGGCATCGAATACCGGCACACCCAATATCATGGCCGCCGGTTGGCGCGCGGATGCCGCCATGAAGGTCGGGATAAGTTCGGCGGGATGCTGGCCGTCCGAATCCATCGTCAAGACGTGACTGAACCCCGCCGCTGCCGCTTGCTCCAGCCCGTGCAGCACCGCCGCGCCCTTGCCCTGGTTGCGCGGTAGCACCAGCACGCGCAGGTCAGCGTCCTGCGCTGCCATGGCAGTCAAGCGCTCGGCACTGCCGTCGGTGCTGCCGTCCACCACCACCCACACCGGGCTCCAGTAGCGGCGTGCCGCGCGCACGGTTTCATCAAGCTTGGCGCCCGGGTTGTAGCTCGGGATGAGAACCAGATGCGTGGTCGAGGCTGTCATCATGAGAGCGGTCGTTCAGCCTGCGTCGGCAGGGTGTTGGTCGGGTAAAACGCCGAGCCCTGCACCAGTTCATGGGCAAAGTAGTGTTCCAGCTCCGCCATGAAGTCTTGGGTTTGCTGCGGCGGATCAAAGCGCCGCCCCAGGCGCACCCGGTAATGGATCGGCATCGTCGGTTTGCGAAACAGCGACCAGCCTTTGCTCAGATATTTTGAATCGGTTTCTATCAGGATCGTCTGCACCGGCACCTGCGCGCGGCGGGCGATCAGGGCGATACTGCCCTTGAGCGGATTGACCGGGGACGTGGTAGTGCGGGTCCCTTCTGGGAAAAGCAGGAGATGGCTGTCGCAGTCAAAATCCCCGATGGCTAGTTGCACCATGTGCCGTACCGGTTCATTGCGGATGTAGCGCGCCAGTCGGCTCCCCGCACCGAGAAAAATATTGTTCATCAACTCAGCTTTAAGCACGCAGGCGACGTTGGGCAAGCGTGACATCACCATCACGGCATCGAGCAGGCACGGATGATTGGGCGCAAGGATCAACGCGGGCTCGTTGCGCAGGGCATCGAGCGCTTTCAGGTCAAAGCTGAATCGGCGCGACGCACTAAGACCGGCAAGATAAAAGCGAAACACCGCCATGATGACGTAGCGCCCGATCGAGCGCCCCCGGCGTTTGGACAGCAGCGGGTAAAGCAGCAGCGCAATCGGCGTCCATGCCAGGCACAGTAGTCCAAGCCAGACTACGCCCAGATAGATTACCAAGTAATCGTAGCCAGCCAGCAGTACAGCGGGGGTCGAGCTTGCAGGAGAAGTGCTCATCTCGTCACTGGGCTTGTTAGTCTCATCGCCACGAATTGTATTCGTGCGCCAGCGCACAGAACCTTGCTGTGCATTGTGCAACGATGGCGACGTCAACTGAACATAGGATCAATCATGAAACGTAGCAACATCGTTCGAAGTCTATTGCTGTCAGTGGTGCTTGCGGCCAGCGTCGCCGCTCCGGCATTCGCGCGAGTCAGCATCAATGTCCGTATTGCGCCGCCCGCCATGCTGTATGAAACAGCGCCCGCCATGGGCCCTGGCTATGTCTGGGCACCAGGCTACTGGGCGTGGCACGGTGACCATTACATCTGGATTCGCGGGCGCACCATGATGCAACGCGTCGGCTACCGTTGGGAACCCGATCGCTGGGAGCAACGTGGCAACGGCTATTACCGTCAGCCCGGCATGTGGCAGCGCGATGCAGGCTACCGCGTCGTCAAGGCAAAAAAGGAAAAGAAGGAAAAAAAGCCCAAACACTAGGACAACGAGCGCAACAATAACGGGTCTGGCAAGGGCGGCAGACACGAGCGCTAGCGCGACGTCCCCGACGCCAGCACCAGCCAAACGTCGCGACTTCTAACTGCTGGCGCAGGGCTGGCAAATCCTGGAGCTCTGAGCCAACTCAACCTTCATAGTTGATCCTGGCACGCTGCAAACGTGTAGCGGTCATGACCGCTGCCGTGCAATGCTTTGCCCACTGTGGTCAAATTGCCTCCGTTGCTAACGAGGGCTTCAATGAAGAAAAACAATTTTCCGCGCTTGGCAGTTTTGCTGTCGGTGCTGCTGGGTGGCTGTAGCGATTTTGCGCTGCTTAACCCCGCCGGAGCGATCGCTCAGGAGCAGAAAAACATTATCCTGATGGCGGTCGGCTTGATGTTGCTGGTCGTCGTGCCGGTGATTCTGCTGACACTGGTATTTGCCTGGCGCTACCGCGCTTCCAACAAGAAGGCCACCTATGCCCCCGACTGGGCGCATTCGACCAAAATCGAGATTGTGGTTTGGTTGATTCCGGCCATCATCATCGTCATTCTGGGGACGCTGGTGATCAAATCCTCGCACAAGCTCGACCCGTTTCGACCACTTGATTCGACCGTCAAACCGTTCGTGATTGAGGCGGTTTCGCTGGACTGGAAGTGGCTCTTCATCTACCCGCAGCAGCAGGTGGCCAGCGTCAATCAACTGGTCTTCCCGGCCAATGTGCCGGTGGAGTTCCGCATCACATCGGTCAATGTGATGAATTCGTTTTTCATTCCCCAGCTTGGCAGCCAGATTTATGCCATGCCGGGGATGCGCACCCAATTGCATCTGATCGCCAATCAGGCAGGCAGCTATGACGGCATCTCGTCGAATTACAGCGGTCGGGGCTTTTCCGACATGAAGTTCAAGGCGATTGCCGCCTCGCAGGATGACTTCAACAGCTGGCTTGGCAAGGTCAAACACTCGACTGTCAAGCTGGACCTGGCGCGTTACAAAAAGCTTGAAATACCCAGCGACAAGAGCCCGATTGAATACTTTTCGACGATCAAGCCGGGCTTGTTTGACTGCATACTGCACCAGTACATGCCGGTCGACGTGAAGACCCAAGCCTGCGAGGAAAACTGAAATGTTCGGACGACTCACTCTTGAAGCGATTCCCTACCATGAGCCCATCATCATGGGCGCGGTGGGCGGTGCCACGCTCGGCGCTCTGGCCTTGCTGGCGCTGCTGGCCTATTTCGGCAAGCTGCCTTATCTCTGGAAAGAGTGGCTGACCTCGGTCGATCACAAGAGAATCGGCGTGATGTACATCATTCTGGCGCTGATCATGCTGCTGCGGGGTTTTTCCGATGCGCTCATGATGCGCGCCCAGCAGGTGGTGGCCCTGGCGCCGTCGGAGGGCTTCCTGCCGCCGAGTCACTACGACCAGGTGTTCACAGCGCACGGCATCATCATGCTCATTTTCGTGGGCATGCCGTTCATGTTCGGTCTGCTCAATATCGTCGTGCCCTTGCAGATCGGCGCGCGCGACATGGCATTTCCGTTCCTCAATTCCGTGAGTCTTTGGCTGACCACGACGGGCGCCGCGCTGGTGATGGTGTCGCTCGGCGTGGGCGAGTTTTCCAAGGCCGGCTGGACCGGCTACCCACCCCTGACCGAATTGGCCTACAGCCCGGGGGTAGGCGTTGATTACTGGATCTGGAGCCTGCAGATCAGCGGCATCGGCACCCTGCTGACGGCGGTCAATTTCATTGTCACGATCCTCAGGATGCGCGCGCCGGGCATGACCCTGATGCGTATGCCGATCTTTACCTGGACCGCGCTCTCGACCAATGTGCTGGTGCTGTTCGCCTTCCCGGTGCTGACCGTTACCGTGACGCTGCTGAGTCTGGACCGCTACCTTGGCATGCATTTCTTCACCAATGACCTTGGCGGCAACATGATGATGTACCTCAATCTGTTCTGGATTTGGGGGCACCCTGAGGTTTATATCCTGGCGCTGCCGGCGCTGGGCGTGCTGTCGGAAGTGGTGGCCACGTTTTCTGGCAAGCGGCTCTTCGGCTACACCTCGATGGTCTATGCCACAGTGGCCATCACCGTGCTTTCGTTTTCCGTCTGGCTGCACCATTTTTTCACCATGGGCGCTGGCCCGAACGTGAATGCGGCGTTTGGCATTGCCACCATGATCATCGCCTTGCCCACCGGTGCCAAGGTGTTCAACTGGCTCTTCACACTGTACCGTGGCCGTGTGCGCTTGACCGCACCCATTTTCTGGACCATCGGTTTCATCATCACTTTCTGCATCGGCGGCATGACGGGGGTGCTGCTGTCGGTGCCGGCGGCCGATTTTGTGCTCCACAACAGCCTGTTCCTGGTGGCGCACTTCCACAATATGGTGATCCCCACCTTGTTCGGGTATCTCGCCGGCTTTGCTTACTGGTTTCCCAAAGCCTTCGGCTTCAAGCTCGACGAGCGACTCGGCAAGTGCGCCTTCGCCTGCTGGTTCGTGGGCTTCTATCTGGCGTTCTTGCCGCTCTATGCGCTGGGTTTCATGGGCATGACGCGCCGTCTCGGGCACTATGACAATCCGGCCTGGCAACCCTATCTGGCGGTCGCTGCGGTCGGTGCCGTGGTGATTCTGGCGGGAGTCGCCTTTCAGCTGGCGCAGCTATTTTTCGGCATCATCAACCGCAAAAAGAACCTCGACCTGAGCGGCGACCCCTGGGACGGGCGCACGCTGGAGTGGTCAACTTCTTCGCCGCCGCCGATCTACAACTTTGCCGTGTTGCCGCAGGTGCGCGATATTGACGCTTTTACCGACATGAAGCAGCGCGGGCTGGCGCAGGCCCGTCCCGAGAAATACGAAAGCATCCACATGCCGAAGAACTCCGGCGTGGGGGTGTTCATCGGCGTGTTCAGTTTCGTGCTGGGGTTTGCCATGATCTGGTACATCTGGTGGCTGGCCCTTGTTGGCGTGCTGGGTATCGCCGTGACGCTGATCCTGCGCAGTTTTGACCAAGACACCGATTACACCATTTCAGCCGAAGAGGTGGAACGCATCGAGAACCAGCGCTTTGCGCAACTGGCGGCGGCGGCGGGGGTGAAATCATGAGCGCTCAAATTTTGTCCGTCGCTCAGCATCATGCTGGCGCGCATGAGTCTGCCGGATCGAACAAACTGTTCGGTTTCTGGATTTATCTGATGAGCGACTGCATTTTGTTCGCCGCCATC
This sequence comes from Rhodoferax sp., assembly GCA_003133245.1. Taxonomy (GTDB): domain Bacteria; phylum Pseudomonadota; class Gammaproteobacteria; order Burkholderiales; family Burkholderiaceae_C; genus Rhodoferax. The sequence continues at coordinate 3,650 of PKWM01000023.1, read as the reverse complement.
TTTGCCACCTATGCTGTTCTCAGCCACAACTATGCCGGTGGCCCTGGCGGAAAAGAACTGTTTCACCTGCCCTATGTGCTGGTTGAAACCATGCTGCTGCTAACCAGCAGCTTGACTTATGGCTTTGCCATGCTGGCGCTGCACCGGGGCAGCAAGCAGCAGGTGTTGCTCTGGCTGCTCGTGACTTTTCTGCTTGGCCTGGGTTTCTTCGGCATGGAAATCAATGAATTCAGGCAACTGATTGCCGAAGGCCACGGGCCGCAGCGCAGCGGTTTTCTCTCGGCCTTCTTCACGCTGGTCGGCACGCACGGCGCGCACATATTCTTCGGTTTGATCTGGATGGCGGTCATGATGCTGCAACTCGCGCTCGGTGGCTTGACGGCGGTGACGCGGACCAGGCTGCTGTGCCTGAGTCTGTTCTGGCACTTCCTTGACGTCATCTGGATTGGCGTTTTCACGATTGTTTTCCTGATGGGAGTCATGTAAATGGAAGCCTCTGATCAAGCCGATGCCAGCCACGGCAGCTACCGCTCCTACCTCATCGGGTTCGCGCTATCGATCATTCTCACCCTGATCTCCTTTGGCCTGGTGATGACGGGCGCGCTTCCAAAATCGTCGATTTTGTTCTGCATCTCGGCCGCCACCCTGGCGCAGATCTTTGTGCAACTTTCATTTTTCCTGCACCTCAATGCTTCTTCGGAGCAGCACTGGAACCTGCTGGCTTTGGCGCTGACCGTTCTGGTCACGCTGCTGTTGGTGGGCGGTTCGCTGTGGATCATGTACAACCTTGAAGTGAGAATGATGGATCATGTCCAGCCTGCCGATGCAATGCAGCACAATTGATCCGCCTGGCGCTGCCATCCGTCACTACCTGATGTTGGCCAAGCCGGGGATCGTGCTGGGCAATATGGTATCGATTGCCGGCGCATTTTTGCTTGCTTCCAGGGGCAGCGTTGATATCAGTTTGTTGTTGACCGTTCTGCTGGGCGTGTCGCTGGTGGTGGCCTCGGCTTGCGTCTTCAACAACGTGATTGACCGCGACATCGACGCCAAAATGCAACGCACGCGTGAGCGTGCGCTGGTGCGGGGGCTGATTTCAGTGTCGGCGGCGCTGGCTTATGCGAGTGTGCTCGGTCTGCTCGGCATCGCCTTGCTGGTTGCAAAAACCAATCTGCTGGCCGTCGCCGTGGCGCTGGCGGGAATGCTGATTTATTTGGGTGCCTATTCGCTCTGGCTCAAGCGCCATAGTGTGCACGGTACCTTGATCGGCAGCCTCTCGGGCGCGGCCCCACCGCTGGTGGCCTACTGCGCGGTCAGAAATCAATTTGATCTGGAAGCGGTGCTGCTACTGCTGATTTTCAGCCTGTGGCAGATGCCGCACGCCTACGCGATTGCGATTTACCGGCTGCGCGACTACCGCGCCGCCGCCATTGCGGTGTTGCCGGTCAAGCGCGGGGTAGCGTTGACCAAGCGCCATATGCTGGCCTACATCCTGGCCTTTACTGCGGCCGCTCTGATGTTGACGCTCAGCGGGTATACCGGTATGGCCTACTTCGCCGCTGCTTTGTCACTGGGCGCCTTTTGGTTCTGTAGTGCATGGTTTGATAAATCGGCCAACGAACAAGCCTGGGCGAAAAAGCAGTTTGTGTTGTCCATTTTCATCGTCACGGCCTTGAGTCTGGCCATGGCGCTTGACTTTATGCTGCCGGCAGGTGTTTAGCACCTCAAGTAGCGAGTCAGTTACAGTGATGCCATGAAAACATTTCAAACCTTCGCGGAACTCTCAGCCTTGACGGGTCAGGAAGTGGTCGTGAGCGACTGGACCACCATCACGCAAGAGCAGGTCAACCAGTTTGCCCAGGCTACCGGCGACCATCAATGGATCCACGTGGACATCGAACGCGCCAAGGCCGGCCCCTATGGCGGCACCATTGCGCATGGCTTTTTGACGCTCTCGTTGATCCCGGCATTTTTCATATCATCATTAAATATTGTGGAAAAGCGCATGGGCGTCAATTACGGGCTCAACAAGGTGCGTTTCACAGCGCCGGTGCCGGTTGGCAGCCGCTTGCGCGCTCGGTTGAAGCTAATCAGCAGTGAGCCGATTGACCAGGGGGGTGTGCAAATGAGCTGGTCAGTGGCAATCGAGCGCGAGGGCCTGACCAAGCCGGTATGCATCGCCGAGTCGCTGGCGCGCTATTACCCCTAAATTGGGGTCGGATCCCAATTCGGGGCAGGACATTCGAGCTTGCCAAAAATGCTTTACCGATTTGGGCTCTGACCCCAATTTGGCACATCCAGAGCGGCTCTCGCAAAATCATTTTGCCGCCAGGCCTCAAAGACCGTCACAGCGACGGCATTGGATAAATTCAGGCTGCGCTGCCCGGCCAGCATCGGCAGCTTCAGGCACTGCGCCGGGGCAAACGATTGGCGCACCGGCGCCGACAAGCCTCGCGTTTCGGCGCCAAACACCAGCCAGTCGCCGCTCGCAAATTGCGCCTCAAATACCGTGCGGCTGGCGTGCGTCGTCATGGCGAACAGGCGCTCGCTTGCGGGGTTTTCAGACTCTAAAAATGCCTGCCAACTGGCATGTCGCTTGAGTGTGGCGTACTCGTGGTAGTCGAGCCCGGCGCGGCGCAATTGCTTGTCTTCCATCGAAAAACCGAGCGGCTCAATCAGGTGCAACGTGCAGCCGGTGTTGGCGGCCAGACGGATGATGTTGCCGGTGTTGGGCGGGATCTCGGGTTCAACCAGAACGATATGAAACATCACTGAATTGTCGCAGCGTGGAGCGAGTTTCGCCGCCGGGCCGTTCCCCTGTCGCCTGTCCTCTGTCGAATCCATCCGAGGGCGAAACAGCCCCCTTGGGGGGCAGCGCAGCGACAAGCCCCGGGCCATGCGCAAGCATGGAACGCAAGGGGGCAATATTATTCGGTGCGGGCGATGACCACAGCGGTGATGTGCGCCGCGCCTGCCGAGCGCAGCACCCGAGCTGCCGCATAAAGCGAGGCACCGCTGGTCATCACATCGTCAACCAGCACCAGCCGGGCACCCCTGATTTTTTCAACCAGCAAAGGCTCAACGGCAAACGCATCGTTCAGACTGTTCAGCCGATCCGCGCGTTTGAGCGAGCTTTGCGCCGGCGTGTCCTTGATGCGAAGCAGCAGGCGCTGGTCGGTTTTATCCGGCGCAAGTTGTCGTGCCAAGGTGAGCGCCTGGTTGAAGCCGCGCGTTTGCAAGCGCTCTTTGGAGAGTGGCATTGGTAAAACCAAATCGGCGGCGTCGAGCGCCGGCTCGACCCAGGGTGTGCTGCGAAGCAGCAGGGCAAATGCGCTGGCCAGCCCCGGTTGGTTGTGAAATTTGTAATCGACGATCAACTTCGACCAGGGAAAAGCGTAGCTGACAGCGGCCAGACAAATGTCCAGAGGTGGCGTGGTTTTGATGCAGGCGCCGCAGTGTTTAATTTGTGCCGGCACAGGCAGGGCACACGTTTGACAGCGCGGTTGTGGCTGGGCGAAGCGGTCGATGCAAGCCTCGCAAATGCTATGTGTGGGCCAGGCATGGCAGACCCGGCACTGGCTCGGCAGCGCGTGCAGCAACCCCGCTATTCCTTTACGCAAATTCAAAAAGGAGGGTAGGGATACCATCTT
>PKWM01000042.1 GCA_003133245.1 Rhodoferax sp. | reverse complement strand
ATGAAGGCCAATGCGAAGTCGGCAAAGGATAGAGCGAAACAGTTGAAGGTCCAGGCCGACACGAACGCTGAACAATTGAAGATGCGCCAGTCGCGTGAAAAGCTGGCGCAGTTGCATCGGTCAAATGTCGGTACAACCATCAAACCGTACCACGAGTGATTGAGATGATGGAGAGAGAGGACGACGATGGACGAACCGTGGCGGTGGCGTTGCGGAAATTGGGGAATTTTTTGAGCGTCATCATGATTGCAACGAAAAACGATCTGGACTGGCAGAGTGGCTGTACGCAATTACGTTAAAGTTGTGGCAAGTCAGAAAGCGAATCTAGATGAATTGTGCTGCTGCAATTTTTTTAGCAGTTGCCGCAATGTGCGACAAAATTGTGACAGCCACTGTCACACTGTTTCACCCCTGTCACAATTTTATATTTCTGCAACATTTTTCTGTTTAACAACAAGGACTTACAATGACTTTAATAAAACAAAATGATCTTATAGAATCCGTTGCCGCTGCTTTACAGTACATCAGCTACTACCACCCGGCCGACTTCATCACCCATCTGGCGCGCGCCTACGAGCTTGAGCAAAGCCCGGCGGCCAAAGATGCGATCGCGCAAATTCTGACCAACAGCAAGATGTCGGCAGAAGGCCACCGCCCGATTTGCCAGGACACCGGCATCGTCAACGTCTTTCTAAAAGTCGGCATGGACGTGCGCTGGGGCGAATTCACCGGCAGCCTTGATGACGCCATCAACGAAGGCGTGCGCCGCGGCTATACCAACCCCGACAACCCGCTGCGCGCCAGCGTGGTGGCCGACCCGCAGTTTGAGCGCAAGAACACCAAAGACAACACGCCGGCCGTGATCTTCACCGAGATCGTTCCGGGCGATAAGCTCGAAGTGACGGTGGCCGCCAAAGGCGGCGGCAGCGAAAACAAAAGCAAGATGTACATGCTCAACCCGAACGACTCGGTAGTCGATTGGGTGCTCAAGACGGTGCCGACCATGGGCGCCGGCTGGTGCCCGCCCGGCATCCTGGGCATCGGCATTGGCGGCACCGCCGAGAAAGCCGTGCTGATGGCCAAAGAAAGCCTGATGGACAGCCTGGACATGCACGAGCTGCAGGCCAAAGCCGCTGCTGGAAAAGCACTGACAAAAACCGAAGCACTGCGCATTGAGTTGCTCGAAAAGGTTAACGCGCTGGGCATAGGCGCCCAAGGCCTGGGCGGACTCACCACCGTGCTCGACGTCAAAATCAAAATGTACCCGACGCACGCGGCCGGCAAGCCCATCGCCATGATCCCCAACTGCGCCGCCATGCGCCACGCGCACTTTGTGATGGACGGCAGCGGCCCGGTCTATCTGACGCCGCCTGCGCTTGACACCTGGCCCGACGTGCAATGGGCACCCGACTACGTCAAGAGCAGAAAGGTCAATCTCAACACGCTGACCAAGGCCGAAGTCGCGAGCTGGAAACCCGGCGACACCCTGCTGCTCAACGGCAAGATGCTGACCGGGCGCGACGCCGCCCACAAGCGCATCAAGGACATGCTGGCCAAGGGCGAGAAACTGCCGGTGGACTTTACCAACCGCGTGATTTACTACGTTGGCCCGGTCGATCCGATCAAGGGCGAAGCGGTCGGTCCGGCCGGCCCGACCACGGCGACCCGCATGGACGGTTTTACCGAGATGATGCTGGCCCAGACCGGCCTGATCGCCATGGTCGGCAAGGCCGAGCGCGGACCGGTGGCGATTGAAGCCATCAAGAAACACCAGAGCGCCTATCTGATGGCGGTAGGCGGTGCCGCTTACCTGGTCAGCAAAGCGATAAAAACCTCGCGCGTGCTTGGCTTTGCCGACCTCGGCATGGAAGCCATTTACGAATTCGACGTGGTCGATATGCCGGTCACCGTGGCGGTCGATGCGGGCGGCACCAGCGCCCACATCACCGGCCCGGCCGAGTGGCAAAAACGCATTGCCAGCGGCGAGTTCAAAGGCATTACGGTGGCTGGCACCTGATTGGAATTGGCTTCTTCCCCCGCTTCAGGCCAGTGCCCGATCGGGGTGTTTGACAGTGGCATCGGCGGCCTGAGTGTCCTCAAGGCGCTGCGCGCAGAGCTGCCACTGGAAGACTTTGTCTATGTGGCCGACAGCGCCTACGCGCCCTACGGCGAACGCACTGATGCCCACGTCATCGGTCGCACCCGCACCATCACTGCACACCTGCTGGCGCGGTACCACATCAAGGCTCTGGTGGTGGCCTGCAACACCGCCACGGCAGCGGCGATTGAACTGCTGCGCCAAGATCACCCCAAGCTTGCCATCATCGGCGTCGAACCGGCCCTGAAGCCGGCACTGGCGCACAGCCAGACACGGCGCATCGGTGTCATGGCCACACGCGGCACGCTGCAAAGCGTCAAATTTCGCACGCTGCTGGCAACGCTTGCCGAGCAGGTGGACTTTGTCTGCCAGCCCTGCGATGGTTTGGCCGATGCGATCGAACGTCAGGAAACCCCAAGGATCAAAGCCTTGTGCGAAATTTACACAACGGCAATCGGCCAATTTGGTACGCAGGCAGGGCAAATCGATAGCCTCGTACTCGGCTGCACGCACTACCCCTTTGCCAGTGAGCAGCTCACCGAACTGCTGGGGAGTGGCGTCAAGTTGATCAGCAACGGCGAACCGGTGGCACGCCAGACGCGGCGCCTGCTGCCAAGTTTCGCCAGCGGTGAGCGGCCAGGACAATGCCTGCTGCTAAGCACGGGCGCATCCAGCAGTCTGGAGCTTGCCGCCCAATACTGGTTGGGCTGGTATGGCGGGGTGACACCCGTGTTAACTTTTATTTGAACGGCAATGTGAAGAGCAATGACGCCGATTTTGCCGCTGGCTGGTTCGCACTTTACAATGCACCGATGCTGCTAGCCCATCTTGCAGCCGCCCCTGAAAGAAGTATTTCATGACCCAACCATTGCAACAAATTATCGACGCCGCGTGGGAAAATCGCGCCAATTTTTCGACCCAGTCCGCGCCCCAGGAAGTCATGGATGCGGTCGAGCACGTTATCAGCGACCTCAACGCCGGGCGCTTGCGCGTTGCCACTCGGGAGAGCGTGGGCCAATGGACGACGCACCAATGGATCAAGAAGGCGGTGCTGCTGAGTTTTCGCCTCAAGGACAATGCCGTCATCAAAGCCGGAGAGCTGGGTTTTTACGACAAAGTGCCCACCAAGTTTTCCCATATGGACGAGGCGGGCATGAAAGCCAGCGGCGTGCGCATCGTGCCACCGGCCGTGGCGCGCCGTGGCAGTTTTATCGGTAAAGGCGTGATCCTGATGCCCTCCTTTGTCAACATCGGCGCTTTTGTGGATGAGGGCACCATGGTCGATACCTGGGCGGCGGTGGGCTCCTGCGCACAGATCGGCAAAAACGTCCATTTGAGCGGTGGCGTTGGCATCGGCGGCGTGCTGGAGCCGATGCAGGCCAACCCCACCATCATCGAGGACAATTGTTTTATCGGCGCCCGCTCGGAAGTGGTCGAAGGCGTGATCGTGGAAGAAAATTCGGTGCTTTCGATGGGGGTCTATCTCGGGCAAAGCACGCCGATTTACGACCGCGCCACTGACAGCGTGAGCTATGGCCGCATCCCGGCCGGCTCGGTGGTCATCAGCGGCAACCTGCCCAAGGACGGTGGCAAATACAGCTTGTACGCCGCCATCATCGTCAAGCGAGTGGATGCCCAAACCCGCGCCAAAACCAGCCTCAACGACTTGCTGCGCGACTGATATTTTTTTCATTTTTTGGAAGCTACCCGAGGCACCAGCATGACAACCGACAGCACAAAAGGCACGATGGAGCGCATCCTTCGCCTGATGGGCGAAAAAAAAGCCTCGGACGTTTATTTGTCGGCCAACTCACCTGCGCTGATCCGCATTAACGGGGTCTGCGTCCCCATCAACAGCCAGATCCTGCCGAGCGATGCGCCGCGCAATTTACTGGCTGAAATTCTGCCCGCTGAGCGCATGCAAGAGTTGGAAGAAACCAACGAGCTCAACATGGCTTGGGCGGTTGAAGGAGCCGGGCGTTTTCGTATCAGCGCCATGCGCCAGCGCGGCTCGGTTGCTGTGGTCATCCGCTTCATCACCATCGATATCCCGGCGCTCTCCACATTGTCTGTGCCGCTGGTTCTGGCCGATCTCATTATGGAAAAGCGCGGCCTCATTCTGATGGTGGGCGCCACCGGCGCGGGCAAAAGCACGACGCTGGCTTCGATGCTCGACTGCCGCAACGAAAAGGCCACGGGCCATATCCTGACGATCGAAGACCCGATCGAATTCCTGTTCAAGAACAAACATTCGATCGTCAACCAGCGCGAGGTCGGCAGCGACACCCAATCGGCCCAGATTGCGCTAAAAAACGCTTTGCGCCAAGCGCCCGACGTGATCCTGATTGGTGAAATTCGCGACCGTGAAACCATGACAGCGGCCATCACCTACGCCCAGACCGGCCATTTGTGTCTGGCCACCCTGCACGCCAACAACAGTCACCAGGCACTCAACCGAATTCTGAGTTTTTACCCGGTCGAAGTGCGCCAGACCCTGCTTGGCGATCTGGCTTCGGCGCTCAAAGCGATTGTGTCGCAACGCCTATTGCGCAAGCTCGACGGCAGCCGCGCACCCGCAGTAGAGATCATGCTCAATACCAGCCTGATTGCCGAATTGATTGGCAAGGGCGATTTCTCCGGCGTCAAGGAAGCCATGGAAAAATCCATGGCCGAAGGCAGCCAGACCTTTGAGCAAGACATCGCGCGCATGATTGTCAGCGGCGTCATCGATCGCAAAGAGGGCCTCGCCAATGCCGACTCGGCGACCAATTTGATGTGGCGCATGCAAAACGACTTTAGCGCCCGCAGCAAGCCCGAGAACCAGCCTGAAGATGCAGACGACGAGCCCACCTTCACCGAAATTACCCTCGACGTGAAACACTGATGACGCCTAGCCTTGCCCTGGCTCAACAACTGATTGAGCGGCCTTCGCTCACGCCCTCTGACGCGCTGTGCCAGCAAATCATTGCCGAGCGCTTGCGCCCTTTGGGCTTCGTTTGCGAAACCATCTGTAGCGGACCGGACTCTTTTCGCGTCACCAATTTGTGGGCCAAGCGACCTGCGGCAATGGCTAGACATGCCAACGCAGCGAGCCCATTGGCCGTGTTTGCCGGTCACACCGATGTCGTTCCGACTGGCCCACTGGCGCAGTGGCAAAGCGACCCATTCACACCGACGCTGCGCGCGGGCAGGTTGTATGGGCGCGGCGCGGCCGATATGAAAGCCTCGATCGCCGCCTTTGTGGTGGCGATCGAGGAATTTGTCGCCGCCCAACCCGACACCGCCTTGGCGCTTGGCGTCTTGCTTACCAGCGATGAAGAAGGCCCGGCGCTGGACGGCACCGTCAAAGTGTGCGAAGCCCTTGCGCTGCGTGGTGAGCGGCTTGACTACTGCATCGTCGGCGAACCGACGGCGCTGGCGCGCAGCGGCGACACCATCAAAAACGGTCGCCGTGGCAGCCTGAGCGGTCGTCTCACAGTCAAGGGTGTGCAAGGCCACATTGCCTATCCACAGTTGGCCCAAAACCCGATTCATCTGGTCGCGCCGGCATTGGCCGAATTGGTTGACATCGAGTGGGACCGTGGCAATGCATTCTTCCAACCGACCTCTTGGCAAGTCAGCAACATTCACGGCGGCACCGGTGCCAGCAACGTCATTGCGGGCGAGCTGGTGATCGATTTCAATTTTCGATTTTCCACCGAGTCCACGCCCAAGACGCTGCAAAGTCGCCTGACTGCGGTGCTGGAGCGGCACGCGCTCAACTACGAGTTGAACTGGACTTTGGGTGGCTCGCCCTTCTTGACCGAGCCGGGCACCCTGGTCGATGCGGTGGCACTGGCGATCAAAAGCGAGAGCGGCATCAACACGGTACTTTCCACCAGCGGCGGCACCAGCGATGGTCGCTTTATTGCCCAAATCTGCCCGCAAGTGATCGAGCTCGGACCACCCAACGCCAGCATTCATGCCATCGACGAATACGTCGATTTAGTCGAGATTGAAACGCTGAAAAACATTTATCGGCGTGTGCTGGAAAACCTCAGTTTGCGGCTAAACCCATGACCGTTCTGGAACTGGTTGAAGCCGCGGCGCAACAACTGCATGAGGCAGGTGTCGCTTTTGGTCACGGCACTGACAACGCTTTTGACGAAGCCGCCTGGCTGGTGCTGTGGCAGCTTGGCTTGCCGCTTGATACGCCGTTGGATGAACGCGACGATGAGACCCCATCCCGTTGCCCTCACTCCAGCCCTCTCCCAAAGGGCGAGGGAGTGACTGAGTCACTGCGCGAGCTTCACGCTCATCGAGTGATTACGCCGTCTGAGTATTCGCAGGTCATGACACTGTTAAAAACAAGAATTACGTCACGCAAGCCAGCCGCCTACCTGACCCACGAGGCCTGGTTGATGGGTGTGCCGTTTTATGTCGATGAGCGTGCCATTGTGCCGCGCTCCCTGATTGCCGAACTATTGGTCAGTGGTGCGATCGATCCGTGGCTGAGTGAGACCACGCAGCGCGTGCTTGATCTGTGCAGTGGCAATGGCAGCGTGGCCGTACTGACGGCAATAGCCTACCCAGACGTCGTTGTCGATGCGTCAGACATTTCTGCCGCTGCGCTGGAAGTGGCACGCATCAACATCGATAAGCACGGCATGGCAGGGCGCATCAAGCTGATTGAATCAGATGGATTTGCCAGCGTGCCGGGCCGCTATGACTTGATTCTGTGCAACCCGCCCTACGTCAACGCCCAAAGTATGGCCGCCCTGCCACTCGAATTTCAGGCCGAGCCGGGGTTGGCGCTGGACGGCAACCGATGTGGCGGCAGCGACGGCATGGATTTCATCCGCAATCTGCTGCGCGCGGCACCTGCCCACATGAGCGAACCGGCCGTGCTGGTGCTTGAAATTGGCAATGAACGGGCCAACTTTGAAGCCGCATTTGCGACCCTGGAAGCCGTCTGGCTGGCGACCAGTGCCGGTGAAGACCAGGTACTTTTGCTCACGCGCGAAGCGCTGCTGGCTTGTCAACTTCTACAATACGCAGGTTCCGGATCAAATCCAGGATGACAAATCTCTTGTCGTTGCGAGCGCAGCGCTGGCCGTCATTGCGAACTTCCTGGTCGTCATCGCGAGCGTAGCGCGGCAATCCATGACCCGGACTGCCTGGATTGCTGCGTCGCTGCGCTCCTCGCAATGACGAATTCAAATAAAACTAACTCAATCATTTCCTTGATTACTCTTAAGAACCTGACCCTGCGCCGCGGTGCCAAAGTGCTGCTTGACGCGGCCAATGTCACCATCAATCCAACCGAAAAGGTCGGGCTGGTAGGGCGCAACGGTGCCGGCAAATCCTCGCTCTTCGCGCTGTTCAACGGCACGCTGCACGAAGACGCGGGCGACTACAGCATTCCGGTCCAATGGCGGCTCGGCCAAGTGGCACAGGACATGCCGGAGACAGCGCAAAGTGCAACCGACTTTGTGATGGAAGGCGACACGATTTTGCTGTCGGCGCAGCAGGAAGTCGCTGCCGCAGAAGCCACCGACGACTACAACCGCATGGCGCACGCCTACATGGCGTTGCAAGACGCTGGCGCCCACGACGCACCGGCGCGCGCGCAGGCGCTGATCCTCGGACTGGGTTTTAAAACCACCGAGCTGACCAACCCGGTCAACAGCTTTTCGGGGGGCTGGCGCATGCGCCTACAGCTCGCGCGCGCACTGATGTGCCCATCCGACCTGCTGCTGCTCGACGAGCCGACCAACCACCTGGACCTGGACGCGCTGGTGTGGCTGGAGTCGTGGCTGAAAAAGTACGAAGGCACCATGATCGTCATCAGCCACGATCGCGAGTTTCTGGACGCCGTGACCAACGTCACGCTGCACATCGACGCCACCAAACTGGTGCGCTACGGCGGCAACTACAGCAAGTTTGAAGACCTGCGTGCCGAGCAGATGACGCTGCAACAAAACGCTTTTTCCAAGCAGCAGGACAAGATTGCCCACCTGCAAAAGTTCATCGCCCGTTTCAAGGCCAAAGCCAGCAAGGCCAAGCAGGCGCAAAGCCGTGTCAAGGCGCTCGACCGCATGGAGAAAATTGCACCACTGTTGTCCGAGGCCGACTTCACTTTTGAATTCAAGGAACCGGCCAACCTGCCCAACCCGATGCTGGCGATGAGTGGTGTGAGCTTTGGCTACCCACCGCTTGACGACGCCCCGCCCGGCACTCCACCCACCATCATCGTGCGCAACGTCAGCCGCTCGGTGCTGGCCGGTCAGCGCATCGGCATCCTGGGAGCCAACGGCCAGGGCAAATCGACCGTGGTAAAAACCATTGCCCGCGTGCTGGCACCGATCAGCGGTGAAATCACCGAAGGCAAGGGCCTCAACATCGGCTACTTTGCCCAGCAGGAACTCGACCTGTTGCGCCCGCTGGAGACGCCGCTAGAGCACATGGCCCACATGGTCAAGGAACTGACTGCGATCGGAAAAATTGCCGGGCAGGCCACCCGCGAACAGGACCTGCGCAGTTTCCTCGGCACCTTCAACTTTGGCGGCGACATGGTCAAGCAGGCGGTCGGCAGCATGAGCGGCGGCGAAAAAGCGCGCCTGGTGCTGTGCATGATCGTCTGGCAACGCCCCAACCTGCTGTTGCTCGACGAGCCGACCAACCACCTAGACCTGGCCACGCGCGAGGCGCTTGCCATGGCTCTCAACGAGTTTGAGGGCACTGTCATGCTGGTCAGTCATGACCGCGCCCTGCTGCGCTCGGTCTGCGATGAATTCTGGCTGGTCTCGCGCGGCGGTATCGAGCCGTTCGACGGCGATCTGGATGACTACCAGCGCTATTTGTTGGACCAGGCCAAGCGCCAACGCGAGGCCATCAAGGAGGCCAGCAGCCTTAGCGCCAAAGCCGAGCGCCAGGCGCAATCGGCAGCGCCGGGCAAAGACAAGGTCAAAACCGCACCCGCTGGCGGTCAGCGCTTGGTCCAGCGCCAACTCGACGCTCTGGAGTCTCGCCTGGCCGCTCTCAACACCGAAGGCGAAGCGCTGGAGGCGCAACTTTGCGCCGCACCCCCGGCCACTGAAATTGCCAAATTGAGCAAGCGCCTCAAAAGCGTCAACGACGAGTTGCAAACGCTGGAAGAACAGTGGCTGGAACTATCGACTCAAATCTAGGCCGCACCCGTCCAAGCCACCACGCGCCAGCGCCATCACTTCCCGCGCTGACAGGTCTTTAAGCTTATGGTCGCTCCACACCTGACGCCAGTGCCGTGCGCCTGGCAGGCCGTGGCGCAGGCCGAGCATGTGGCGGGCAATCGTGGGCCAGGGCGTGCCGTGCGTGGTGGCCTCACGCGCCATGTAGTCGCACATCTGCTCTTCGACCTGCTCGCGAGTCAAGCTTTCGACCGACTCCGGGCGAACGGCATCCAAAAACTCTGCATCCCAGCAAGCCAGCCACCAGGGGTTGTGATAAGCGGCGCGACCGACCATGACGCCGTCGAGCTGCGCCAGCTGCTCGACCACCTGCTCGCTGCTCGTGATGCCGCCATTGACAACGACGGTGAGTGCCGGAAAATCGCGTTTGAGCCGGTAGGCCCAGTCGTAATGCAGCGGCGGCACCTCGCGGTTGGCCTTGGGGCTTAGACCCTTGAGCCAGGCGTTGCGGGCATGAACGATAAATAGGGCGCAGCCGGCTTCACTGAGCGCACCGACGAAATCACGCACAAAATCGTAGCTCTCGACCCGGTCGATGCCAATGCGATGTTTCACGCTGACCGGCACTTGCACCGCGTCCAGCATCGCCTTGACGCAGTCGGCTACCAACAGAGGTTCGGCCATCAGGCAGGCGCCAAAGGCGCCGCGCTGCACCCGCTCGCTCGGGCAACCACAGTTCAGGTTGATCTCGTCGTAGCCCCATTGTTCACCCAATTTGGCGCATTGCGCCAGCTCGGTCGGCTCGCTGCCGCCGAGTTGCAGCGCCAGCGGGTGCTCTGGCGCGTTGTAGTCAAGGTGGCGCGCCACATCGCCATGCAGCAAGGCCCCGGTCGTCACCATCTCGGAATACAACAGGGCATGGCGAGTGAGCAGGCGATGAAAGTAGCGGCAATGCCGATCAGTCCAGTCGAGCATCGGTGCCACCGAGAGCTTCGGGCGGTTTGGGGCGACGATTTGAGAATTGGGCATGGTCGGATTATCCCAACCTGGCCTTTCATCAAGGCCATTGGCAATCATCAACTCGCGATCAGATGATCTTGGAAAAGCGGGCCCGGGTGCGATCCGTTTGCAAGTAGCGATCAAACACCATCGCCACGCCGCGCACAAAGAACCAGCCCATTTCGGTGACTTGAATGCCGTTGTCGTCGATGCTGACCAAGCCCTGATCCGCCAGCTTTTTCAGGTTCTCCATTTCAGCGGCGAAATACTTTCTGAATTCAATCAAATGGGCCAGCTCGATCGATTCAAACAAGACCTGCCCCTGGCACATCAGACCCATGATGACGGCACGGCGCAGCAAATCGTCACGGGATAACGCCAGTCCGCGCACCACAGCAAAGCGCCCTTGGTCGAGGTAGTCGTAATACTCTTCGAGGGTCTTGGCATTCTGGCTGTAAGTGGCACCAATGCGGCCAATCGACGACACCCCCAAGCCGATCAGATCGCAGTCAGGCTGTGTGCTGTAGCCTTGAAAATTGCGATGCAAGCGCCCCTGCCGCTTGGCAATCGCCAGCGAATCGGTCGGCAATGCAAAGTGATCCATGCCGACATAAACATAACCGGCCGCAATGAAAGACGCCATCGAGCGCGCCAGCATCGCCACTTTGGCGCCGCCGCTGGGAATCTCGACGGTTGAAATGCGGCGTTGCGGCTTGAAGCGCTCAGGCAGATGGGCGTAGGCATACAGGGCAATGCGCTCGGGCCGCAGCTCGATCACCTGGGCCACGGTACGGGCGAAAGACTCCGGAGTTTGCAAGGGCAGGCCGTAGATCAGATCAGCGTTGATGGATTCAAATCCGCGCTCGCGCGCCGCCGCCGCTAAGGCAAAAACCTGCTCGGCGGGCTGCACCCGATGCACCGATTTTTGCACCTCCGGGTCAAAGTCCTGAATGCCAAAACTCAGGCGGTTAAAGCCCAGCTCGGCCAGCGTATCCAGGCGTGACGCGTCAATCGTGCGTGGATCCACTTCGATCGAATATTCGCCGCCCGCCTCCAGGGTAAAGTTGCGCCGCAGCATGTCCATCAATTCGCGCAGTTCGTCATCCGACAAAAAAGTGGGCGAACCACCGCCCAGATGCAATTGCGTCACGCTTTGCCCAAGCCCCAAGATGGCGGTGTGCAAATCGACCTCACGGCTTAAGTAGCGCAGATAAGGCGCAGCCCGATCATGGTGTTTGGTGATGATTTTGTTACAGGCACAGTAATAGCAAAGCGATTCACAAAATGGAATGTGAACGTAGAGCGACAACGGCAACGCCATTGCCGCCGCACCGGTGCGACGTTGCTTCAAGGCCTGCGTGTAGTCTGCAACTGAAAACGCCTCGACAAAACGGTCAGCCGTTGGGTAGGAGGTATAGCGTGGACCCGATACATCAAAGCGATGTATCAGTTCTTCAGAAATGGGGTCGGCAACAACTGCGTTCATAAAAGTTCCTAGTCAGGCATGGCAAATATGCCTGAAAAGCTGGGATTAAACAATGATCCAGATTACATAATAGAAGAGTCTAAGCACAATGGGATTGACCCATATCAGGAATGTGTACTGATTAGTGTCAAAATACAAAACATGAACCCACAAACCATCAAAGTCGCTTGCTCCAACTGCAATTTGCGCGAACTCTGCATGCCAATTGGGTTGACGCAAGAGGAACTTGATCAGATTGACGACATGGTGGTAGCCCGGCGAAAAGTCAAACGGGGCACAACGCTCTTTCAGAAGGGCGAGAAATTCAGCAATCTTTATGCAATTCGCACCGGTTTCTTCAAGACCCGTGTCGCCTCGCAGGACGGTCGCGATCAAGTCACCGGCTTTCAAATGGCCGGCGAAGTCATTGGCCTTGACGGCATTGTCAACGACCACCACACCTGTGACGCTGTGGCCCTTGAAGACGCCGAAGTCTGCGTCATGCCCTTTGATTGCATTGAAGAGCTCTCACGCGTCGTGACCTCCCTGCAACGCCATGTCCACAAAATCATGAGCCGCGAAATTGTGCGCGAGCATGGCGTCATGTTGCTCCTGGGCAGCATGCGCGCCGAAGAACGTCTGGCCACTTTCCTGCTCAACCTGGTGCAGCGACTGCACGCCCGGGGTTTTTCCCAGTCCGAATTGATACTGCGCATGACGCGTGAAGAAATCGGCAGCTTCCTTGGCCTGAAACTTGAAACGGTGAGCCGCACCTTCTCCAGATTTGCCGATGAAGGCATTGTCGAAGTCAAGCAGCGCCATGTCCGCATTCTCAATACCGATGCGCTGAAAGATTTGGTGAACCCGAAGTCCTTCATTTGAATTGTGGCGACAAGGAACGGTTTACTTGACAAAAATCAGTAAAAATAAAGTTCAACAGAGTAAGCTTGAGGCTCCTTATCAACCGGAGCAATTCATGTATCAAAAAATTCTGGTCGCCACCGACGGTTCCACGCTCTCCAAAAAAGCCGTGGCCAGCGCCATTGAGCTGGCCGCGCTGGCGCAGGCCGAATTGGTCGCCGTGAAAATCATTCCGCGTTACCCGCAAAGCTATTTTGAAGGGGGTCTGGCGTTGCAGGCGGCCGAAGTCAGCCGGGTGGAAAAGCAATGGGCCGAAGAGGGACAAGCCATCGTCGATGCCGTGCAGAAAGCCGGTTTGGCCAAAGGTGTCAAGGTCAAGGCTGTCACGGTCAAGTCAGACCTAATCTCAGACGCCATCATCAACACCGCCAAGAAGCACAAATGCGACCTGATCGTGATGGCCTCGCACGGTCGGCGCGGCATCAAGCGCCTGTTGCTCGGTAGCGAGACCCAACTGGTGCTGACACACTCGCACGTGCCGGTGCTGGTGCTGCGCTAACTATAGCGCTCTCGCAGCACATTCTTTTGCACCTTGCCCATGGCGTTGCGCGGTAACGCATCGACCACAATGCATTGTTTAGGCACCTTGAAATTGGCCAGCGTGGCTTTCAGGCTGGCGGTGATCTGACTGGGCTCTAGCACCACACCCGGCTTGGCAACCATCACGGCCACGCCGACCTCACCAAAATCGGCGTGCGGAATGCCAATCACCGCACTCTCAGCCACGCCGGGCAGTTCATTGATATAGCCTTCAATTTCGGCAGGATAGACGTTGTAGCCACCACTGATGATCAGGTCTTTGCTGCGGCCGACAATCGTCACGTAGCCATTCGCATCAATTTTGCCAACGTCTCCCGTCTTGAAAAAACCGTCAGCCGTGAATTCTTCTGCCGTCTTGTCGGGCATGCGCCAGTAGCCCTTGAACACATTGGGGCCCTTGACCTGGATGCCGCCAATTTCACCCAGCGGCAGACCCCGGTCCGAGTCATCCTGCACGCGCAGTTGCACCCCCGGCAGCGGAAAACCGACGGTGCCGCCACGCCGCTCGCCTTGCTCGGCCTGGTACGGGTTGGACGTGAGCATGATGGTCTCGCTCATGCCATAGCGCTCCAGAATGGTGTGGCCGGTGCGGCTCTGCCATTCCTTGAAGGTATCGATCAGCAAAGGCGCTGAGCCCGAAATGAAGAGCCGCATGTGGCGAACCACATCGCGCGTCAAGCCGGGCTCGGCCAGCAGGCGCACATAGAGCGTGGGCACGCCCATGAATACGGTGGCCTCAGGCATTTTTTGCAACACCAGTTTGGGGTCAAAACGGGCCAACCAGATCATCTTGCTGGCGCTCAGCAGCGCGCCATGAATCGCCACGAACAAGCCGTGCACATGAAAGATCGGCAAGGCGTGAATCAACACGTCAGCGCCCTCGTTGGCACTGCGCCAGCCCCAATAAGTTTTGAGCACCTGCGCGTTGCTGAGCAGATTGCCGTGCGTCAGCAGCGCACCCTTGCTGCGCCCGGTGGTGCCGCTGGTATAGACAATGGCGGCCACGTCGTCGGCAGCTTTTTGCGCTACCTGGTGTTGATCGGAGCTATAGGCGGCGCGGGCCAAGAGCGAGCCGCTGCGGTCATCGTTGAGCGTGAAGACATATTGGGTGCCGGCATTGAAAGCAATTTTGCTGACCCAACCAAAGTTGGGGCCAGTGCAGACCACCACCGCCGGTTCGGCGTCGCCGACGAAATACGCCATCTCGGCGCTATGGTAGGCGGTGTTGAGCGGCAAAAACACAAAACCGGCACGTAAAGTGGCCAGGTACAGCAGCATCGCCTCGACCGACTTGTCTACCTGCGCCGCAATGCGCGCGCCAACCGGCAGATCGAGCGAAACGAGCAAGTTAGCCAGCATGGCACTGGCACGTTCCAGGTCGCGCCAACTGTAGCAAAGGCCGCTGTCAGTCTCAACCGCGACGGCGTCCAGGTCGGGCGGAAAAGCGGCTCGCAGGGCAGCAAACAGATTGCCGTTCGCAGTACAGGTGGGGACTTGATAGTTCATTTCAGTTTGAAAGTATGAAAGTGAAAAATTTTCAAAAAACTGGCTTTCTCTTTTCCAGAAAAGCGCCGATGCCCTCGCGGTGCTCGGCGCTGTCGGCATAGGCGTAAGTTTTGTCGGGATGAGCAACGCTGGCCAGTGGGTTCAGCAAGGAGCGCAGCGTCTGCTTGTTCAATCGAGCCGCCTGCGGTGAAAGCGCGGCAATGCGCTGCGCGCTGGCCTGCGCTGCATCGGCTAGATCGGCCTCAGGCACCACGCGGCTGAGAAAGCCGCCCGCCTTCATCTCGGCAGCACTGAAAATAGCCGCTTCCAGCAGCATCTGGCGCGCCACTGGCAGCCCGACTTCACGCGCCACCAGGGCGGTCTCGCGCGCAGCCATCGGGAAACCCAGGCGGGCGATCGGTGCGCCGAATTTGGCCGACATGCCCGCCAATCGAACGTCGCAACAACTGGCAATCTCGACCCCGGCACCCATGCAGTTGCCGTCAATTTGCGCCACGATGGGCACATCACAGTCGAGCATGGCTTGCAAGCCAGGCCAGACATCGTTCTCATGGAAGTCACGCAGGCTCGCCTCCTCAAAGCGGAACCCGGCGTATTCCGAAATGTCGCCACCCGAGCAAAAGCTCGCTTCGGCACCGCTGACGATCACGCAGCGCAAGTCGGTGCTGCGCTGTAGTCCCTCAAACACAGCGCGCAACTCACGCCACATGGCGCGCGACATGGCGTTGAACTTGAGACGGTTGCGCAGCGTGACCCGTGCCACACTGCCCTGTTGCGCCAACTCGATGGTTGCGCTCATGCTATTACTTCGCCTTGTCCAAACGTTGCTGCGCCCACCACCACAAGCCAATACCGCCAACAATCATCGGCACGCAGAGCCACTGTCCCATGCTCATGCCGAGCGACAAAATGCCCAGAAATGCGTCGGGTTCGCGGAAAAACTCGGCCGCAAATCGAAACACGCCGTAACCGATCAAAAAGGCCGCTGCCACCTGGCCCTGCTTGCGTTCCTTGCGGGCATAAAGCCACAACAGCACAAAGAGCAGCAAGCCCTCGCCCAAAAACTGATAGACCTGAGACGGATGCCGTGGCAAATCGCCAGCACCACGAAACACCATACCCCAGGGCAGGTCCGGACTGCTCAGGCGGCCCCACAATTCGCCGTTGATGAAGTTGCCGACGCGCCCGGCAGCCAGGCCGGTGGGCACACAGGGTGCCACAAAATCAGCCACTTGCAACCAGGGCTTGGCGCGTGAATGGGCAAACCAGAGCATCGCCGCAATCACGCCCAACATGCCGCCGTGAAAGCTCATGCCGCCTTGCCACACGGCAAAAATCTCCAGCAGATGCGTCGCATAGTAAAGCGGCTTGTAAAACAGGCAGTAGCCCAGGCGACCACCCAGCACGACACCCATCACGCCCATGAACAAGATATCTTCTACATCGGCGCGCGTCCAGGCACCGACTCCGGTGATGGATGCAAATGGTTCATGGCGCAAGCGCAAGCGGCCCAAGAACATGAACAGGCCAAACGCCGCCAGATAGGTGAGCCCATACCAGTGGATCGCCAGCGGGCCAAGTTGCAGGGCAACCGGATTGATTTGAGGATGGATCAGCATGGTCAGGATTGTGCCGCAATGTGGGACGGGCCCCGCGCAAGCCCGCACGACTGAACAGATCGCCATGTCGCTGTCAGCCGCGTGGCTGCCACCGAGGTCGCGGTGCGCCTCGCAATGACCGTATTTGGTATCGTTGCCTGCCGTCAGGATGCCCCTAGAATATATCCAAACTTTTTGTGAAAGAATCACCATGACCACCCCATCCGGTACCCTCAACCCACGCAGCAAAAACATCACCGAGGGCAAGTCACGCGCGCCGAACCGCTCCATGTACTACGCCATGGGCTACGAGGCAGACGATTTCAAGAAGCCCATGATCGGCGTCGCCAACGGCCACAGCACCATCACACCGTGCAACAGCGGCTTGCAAAAGCTCGCCGACGCCGCCATTGCCGCGATTGAAGAAGCCGGCGGCAACGCGCAGGTGTTTGGCACGCCCACCATCTCGGACGGCATGTCGATGGGCACCGAGGGCATGAAATACTCGCTGGTCAGCCGCGAAGTCATCTCCGACTGCATAGAAACCTGCGTGCAGGGCCAGTGGATGGACGGTGTGCTGGTGATCGGCGGTTGCGACAAAAACATGCCGGGCGGCCTGATGGGCATGCTGCGCGCCAATGTACCGGCCATCTATGTTTATGGCGGCACCATACTGCCCGGCCATTACCAGGGCAAAGACCTCAACATCGTCAGCGTGTTCGAGGCGGTCGGCGAGAACGCCGCCGGCCGCATGAGCGACGCCGACCTGCTGGAAATCGAGCGCCGTGCCGTGCCCGGCCCCGGCTCCTGTGGCGGCATGTACACCGCCAACACCATGAGCTCGGCCTTTGAGGCGCTGGGCATCTCCCTGCCCTACTCCAGCACCATGGCCAATCCGCACGACGAGAAGGTCAACTCGGCCAGCGAATCGGCCAAGGTCCTGATAGAAGCGATCAAGAAAGACATCAAGCCGCGTGACATCGTGACCCGCAAATCGATCGAGAACGCGATTGCCGTGGTCATGGCCATCGGTGGCTCGACCAACGCGGTGCTGCACTTCCTGGCGATTGCCCACGCCGCCGGGGTCGAGTGGACGATTGATGACTTTGAGCGCGTACGCCAGCGCACCCCGGTGCTGTGCGATCTCAAACCGAGCGGCAAATACCTGGCGGTCGATCTGCACCGCGCCGGTGGCATCCCGCAAGTCATGAAGATGCTGCTGGGCGCCGGTCTGCTGCACGGCGACTGCATCACCATCACCGGCCAGACGATAGCCGAAGTGCTCAAAGACGTTCCCGCTGCACCGCGCGGCGACCAGGACGTGATTCGGCCACTCGCCAAGCCGATGTACCAACAAGGCCACTTGGCCATCCTGAAAGGCAACTTGAGCCCCGAGGGTTGCGTTGCCAAAATCACCGGCCTGAAGAACCCGGTCATGACCGGCCCAGCGCGCGTCTTTGACGATGAGCAGTCGGCCCTGGCTGCCATTCTGGCCAACAAAATTGTGGCGGGTGACGTGATGGTGCTGCGCTACCTCGGCCCCCAAGGCGGCCCCGGCATGCCCGAAATGCTGGCGCCCACCGGCGCGCTGATCGGCCAGGGCTTGGGCGAATCGGTCGGCCTGATTACCGACGGCCGTTTTTCTGGCGGCACCTGGGGCATGGTGGTCGGCCACGTGGCCCCAGAGGCAGCCGTCGGCGGCCTGATCGCGCTGATCCACGAAGGCGACGCCATCACCATCGACGCGCACCAGTTGCTGCTGCAACTCAATGTGAGCGACGCTGAAATTGCCCGGCGTCGCGCCGCCTGGACGCCCCCCAAGCCGCGCTACACGCGGGGTGTGCTGGCCAAGTTTGCCTTCAACGCATCGACCGCCAGCAAGGGCGCTGTGCTCGATAACTATTAAAAAGAACTCGTCATCGCGAGCGCAGCCTCGGTGGCAGCCACGCGGCTGACAGCTACATGGCGATCCACAGCACTGGCACTCCAACATGGATTGCTTCACTGCGTTCGCAATGACGAAACCTGTCAGCAATGACGAAACCGTGGGATCCGACCCCAATTCAGCTACAATCCGGTCCGTTGTGGTGTTTCAGTTGCCCACAATATCGGCAACTTGCCGGGAACCTGGCCTCGCGCCAACGTTCCATCTTTGTATCCCATCTGCCTTTGACTGACTCGGTGTTTTGAACACGGAGCGGGCTGATGCCATAGCGCCTATGGATTGGCGCCAATCTATGAAATTTGAAGAATTAAACCTGGCTCCGGCCATCGTCAAAGCTGTGCTTGAGCAGGGCTACGAAACCCCAACGCCGATTCAAGCGCAGGCCATTCCGGCCGTGCTCGAAGGCCTGGATCTGCTCGGCGGCGCCCAGACCGGCACCGGCAAAACGGCGGCCTTTGTGCTGCCAATATTGCACAAGCTCAGCGCCAGCGTTGCGCCGCGCAATAAATTTGGCGGCGTCGGCATTCGTGCCCTGGTGCTGACACCCACGCGCGAGCTCGCCGCGCAAGTCGAGGAATCGGTGCAAACCTACGGCAAATATGTGGAGCTCACATCGACCGCTATTTTTGGCGGCGTCGGCATGAACCCGCAAATCAGCAAAGTTAAAAAAGGCGTTGACATCCTAGTTGCCACCCCGGGGCGTCTGCTCGACTTGCTGCAACAAGGCGTGCTGGATTTGACGCAAGTCCAAATCCTGGTGCTCGACGAGGCCGACCGTATGCTCGACATGGGCTTTATCCATGACGTGAAAAAAGTGCTGGCGGTGGTGCCCAAAGACAAGCAAAGCCTGCTGTTCTCGGCCACTTTCAGCGACGAAATTCGCGAGCTGGCCGACACGCTGCTGAAGAACCCGCAAAGCATTCAAGTGACGCCACGCAACACCACGGTGCAACGCATCACGCAACTGATTCACCCGGTCGGCCGTGGCAAAAAGAAAGCCCTGCTAGCGCACATCATTCAGGAACACAACTGGAGCCAGGTGCTGGTGTTTACGCGCACCAAATTTGGCGCCAACAATGTGGCAGACTTTTTGGTCAAAAACGGCATCAACGCCATGGCGCTGCACGGCAACAAGAGCCAGACTGCACGCACGCAGGCCCTGGCCGGTTTCAAGAGTGGCGACATTCGCGCCTTGGTGGCCACCGATATTGCAGCGCGCGGCATCGACATTGACGACATGCCGCACGTGGTGAATTACGACATCCCCAATGTCTGCGAAGACTACGTGCACCGCATCGGCCGCACCGGACGGGCCGGCGCTGACGGCCAGGCGGTCAATCTGGTATGTCTGGATGAAGAAGGCTTCATGCAGGCGATCGAGCGCTTTACCAAGCAAGACATTCCGGTGCAAATCATTCCGGAATTCATGCCCGAACCCGGTGAAAAAGCCGAACCCATCGCCATGGGTCGCCAGACCATCTGGGGTGGTGCCGGAAGGGCTCCCAGCCACGACGTGATGCAAGCCGCGGGCCGGGCCGCGCGTACCGAGATGCTGCAACGAGTGCGCGAGAGCAAAGGCGCTTCCGGTGGTGGCCGCGATGGCCGCGGACCACGCCCGGCCGGTCGGGGTGGCAACAATGCGGGGCAGCGCAACAGCGTACCACGCAGTAGCGCACCCCGCAGCTATGGCCCCGCCAACGATGAGCAGCAACCGCCCGTCGGTGCCAGCCAGCGCACGGCGCAGGAACGCAGCAGAAGTGAAGGCGGCTTTGGCCGCAGTTACGGCGGCGGCAATCCGGCGCCTGATCGCGCCGGTCAAGGCCAGCCTGACCCGATGCGTACCAGTGTTGACATGATGGCCGAGCGCGGTGCGCGCCGCGGCGGTCGCAGCGGCGGCGGTTACGCTGGCGGCAACCGCAGCGGTGGTGGTGGCGGCTTTGCCGGCGGTGGCAACAGCTCGCGTGGACCAGGCGGTTCACGCGGCTCGTTCAACCGCTAACCGGCACCGGCCCCGGCTCAAGATGACAACTTGAGCCGCAATTGCCATGCCACCCTGGAGCCGGCGCCCACCGCAAGACCGACAAACCAGAACACTACCGATACGCCAAACACTGCGCCAACACTGCCAAACAGCAGCGGCATCGCCACGCTCGACGCATTGAGGGCCATCAGCCGCAAACCAAGCGCCTCGCCGTGGCGCGCCGGCGGTGTGATCTGATGCAAGGTGCTCATGACCATCGGTTGCACCGAGCCCAGCGCCAAGCCCAGCAGCACCGAACAAATTCCCATTGCCAGGGGTGTCTTCATGAACGGGTAAATTGCGAACAGCAGCGCGGTGATGACCATGGCCGACGCAATCACCGCCCACTCACGCATATGGGCCGCAAAAATGGGTATCAGCACCCGCACCATGGTTGCTGACAACGCGAATGCCCCCAGAATTGCACCAATCACCGAGGCGCTAAAACCGCGTTCGTAGCCCAGCACCGGCACCACCAAAGTGTGCACATCCCAGCACGACGACAAGAACCAGTTGACCAGCATCAAGCGGCGCATCAGGGGTTCGCGTAGCAAGTCCATAACCTGCTTGGGCGCTGCCTCTTGCTCACTCGCCACCGGTGGCAGCTCGACCGTTCGCCGAACCCAGAACCAGCTCACCAGAGGAAACAATGCGAGGAAAAAAAAGGCAGTCCGAAAACCGCTGTGGTCAATCAGCAAGCCAGCCACCATGGGCCCAATAAAATTGGACACCGCCGGCCCGATGGCGAGCCAACTGAACACTTTTTTAAGCTCGGTCGCATCCTGCGCCGCGCGCCCGACATGACGCTGTAAAGAGATCGACGCTATGCCGGCGGCCCCACCGGTGAGCAGGGCGCTCAAACACAGGACTCCAAAAACCGGAAACGCCACCGCCAGACCAGCCCCCAGCGATGCCGCCAACACACTCAAGCCGACCGGGCGCTTGAGCCCGTGCTGGTCCACATAGCGGCCCGCCGGCAATGCCAAAAAGACTTGCGTCAGCGCAAACAGGGCCAGTAAAAAACCGACCGCCGTGGTGCTGTGCCCGGCGCGCAACGCCATCAAGGGAGCCGCCATGCGCATCCCCGTCATGCAGGCATTCAGGCAAATTTGACCGACAATCAAACGCGCCAGTGCAAAGCGCGGCCCCGTTGGCACAGCCACCGCAGTGTTCACGAGGATGCAGCCTCGGCGTCACCGTCAAAGTCTTTGTCAACGGGAATCAGTGCTGCCACTTGCGGCTCAGGCAAGGCCTCCACTTGTCTCAAAGCGCGGCCCATTGCGCGGCTGCGCGTCTCGGCGTTATCGATCGTTTTCAGCACGGTTTCGGTTTGCGACTTGACCCGCGCCAGCACATCGCCAAACTTGCCGAACTCGGTTTTGACGGCGCCCAGCACCTGCCAGACTTCGCTCGATCTTTTCTCCAGTGCCAGCGTGCGAAAGCCCATTTGCAACGAACTGAGCATCGCCAGCAGCGTGGTTGGCCCGGCCAGCGTGATGCGCTGCTCGCGCTGCAAACTCTCCATCAAGCCGGGGCGACGCAAGACCTCGGCATACAGGCCTTCGGTCGGCAAAAACAAAATAGCAAAGTCGGTGGTGTGCGGCGGCTCCACGTATTTCTCGGCAATCGACTTGGCCTCCAGCCGGATGCGCGCCTCCAGCGCCTTGCCTGCCGCCTCGGCCCCCAGCACATCGGCGCGGCCTTGCGCATCGAGCAGGCGCTCGTAATCTTCGTTGGGAAACTTGGCATCAATCGGTAACCACAAGGGTTCGCCATGCTCGGATTTACCCGGCAGCTTGATGGCGAAATCAACCACGTTTTTGCTGCCTGGGCGCGTGGCCACCTGCGCCGCATACTGATCGACCACAAAGACCTGTTCCAGCAAGGATGCGAGTTGTGCCTCGCCAAAAATACCGCGCGCCTTGACATTGGTGAGCAGGTGTTTGAGGTCGCCCACGCCCTGCGCCAGGGTCTGCATTTCACCCAGGCCCTTGTGCACTTGCTCGAGCCGGTCGGCAACCTGTTTGAAGCTCTCACCCAGGCGCGCCTGCAAGGTGGTTTGCAGTTTTTCATCCACCGTGGCGCGCATCTCGTCGAGCTTGGCCGCGTTGGTCGTCTGCAATTGCGCGAGCTGCCTTTCCAGCGTCTCACGGATTTCGCTCAGGCGCCGTGCGTTCGATTCGCTCATTCCCGAGAGTTGCGTCGTGAGCATTTGCTGAAAAGCCGCCAGGTTTTGCGTCAGCTCTTGCCGCCCACCGCGCGCCGACTCGCTGATCTCGCGGCGCAGTTCGCGCTCCAGCCGATCCACCGCCAACCCCGGCGCAGCGTCTGGCGGGCGCCGCACCAGCCACAGCAACAGCAAGCCATTCAAAGCGGCCAGTGCCAGCAGTAGCCACAACAAAACATCATTCAACGTTGTTTCTCCCGACGGCGCTATATCGTCCTTACGCCTTGACCTTCACATAGCGCCCCGGCGCGGCTTCGATGGCTTTATATTTGCCCCGGCCATAGGTCTTAAGCGCGGCGATCTGTTTGCCGGCATGACTCTTGAGCCAGTCAGACCAATCCGTCCACCAACTGCCTGGGTGCTCGGTGGCACCAGCAAGCCACTGGGCGTGCGTCTTTGGCAGCTTGCCATCAGCGCGAATCCAGTGGCTGCGTTTGTGCTGGGCCGGCGGGTTGATCACGCCGGCGATGTGGCCCGAAGCGCCCATCACAAAACGTTTTTTACCCGGCAATACCTGGGTCGAAGCGTAGGCACCGCCAATGGGAACAATGTGATCCTCGCGCGAGCCGTAAATATAGACCGACAAATCGACTTTGCCCAGGTCGATTTTTTCACCGCAAACCAGCGCCACTCCGGGCTTGACCAGATTGTTTTCCAGGTAGGTGTTGCGCAGATACCAGGCGTAATAAGGTCCCGGCAAGTTGGTGGAGTCGCTATTCCAGTAGAGCAGGTCAAACGGCGGCGGCGTTTCGCCCTTGAGGTAGTTGCCCACCACGTAGTTCCAGACCAGATCATTGGGGCGCAAAAAGCTGAAGGTGCTGGAGAGGTCTTTGCCCTTCATCAGGCCGCCTTCTCCCATCTCCTGTTCACGGTATTTCACAAACGCTTCATCGATGAAGACGTCGATCACACCGGTGTCGCTGAAATCAATAAAAGAGGTCAGAAAAGTGACGCTGGCCACCGGCAACGTTTTGGAAACCCCCTTTGCGGCTTGGCCCCGTGCTGCCAGCACCGCCAGCGCCGTGCTCAGCATCGTGCCGCCGACACAAAAGCCCAGCGCATTGATGCTTTTGGCAGCGCTGATGTCTTGCGTCACCGTGATCGCCTTGATGACGGCGTCTTCAATGTAGTCGTCCCAGCGCTTGTGGGCGAGCGATTCATCCGGGTTGCGCCAGCTCACCACAAACGTGCGATGCCCCTGCGCCACGGCGTAGCGGATCAGGGAGTTTTCCGGTTGCAAATCCAGAATGTAAAACTTGTTGATGTTGGGTGGAACAAGCAGCAACGGCCTCTCATAAACCTTGGCGGTCAAGGGCTTGTATTCGATCAACTGGAACAGTTCGTTCTCGAACACCACCGCACCCTCGGTGGTGGCGACGTTTTTACCGACTTCAAAAACACTCTCGTCGGTCATCGACACATGGCCCTGGTGCAGATCGTGCAGCAGGTTGGCAACGCCCTTTGCAAGGCTCTCGCCCTGGGTCTCGATCGCCTTTTTTTGCGCCTCGGCATTGAATGCCAGAAAATTACTCGGTGCAGCAGCAGCGGTGAACTGCTCAACGGCAAAATGAATGCGAGCGCGCGTTTTGGCATCGGTCTGAGCCGCATCGGCCAGGCCCATCAGGGTGCGCGTGTTGAGCAGATAGGCTGCCGCCGCAAAGGCCGCCAGCGGATTGGCTTCCCAGGCCGGTCCGGCAAAGCGCTTGTCCCTGGCCGACACGGCACCGTGCACGCCTTGTTCCCAAAGTCCGGCCGCATCCTTGAAATACTGCTGCTGCAATTGTTGCAACTTCTCTGGCGCAAAACTGATCGTCGGCGGCTGATCGACAGCCGTCGCAGATGGCGTCCAGAATTTCGCAAAATCAGGGTTCATACGATGTCCTCGGAGTGTTTTATGACTGGGGCCCTTGCATGCGCCCATTATCCAACCAGATGCAGGCCGCCATGCGGCCACTGACATGATCGCGCCGATGCGAGAAATAGCGCGCCGGGTTGCTGAAGGTACACCAGGCTCGGCTGCCATCATTGCCATAGATTTGCGTCACGCCCAGCGCGGCCAGACGCAGACGGGCCAGTCCTTGCAAATCAGCCAGCCATTTGCCTTCCGGTTTGATGGTAAACAGAGCTTGCGCCGCCGGGTCATGGGACACAAAAACGTCGCGCACCTCGGAGCCCACTTCAAACGCAGTCGGCCCAATGCAGGGGCCCAACCAGGCCAGTACTTCACTGCCAGCAAAAGCCGCCAGCGTAGTCTCAAGAATCCCCTGACCGCCCTGCCCTGCCAAGCCACGCCAGCCCGCATGAGCCGCCGCCACTCGGCTGCCCTGTGCGTTGGTCAAGAGTACCGGCAAGCAGTCCGCCACCATGATGGTGCAGGCCACGTCGGCTTCAAAGGTGACACATCCATCCGCCTGCGTGCCGTCCAACGTGCTGGAAGAAATCGATTCAACGTGCGTGCCATGCACTTGCGACAAAAAAACCGGTCGCGCCGCCATCGTCTGATGCAACATCGAACGGTTCGTTGCCACCGCCATTGCGGCATCACCCACATGGTCGCCCAGGTTCAAGGAATCAAAGGGTGCCAGCGAGACGCCCCCTGATCGTGTGCTACACAGCGCCTGCACCCACGCTGGCGCGGGCCACGCTGGCACCAGCCATTGCTGCTCAGGCGACGCGGGCATGAACCTTGTCATAGGCCACAAGCAACTGGTGGTGCATCTCGCAGCCTTCGAGCGCCAGGCCCGGTGCCGCGATGCCCATGAAGCGATCGGTTTGCATGATGAGCGCATGCGCCTGCGCCACCGCACCGGCCCCGTAGAGCAAGCGCAAGGAGTCCAGGTACGGCCCGGTGTCGCCCATGTCGGCCAGGTTGATCAGGCACTCGATGCAGGCATAGACGCTGCGCCGCTGCGGGTTGAGCTGTTCAAAGTGGCGCACCCAGTCGCAGCCCTCCAGCGTGGCGGCTTCATCGCCAATGGCCAGCGCCAACAGGGTTTTGAGCTCGCCCACGCGCAGGTCGCTCCAGAACGAACCCGCATCCGCTGCCAGGCCAATCACACCGGCCACCGGGCGCTGGTCGGCCAGACCGGATTCGTTCAGGGTGTCAAGCAGGTCACTGCATTCTTCGTCGTCCAGATCAGGCAGATTCAGGATCGCTTCACGGATGCTGTTGGCGACGCTGTTGTTCTCAAATTCAAGGTCATCGACCGGGTAAATCTCGGACATACCCGGCACCAGGATGCGGCAGGTATAGACACCCAGATGGGTGAAGTCGGCGATGTAAATCTCGCGACCATCGCGGTGCATGCGCTCTACCGCCCAGGCGTAGTCCTCGGCCGTGGTGTTGCTGAAGTTCCAATCAACAAACGCATGGTCGGGCACGTCGCCCAGAAACTTCCAGTGGATGACACCGCTCGAATCAACAAAATGGATTTCGATATTGGGCGAGCTGGCAGCCTCTTCCAGATCAAACACCGGCACCGGAAAACCACCCAACGCGTCGAGCGCGCGGCCTTGCAGCAACTCGGTAAGCGCCCGCTCCAGCGCGATCTCGAAACGCGGGTGCGCGCCAAAGCTGGCAAAACAGCCCTGATCTTCAGGATTCAACAGCGTCACATTCATCACCGGGTACTGGCCGCCCAGGGAGGCGTCTTTGACCAGGATGCCAAAACCGGCCGAGCGCAGCGCCGCAATACCGGCCGCAATGCGCGGGTAGCGCGCAATCACCGCCTCGGGCACATCGGGCAGGCAAATGCCTTCGCTGATGATGCGCGCCTTGATGTGGCGCTCAAAAATTTCCGACAGCGCCTGCGTGCGCGCTTCGAGCTTGGTGTTGCCCGCCGACATGCCGTTGCTCACATACAGGTTGCCAATGATGTTGATCGGGAAACAAGTCACCGCGCCATCGCGCTCACGCACATAAGGCAAGGCGCAAATGCCGCGCTCGACGTTGCCTGAGTTGAATTCAACCAGGCTGCTCGCCTCGATGCTGCCTTGCGGGTTGTAGAACTTTTGCAATTCGGGGTTGAGTAGCCCGCTTGGCCATTGATCGTCCTCACCTATTTCGAACCAGCGCTCCTGCGGGTAATGCACATAAGCGCGATCCGCCACTTCAGGTCCGAGGTAGTAGTGAGTCCAAAAATAATTGTTGGAAAGTCGCTCAAAAAATTCAGCTAAGGCACTGGCCAGACAGGCCAGCCGACTGGCGCCCTTGCCGTTGGTAAACAGCAGCGGACAGTCACGGTCGCGGATATGCACTGACCAGACGCCCGTCACCGGGTTGAGCCAACTGCGCTCCTCGATGTGAAAGCCTAGCGTTTGCAATCGTGTTTGCAGGGCGTTGATGGTCGATTCAAGTGAAGCGTCTTTACCGGGAATAAAGTTTTGTGTTTGCATCTTTGCAGCATAACGCAGATCGCCGGGCCCGGCCGGCGCACGCGCTAAACTTGCCAGCCAGACGAGCACCAGAACCCACCGGAGAATTTCATGATCCTCGAACTTGCCGACATCCGCATCCACCCCGGGCAAAACGCCGCTTTTGAAGCCGCCGTGGCGCGTGGTTTGAAAGACATCATTGGTGCGACCCAAGGCTTTCAGGGCTACAAGCTCAACCGTGGCATTGAGAGCCCCGAGCGCTATGTTCTTCAGGTGTACTGGGCCGCGCTGGAAGACCACATCGTGGGCTTTCGCCAGTCGAGCGCGTTTGGTCAGTGGCGCGCCATCGTCGGGCCGTTTTTTGCCAACGCTCCGGTGGTGGAGCACTTTGAACTGATTGCCAAATCAGTCTGAGCAAGAGCTTTTGACCTTCATGCAACGCTCGCCCATCAAACACTGCAAGGACTGCGGCACGGCCGTGGCCTACCGGATCCCGGACGACGGCGACACCAAGTACCGCGCGGTCTGCCCGGCCTGCCACACCATTCACTACGAAAACCCCCTGAACGTGGTCGGCACCGTGCCTTATTGGGGCGAGCAGGTGTTGCTGTGCAAACGCAGCATCGAACCCCGTCTTGGCAAATGGACGCTGCCGGCCGGGTTTATGGAAATGAATGAGACGGTGGCTGAGGGTGCCGCGCGGGAAACGCTGGAAGAAGCCGGTGCGCAGTTTGAATTGGAAGGTTTTTTCTCCCTGTTGAACGTCGCCCGCGTCGGCCAGGTTCATATTTTTTACCGGGCGCGCCTGCTCAGCGACAAATTCAACCCCGGCTTTGAAACCATCGAGGCACGCCTGTTCCGAGAGGATGAAATACCCTGGGACGAAATTGCTTTCAAAACCATCCGCGAAACACTGAAATACTATTTTTCCGACCGGCGCAGTGGCCACTTTTCAGTTCATGTTGGCGACATTGTTTAAGCTCTCGCCTGGCCAATTGGATCAAACTGAGTTTTGGTTCTACCGTATCGGCGGCTACCTGATACAAAACGTGCTCGATGACCCGGCCTGGCTGGCGCTGATGTTTTGCTAAACCAAATCGGCCAACCCAACACAAAAAGAAATTACCCATGCAAGATGGAACTCGCCTGGCCGCCGTCGATTTGGGCTCGAACAGTTTTCGCCTCGAAATCGGGCGCATTGAACACGGCCAGTATTACCGCACCGAGTATTTGAAAGAGACCGTGCGTCAAGGCGGCGGCCTCGACGCTGAACGCAATCTGACGCAAGCTGCCATGCAACGCGGTTGGGATTGTGTAGCGCGTTTCGGCGAACGCCTGGCAAGTTTCGACGCTGCCGAAGTGCGCGCCGTGGCCACTCAAACCCTGCGCGAAGCCCGTAACCGTGACGAATTTCTACGGCCTGCCAACCGGTTGCTGGGCTTCCCGATCGACGTCATCTCGGGGCGCGAAGAAGCGCGCCTGATTTACCAGGGTGTCGCGCAGGCGTTGCCCCGCAATAATGAGCGTCGGCTGGTGATCGACATTGGCGGGCGATCGACCGAGCTCATTTTGGGTCAGGGTTTCAAACCCGCGCTGATGGAGTCTTACCGCGTCGGCAGCATCGTCTGGTCGAGTCGCTATTTTCCTGAAAACCAATTTACCCAACCTGCATTCGAAATCGCCGAAATTGCTGCCAAGGCAGTGCTCGACGAAGCACTCAACAGTTACCGACGCAGCGCTTGGGATGTGGCCTACGGCTCGGCTGGCACCGTGAGCGCAGTGGCCGATGTGCTGGCTGCGGCCGGCTGGCCAGCGGGCTCGGTCAGCCGGGCTGGCCTGGACTGGCTGACCGAGCAACTGATCAGCGCACAAAGTGCCGACCGAATCCACCTGGCTGGCATGAAAGAAGACCGGCGTGCCATCATTGGAGGTGGTTTGAGCATTTTGCGCGCCGTTTTTGATCTGTTGCAAATTGATCCCATCCAGCGGGCGGTGGGCGGTTTGCGCCACGGCTTGTTATTTGACCTGATGGGCAGTCAGCAGGACCAAACCGACATCCGTTTCAGATCAGTGCAAAGGTTGGCCGCCAAATTTGGTATCGATCCAGCGCAAGGCCTTCGCGTTGGCAAAGTGGCCAACTTTTTGTTTGATCAAATCCAAACCGATACAGCCACAGCAACGGGGCAAGCGCTGCGCCGAAAACTCAACTGGGCAGCTCAGTTGCATGACCTTGGCAAGCATATTTCGCACAGCGACTACCACAAGCACGGCGCCTACATTCTGGACAATACCGATGCCATGGGCTTCTCTTTGCCCGAGCTGCACCGGCTCAGTCTGCTGGTGCTCGGGCATCGGGGCAAGCTGCGCAAACTCGACGCCGACTTTGAAGACGAACTGTTTGTGCAGCAATTGCTGGCGCTGCGTCTGGCCGTTATTTTGTGCCACGCGCGGTGCGACCCTGATCTGACGGGCCTGACGTTGATACGCCAGCAGGCCAGTGTCAAGCGCTTTTCACTCACCTGCCGGGCCGGTTGGGCCCAGGCTTTTCCCCAATCGGCCCACCTGTTGAGTGAAGAGGTGTTGGCGTGGCAAAAGACACCCTGGTCGTTGAGCTTTAATGGGCGCTGAAACGAACGGTATGGCATCGCAGTGACGCATCCACGGCTTTCACGATGACACCTCCTGCACACCCAGCTGAAGAAATAGAACTCAAGCATCGAAGTGGCGCTTGATGGCAGTAGCGGGCAATAAATCTGCAAACCGGCATCGGGATCAGACGTGATGTCAGGCAAGCGGCCGCCTGGTCGCCGAGCTGGGCGTTGATGCTGGTCTGGCCGAGTTCTTACGTGGCCCGGGCGTTGGGCCGAGTTAGCCGCTCAGGCTTGCCCGTCGTGCCACGACTAGCCCTCAGCGCGTGCTGTAGTCGATCGTGTCGCGTACCAGCAAACCCACACCGTGCGTCTTGGCATCGTGCTTCGCACGGGCGGCGACCGAGGCGACTTGCTCAGCGCTGGCATATTCATCGCGCCCAATTTTCACGGCACCAATCGAGATCGTGGTGAGCGGGAAAAACCTTGAGACGCCGTAACGGTCATCGGTTTGAATGCCGCCGGCAGCACGGGCGTCGGCGTCAAACAGCCCAATCGCACGTTCGGCAAATTCAGCAACGAAGCGTTCGCATTGAGTTTGCCAGTCGGCACTTTGATACAAGATGATGAAGTCGTCGCCACCGACATGCCCGACAAAATCGCGCCGGGCATCGCAATGCGCCACAGCAAGCCGCGCCACCAAGCGAATCATTTCATCGCCGCGCCAGTAGCCATATTGGTCGTTAAAGGGTTTGAAATTGTTCAAGTCGGCATAGCAGGCGACAAAGTCAACGCCACTACTCAAAAGCCTTTGAATGTGCTGACTGATGGGAATATTGCCAGGTAAAAAAGTAAGCGGGTTGGCGTGACGAGCCGCTTCAATGCGCGTTTCGGTAACGCAACGCACCAACTGTTCGCCGGTTCCCAGCCCGACATAACGTCCGTTCTCGGTGACAATAAAACCGTCGGCTAGGTAACGCTGATCGTCTGAGGTAAGAATGCCAATCAACTCATCGACGTTGTGGTTGCGCTCGATCAAACGCGGTGCGCTATTGGCATGCACCGCGCAGGGCTTGCGCCCTGACACCTCGCGATAAAACAGCTTGCTGTATGCGTTCATGAAATGCGATCGGTTGATGATCCCGACGGGCCGCGTGCCGTCAACCACCGCCACCGCATGAAGATCTTCACGGGTCAAGAACAATTTTGCCAGATCATCGTTGTTGGTGGACGATCCGACAGCGGGTGCCTCAATCACCTCGATACGTTTGAGGTAACCCGCCTGCGAGGCCCGCGCGGATTCCGGAAACACGGCTACACGTGGATCGCGCATGACCTCAAGTGCCTGCGCGTCAATTTGCTCACGCGGTAACGTTGCCGGACGCGCCAAAAAATAGCCTTGACCATAAGCAATACCGAGGTCGCGCAGAACCCGCAAGTCGTCTTCCGTTTCAATTCCTTCAGCCACCAGCGCAGTGTCAAAAATGGCGGCAATTTGCTGCAAGGCCTGGATCGTTTTAAGCTTGTCGGCGTGCGCGCTGATGTCCTTGGTGAAGTACTTGTCAATTTTCACAATCTCCGGTTTGAGCTGGGACCACAGTCTCAGACTGGAGCGGCCATCACCAAAATCATCCAGGGCGAGCGACACCCCAGCGGCGCGGATGTCACCCACCACACCGGCAAAGTAGTCCATGTCGATGATCCGCTCGTGCTCCGTGATTTCGAGCACCAGCAGGCGCGGCAAAACACCCAAGCCGGCAACCAACTCGATCAGGGCATCGCGTCCGCATTGCTTGAGAACCTGCACCAACACTTCCGCGCTGATGTTCACAAACAGCCGCCCTGATTCAAGGAGAGTGCCCCACCGATCAAGCGCCGCAACGGCACAAGAGCTTTCAAACTCAAAGTTCAAGCCCTCCCGGGCGGCCAGCGCCAGCAAGACGTCGGGCGTGTGAAACTCGGTGCCTTGTGGCCCG
The DNA here is from genome assembly GCA_003133245.1 of Rhodoferax sp. Classification (GTDB taxonomy): domain Bacteria; phylum Pseudomonadota; class Gammaproteobacteria; order Burkholderiales; family Burkholderiaceae_C; genus Rhodoferax. Next base: position 42,253 of record PKWM01000042.1, on the reverse strand, counting down.
CGGATCAAGGCTTCATGCGAATAAATGCCACCATCACGCAAAGACACAATCGGCTGATAGACCGGGTACAGGCCCCCACCACGCAATAAGGCCGCCAGCGGCCCCGGCCCGCTGTGCACAACACCTGAACGCTGCACCAAGCGCATCGACCGCGCATTGGTCCGCGGTCGGCGGGTCGGCTCAGCCAAGCCGAAGTTGGGCACCAGCCCGGTCGCCGCAGCGCACAGTTCAATCGTGTTTATATGGGATCCAGTTTAAAAATTTGAATGAATTCAATCGGGCCGTCGGCCGACCGTCTCAGCGCTGAGCCAGCGCCAGACCCGGCAACCGGAACTGCGCCGCCACGTCACGCAAATCACTGGCCTGTTCCCGCAAGCTCTGGACCACCGCAGACCAGGCGCTTTACGCCCCCATAAAATGTCTGCGATAGCGTGGAGCCAAATCGGCAATGCGCATTAGCATCGGAAGATCGGCCGTGTTGAAACCTGGATCCCAGGCCGGTGCACCCAAAATCTTCGCGCCCAGTCGCAAATAGCCCTTGATCAAAGCCGGAGGCGCGACTTTCAGACTCTGGTCCAACTGCTCTACCGGCAACGCCAGACGCGGATGCACCTGGTGTTCTATCGGTGCCAGATGAGTGGCCTTGAGCTGATGCCAGATGCTGGCAGCCGCATCACCACTGATGATGCCGTTATGCAGCATCGGAATGCTGGCGCAACCAATCATGCTATCGAGCTTGTTGCGCACCATGAAACCGGCCAATGCTCCCCACAAAGCCATGATGACGCCGCCGTGCCGATAGTCGGGATGCACACAACTTCTCCCAAGCTCGACCATGCGCTCGCGCAGGCCGCGCAGGCGGGTGAGGTCAAACTCGAGATCGCTGTAGGTGCTGCCGACGCGCTTGGCTTGCACGGGCGTAAGAAGGCGGTAAGTACCAACTACTTCCTGGCTGAGCCGGTCGCGTACCAGCAGATGTTCGCAGTAGTTGTCAAACAAATCAATGTCATGCTCGGGCAAAGTTGTAGTCAATCGTGCGCCCATCTCCTGGGCAAAAACTTTGAACCTTAAACGTTGCGCTTGTCGAACTTCATCATCGTGTCTGGCCCATGAAACTGTCAGACCAGCGGGTTCAACCCGTGGCACCGGGGCCCGATTTGGAATCTGAAAATGGGTCAGAGTGCTTTCAAGAAATCTCCTGGGCAACGATATTGGGGATAGCGGGAATGTTGGGTTTGGCAGTTCTTTCATTTCTTTCTCCTTGAGTTGCTGGCGTCATTGATATTGACCTTGGGTCATGACAGCGTTATGACAACCTGATGGAGTATTTGTGACAGCACCGCACACTCGCCTATCAAACAAAAATACAAGACTGGCGGCATCTTTGGCAGGGTTAGCGGAGCCCATTTACTTGCGCGTGTAAGTCAAGCGCCCATGCGCGGCGATCCCGTCCTTGCGCTGAGTGCTGCTCGCCAAAAATCAGGGTGACGCAGAGCGGTGGTGCATTCAAAATACGCCAAATGGAGCCTAGCAACGTGTCATTGTTGATGTAGCACGCGCTCAGGCTGTTCACGCAACTTACGGCATCCGAATAACGTAGCGCCACGGGCTGCACCGGTACATTGGCAGCAATGGCTGCTTGCAACAAGTTGGCATGAAATGGCAACACGCGAACGCCGTCGCTGCTAGTGCCCTCGGGAAACACCGCCAACACATCAGCACAGCGCAAGCGTTCGACCAGGTGATGTACCACCCGCAGGGCATCACGACGGGACTCGCGCTGGATGAATAAGGTACCAACAGCGGTGGCCAATGTTCCAATCAGGGGCCAGCGCTGGACATCGGCTTTGGCGACAAAGCGACAATGACACACTGCATAAATCACGTAAATATCGAGCCATGAAATGTGGTTGCTCACCAGCAACAAGGGTCCACGCGTTGGCGGCTTGCCAATGACCACCAATTTGATAGCCAGCTGGACGAGCAGGGCAAGCGCCCAAGACCTTATTCGTTCTTCCTTTTGCAAGGCAGAAAGACGTGGAAACAGTGTGACGACCGTCCACCAGCCGCGCACCAAATGCAGCAGCACGCACACAAATCGCCAACTGGCGCGGACACCAACACTCCAGCTCATGGCACGCCGCCCTGCCTGTGACGCTTTTTGATGCTGACGCTGATAAGGGATACGGAAATTACCAATATCTCATTTTCAACGGCACTGATGGGCGCGTTGCTTCGTTGCCCTTCGCTTATGAGGCCCGCCACACTGCGCTCATGGCATCTCGCACTGCATCCCGCCAGCACCGTCAAATACGGCATATTGGCTACTTCCCCCTCCTTAAGAGACAAAGAATTAAGCGCGATAGCCACTCCTTGGGTTGAATGATGTTCAGCTTAAGAATTCATCATGACATGATGAAGACAGTTTTATGACTGCGCCGTGAACATTCCTGACATGCGAACAACGATAACTTGACGATTCCGGTTTAAACAATATAAACTGTATCAATCGTTTATTTAAAGGAAACTCACCATGGTCACAGCCGCCAAGAAAATCACCGCAACCCAATCGGTAAAAGTCGCCACGGCCGTTCCGGCCAAGGTCATTAAAGCGCCGGTTGCGGCCAGCTCCGCGCCACAATTCTTACCCAAAGTTGCCGTCAAGCCTGCGCTCGGGCTAGCCGCTACACCGACCACCAAACCCAGCGCCAAACCAAAAGCCGAAAAGCCAGCGAAGGTGAAAAAACCCAAGCTGGTACGCGACAGCTTTACCATCCCGAAAACCGAATACAGCGTGCTCGACGACCTCAAACAACGCGCTGGCAAATTGGCTCATCCAGCCAAGAAAAGCGAGTTGCTGCGCGCTGGCATCAAGGCCCTGGCGGCGATGTCGGATGCTGCGTTTCTGATTGCCGTTCAAGCCGTGCCAGCGATCAAGACTGGTCGTCCCAGCAAAGGCTGACTCGATCAGTCGGCACGTCGATCGTCGTGGCCACCGTAACGCAGCATCAGTGCCGCTTGAGCCGCGTGTGCCTGACGCGTGTTATCGGGTCTGACCCGGGCATAGGTGCCGTCGGGCAACAAATCCCAGGCGTCGACGTCGTCGTGCAAGTAGGCCACCAGTTCCTCGTCAACAATGCGCTGGCGCTGCACCGGGTCGGTCACGGGCCAGGCCAACTCCACCCGGCGCAACATGTTGCGATTCATCCAGTCGGCGCTGGAGAGGTAAAGTTCCTCCACGGCGTTCTGACGAAAATAAAAAACCCGCGAGTGCTCCAGAAAACGTCCAATCACCGAACGGACTTTGATGTTGTTCGTGATGCCTTTCACCTGCGCTGGCAAGATGCAGGCACCGCGCACAATCAGGTCAATTTTGACGCCCTTCTGCCCCGCTTGAATCAGCGCATAAATCAGCGCCTCATCGGTTAAGGCGTTCATTTTGGCGACGATCCGGGCAGTACCGCCTGATGCTGCCGTGACGCCAAGTGCGTTAATTTTTTCAAGCAGCTTGCGCTGTAGATCAAACGGCGCCAACAACGCCCGGTTGAGCTTGGGCAAGCGACTGTGGCTGGCCAGATGAACGAAGACATTCTCGATATCGGCCGTCAGTGCCGCGTCGGCCGTCAGGTGACCCCAGTCAGTGTACAAACGCGCCGTGTAGGGGTTGTAATTGCCGGTAGAAAGATGCGCATAGCGTTTGAGCTTCTTGCCCTCACGGCGTGTGATGAGCATCATCTTGGCGTGCGTTTTCAGCCCCACCACACCGTACAAGACTTGCGCCCCGATGGATTCAAGCATTTCGGACCAGTTGATGTTGGCCTCTTCATCAAACCTGGCCTTCAACTCAAGGATCACAGTCACTTCCTTGCCCTGATGCACCGCCTCGCGCAGCAAATCCATGAGTGTGGAATCCGTGCCGGTGCGGTAAATAGTCTGTTTGATTGCCAACACCTTCGGATCATTCACTGCTTCGCGCAAGAAAGCCAAAACCGCGCCAAAACTCTCAAACGGATGATGAATCAAAACGTCGCCCAATTTGAGCTGTTCAAAAAAAGACACGCCGGGCGTCAACTGCGTTGGATAACAGGCTTTATAAGTTGGAAAGCAAAGTTTGGACAAGGGCACCAGATCGATCAATTGCGTTAGCCGGACCAGATTAACCGGACCCGGCACGCGGTAGAGAGCCTGCTCCGGCAAATCGAACTGCTTAAGCAAAAAAGTTGAAAGATGCGCTGAACAGCCAGCCGACACTTCAAGCCGCACCGCCTGGCCAAATTGGCGATACTCCAGACCCTGGCGCAAGGCGGTGCGCAAATTCCTGACATCGTCTTCATCGACCGCCAAGTCGGAATGACGGGTAACACGAAATTGGGAGAATTGTCCGACCTCACGACCCGGAAACAACTCTGCCAGATGAGCCCTAATCACGCTCGATAAAGAAACAAAAAAATAGCGGTTGCCACTTACTTTTTCCGGCATCTGAATCATGCGCGGCAGAACGCGCGGCACCTTGACAATGGCAATGTCGTTCTCGCGCCCGAACGCATCACGACCACTCAAACGTGCGATGAAATTGAGCGACTTGTTGGCGACTTGCGGAAACGGATGCGATGGATCCAATCCGACCGGAATCAACAAAGGTCGAACCTCACGCTCAAAGTACTGTTTAACCCAGCGCCGCTGAGCAGCATTTCGCTCACCGTGGGAAATTATTTTGATACCTTGCTTGGCCAGTGCCGGAGTCAAGTCATCGTTGTACAGGGCGTACTGACGTGCGACCAGGGTATGCGCAGCCTGCGCCAGCCGTTCAAACGACTTGATTGTGAATAGTCCTTGTGCATCCTGGCGCTGGTTTGCCACCAAATGTGGTTCGGCGCGAACCTCAAAAAACTCATCCAGATTGGAAGAAACAATGCTTAGGTAACGCAAGCGTTCGAGCAAAGGAACATCTTTGCGGTGCGCCCAGTCAAGCACCCGTTCGTTGAACGCCAAAATGCTGTGATCGTGATCCAGCAGCGCCACATTTGAAAGCATCTTTTTCAATTTCATCATGACTCATTGTGCCCCGGTTCTTTCTGGATTAGGATCACTGGCCCATCGGTTTGGCTGTGAAAACTTATTTGGAAAGTTGGAACGTCATGTTTGAATCTGCTGAACTCGGTCACACCATCGACAAAGTCACGTACGGTGCACTGGTGCCAAAATTGCGCGAGGATTTGCTTAACGCGCAGTTTGATCTGTCGCAACAATCAAGTTTTCCCGTGATCCTGCTTATTGACGGTGTCGATGGGGCCGGTAAAGGTGAGACCGTCAATCTGCTCAACGCCTGGATGGATCCGCGCCACATTGAAGTTCATGCCATGGGGGAGAAATCCGATGAAGAGCGTGAACGGCCTCCGATGTGGCGCTTCTGGCGGGCGTTGCCACCCAAAGGCAAAATCGGCATTTTCTTCGGCTCCTGGTACACCGCACCAATCGTGCAGCGGGTCATGGGCAAGACCAAGGCGGCCGACTTGAACCAGAGCATCGACGAGATCAATCGTTTTGAAAAAATGCTCACCTATGAAGGCGCGCTGATCATCAAGTTTTGGTTCCATCTCTCGCAGGAGGCACAACGCAAGCGACTCAAGGGTCTGGAGAAAGACCCCAAAACACGTTGGCGTGTCACCGAGCTGGTCTGGGAACGGTTGAAGCTCTACAGTAAATTCCGCAAGATCTCAGAGCAGGCCCTGCGTGCCACCAGCACGGCGGAAGCACCGTGGATCGTGATTGAGGGCACCGACCCGCGTTATCGCAGTGTCAGTGTCGGCAAAATTCTGCTTGAAGCCATGCGCCAACGACTGGATCATCCAGTCACAGCCATACTCTCCAACGTGCCACCGCTGCAAGCTCCACTTGATCGCTTGAACGTGTTCAATAAATTGGACATGTCACAGAAAATTGTCAAGAACACATTCGATAGTGAACTGGAAAAATACCAGGGCAAGCTCAATCTGCTCACGCGTGATGAACGTTTTCACAATATGTCCGTCATCGCCCTTTTCGAGGGTTCCGACGCAGCCGGCAAAGGGGGCGCGATACGGCGCATCACCAACGCACTCGATGCACGCCATTACCACATCATTGCCGTGGCCGCGCCGACCGAAGAAGAACGTGCCCAGCCGTATCTGTGGCGTTTCTGGCGCCACATTCCACGCATCGGACGAGTGACAATTTTTGATCGCTCATGGTATGGTCGCGTGCTGGTGGAACGGGTTGAGAAATTGTGTTCGGAAACTGATTGGCTGCGCGCCTACGGTGAGATCAACGACTTTGAAGAGCAACTGGTCAAGAACAACACGGTGCTGGTGAAATTCTGGCTCACCATCACCAAGGATGAACAATTACGCCGTTTCAGGGAACGCGAGAAAACCGATTTCAAACGCTTCAAAATCACGGAAGAAGACTGGCGCAATCGGAAAAAATGGAATGCATATGAAACTGCGGTGTGCGACATGATAGATCGCACCAGCACTGAACAGGCACCCTGGACCCTGGTCGAAGCCAACAACAAAAACTTTGCCCGTATCAAGATTCTGAAAACCTTATGCCAGCAAATTGAATTCCACATGAAGAAAAAAAGCTGATCATTGACTGCAAAAAATCCTATTCAATGGCTTTGTCATGCCCTACCAAGGCACTCGCCAGTGTTGTGCCCGCATTCAGGTGCAGCGTCTGCGTCGGGAACGCAAACTCGATGCCATGCTCGGCAAAGCTGCGTACCAGTTGCAGGTTGATCGCCTGTTGCACGTTCATAAATATATTGAAGTCGGGACTCAGTACGAAATAAACTGCCTCAAAGTCGAGCGACGACGGGCCAAAACTCTTGAAATGGGCGCGGTCAAAACGCGTCTCGGGCTGCTTTTCAATCGCCTGGCGGATCAGCATCGGAATCTGTTCGAGCAATGTGGCGCAGGTGTCGTAAGTGACACCAATAGCGAAGACGGCGCGGCGCTCCTGCATTCTCTTGTAATTGCGGATCCGACTCTTGAGTAGATCATTGTTGGACAAGATGATCTGCTCACCACCCAGGCTGCGAATGCGGGTGGTTTTTAGCCCAACGTGCTCCACACTGCCCATCATGTCACCCACCACAATAAAGTCGCCGATCACAAAGGGTTTGTCTATGGAAATAGACAGCGAAGCGAACAGATCACTCAGGATGTTCTGCGCAGCCAATGCAACCGCGATGCCGCCAATGCCCAAGCTCGCGACCAAGGCGGTCACATTGAGCCCCAGGTTGTCGAGCATGAGCAGCGTCACCAGCGCCCACAAGACAACGCGGACTAGGAAGGTAAGCAGCGACAAAGTCATGGCGCGGGAACCCTCGTCTTCTTTCTCGCCTTGGGTGAAGTGATGACGCAGCCAGAAAACCAGGCCCCGGTTGGCCCAAAAGCCAATCTGCAAAATGATCAGCGCAATGAAGGCGTGGTCAACCCATTTTTCCAGGGCTACAGGCAGGTCCAGAAATAGTGTGGCGACGTACAGACCAACGCCCGCCACCAGCAGGAAGCGAGTAGCCGACAAAAGCTCGATGAAGAGGTTACCCAAGCCGGTGTCGGTAGATTTGGCAATGCGCACCAGCCGATGCAACAGGAGGCTGCGCGCAAGCTGCAACACCAGCATGAATACGCACGCCGCCAGCAGCGCGTAGAGTCCATCCTGTAGGGTGTTTCTGGTGATCAGTTGGTGAAACATGGCGATCGTGTTAATGGGCATCAAGGCAAACGAGGGGCATCAGGCTTCAAACTTCCCGTATCAAGGCGGTCTTCAGTGTGGCAAGCTATTTGCGCGCCGGCGGCAAATCGGTGCAACTGCCGTGCGCCATTTCCGCCGCCAGGCCGATGGACTCGCCCAGTGTTGGATGCGGGTGGATGGTTTTGCCAATATCCACGGCATCAGCGCCCATTTCTATGGCCAGCGCAATCTCGCCGATCATGTCACCGGCATGGGTGCCAACAATGCCGCCACCCAAAATCCGGCCTTGGCCCATGCCATGGCCGTGTGCTTCGTCACTATCGTCAAACAGCAGCTTGCTAAAACCTTCATCACGCCCATTGGCAATAGCCCGTCCCGACGCCGCCCAGGGGAATAAACCCTTGCGGATCTTGACGCCCTGCGCTTTCGCCTGATCTTCGGTCAAACCAACCCACGCCACCTCGGGGTCGGTATAAGCCACGCTGGGAATGACGCGGGCGTTGAAGGCAGCGCTCGCCAATTCCTTATTGCCCTGGAGTTCTCCGGCAATCACTTCGGCTGCCACGTGCGCCTCGTGCACCGCCTTGTGCGCCAGCATCGGCTGGCCGACGATGTCGCCAATGGCAAAGATATGCGCTACGTTGGTTCGCATCTGAATGTCCACCGGGATGAAGCCCCGCTCCGTCACGGCCACGCCCGCTTTGTCTGCACCAATCTTCTTGCCATTGGGTGTGCGTCCGACCGCTTGCAGCACCAGGTCGTAGGTCTGCGGTGCCGGCACCGCAACGCTTGCGTTGCCTCCTGCTTGGCCCTCCTGCGCCGACGCAAACGTCACCTCAATGCCTTCAGGCGTGGCGCGAGCGCCCACCGTTTTGGTCCCCAGCATGAGGTTGTCAAAACGCGGCGCGTTCATCTTCTGCCAGACCTTGACCAGGTCACGGTCGGCGCCTTGCATCAGGCCGTCGAGCATCTCGACCACGTCCAGGCGCGCGCCCAGCGTGCTATAGACCGTGCCCAGTTCCAGGCCGATGATGCCACCCCCCAGAATCAGCATGCGCTTGGGGATTTCTTTCAGCGCCAGTGCGCCTGTGCTGTCCACCACGCGCGGGTCCTCCGGCATGAAGGGCAGGCGCACGGCTTGACTGCCAGCGGCAATGATGCAGCGCTTGAATGCAATGGTTTGCGTCTTGCCGGTTTTCTCCTGCGCTGCTCCGGCGGTCTCTTCAACCTGCACGTGGTTAGGGCCAACGAACGCACCGTAGCCACGCACTACCGTCACTTTGCGCATCCTGGCCATGGCCGCCAAACCGCCGGTGAGCTTGCTGACTACTTTGTCTTTGTGACCGCGCAACGTGTCGATGTTCACTTTGGGTGCACCAAACTCCACGCCGAGTGCCGCCATGTGGCTGACTTCATCAATCACTGAAGCCACATGCAGCAGCGCTTTGCTGGGAATGCAACCGACGTTCAGGCAGACCCCGCCCAGCGTTGCGTAACGCTCGATCAGGATGACTTTGAGACCCAGATCGGCAGCGCGAAAGGCCGCGCTGTACCCCCCCGGGCCGGCACCGAGCACCAGCAGGTCGCAGTCCTGATCAGCCGTGCCAGCGAAGGCGGCTGTCATAGCAGCACCCGGCGCAGATCGCCCAGGATTTGCCCGAGGTAGACGTTAAAGCGCGCCGCCGCAGCGCCGTCGATGACACGGTGATCGTATGTCAATGACAGTGGCAGCAACAGGCGCGGCTGAAAGGTTTTACCGTCCCACACCGGCTGCATGGCGGCACGGCAAACGCCCAGAATCGCCACTTCGGGCGCGTTGATGATGGGCGAAAAATAAGTGCCGCCAATGCCGCCCAGGCTGGATATGGTGAAGCTGGCACCCGACATTTCAGTCGGGCTCAGCTTGCCGTCGCGCGCTTTTTGGGCCAGCTCACTCATCTCTTGCGAAATTTGATAGATACCTTTTTTATCGGCGTCCCTGATCACCGGCACCATCAGACCGTTGGGCGTGTCGGCGGCAAAACCGAGGTGGTAGTACTGCTTGTAGATCAGCGCTGCGTTGTCGCTTTCAGCATCGAGCGAACTGTTGAATTCGGGAAACTTCTTCAGCGCCGCCACACAGGCCTTGATCAAAAATGCCAGCATGGTGACTTTGGTACTGGCTTCAACCCCCGCTTTGCCCGGCTTCCCGTTTTCCTGATTGATGGCAATCCGGAACGCTTCCAACTCGGTGATGTCGGCATCGTCGCAATTGGTCACTGCAGGAATCAGGATGGCATTGCGCAGCAAGTTGGCAGCGCTGATTTTCTTGATGCGTGAGAGTTCCTTGCGCTCAACCGGGCCAAACTTGGCAAAGTCCACCTGAGGCCAGGCGATTAGGCCCAGGCCTGCACTGCCAGTGCCTGCTCCGGTGCCTTTGGCCTGAGCGGCAACCGCCAGGGTCTGAGTGGCACCACTCATCACGGCACGGGTAAAAGATTGAACATCGTTGTCGGTGATGCGGCCCTTGAAACCACTGCCTTTGACCTCGTTCAAAGGCACCCCAAGTTCACGGGCAAATTTGCGCACCGAGGGCGAGGCGTGCGGCAGGCCCAGCGGAACAGCGCTGGGATTGTGGGCAGGCACGGCCAACGTCGCCGCTGGGACAGTTGCCGCGACTACAACTTCGGTCCGGGCTGATCCGGTCGAAATGTTCTCGGCAGGGGCTTGGACTGGCTCGGTCCGGGCGGAGCTTTCGCCGGCTGGTTTCGCGGCAGCAACTGGTACGTCGACCCCTTCCAGAATCGCCAGTAAATCACCCTCGTTGACCTTGTCGCCCAGCTTGACTTTGAGTTCTTTGAGAATACCGACGCTGGAGGACGGGATCTCCATCGCAGCCTTGTCGGACTCAACCGTCATCAGGCTTTGTTCCATCCGGATGGCATCGCCCGGCTTGACCATGATCTCGATCACGGCTACATCCTTGAAGTCGCCGATATCGGGCACTTTGATTTCGATTAATGACATATTGTTCTTTCCTAATTTTCATATTTCCGTCACCGCGATTGCCGCGTCGCTTGCGCTCCTCGCAATGACGAGTTTACGGTTCTCGTCATTGCGAACGAAGTGAAGCAATCCATGACCCCAGAATACATGGATTGCCACGTCACTACGTTCCTCGCAATGACGAATCAATTACCTTGTTTTCGCTCACGCATGCAACGGGTTGATCTTGTCGGTCTTGATACCATACTTGACAATTGCCTCAAGCACTTTGGCTACCGGCAGCGCACCTTCTTCACTGAGCGCCTTGAGCGCTGCCAGCACAATGAAGTGGCGATTGATCTCAAAGTGTTCGCGTAACCTGGAGCGGAAATCGCTGCGGCCAAAACCGTCGGTGCCCAGCACTTTGTAGGTGCGGCCCTTAGGAATGAAGGAGCGGATTTGCTCGGCGTAGAACTTGATGTAGTCGGTCGATGCCACCACCGGGCCGGTGTGCTTTTCGAGTTGCTGCGCGACAAAGGAAACACGTGGCGCAGCGCCCGGGTGCAGCAGGTTGTAGCGTTCGCAGTCCTGGCCATCACGCGCCAGCTCATTGAAGCTCGGGCAGCTCCAGACATTGGCGCTCACGCCCCAGTCTTTGGCCAGCAATTCCTGGGCGGCAATCGATTCGCGCAGGATGGAGCCCGAGCCGAGCAACTGCACGCGCGCACCGGTCAGGCCTGAAGCATCGCTCTTGCACAGGTACATGCCCTTGATGATCTGCGCCTCGGTGCCCACCTTGAGCCCCGGCATGGCGTAATTTTCGTTGAGCAGTGTGATGTAGTAATAAACGTTATCCTGCTTTTCCACCATGCGCTGCAAGCCGTGCTGTAGGATGACGCCAACCTCGTGCGCAAAAGTCGGGTCGTAACTGACGCAGTTCGGAATGGTGCCGGCCAAAATATGGCTGTGACCGTCCTCGTGCTGCAAACCTTCACCGTTGAGCGTGGTGCGCCCGGAGGTTCCGCCCAGCAAAAATCCGCGCGCCTGCATGTCGCCAGCCGCCCAAGCCAGGTCGCCAATACGCTGAAAACCGAACATCGAGTAATAAACATAAAACGGCACCATGATGCGGTTGCTGGTACTGTAGCTGGTAGCCGCTGCAATCCAGCTCGCCATGCCGCCCGCTTCATTGATGCCTTCTTGCAGGACCTGACCTTTTTTATCTTCGCGGTAGTACATCACTTGGTCTTTATCGACCGGCGTGTATTTTTGTCCTTCCGGGTTGTAAATTCCAATCGAACGGAACAAGCCTTCCATGCCAAAAGTGCGCGCCTCGTCCACCACAATCGGCACCACGCGCGGCCCCAGCGCCTGGTCGCGCAGCAGTTGCGTCAGGAAACGCACATAGGCTTGCGTCGTTGAAATCTCGCGGCCCTCGGCGGTCGGCTCCAGTACCGACTTGAAGACTTCCAGCGCAGGCACCGTGAAGTGTTCGTCGGCGTGCGTGCGACGCTGAGGCAGATAACCACCCAGCGCCTGCCGGTGTTCGTGCAGGTAGCGCATCTCTGGCGTGTCGTCGGCCGGTTTGTAAAACGGGATATCGGCAATGGCGCTGTCGGGGATCGGGATGTTGAAGCGGTCGCGAAAAATCTTGATGTCGGCGTCGTTCAGCTTCTTGGTCTGGTGCACATTGTTCTTGCCCTCGCCGCTCTTGCCCATGCCAAAACCCTTGACGGTCTTGATCAGGAGCACACTGGGCTGGCCTTCATGCTTGACCGCAGCGTGATAAGCGGCATAGACCTTTTGCGGGTCGTGGCCACCTCGGCGCAAGGCCCAGATGTCGTCGTCGCTCATCTTGGCCACCATCGCTGCGGTGCGCGGATCGCGACCAAAAAAATGTTCGCGCACGTAAGCGCCATCGTTGGACTTGAAAGTCTGATAGTCGCCGTCCAGCGTATCCATCATCAACTGGCGCAGCGCACCGTCTTTGTCACGTGCCAGCAGCGGGTCCCAATTGCTGCCCCAGACCAGTTTGATGACGTTCCAGCCGGCACCGCGAAAGGTACTCTCCAACTCCTGAATAATCTTGCCGTTGCCGCGCACCGGGCCGTCCAGCCGTTGCAAATTGCAGTTGATGACGAAAATCAAGTTGTCGAGTTTCTCGCGCACCGCCAAACCAATGGCACCGAGCGATTCAACTTCGTCCATTTCACCATCGCCACAAAACACCCAGACCTTGCGGTTCCCGGTATTGGCGATGCCACGGGCATGCAGGTACTTCAAAAAGCGCGCCTGGTAAATCCCCATCAGCGGCCCCAGGCCCATCGAGACAGTCGGGAATTGCCAGAACTCGGGCATCAGCTTGGGGTGCGGATAGCTTGACAAGCCCTTGCCACCGGTCTCCTGGCGAAAATTGAGCAACTGCTCCTCGCTCAAGCGGCCTTCCATGTAGGCGCGCGCATAAATGCCGGGTGCCACGTGTCCCTGCATATAGAGACAGTCGCCGCCGTGCTCTTTGCCAGGTTCATCGCTTTGGGCGTGCCAAAAATGGTTGAAACCGGCACCCAGCATGTGCGCCAGTGACGCAAATGAACCAATATGGCCACCGAGGTCGCCACCATCGACCGGATGATGCCGGTTGGCCTTGACCACCATCGCCATCGCATTCCAGCGCATGTAGGCACGCAGGCGCTCCTCTATTTCGATGTTACCGGGGCAACGTTCCTCCTGGTCGGTCTCGATGGTGTTGATATAAGCGGTATTGGCCGAAAACGGCAGGTCGATGCTGCTCTGACGGGCGTGCTCCAGCAACTGTTCCAGCAAGAAGTGCGCGCGCTCGGCGCCCTCACGCTCGATCACCGCCGAGAGCGCGTCCATCCACTCATGGATTTCCTGCCGGTCTGCGTCCTGGATGACTGATTCGACTGGATTCTGGGGAACTGCTGACATGCTGGACTCCTGATGTTTGGTGTAATTTAATCAGAGTTCTGATTTTCTTGTATTCATTTTATACATTTCAAATTATGCATGCAGTTTTCATAACATGAAATATAATCAATTACTTCCAATTCCAAACCGGGCTTTGCGCGTCCTACACTCAAACCTATGTCTTTGTTTCGTCCGAATTCACGTTCCAACACCTATAGCTTGCGCTCGGTGACCAGGATCAATAAATGGTGGCGGCGTTTGACACCGCAACGACAGGATCGATTTGCGGTGTTGGCCCCCCTAATTGCGGTAGCGCTATTTTTAGCCGCCATCGCAACCGCCTTTGCTTATCTGCACCTGGAAGAAATGGACCGGGAACAAGAAGCCGTCAAACGCGACGTGGAATACACGCAGCAACGTCTTCGCCTGCGCCTGTTGGAACGCCAGGAACAACTGATGCGGATCGCCCGTGAAGTTACCAACCGGGATCTCAATCGCGAGGAGTTTATTAGTCGGGCCAAGGTCATCGTCAATCAGTACCCGGAGTTGCAAAGCCTGAGTTGGATTGATGGACAGCGGCGCGTCAAAGCGAGTTTCGGTACCGCCAGCCTGGCCGCCAGCGAGTTGAGGGCAGTCGGCGACATCCTCGAACCGAACGATGGTGAAAATGCCTTCATGCTGTCGCACGAACTACAGCAACCCATTTACGAACAGCCCGAGGCAGTGGCAGACGTTGCAGCAGTGCTGCAACTATACATTCCCCTGATGGATCGCAGCCATTTCCTCGGGGTGGTGCTGGCCGAATATTCGGTCGATAGCTTGTTTCGCTACGGCGTACCGGCTGAAGTATCAGCCCGTTACGCCGTCTCATTTCATGATGCCAAAGGCGCCCTGTTGGCGGGCACCACGATTGCAGCACGCAAACCGGCCAACCGCCTGCCATGGGAAAGTCCGGTCAACGTCTATGAAGTGCCGGTCTCCCCGGTCGGCAACGGCCTTGTCATACGCGCCCAAGCCTACCGTACCTCGCTCGGTGTCATTGGCAGTGGCCTGTTCTGGCTGGTGGCCGCTCTGAGCGTGATGACTGCCTGGATGCTGATTGCCAATTGGCGCCACAGCCGCCGACGCCTGGAAGCACAGCAAGCGCTTGTGGCAGAAACAGGTTTTCGCCGCGCCATGGAAAATTCCATGCTGACCGGCATGCGCGTGCTTGATATGCAAGGCCGCATTACCTATGTCAACGCCGCTTTTTGCCGCATGACGGGCTGGCGTGAATCAGACCTGCTCGGCAAAACCGCGCCCTTCCCCTATTGGCCTGAAGCAGACCGTGATTCACGCACTGCCCGTCTGGAAGAAGAACTGACCGGCAAGACCATGCCGGGTGGCATGCAGGTTCGCGTCAAACGCCAGGACCGTAGCCTGTTTGATGCGCGCCTGTACGTCTCGCCACTGATTGATGCCAACGGCATACAAACCGGCTGGATGACATCGATGACAGACATCACCGAGCCGAACCGGGTCCGCGACCAGCTCTCGGCCTCGCACGAACGATTTACCACAGTGCTGGAAGCCCTCGACGCCTCGATCTCGGTCGCACCCCTGGGCAGTGATGAATTGTTGTTTGCCAACAAACTCTACCGTTTGTGGTTTGGCACGCTTGCTGGTGGCCACTTGCAACTGTCGGCCGAAGCGGGCATGCCGACAACCACCCCAAGCGATGAGTCGCTCGACCAGGTCGATGCGTTCGCCGGTTTGCCCACCAATTCGCTGCCTGACAGTGACGCCGAAAGTGCTGAAATTTATGTCCAGGCTCTGGGCAAATGGCTTGAAGTCCGCACCCGCTACTTAAGTTGGGTCGATGGACGGCTGGCGCAAATGGTAATTGCCACCGACATCACGTCACGCCGGGTCGCTGAAGAGCAATCCGCTGCGCAAACCGAGCGCGCCCAGACCGCCAGCCGCTTGATCACCATGGGAGAAATGGCGTCCAGCGTCGCCCATGAGCTCAATCAACCGCTGACCGCTATCAACAACTACTGCAACGGTATGGTTTCGCGCATCAAGGCACAACAAATCAGTGAAGAAGATTTGCTGATTGCGCTGGAAAAAACCGCCAAACAAGCGCAGCGCGCTGGCCAGATCATCCACCGCATTCGTTCTTTTGTGAAACGGAGCGAGCCTAACCGTTCTGTCTCGGACATCGCAAGCATGGTGGACGAAGCTGTGGAACTGGTTGAAATTGAAATGCGTCGGCGCAATGTCAGGCTCACGCACCAAATTTCTCCGCGCCTGCCGAGTCTGCTGGTGGATCCCATTCTGATCGAACAAGTGTTGGTCAATTTGCTCAAAAACGCTGCCGAATCGATTGACGCGGCGCAACGGCCCACCGCCCAGCGCAGCGTTAGTTTGCACGTGACAGCAGCGCAGGTTAATGACAAGCCGGTGATTGAATTCGCGGTCACTGACTCCGGACCCGGGCTGTCACCCGAAGTGACCAAGCGTATTTATCAAGCCTTCCACTCCACCAAGGCCGATGGCATGGGCATTGGCTTGAGCCTTTGCCGCTCCATCGTCGAGTCCCACCTGGGCCGAATCAAAGCCGAGAACCTCTACAATGAGGGCGAAGTCACGGGCTGCTGTTTCTCCTTCTGGATTCCACTGGCACAGCCCCTGCCCAAGCAAGCATAGCAGTCGTACAAACAACCAAGGACACCGGGTTGACTCCAGGTCAAAACATGAGTTTGATAGCGAAAAAAGGCATGGTTTACGTCGTCGATGACGACGAAGCGGTACGTGATTCACTGCAGTGGCTGCTCGAGGGCAAAGACTACCGGGTGCGCTGCTTCGACTCCGCCGAATCATTTTTGAGCCGCTACGACGCGCGCGAAGTGGCGTGTTTGATTGTCGATATCCGCATGGGCGGCATGACCGGACTGGAATTGCAAAGCCGCCTGATGGAGAGCCACTCGCCCCTGCCCATTGTGTTCATCACCGGCCATGGCGACGTGCCGATGGCGGTTGACAGCATGAAAAAAGGCGCTATGGATTTCATCCAGAAACCTTTCAAGGAAGATCAGTTGCTGGTGCTGGTGGAGCGCATGCTTGACCATGCCAGCGACGCGTTTGCCGAGTACCAGAATGCCGTCAATCGTGACGCGCTGATGGCGCGCCTGACGCTGCGCGAAGCGCAGGTGCTTAAGCGCATTGTGGCGGGACGTCTGAACAAGCAGATTGCCGACGACCTTGGCATCAGCATCAAGACGGTCGAGGCACACCGCGCCAATATCATGGAAAAACTCAATGCCAATACCGTGGCTGACCTCCTGAAAACAGCCTTGGGACAGGTGCTGACCAAGGCTTGACGTCACTTATATTCGTCGCTGCGAGGAGCAAAGCGACGTGGCAGTCCATGCACTCAGGGGCCACGGATTGCCATGTCGCTGTCAGCCGCGTGGTGCCACCGAGGCTGCGCTCGCAATGACGAAAATGTGAGTTTATAGACATCCTCATAGAACTGAAATCATGACAACTCAGAAAACCGGCCAGATCATCGATGGCATCAAACTCTCGTCCCAACTGCGCGCCCATGTAGCCGAGCGCGTGCTCGCGCTCAAGGCGCGCGGCATCGCGCCGGCGCTGGCCGTGATTCTGGTGGGCGAAGATCCGGCCAGCACGGTTTATGTGCGCAACAAGATCAAGGCTTGTCTTGACACGGGTGTGCGCTCGGTGTTCGAGAAGTACGAGGCCACGCTGTCGGAGGATGCGCTGCTGGCGCGCATCGCCGCGCTCAATGCCGACCCCTTGATTCACGGCATTCTGGTACAAATGCCGATTCCCAAGCACATCGACCCGCACCGGGTGATTGAAGCCATTTCAGTCAACAAAGATGTCGATGGCTATGCCACCTTGAGCGCCGGCCAATTGATGACCGGTGCGGCGGGTTTCAGGTCCTGCACACCCTACGGTTGCATGAAGCTGATCGAGAGCACCGGCATTGACTTGCGCGGCAAACACGCCGTCGTGATCGGGCGCAGCAACACGGTTGGCAAACCGATGGCGCTGATGCTGTTGCAGGCCAACGCCACCGTCACGGTTTGCCACAGCGCCACCGTCGATATCGGTTGCCACACGCGCCAAGCCGACGTAATCGTCGCCGCAGTGGGCAAGCGCAATGTGCTGACGGCCGCCATGGTCAAACCCGGTGCCGTGGTGATCGACGTCGGCATGAACCGCGACGCTGCCGGCAAGCTCTGCGGTGACGTGGATTTTGCCGGCGTCAAGGAAGTGGCCGGCTTCATCACTCCAGTGCCGGGTGGTGTTGGCCCGATGACGATCACCATGCTGCTGGTCAACACCCTGGAAGCGGCCGAACGCACATGACCAATCCCCTGCTCTCTTTCGACGATCTGCCGCTTTTTGATCAGATCAGGCCCGCCCACGTAGCCCCCGCTATTGAGCAGTTGCTGGCACAAGCCGACGCAGCGCTGAAAACGGTCACCGCTGCTGATTTTCCAGCACTGTGGGACGCCATCGCCCGCGTCCTGGGAGTTGCCACTGAAAGACTGGCTCGCGCCTGGGGCGCGGTGAGCCACCTGAACAGCGTCGCCGACACCCCCGAGTTGCGGGTCGCCTACAACGCAGTGCTGCCAGCAGTCACCGACTTTTATACCCGCCTGGGTGCTGATGAGCGGCTCTATGCCAAATACAAGGCGATTGATCCGGCCACGCTCAATGCCGAGCAGCTTCAGGCGCACCAGAACGCCCTGCGCGACTTTGTTCTGGGCGGTGCCGAACTGGTCGGTGCCGCGCGTGCGCGCTTTGCTGCCATTCAGGAGCGCCAGGCGAGCCTGAGTCAAAAATTCAGTGAGAACGCGCTCGACGCCACCGACGCCTTCGCCTACTACGCCGACGCTGGCGAGCTCGACGGCGTACCGGGTGACGTGCAGCAAACAGCGCTGGCCGCTGCCAGGGCCGACGGCAAAGAGGGCTACAAATTGACGCTGAAAATGCCCTGCTACCTGCCGGTGATGCAGTTTGCCAGCAACAGCGCCCTGCGCCAGAAACTGTATCGCGCTTTTGTCACCCGGGCCTCGGATCAGGCCGATGAGCCAAGCCGCAAGTTCGACAACTCAGGCTTGATCAGCGAAATACTGGCCTTGCGGCTTGAAGAGGCCAGGCTGCTGGGACATCCGAACTTTGGCGAGCTCTCCCTGGTTTCAAAAATGGCCGAGTCACCCGCGCAAGTCATCAGTTTCCTGCGCGACCTGGCCAGTCGGGCGCGCCCCTTCGCCGAGCAAGACCTGGCCGACCTGCGCGAATTTGCTTCGCAACGGCTGAACCTGAGCGACCCGCAAGCCTGGGACTGGCCCTATATCAGCGAAAAGCTCAAGGAAGCGCGCTACGCCTTTAGCGAGCAAGAAGTCAAACAATATTTCCCGTTGCCCAAGGTCCTGGCCGGCTTGTTCAAAATCGCTGAAACGCTGTTTGAAATCAGCATCAAGAAAGACAGCGCACCGGTGTGGCACAGCGGCGTCGAGTTCTACCGCATCGAACGCGCCAACACGCTGCTGGGCCAGTTTTATCTCGATCCTGCTGCGCGCAACGGCAAACGCGGTGGTGCCTGGATGGACGACGTGCGCGCACGCTGGTTGCGTGCGGACACACAGCAACTGCAAACGCCGGTGGCGCATCTGGTTTGCAACTTTGCCAGCGGCCTGCAAGGCAAGCCGGCACTGCTGACACACGACGACGTGATCACCCTGTTTCATGAATTTGGCCATGGCCTACAGCATCTATTAACGCAGGTCAACGAGCACGACGTTTCAGGCATCAGCGGCGTCGAATGGGACGCCGTCGAGTTGCCCAGCCAGTTCATGGAAAATTTTTGCTGGCAATGGGCTGTGCTCAAGAACATGAGCGCACACGTCGATACCGGCGCAAGCCTGCCACGGCCGTTGTTTGACAAAATGCTGGCTGCCAAAAACTTCCAGAGTGGCATGCAAACATTGCGTCAAATCGAGTTTTCCATGTTCGATATGCTGTTGCACTCGGCGCACGACCCGGCGCAAGATTGGAGCGCGCTGCTGGCGCAGGTGCGCACTGAGGTCGCGGTGCTGCAACCACCGCCTTGGAGTCGCACCGCGCACACCTTCAGCCACATTTTTGCCGGTGGTTATGCCGCCGGTTATTACAGCTACAAGTGGGCCGAAGTACTCAGCGCCGACGCCTATGCGGCATTTGAGGAAAGCGTGGGTAGCGATGGTTTGCCCGATGTGCAAACCGGCAGAAAATACCGTCAGGCAATTTTGGAAACCGGTGGCAGCCGACCCGCCATGGCATCGTTCAAAGCTTTTCGCGGACGTGCGCCCCAGCTCGACGCCCTGCTAAGGCATCAGGGTATGGCACAACTGAAATAACAGGTGATGTCTTGAAGCACGCGGACCCTCCCATGCAGCGACAAATTTCGCCCCTTCGCCTGGGTATTTGTTTTGGGATTCTGGCTGGCTTGCTGGGGCCGTCCAGCCAGGCCCAAACCCAGACCCAGTTCATTTACCGCACCATGGCGCCCGACGGCAAGGTCACTTTCTCTGACAAACCCACCGCTGCCGCAGTCAAGCTGACAGCCACCGATGCAGGCGGAAAACCCATGGGTGCGCAAGCCGTGGCACTGCCATTCGAATTACGCCAGGTCGTCAGCAAATATCCGGTGACGCTCTACACCGCCGACAACTGCACACCATGCAACACAGGTCGCACTTTGCTCACCAGTCGCGGCATTGTGTTTGCTGAGAAAACTGTCAACACACCAGAAGATGTGCAAGCCCTGCAACGCATCAGCGGTGTGAACTCTTTGCCCCTTTTGACCCTCGGCGCGCAGCAGATCAGAGGTTTCTCGGAATCCGACTGGACGCAGTTTCTGGACGCAGCCGACTACCCGAAATCTTCCGCGCTGCCGGCAGGTTACCGCAACCCGGCGGCAACGTCCTTGGCCCCCGTACAAAAACCGGCACCTGCTGCCCCGGCTGAAGCGAGCCCGGCAGCGTCCAATGCAGCCACGCCAATGAACGCAGCACCCTCGCCAACAAATAGTGCTTCCAACCCGGCTGGCATTCAGTTCTGAACCGCTGACCACAGTATGTGTGGGCCGAAGGCGGCGCAGTGGGTGGCTCTGCAGCCGGGCGGTGGCACACGCCGCCGTTCGTGTCACCCGGCCTTCGGCCTCCGGACATCCAATATCCCGTTTCGAGTTGGGGACAGAGCTAAAGGTCTGTCCCACAAGCTTTCACATTTCACTTTGGCATGCACCCCCACCCGGCTGCTCAGAAGTGTCGACTTGGTTTTTTGAACTCGAACTCGAACCCGAATACCAATTCACCGGGATCGGGCTGTCTGGGTGTTCTGCGTAGGTAAAGGAGGAGCCCGCAAGGGCGGGGGACACGAAGCAGAGCATCCAGGCAGCCTGATCCAGCGCAAATCGGGCTGCCTGGGTGTTCTGCGTAGGTAGAGGAGGCCGCAGGCCGGGGGACAGCCGCGAAGCTGCGTGCCCAGCGGCCTGATCCTCAACGTGGACATCCAACATCCCGGTATTAGAAAGTTAAGGTCTTAACGCCCGTAGCGGTGCCCAGCAGGCAAACCTGGGCTTTCTGAAAGGCAAACACGCCGACCGTGACCACGCCCGGCCACTGGCTCACCTTTGACTCAAACGCCAGCGGATCGGTAATCTGTAGGCCTGTGACGTCCAGAATCATCTGGGCGTTGTCGGTCAGCAGCGCCTGACCGTTCTTGAGGCGTACCTGCGCCCGGCCGCCAATCGCAGCAAACTGACGTATCAAACGTTGCGCCGCCATCGGAATGATTTCCACCGGCAAGGGAAAGGCGCCCAGCGTTGGCACCAGTTTTGATTCATCGGCAATGCACACAAACTTCTTTGAAAGCGCCGCCACAATTTTCTCGCGCGTGAGCGCCGCGCCACCGCCCTTGATCATGAAACCCCGGCCATCAATCTCGTCGGCACCATCAATATAAACCGACAATTCGCTCACCTCATTGGCGTCAAAAACCGGGATGCCAAGCGCCTGCAAGCGCAGCGTACTCGCCTCAGAGCTGGAAACCGCGCCCTTGATGCGGGACTTCATGCTGGCCAGTGCATCGATAAATTTATTCACCGTCGAGCCGGTGCCGACCCCCACAATTTCGTCCGGCAGCACATAGGCCAGCGCGGCCTGACCGACCAGCGTTTTGAGTTGATCCTGAGAAAAGGTGGCGCTGGCTTTTGGAAGAGCGTTTGTCATCGGTGAAAATCGGGTGAGTTGCAAAATTTTTGCAAATGAACTTTGCTGGAATTATCCGATGTCTCTCATCCCCTACGCGCTCGCCCGCCCTTTTTTATTTAGCCTCGATCCCGAGACGGCGCATGAGTTGACCTTGAAAGCGCTCGCGCTCACGCAAGGCACGCCGCTGCAACTGGCCTACGGCGCGAGCCGGGTCGAAGATCCGGTTGAGCTGGCCGGGCTGAGCTTGCCCAACCGCGTTGGCCTGGCCGCCGGGCTAGACAAAAATGCGCGCTGCATTGATGGCCTGGGCGCGCTCGGCTTTGGTTTCATCGAGCTCGGCACCGTCACGCCGTTGGCCCAGGCGGGCAACCCGAAACCGCGTATTTTTCGCATGCCCCAGGCGCAGGCGCTGATCAATCGCCTGGGCTTTAACAACCAAGGGCTGGCGGTCTTTATTGCCAACCTCAAGCGCTCTGCCTGGTACCGGCATCGTCTGGCTGCCCATACCTTGTCGGCGGGGCAACCCAGGCCGATGCTGGTCGGACTCAACATTGGCAAGAACGCCGCAACACCGATAGAGCGCGCCACCGACGACTACCTGACCTGCCTCGACGGCGTCTATCCTTACGCTGATTACGTCACCCTCAATATATCGAGCCCCAACACCAAAAACCTGCGCACGCTGCAAAGCGATGCAGCGCTCGATCAACTACTGGCGGCCGTCGCCCAGCGCCGTGCGGAGTTGGCCCGTCACTATAGCAAGACGAATGGAAGCGGCAGTGCACAGCCCCGCCACGTGCCGATCTTCGTCAAAATTGCGCCCGACCTGGATGCCGCTCAAGTCTCTGTGATTGCCGCCACGCTGCTGCGCCACGGCATCGACGGTGTGATTGCCACCAACACCACGCTCAGCCGCGCTGCCGTCAAGGGCGTGGCCCACGCCGATGAAGCGGGTGGTCTTTCTGGCCAACCCCTGCTGGAGGCAAGCAACCACGTCCTCACGCAATTGCGCGCCGCTTTGGGCGCAGACTATCCGATCATCGGGGTTGGTGGCGTCATGACAGCCGAAGACGCGCTGAGCAAAATCAGGGCCGGTGCCAATGTGGTGCAAATTTACACCGGTCTGATTTACCAGGGGCCCACTTTGGTCACACAAGCTGCCAATTTAATTAAAAAAAACTGCTAACAACATACTCGCCGAGCGCGAGGGCGCTGGTCAAACCAGGCGACTCGATGCCAAACAGATTGACCAGGCCCGCAACGCCGTGCAAGCGCGGCCCTTGAATCAAAAAATCAGCGCCGATCTCGCCTGGCGCGTGAATTTTGGGGCGAATACCGGCATAGCCCGGCAGCAGCGCGCCGTCTTGCAGGCCGGGCCAATACTTGCGCACCTCGGCATAAAACGCATCGCCCCGGGCCGCATCCACCGTCAGGTCAAAGGGTGAGCCAACCCATTGCACATCCGGGCCGAACTTGGCCTGACCGCCCAGATCGAGCGTCAGGTGGACCCCCAAACCAGCGCCTTCGGGCAGCGGATAGACCAGGTGCTTAAACGGCGCACGACCGGCGAGCGTGAAGTAGTTGCCCTTGGCAAAATAAGCCTGCGGCACATGCCTGGGGTCCAGACCCATGAAATTTCTGGCCAGCTCGGGTGCCTGCAAGCCAGCGGCATTGACCACCGTTTTTGCACGCAGTTGAGTGCCATCGACAGTGACCAGATCAATCCCGGTTGGCCCTACTTCGGCGTGCAACACCGGTGAATTGAGAACCACCATGCCAGCCGCATTCTCAAGGTCGCCTTGGAGCGAGAGCATCAGGGCGTGGCTATCGACAATACCGGTGCTGGGGGAATAAATTGCTGCCGCGCAAGTCAGCGCGGGCTCCAGCGTCTGCACTTGTGCGCGCGTCAGCAAGCTCAGGTTGTCGATACCATTTAACCGGGCCTTGGCCACAATGTCCTGCAAGCGTGGCAGCTGCTGCGCTGTCGTTGCCACAATCAACTTGCCGCAACGTCGGTGACCAATACCGCGTTCGGCGCAATAGTCGTAGAGCAGCGCGTTGCCCGACACGCACAAGCGCGCCTTGAGGGAACCTGCGGTGTAATAAATCCCCGCATGAATCACTTCACTGTTGCGCGAGCTGGTGCCGGTCCCGATGGCGGAGGCGGCTTCCAGCACCAGCACTTCACGGCCGCTGAGCGCCAACGCGCGCGCCACCGCCAGCCCGACCACACCGGCACCGATCACAACACATTGCACTTGATTCATATGGGAGTATCCGTGGCGCGTCAGCACTTGGCACCGCCAGCGGGCATGGCGAATCTCCCGGTAGCGCTGGCGTCCAAAGGCGCTAGCGTATCAGGTCGTGTGCGGTCTCTACCAAGCCACCAGAGAGCGCAAGCGCTATATGCGTGGATAATCAAGCGTTTTTCCAGGCGCTCCTGTGATGAAATTGGTAGACATAGCAGACTTAAAATCTGCAGCCCTAAAGGCGTGCCGGTTCGATTCCGGCCGGGAGCACCACGCTTGACCTCGCGCTGATAGTGCGCGATGCGCGTCATGGCACAATCAATTATTATTCTGAACACATGTCACGCTATAACGCCCCCTTTGAGATTCATGTTCACGGCCAGGTCGCCCTGCGGCCAGCGGTTGCTTTTGAACAGTTGCAAGACGCCCTCAAGCCGCTCTGGAAGTACGCTGGCGCGCGCTCGCTCTCCGATGCCGCCGAGAGCTGTTATGAAGACGAGCCCGGCATCAAGTTTGACCCACAGGAACACTTGCTGCAAATGTGCTGGACGGTCGCGGGCGATGACGACTTTCGCCAGGTGCTCGATGAAATGTGCATGAACCTGAACGATCTGGCGCAGGCGGGCGCAGCGATTGAAGTCACCTTTTATGACGTCGAGTTTGATGAAGACGACGAAGAAGACGCTGACGCCGAGTCGCGCGATGATTTTGTGATGCTCTTCGTCGGGCCCGACCCCGCAGCCATCATGCAAGTGCAGCGCGACCTGCTGGTACAAGACGTGGTGAGCCTGATGGAGCGCCATTTTGATGGCGCCGAGCTAGTCGGTGTGGTCTCTGAAATCGACAAGCTGTTCGGCCAACGCTTCGATGCGCTGGTCAATTCGCTGCAACTCGGCAGGCCGCCACGCGGTACCGGTGGCCATGGCGGTATCGGCCATGGCGGCTCCCGCAAGCCGCGTCATTTGCACTGAACAGCGGCCTTTGGGTGGCGGTGAGGTCTAGCGGCCGACGGACACCCTGCCCCCCGCGCCAGGTGTCACAAAGTCACGGACACGTTCCGCCGTTGTCCTGGATCGTAAGAACACTGGTAGCCGACGCTCCGAGCGCATCGACCACCGTGATCGTGATCGCATAAGTGCCACCGGCAGTGCTCGGTACGATACAACGATTACCCTGGGTGCCCACTCCCAACGTCAACGTCGAGCCGGCAACAGTCACGCTGCTCAACACTGAGTCGCTGGTGTAGCCCTTGTAGGGGCCTGTGCCATTCTGGATAATGATAGCAATCGGCGTCGCATAGGTTTCAGCAAGGCTCAAAGCACTCGGTGACAGCGCGATCGGAGTCGGCGCGGGCGGAGTCACTACCACTGGTGCAGCCGCCGTCACGGTGAACGTTGCCGTTTGACCCAGCGCGTCAATAATCGCAATGGTTGTGCTGCCCCCGCTGAGCAAGGTGACTCTGAAGGTCCCGCCACTGCTCGTCACGCTGGCCGGAGAAACCGCAGCGACACTTGGGTTGTTAACAACAAAGCCATAGGCCGGTGAACCGCCACTGACGATGAAGTTCAACACATCGCCAACATTGGCCGTTGCCGCACTCGGCGTGGCTACAACTGGTGTAGACGTCGTGGATGAGACGGTAGCCACAATCGTCAGGGTCGCGCCAACGGCATCGGTGACCACCACATTCGCCGTGCCGGCAGCCAGGCCGACGATGTTCAAGGTCGTACCCGCCGTCACATTCGCAGTGGCAAAAATCACATTGCTGCTGACCACCGTATAGGGCGCAACGCCACCGCCAATGATGTAACTCGGCGTGGCCCCGGTGGCGATGGTGATGGCCGCCGACGCTGTGGTGAACAGCGGCACACTGGAACTGCCGGAGACCGTCACACCAATCGTGCTCTGTGATCCGGTTGCATCCATCACAACAATTGTCGCCGTGCCCACGGCAACGCCGGTGATGGTCAATGTGGTACCGCTGACGCCGGCGGTGGCAACCCCGACGTTGCTGCTGCTAACGACATACGGCGCGGTGCCACCTCCTATGGTGTAAGTGGGTGCCGCTGCCGGTGCGATGGTCAAGGCGCTGGGGGCAGTTGTGAACAAGGCCCTGGCTGATGCCACAGTGACAGCCAGCGACACGGTGGCGCCTGCGCCATCGCGCACCACAACCGTTGCAGCACCACCCAACACACCGTTGATGGTCAGCGTGGTACCCACCACATTGGCAGTGGCCACAGTCGAATTGCTGGTGATTGCGCTGTAGCCTGGCGTACCGCCACCGATTGTGTAAGTACCAATACCGGCAGTGCTAATGGTCACACC
The DNA here is from genome assembly GCA_003133245.1 of Rhodoferax sp. Classification (GTDB taxonomy): domain Bacteria; phylum Pseudomonadota; class Gammaproteobacteria; order Burkholderiales; family Burkholderiaceae_C; genus Rhodoferax. The sequence goes on along the minus strand of PKWM01000042.1, from coordinate 15,774 downwards.
ACCGGCGGGCGCCGTAGTGTAAAGCGGGGTAGCACCACTGACAACGGTCACCGCGACCGTCACCGTTACACCCGTCGAATCCAGGACTTGAACTTGTGCCGACCCGACTGACGCGCCAGTGATGCTCAAGGTGTTGGCGCCAATCAGGTTGGCCACCGACACAAGGGTATTGCTGCTGACAACAGTGTAGGGTGCCGTGCCACCACCGATGGTGTACGTCGGTGCAGTTGAAAGGGCAATGGTCAAGGCACTGGGTGCAGTCGTGAATAGCGCCAGCGTTTTGACCGGTGTCACGGTCACCGCCACCGACACCGTGGCGCCCGCCGCGTCGCGCACCTCAACTGTGGCCGAGCCGCCCGACACGCCTGTGATGGTCAGCGTGGAATCCACCAAAGCTGCCGTGGCCACCGCTGCATTGCTGGTGCTTGCGCTGTAGCCCGGTGTGCCGCCACCCACGGTGTAGACGCCACTCCCGGCTGCCGCAATGGTCACGCCTCCGGTCGGCGCCGTGGTGTAGAGCGCCGTAGCAGGGCCAACAGGCGCGGTGTGCACGCCCGGAAATCCATCGCCTCCACCGCCGCAGGCGGCCAGGGTCATTGCCGCAATGAACATGGCAAATAACCGGAGCCATTGATCTGGCAAACTGATCGCATTGATGAATTTCATTTTTGTACCCCTTGACAATAACTCTCGACAAACATTCCAGAAATCAGACACCTTGCAACTTCACTTCAACTGGCTCAGTCGCTGCTCGACAAACTGACCCAGCTGCGGGGTCAGTTGCCCGCTATCCCGGGCGCGCCCAAAGGCTTCGGCTGCATCAACGTTCTTGCCCTGCGCCTGCAATGAAATACCGATGCCCACCAGCCAAGTTGGCATCATTGGGTCGCTGCGCAGCGCCACCAGATAATGGCGCACCGCCTCTTCATGGCGCTGCGCTCTTTGCAACAGGACGGCATAAAAAGCGTTGTATTGCGGCTCGTCCCCGGCTGCCTGCAAGCCCTGCTCCAGGGTAACCAATGCCGCCGCCGTGTTACCCCTGTCGAGCTGCAGGCGTGCCAGCGCCATGGAGAAGCCACTTTGCTCGGGGGCCAGCTTCAAGCCCTCGTGCAAGAGCGCCGTCGCTTCTTCAAAATAGCTTCCCTCCACCAGCATATCCACCAGGACCTGACGCGCTTTGATGTTGCCCGGGTTCGCCTCCAGCGACTGACGCAGACTCTGTTTGGCCTCATTGCTCTTGCCTTGTTGCATTTGCGTGACAGCCTGCTTGTACAAGTTGTCGGATTGTTGCTGCGGGCTGAAGTGCTTTTGCATCTGGCTCTGCGGCGGTGGTTTCGGTGCAGGCGGTGGGGTCGGTGCAGTTTCTTCAGACACGACTTTGCTCGGCTTCTTCACCACGGCCTGCGCGGTGGCTGGTTCTGCTTGCGCTACCAGCGCCACCGCACGCGGCTTCATTTTTGTTTCAGCAACTCGCTGGCGTTTGGTCGCAGTCTTCTCTGAGGACGCAGCAGAGGGCACCGCCGCAACGGTCGCAGCAGCTACCACCTCCGGGGCAGGTACCACGACAGGAACCGGTGCTGGTGCTGACGCGGGCACCACGGGCGCAGCAACGGACGCCATCGCTACAACAGGAGCGGGTGGGCTCACCGCTGCAACGGGCGAGCTTGCCTTGGGTTTCATCACCATCCAGACCGCAGCAATGATCACAATGCCCAGCACCAGCAGTCCGGCCAGCAGACCAGGCCGGGTTGCCGATGCGCCAGGAACCGCACGCACTTCCCCGGCCAGCGGCTCGTTCTTGGCGGAGTCGTTGCGCTGCTCCAGATCCTGCAACATCTTATTGATCAGACTCATAGTAGATAGACCCATCCGAAGGCAGCCAGAGAGCCACCAAGAACAATTAACAAAAGAGCACCCTGCATTCCAAACAAGCGGTGAACGCGCAGGGAGGCGGTGTCATTCGAGGCGGCCAGAACGTCGAACACACCCACCGATTTTTTGCCCTTGCCGTAAGCGCTGAGCATGGCTTTGTGCGCAACGATATTGAGCAGACGCGGAATGCGCCTTGTTTTTTTTTGCATCAGCCACAGCGCCATCGGTGTGAACAACCTGCCGCCACGGTAGCCAGCCACCATCAGCCGGTGATGCAGGTAGTAATCGGACTCGGCGCGCGCCAGCGGGCCCAGGTGGTAGTCAAACGTGATGCGCTGCTTGAGTTGCCGGATCGATGGATAGTTGAGCTTGGCCTCGAGCTCGGGCTGCCCGAAAATAATCACCTGCAACAGCTTGCGCTTCTCGGTTTCAAGATTGGTCAGCAAGCGCAGCGCCTCCAGGGTCTCGATCGGCATTGCCTGCACTTCATCCAGGCAAACCACCACGCGCTTGCCCTCGCGGGTCAGGTCCAGCAGCCGGTTGGTCACGGCCTTGAGCAGCAGGTGCTGGTTGGGGTGCGCGTCCTGCCCCATGTCCAGCCCCAGCTCCGAGCCCAGCTCCATGAACAAGGCCAGCGGCTCCAGGTAGGGATTGGGGATATAAGCCACATAAAAACCAACGCCCAGACTGGACATGAGCTTGCGGCACAGCAGGGTCTTGCCGGTGCCCACCTCGCCCGTGATCTTGATGAACCCTTCGCCGGTGCGCGCCGCGATCAGCAGGGTATTTAAAGCCTCCTGCGAGCTCTCCGAGGAGAAAAAATAACTGGTGTCAGGCGTGATGCTGAAGGGTAACTCCCTGAGACCAAAATGCTGGCGGTACATTGCAGGAACTAATTGCGGGGTTGATCCGGTGCTGCAGTGGTTTCCATCCTCTGCATCCGCCCCTGCGTGGCCGCGATGTCATCAGACCAGGCGTTGTCACCCTTGACCACGGTCGGCTTCAACAGAATGACGAGCTCTCGCTTGACCGTCTGTTGGCCACCGTTGCTGAAGAGAGCGCCGGCACCTGGAACGTCCCCCAGCCCGGGTATTTTGGACCGATTGTCAGTTCCGCTCTCGGTCATCAAACCACCAATCACGATCACCTGGCCGTCTTTGGTCTTGACCACGCTGTCGGTTTCACTGATGCTGTTCACGGCAAAGGGCAAGGACCTGTCGCCCGATGCCGAGATGATCGCCAGCTTGTCCTTGACCGCAATGCTGTTGACCATCGAATGCACATGCAGGGTAATCCTGTCGGCGTCGTCAATCTGTGGTGTCACATCCAGTGAAATCCCGGAGAAGAACGGTTGATAGGTAATGGTCGGATTGGAGACCGTGGAAGGGCTGCCGCCCGTACCGGCCGTGATTTGGCCGCCCGACGCATTGGTTACGAAAGATTCCTCGCTGCCCACTTTCAAAACCGCCTTCTGGTTGTTCAGGGTGGCAATCCGTGGGCTGGAGAGCACATGCACCTGCCCCTGCGTTTGCAGGAAATTGATCAACGCTGAAAAATTAGTGAACTGCAAGGCTACACCCAAACCGGCCGAAAAAGCATTGGGCGCCGCCGTGCCCAGCACCTGGGTACCGAGCAAGCCCCCCAGGCTGGTTCCCGGGTTGATACTGCCAGCGGATGCACTCTTAGTCCCGTCGATCAGGCTCGTATTGGCCCCAACCGACACCTGGTGCCACCCTTTATTAAAACCGGCCCAGTTAATGCCCTGTTGCGAGTCGGAGTTCAACTCGACATCGATGATCTTGGCCTCGATGATCACCTGGCGTTCGATATTGATTTGCATCGAGTGCAGCAGGTTCTCGATCAAACGCAATTCCTTGGGCATGCCGCGCACCAGAATCGTCCCGCTGGTCTGGTTGACCGTCATGGCGCGACCGTCGCTACAGCCATCCACACCATGCAGTTGCTCACCCGCTTGTGTTTCACCGACGAAGGACACATCGGCCCGCGTGGAATTGCTGGAACTGCTGGTGCCACCGTTTTTGGGCTGACTCTTGGCAATCTGGCAGCCTAGTACGGTACGTATCGCGTCTTCCATCTCACCCCACACATCGGACTTGGAAATGGTGCTCAACGCGCTGGCTTGGATCGAGGAATAACTGCCGCCCGTCGTGCCACTACCGCTGGTGCCGCTGGTGCCACTGCTAGCGCCGGTCGATCCGCCGGTGCCGGAAGAAGACCCCGACGAAGACCCTGAAGACGCGCCGCCGATCACCTGCAGATCACTCACACCGCGGCGCTGGCCCAGAATGTAATTGACCTGGTACAGCGAAGTTTTCAGCTCCGGCGGTTGCACGTAAATGCGCGTGCCGTCCACCGTGTATTCGTAACCATACAGCTCCCGAATGGCATCGAGCGACTCGAACACCGTCACGTCCTTGAGATTGACCGTCAGCCGCTCGGTTGCCCGGGAAGTGCCCGCCACCACTTGACCCGGAATGAGCGCCTGCGCTGCTGCGGCTGGCCCCGGAGGAATAGTTTTGGGACTGAGCAAGATGCTGTAGCGCGTATCAGACACTATGGCCATCAATACCTGGTTGATCGGCGCATCGGTCATCACCAGATCAAACCGCTGCTCAAGCTGGCGGGAAGATGCTTTGGGCATCCCGCTGCGCAGGGGAGGCAACAGCGAGCTGCTAACCGACGGCGGCAGCACCGCACCCGCCGCCTTCTCCTGCGACACAGCGGCCGCTTGTTTCAGCTCTTCACCGATCCGGTTTTGGGCCGACTTGTCGTGCGGTGGATACAGGGAGTTGCACCCACCCAATAATGCGACCATGCAGGGGATTAGAAATCGCTTCATTTACCTTCTCCATTCACCACTTTTTTTCGGGACTTGATCTTGCTGGCCTCGGGCTTGGATGACAGGACCTTTTTTTCAACCGCCGGGCTCATGCTGAGTTTCTCTTTGCTGCCATCTTTTAGCAGCACTACACTTTCGGGCGCAATACCCACCAGCCTGGCGCCGTTATGGGTGTGGCCATAGTGGACCAGCTGACCATCGATGATGGCAAACTTGCGCGCGGGGCCCACCACAATGACCTGCACGCCGGATGCCGTGCCGTCGCTTACCGCTTCGGCCCCCGGCACCACCGGCTGCGCCGCCAGCCACTCGGGGGCAGGGCGGGTCGGGTCGGCCAGAGAATCAGCGTGCGCCACAGCCATGCTGCCCAAGCCGAGCAGCAACAGCGCAGAAAATCGAGCCCCATCAAGCTTTGACATCATCATTTCACCTTAGCCCAGAGGCACATCGGCGCGATCGCTCAGGGTGTAAATAATCACGCTGAGCGTCTCATCCGGGTAAGCCGTTACATCGAGTTTGACGCTGGACCAGAACATCCGGTTCGGGCTGCTCTGCAGGCCTTGCAGATAAGCCAGCAAAGCCGGGTACTTGCCCTTGACGGCCACTTCAACGCCATGCTTGTACAGCGTCAGTTGGAGTGGTGCGGCTGGCTTGGGTGCCGACGCAGCGCCTTTGGCATTCGGGGCCGCAGCCGGTGGCGGCGAGTAAAACACTTCGGCCGGCAGTGTCTTGAACGATACCAGCGTCAGGTCGGGCCTGGCAACAACCATGGCACGCAGCAGCTCGCCCAACGGGGCTTGGCTCGCTGCCTGCCCGAAGAGGGTCTCGGCCTGCGCCACCCTGGCCCGCAAATCGTCGCGCTCGGCGCGATCCTTGCTCAGCTCATCCACCGGCTGGCTGGTCGATAACTCGGCCATCACCTTGGTCAGCGCATCGAGTTCAGTCTTTTGCAGGGCTATTTGCCCTTGCAAGGTTTTGCTCTCTTTGAGTTGTGGCCCGAGCAAGGCCCAATCAAACAAAAAGTACAGCACAGCAACCGCCGCCACCACCGCCATCAACTGTTCGCGCAGCGTCAGCGCTTGAAACTTGAGCAGGGCTTGCTTGAATCTTTTCATGGCTTGCACTCAGAACAACTTAAAGGCCACGGTGCTTAGCACGGGCTTGCCCGGCTCAGCCGACTTGACCAGATTCTCGGGCGTCATCTCAACCGAATTGAATTGCACCCCCTGTGGAGCGAACGCTTCATTAAGTCGCCCGGCATAGCGCAACACCGACTCATTGCGCAGCGCCCGCCCGCTCAGGCTCACCAGCTTGCCTGTGTTTCCAACAGAAAAACTGGTGATCCATAACCCTTCCTCGGGCACGCTGGCCAGCGTGCTGAGGTATTGCGCATAACCCTGCGGGCTGCCCAGCGTGCCGCTGTTGATCAGTTGCTCCCACTGCCTGATTGCATCGGCCTTGGACCTGAGCGCATCAATTTCAGCCTTGAGGTTGGCTGCGTCATTATTGGACTCTGCGCGCTGGCGCAGCGCCTGCATGGCGGCTTTGGCCTGATTCAGTTGGCGCTGGCCAGAATCAGCGTTCTGCACCAGCCGCGCGGTCTCGGCGCGCAGCATTGCGTCATAAGCCAACAGGCCAAGCAGCACCACAGCCACCACGGCCAACGCAGCCAGCGCAGCACCCACCGGCTTGCGCTCGCGTGTCAACAGGTTAATCTGCTGGCTCATGGCTTACTCCCCATGCCGCGCAGCGCTGCGCCAAGTGCGACAAAATAGCGCGCCTGATTCTCCGGCGCCTGCAACTCAGGCGTGAGGGACAGATCGAACACGTTGGCCAGGTCCAGCAGTTCCACCGGAACCGGCAGGTTTTGCGCTAGATAATCAAGCAGCCCGAGCGGTGTCGGTAACGGCGCCAGCACGATGCGCCCGACCGGCATGAAAGAGAAATTACGGCTGATGAAGTCAACCGAACGCGACACCTGCAAGGCAATGCGCTCAAAAATGTTTTGCCGCCCGGCTTCATCGGCCGCAACGATTTCATCGAGCGGCTGCTCGATGAAGCGGTCCAGGTACAGCTCACCGCCCATGGTAAAGGTGATTGTCATGCCAGCCAGCCCGACGCTCAGCAGGCACAGCCCTTCGCCCGCTTTCTCGATCAGGGCCGCAATGTTGCGCTGCGCTGTCTCGCGCACGTCGATAGCCCCCAGGTTCAGCTTGGCCTTCTGGAACAGGGCAAGCTGCTCCTTCAGCACCGACTTGCGCGCGATGATGGCATAAATGTGCTTTGGCCGATTGGGCTGAAATTCAGCGGTGGGGATTTTCATCCACGCCACATTGGCTTCGTCAATGGGAAAGTCAACCATGGCGCCCAGCGTCCAGCGCAGGCTGCGCTCAATTTCTGCGGCCAAGACGGGCGGCTCTGGCACCACCAGCATCTTGTAGTCACCGCGTTTGAGAGGCGTTGTCCAGGGCCAGCCCACCACGCCAATCTGGTTTGCCAGCCCTGCCAGCGCCTCGGCCCCGACCGAGCCCGGGGCACTGCGCGCGCACTTGAGAACTTGTGGCCGCACGCCTCGGCGCACGCTCACACCGACCATAACGCCGTCGGCTCCCGCGTCCAGCGCCGTCCAATTCTTGGCTTCGGCTTTAATGATTGGCCAGCTTAGTTGCATTTTTTCTTAGTTGCATTTTTTTGTGTGCCCGGATCTAAGGATCACCCAGCCCCTTATTATTTAACCGTTTGCGGCATGCTAAAGCAAGTCGGCACTTTTGCAAAGGTCGAACTTGCATTTTGACAACAAAAAAGAATTTCCCTAAAACCCTGTTGCAGGGAGGGCAGTTTGTCCGTTAGACTGCGACCGTGTTCACACAAGTTTTACCCGTTTTTTTGGAGAATCATCATGGCTATCAAACAACAACGCCACATTAAGTCACTGCAAGCCGGCTTCACCCTGATCGAACTGATCATCGTGATCGTCATCATCGGCATTCTGGCAGCAGTGGCAATTCCCAAGTACAACTCGCTGACAACCGATGCTCAACTGGCAGCCACCCAAGGCATCGCCGGCGCTTTGGGCTCGGCTTCCGCCAGTAATTATGCAATCCGCTCGGGTTTTTCGTCGAAGGGGATTGCGGTCTCGGATTGCTCAAGCGTAGGCACTGCGCTGCAAGGTGGTTTGCCCTCCGGTTTCACCATCACTAGCGCAGCCGTAGCGGCCGGATCCACTGCGTCATGCACGATCACTGGAGGAGGCTCCCAAACCGCGACCTTTGTCGCTAATGGCATAGCTTGAGCAGCGACCTGAAACCATCCGGACGGGCGCCCGTGCTGCATGGCGGTCTGTCCGTTTCTTAGGACAGACTTACCGCAGACCTCAATGCAGTTACCGTGTAAGCAGTGTGAGGCCGGATTTACCCTAATCGAGTTGATTATCGTCCTCGTCGTTCTGGGCATCATCAGCGTCTATGCCGTGATGAAGAGCGAGCCCTCGGCGACACTTACGCTGCCTTCGCAGGCACGCGATATGGCCAGTGACATTCTGCATGCGCAGACGCTGGCCAGCACCCAAGGTGTGAGTCTGCGCCTGGCCATCTGCAGCGGCGCCAATGGCACCTATACCGTGAGCAACACGTCTTCCGCAGCAACCGCATGCAATCAGTCTGCTGTGACGGACCCGGCTACGGGCAGCCCCTTCAGCGTCAGCTTGAAACAAGGCGTCGTGCTGGGGGGCTCGCCCACCACACTGGATATTTCGAGCCTGGGCCAGCCAAGCGTTGCAGCGAGTTACACCTTGACGTCCAACGGCGCCACAGAAACCGTCGCCGTGGCGGCATTGACCGGCCAAGTGACAGTGACACCATGAGACACTATGCTCGTGCCCGTTCTGCCGCGCACAAGGGTTTCACCCTGATTGAAACCCTCATGGTGATGGTGCTGCTCGGCATCGCCGCCGTCACGATTACCAAGCTTTCCGGCAATCTCTTCTTGGGCCAGGCGGCAAACAACAACGTCATCGTCGGCGCGCAACTGATGCAGGAATGTGCGGAGACGGTACTGGCCATACGCCGAAAAACAGGCTACACCTTCGTCACGACTTCTGCCTGTAGCAACCTGGGCAACTATGGCGGTTTCGGAGTTCCCACGGTAACCCTAGCGCTCACGGGCGACCCTTCCCCGCCTAGTCCGATAACGGCTTGTACCGCCGCCAGCTCGAGCTGCCTGGTCACGATCACCATCAGCACAGGCGGATCGAACATGACGGCCATTACACTGAACTTGGCCAATTATCAAATATGACTGCGAAACGCAAAGCGCCGGGCAAGCAAACGAACTGCGGCTTTACGCTGGTCGAGCTCATTATTGTCATTGTGCTGCTCGGCATGCTCGCTGCGGTTGGATCGAGCATGCTGTCCGACAGTTTCAAAACTACGCTCATCGTCAATGCCGGCAACGCCAGCGAAGGCCAGGCGCGCTACGTGCTGGAGCGGATCGCGCGCGAAATTCGCGAGGTCAAGTCTTGCCATGGCAGTGCGTGCCTCACCGGTTCGGCCGCTACATTTGACGGCTATTGCATCACGGCAATGACTGCCTCGCAACTGGCCTTCTACAAGCGAGACGCCAGTAGCGCTTCTGCCGCCGATACCTCCGCCTGTGCCACAGGAAGCGTGAATAGGATCATCAACTACGATGGCAGCAGCACGGTGCGGCTGCAATCGGCCCTGACGAGCTCAGGCAGTGACCCGGTGCTGACAAGTTCGGTGGCGCCGAGCGGCTTCAGCCTCAGTTACCTACAGGCTGATGGCAGCACGCTGGATCTGGGGGCCCCTAGCGCCACGCTGGCGACCTACAACACGCTCGTGCAATTTGTCAGAATCACCCTCACTGTCAAAGACACTGTCAGCGGACAAGCAATTTCGCAGCGCCTCACGGTAGGGCTCAGGAATTCCTGATGGAGCAAGCCATGAAAATTACTTTCCGGTCCTCACTGCGGCGCCAGCGCGGAATTGCTTCCCTCATAGCGGTTATTTTTCTGATCACTGCCGTGATCTTTGCGCTGACCCAATCGCTGAACATCTCCAGCACGACGAGCATCGACAACAATCAACAGATGAACAGCACGGCGGCACTCTTTCTCGCAGAAAGTGGGGTCGAAAATGCTCAGTCCGTACTCCGGATAGCGTCCATGGCGGGCACCTATTCCTACACCACCTGCACCAACCTGATCAATCAATCGGTCAATCTGGGCCGGGGTTCTTTCACCTATACCGCCGCCGTGTCGGCACCGCCGACCTGCCCGGCCGGGTCCTGCACCACCTGCACAGTGACGGCCAGGGGGACTGTGGGCTCTTCCTCCCGCTACATTCAGGCGGTGCTGGCCCCTAGCCCCGCCAACGGGGTGGCCGGTTATGGCAGCGTTTTTACGCTGTACCTCAATTCGCCGCAGTCCCCTGCCTACGCTTTCACCTCCATAGCGCTCAACCCGCAAAGTACCTGGGGCGGAGATACGAGCATCGGCATCTGTTCCAATGTCTCAAGTGGCACCAGCATTACATCGTGTACCCAAGCCTGGAGTGTCGCAGGCCAGTACTACAACGATACCGTCAGCCAGGGTGTCTTTGCCTCTGTGCCCAACGCCGGCAATTACAGCATCACGACTAGCCTCGGCAGCTCACGTAACTATGCGGCGGTCGGGATCATCTTCCGCCCGCTCAGCGGTGCGGTCACCATGGACGGTTCGTACGGCCATCAAAGTCTTTCATGCACCAGCATGGCCACTTGCAATTTGACCGCTCCCCGGACACAGGCGGCCACCTACTATTATTCTGCGACCACGTCGCCAAATGCTACCGCCGTTTACAGCGGCACTTTCGGTAGCCAGAGTGGTAATTTGGCTATTGCTTATGCGCAGGGTTACCTGCCCACTGGCTGGACCTGCAACGCCAATGGCGGGACAACTGCCAACTGGGCCACTGCGGCGAATGCAGACACTTTGATGTTCGGATTTGGTGGCAAGCCCTATACCACCGGGGCGTTGAATATGTTGAACGCCGTCAGCCTGAACGGTCAGGAGCTGTTTCGGCAAGTGTTTATGGCCGGTGATACAGTGGTTCAGAATGGATTTATTACAAACTCCCAACTCTACTATGCCTATAACAAAGGCTACTACTCCAGCACTGCGGGCGGCAGCAGCGGTGCGATTTTCACCGGAGCCGTGGGGGCGGTCGTTCAAGGCTGCATCGGCAGCACCACCAGTTGCACCGGTAGTGGGTCCACGACGCCCACTTGCTCCGGCAATGGCACGACATTGCGGGTTTGCGCGGCACCGACCCACGGAGCATTGAGAAAAGGTGACCTGCTTAGCGGCGGGTCCCTTTCAGCCAGTACCAACATCACAGCATTTGGCACAGGCACGGGCGGTGTAGGCACCTATACCGTCGATGTGTCCCAAAGCAGAAGCAATACGGCCATAACCGCTGCCAGCAATGTGCTGAGAGTTTCCGCATTCACCGCGTCGAGCAACACCAGCAGCGGTGTATTGTCTAATGGTGACAATATCATCACCGCCCCTTTTTCTAACCACACGCTGTCCTACACGAGTTCCAGCGTAACCGGCGGTACAGCCGGCACAGGAACAACCGGCGACTATCTGCTAAGCGGGGCTCTGCAAACTGTAAGCAGCGGCGACGCCCAGACCAACCAACAATCCAACGGAACAAGTATCGGAGTCTTCAACGCAAGCGGAACGGCCCCAACGCCAGGTACGGCGCTGGGGGTTCCTTTGGGAACGGGTCGGTTTCTGCCCGACAGCTTCACCGGCTACATCAGCGGCACGACGCTCACCGTCACCGCCCCCGCCAGCGGAAACAATTTGAGCGTTGGCGACGCACTTTTCGGGAAGCAAATCGCACCCAATACCTTGATCACGGCGAGACTCACGGGAACCGGGAACAACGGAACCTATACCGTCAACAAAAACTACAGCACAGCAACGACAAGCGACACGATCATCGACCGGGCAACCGTGCTTGCTACCCCTACCCCTACGGCCACGAGCTTTGCCGTATCACGCGCACCGGATACCGGTCTTTCTGGTGCGCAACTTTGCGGCGGCCTCTGCCCTTTCCTGCTCGATGATGGAACGGGTAATACCGGCAGGTTCATCCTCTCCAATCTTCTGGATGGTGACGACTGGTCGGCAGGCTTTGCCTGCCTGAGGGGGGTGGATCCGACTTCTATCCAGAATTTGGGGCAGGTCGCCAGCAAGCTCACTGGCTGGAGCGACCTTGTGCAGTGAAGACGGTCGGCGCAAATCGCTGCCTATTAATCAAGAAAGTTGCAAATTGCCATGAGCAAGATTGACCAGTTGGCCGAGGCCCTGTTTGTCAAATTCCAGCAGGATTTTCCGCTGACCGCCAGCAAGTCATCTGGAAGAACAATCAAGCAGCTCTCAAACAAAAATATCGAGCAAAGGCTGGCTCAGTTTTACAAAGAGGCGCTTGAAGAGCGAAAAGTGCATCGTCTGTGGCTGATTGGCTGGGCCCGCGCGGTCCATCAGCTGCAACAACGCCTGTTGCTTGCCGGCTATCCACCTGAAGTAGTATCAAAGTTATTGCTGGCCATGATATTTACCTCGCACAGCGCCAAATAGTTTTACCGAACAAGTTCCTGCCATGGCGCAAATAGTCGCATTTTTTTGGTGCCAGGTGGGGCGATGGCTGGATTCCAAAGGCTTGGATGGGGTGGCGGAAACCTGCTACCGCTTTGCCGGTAAGGAGGGCGGCAAGCGCGGCGCCGCAGCGCTGCTGCAACTTGGAAAGAAACTGATTGCAAGTGGCGCATTGAAGGAAGGACTGAACGCCTACCAGGAATCCGTTCGGAATGATCCCACCAATTCTGTCGCATGGTGTGTTTTGGGAACCGCCTATCGCCTGTCTATCCAGTTTGACGAGGCACGTCGTTGCTATGACCGGGCGCTGGAAATCGATCCTGCGAATTTACAGACCTTGACAAATATTGGTGAATGGCATCTGGCGAAAGGGGAGCCGAGGGTTGCGCTCGATTATTTTGAACGTGTTCTTGATCAGGCGCCTCTGTTCTATGAAGCACTGGGGAATCGCATAGCAGCGCTCATTGAATGTGACAAACTGATCGAGGCCAAACAAGCTGCCAAACAGGCCATAGAGCATTATCCCGGTAGTGCGCCTTTGCAGGTTAATTTGGGAATTGTGCTGGTACGTTCCGGCAAGGCGAGGATGGGATTGATCGCCTATAAAAGGGCGTTGGAACTCCAACCGGATAACCAGGAAGCCAAATTCAATCTGGCGATCTTACAAAACAATGCGGTGGCGTTAAAGGATTCCGTAGAGTTCATCCGTCGCAGAATTGAACTCGAAGGCGAGTCTGCCTATTTGCAAGGGTTGCTGGCAAATGCTTTGCAGTACGAGGGGCAGACGACGGAGGCTGAAGCAACTTTTCGCAGGCTTCTGGAACATCATCCCACGGATTTCTTGGGCTGGGCGTCACTGGCCAATTGCGTCGGCGCCAGAGGCAATCCGGGGCTAGCCATCGAGTACTACAAAAAAGCGATGGAACTCGGGCCGGAAAAGGCCGAAATTTTCTCGAATATCGTTTTCTATTCCACCTATCTTCCTGATCTGACTCCCGAAGCGTTGTTCAAACGCCATCTGGAATGGGCGGAGCGCTATGAGATGTCGTTACAGGAAAAACGGTTCAGGCACGTGCCGGGAAAGGAGGCGAAAGATCGACTCAGGATTGGTTATGTGTCGGGTGATTTCGGCAACCATCCGGTAGGAAATCTTGTGCGAGGTGTGCTGCAACAGCATGACCATGGCAAATTCGAAATTCATTGCTTCTCTACGTCTGACCTTTCAGATGAGATTACGGGAATCCTGCGTGCCAACAGTGATTACTGGCACGAAGTACAGTTGATATCTATTGAGGAGCTGGCTGACCTGATACAGGCACAAGACATCGACATCCTTGTGGATCTTTCGGGCCATACCGGATTAAACCGGTTGCAGGTATTCGCGCTTAAGCCTGCGCCGGTCCAGGCAACATGGATAGGCTATTTTCATTCCACTGGCTTGAACAGTATCGACTACTTTATTACTGACCCTTACACGACGCCTTATCAATCTGAGCAACTTTTTTCCGAAATTCCGGCAAGGCTGCCACATTCGCGTTTTTGCTATACCCCCCTTGAGTTTTCGCTAGGAGTTTCTGAATCTCCGTTCGCAAGGACTGGCTACATTACATTCGGAAGCTTTAACCGGCTGGACAAGCTGACCGATCCGGTCATTGAAGCCTGGTCTCGTATTGTTGCGAACGTGCCCGATGCCAGGCTCATGATCAAGGCCAGAGGAATGAATGACGCTGAAACGGCCGAGCGTCTCAAGAAGAAGTTTGAAGCAAGCGGGCTCACGCCTGAGCAACTGATCCTGAGGCCAGCTTCAGGCCACTTGCAGATGTTCCAGGAATATTCTGACGTGGACATTGCGCTGGACCCTTTCCCTTTCAATGGTGGCATGACTACCATGGAATCACTGTGGATGGGCGTTCCAGTCGTGGCGCTGGCCGGGAATTCCGTGGTGTCGCGCCAATCAGCATCGATGCTGACCAATATCGGGCATGAGGAATTGATATTTACCGATGTTAAATCCTATATAGCGGGTGCTGTGGCGCTGGCTCTCGACACCGCTCGGGTCGCAGGCTTGCGCAGCGTCATTCGCCGGCAGATGTCCCGCAGCCCCCTGTGTGATGCGGAGCAATTCACTCGGGATCTCGAGATGCTGTACCGCCGCATGTGGCAGGCGTGGTGCCGTGGTGAAAAACTTGGGCCCGAAATAGTGCCCGGAGCCCAGTTGAGCAGAAAGACTGTGCTTCACGTCGGTTGTGGCGTGGCTGATATCCGTCATTTGCCGGCATATTTCCAGAAACGATGGCAGGAAATACGGCTCGATATTGATCCCGATGCGCACCCCGATATATTGGGCACGGCGCTGGATATGTCGGCAATTCCATCGAACTCGGTAGATGCGGTTTATTCTTCCCATACCCTTGAGCATCTGTACGCGCATGAGTTGCCGCTTGCCTTGGCGGAAATGAAGCGCGTGCTGAAGCCGGATGGAATCATGGTAGCGACCGTTCCAGACCTGCAGGCAGCGGCCCGCATGATTGCTGAGGACCGTCTGTTTGAGACAGCATACCAGTCGCCCTCCGGCCCAATCACTCCATTCGATATGGTTTATAGCTACCGCGGCTTTGTCAGTCGTGATCGGCCGTACATGGCGCACCACGGCGGCTTTACCCTCACCACGCTGATCGATGCGGTGAAGGGGGCTGGATTTGCAGCGGTTACCGGAAAAAGGCGGCCATTTGAACTATGGGTGCTATCTGTCCCTGAGCCGATGGCTGATGATCAATTGCAACAACTGTCGGTTGTAGTCTTGCCTAGCCAATAATGGAACTGGTACTGGCAACCTTGAAAATCATGAAATTCAACACGTGTCTGTTCAAATCCGGTTTGAACCCATGGCAGATTCATGGTAGATTGAACTTTGAAGTACAAATCAACTGTTGATGACAGGCAAAGGAGCAACCCGATGGCTGAAAAACCAAAAAATGTAACGCTTGGCGCCATCCTGGTGGAGCAGGGCTTGCTTCGGCCGGAGCAACTCAACGAAGCCCTGGCCGAGCAAAAACGCACGGGTCAACAGTTGGGGCGTGTGCTGGTTGAAAACAGTTACGTGACCGAAGAGCATATTGCCAGTGCCATCGGGCAGCAGCTTGGCATTGCGTACATCGACCTGCGGCGTTTTGAGGTTCAGCCCAACACGGTACACCTGCTCACTGAGTTGCAGGCGCGCCGTTTTCATGCGCTGGTGCTGGAAGACCGGGGCGAGACTTGTCTGGTGGGCGTGGTTGACCCCTCCGACCTGCGATCGCAGGATGAGATGGCGGTGTTGCTCAAGCGCCATATCGACCTGGCCCTCATCACCAGCGAGCAGTTGCTGCAAACCATT
>PKWM01000009.1 GCA_003133245.1 Rhodoferax sp. | reverse complement strand
CCGGGAGCGTCCATGTACGGCTAGCCAAGTCATCTTGAATCTTGTTGCCAAGCGGGTAAACATAGTGTCCACGATACAAGGAAGTGGACACTATGGAAACGAAGAGAGTGGCGCGGCGCAATCACAGCGCTGAATTTAGGGCGCAAGTTCTTGCTGCATGTCGCGAACCCGACGCCTCGGTTGCTGCGATTGCGATGCGTAGCGGGTTAAACGCCAATGTGATTTATCGGTGGCTACGCGAGGAGCCGCAGAAAACGCAGACGCCGCTGGTCACTCCAACGCAGGCAAGTCAGGTGACAAGCTTCTTGCCGGTACAACTGCCCCAGCCTGTTGCCAAGCCTGTGACGGTGACGGCCTCGGCTGAGATTCGCATGGAGTTGCGCCGGGGCTCCTCCAGCGTCACCGTGAACTGGCCAGTGCAATGTTCTGGAGAATGTGCTGCCTGGCTGCGAGATTGGCTGCGATGATTCGCATTGACGCACTGTGGCTGGCGACGGGCCCGGTTGATATGCGCGCCGGAGCTGAGGGCTTGCTGGCTCGGGTTGTTCAAGTGTTCGGCGCCGCCCAAGCCCATCACGGCTACCTGTTTGCCAACGCGAGGGCCAACCGCATCAAGCTTCTGGTGCACGACGGTTTCGGCGTTTGGTGTGCTGCGCGGCGTTTGAATCAAGGCCGCTTTGCGTGGCCGCGTGAGGTGGCTGCGTCAGCCACACCGGTGACGCTGACACAGCAACAATTTGACGCCCTGGTGCTGGGATTGCCCTGGCAGCGACTGGGTGAAATGCAGACAATTACACGCATGTAATAGAAAGGGTTTGCCAGCTAAAAAATGGCAATTAGGACATGCCCTAATAGCGCATTGCGAGTTTGTTTTGCACAATACAAACATGCTCAACGTGCACGAATTCAAAGCCCAAGACCTACAGCGTCTGAGCCCCGATGCACTGGCCGAAGTGGCCGCCAAACTGCTGGTGCATATCGCCGAGCAGAGCAAGCTAATCACCTCGCAAGCGCAGGCCATCAAGTTGCGTGACGTCAAGATCGAGCGCATCATGTTTGAGCTGACGCGCCTGAAGTCTTGGCGTTTTTGCGCCAAGACCGAGCGCATGAATGCACAGCAGCGACAATTGTTCGAAGAAACCCTGGCCGCTGACCAGGCCAGTCTTGAGGCCCAACTTGAAGCTTTGCAGGGTCAGCCCGGTACGCAGGGTGAGCCTTCTGCAAAAGCGCCTGCACGCCAACCCAAACGCCAGGCATTGCCCGAACATCTGCGCCGCGTGGTCCATCACCACGAACCCGAGAACACCACCTGCGATTGCGGCCAGCCCATGGTACGCATTGGCGAAGACGTGAGCGAGAAGTTGGACATCGTGCCCGCTGAGTTCTTCGTCCATCGCCACGTTCGTGGCAAGTGGGCTTGCAAATGCTGCCAGACATTGGTGCAAGAACCGGTTGCACCGCACATCATCGACAAGGGCATGCCCGCTGAAGGCCTGATCGCCCACACCCTGGTGAGCCGATTCGTTGATCACATTCCCTACTACCGCCAGGAACAGATCAACGCACGCTCTGGCCTACACACACCGCGCTCGACGCTGGCCGCCTGGTCGGGACAGGGTGGCGCCGGTTTGATTCCACTGTATGACGCGCACCGCAAGTTCGTGCTCGGCGCCAATGTTTTACATGCCGATGAGACGCCGGTGAATATGTTGGACCCGGGCGCGGGTAAGACCAAACGCGCTTACATCTGGGCGTATGCGCGCAGCGGCTTCGATGTGTTGCCCGGCGTGGTGTACGACTTCTGCGTGGGTCGAGGGGCGAAGTATCCGGTTGCATTCCTGAAAGACTGGTCGGGGACACTGGTATGCGACGGGTATGTGGCCTATGACGCCATCTTCAAGCTTGGGCGACGAATTGAAGCAGGATGTCTGGCGCATGCAAGACGCAAATTCGATGAGTTGATCAAGGACAACCAAAGTCCGGTGGCCGCACAGGCAGTGCAGCGCATTGCGAAGCTGTACGGCATTGAGCGAGAAGCCCGGGGTTTATCGGTCGAGCAACGACTGGACATGAGGCAGGCCAGCGCCAAGCCCCTGTGGGAGGAAATGCATCTCTGGCTGCAACTGGAGCGCCAGCGAGTACCCGACGGCAGCGCCATCGCCAATGCCATCGACTACAGCCTGAATCGCTGGAGCGCGTTGATGGCCAATCTGGTGGACGGCGACGTGCCCATCGATAACAACCACATCGAGAATCTGATGCGGCCCTGGGCCATGGGCAGGAAAGCATGGTTGTTCGCGGGTAGCGAACTCGCCGGCCAGCGCGCCGCCATCGTCATGAGCCTGGTCCAGTCAGCAAAGATGCACGGTCACGACCCGTGGGCGTATCTCAAAGACATGCTCACGCGGCTGCCATCGCACCTGAACAGCCGAATCGACGAGTTGTTGCCGCATCGCTGGCAACCGCTGGTCTGACCGCAGTCGGCGACCTCGCATATTCCGGGCGCCTGCGTCAAGGTGCCACGGCTATCCGCTTACAATGATTCAACTACTTCTTGAGGTTATGCGTGATAGAGCATACCAAGAAGAAGAGACCATCAGGGTAGCGAGCAATAAATTGGACGAGTCCATCAGGATACGGCGTAAATGCCAGAGAATCGAAAGAATTGATTAGCCCGCTTAGGCATACATTGAGCGACAGGTATTTAGCAACGTGAAGGACCGGAGGTAATCTGCGGCCGTAGAAGGATGTGGTCAATTGGCGTCAGGTGCGTCGAGTGTTTGGAAGAGTTTTTCTCAGATGCGCTGTCGATTGCACCCGCCACTTCCCAACCGAAAATCCGGGAAAACTTTTGCAGCCATCCGTCGCACCCGACGACTCGTCGCCATGCTAGGGCCAAGTTCGGGCCAGTTTCGGGGGTGTTCGACGGAATCGAAAACGGCTATGCGCAACCCATTGACCCGTATATAGATTTCGCCGCCAAAAATCGATGCTCACCCAAAAGTTCGGGGGATGGTTCGGGGCGCAGCGGCCGTGCGAGCGGCCAAAGAAAAAGGCCTTACAAATCTTGCACTTGCAGGCCATCGAAAACCGTGTTGGCTGTCTTAAGAGTCCGCTGCTCTACCAGCTGAGCTAAGTTCCCATTCGGAGACAAATGGTGGGTTTGACAGGGGTCGAAACCCGTTTTCACCAGCGGTGGATTCTAGCAGTTCTTTGGGTCCATTCTGGGCGCTTGCGAAGCCTCCTGCGTGGGTCAGTTGCGAGTGAATGGCGGGGGCTGGATGCGGGGATGGCTAGCCTGTTTATTGCGGCGGCAGCTCAGGCAAATTGCAGACTGTGGGTTCGGCATGGGATCGGTGTGGGTTGGTCTAAAACATTGGGGGGTTTGCAGTTTCCTGGTTTTCTGGGCTGATTGGCACTTCTGGCCGCTTGGACATTCGTGGCCAGGAGACCGCTCCCACAACTACCCGGGTCAACTCCTCTCGAGCCCAGTCGACAGACTTCTTTTGATGTCGAGGATGGGGGTGCCATCGATCATATCTATTCCAGACACCTCCAATTCCAATCCCCGCACCGCCAGCACTTTCAGCTCGGAAACGGCGATGGGATTGGGCCGCATGGGACTACGGGTGGTGAACACCCCTTGCAAACCCCGGCTCCGGTCGACACGGGGATAGACCTGGAGCAGATCCCGTTGCGCTTGGTGCAGCCAGAAAAGAACCATGATGGTTTGCCCAGCCTTGAGACCCTTAAGCCCCTCCAAATACGCGGGATAGATTTCCAGGATGCCGGTTTCGCTAGATTCGGAGTAGTTCTTGGGGACCTCAGCTTTGCTCTTTAGACGGCAATGAACCATCCCGATGGGGGTTGCCGTGAATTGCTGCGTCGCAGTCATGTTGCCTATACCCCTAATAATTTCAAGGCGTTAATACGGTAAATGCCGTTCAAAATATATTTGCCATGCTACGACAAAATACGCCGGACTTTCCAGCCACCACAAAAACATACAAATTGCATCCTTCGCAACTCATAACTTAACGCTTAATGTGGCTGCTGTACTCTTTTTCGCAATGTCATTCGATCACTTTCGAGTAGAACTTCGAATTTCGCCAAGAAACTTTGTCCGAGCAAAGCGTCGTCAGCTTCATGCCCGATAAACCCGACAGCGACCTTCACTCTATGGTCGTCGGCACACACAGGCCAGACATCTAATTGATGTGTGACGCCAATAGTGTCGGCTGTCATGACTCGAAAAGTTTGTTTACTCGGACTTTACTTGGATTGCGTGCTTTTTGAAAAATATGCACTGTAAACTCAAAAAGAAAGGTCGAAGGTGAATTCACTCACGAGGATTATCAATGTATAACAAAATCAAACTCATAGTTGCGCTTGTCTTAGCAATAAGTCTCGCTGCATGCGGCGGCGGTGGTTCAAGCTCAACAAATCCGTTTGAAAAGTATGTTGGAACCTACACCGGTTGTAACAATCATCAAGAATCAACGACAATAATTTCAACCACGAGCTCCAATCAGGCATTCGTTAGTACTAGGACGGACATATTTGAGAATTCAGATTGCACAGGCGCCAACGTGGGTACGCATACATATTCTTCGCCAGTAACGGTGACCTATCTAGCTGCGGAAAATCCTCCAGTTTCAGGCGTCGGATCAACCGTGCAGAATCTTACAATTGATATCATAAACATTCTCCTTCCTGTCGTCAGTCAATCCTTGACAGGTTCAGGTGTTAATGGTTTATGCGTCAATTACACGGGTGGTTCTTATTGCTATAGCACTCCACCAACATTAGCGGTTAGCTCCCAAGGTGGCTTCTATATGGTCGGAAATTTGCTTTATAGTTTGACCTACGTGAATGGGGTTTATCAAACAGACAGCGTTGTTTTAACAAAAACAAGCTAAGCAATGTAGACCAAAAGATTGATGTTCTGCGAACCTCTCAAGGAATGATTGGCGGCAAGTATTGATCCGCAATGCGTTGCTGGTCTCCCGGGTTCGACAGTTCCC
>PKWM01000001.1 GCA_003133245.1 Rhodoferax sp. | reverse complement strand
TGCGCACCGGTTTTTCTGGAAAGAGTTTTAAAGCCTCGATGCGGCCAAAACGGTTCGGGATGATGTTGATGGCGGCGGTCAAGGATGCCATCGAGAAAGCGGGATTGTTGAATGGGTTATTCATGGTGAATGGTTCCAGTTAAGGGTGAATGAGGCACAAGTGAATCAGGCGGATTGGCGAATCAGGATGCCAAGCGTTGCCAGGGTGTCCGTGGCGGCTGTCTGGTCTGACGCAGAGATGCCCACAGGCCAGATCACCGCGCTGGAGGCAACCACGGCGTGACGACTGAGAAGGAGCGAGCCCGCCACATCCATCAGACTGGCATCAACTGCGAGCAGCAAGATGCCAGCCGCTACTTCGGTGCCGTCAGAGGCCGCCGGGTCAAGTTGTTTGAGCTTGCCCGAGGCAGTCTCACGCGCAACCACCGCGCCGAGTTCCAGGTTTTGTCCAGCCGCGACGGTGGCGACCTCGCGCGAGTAGCGCAGTGAGTCTTCTTCGTACTTGAGCAAGTCGCCCAGGTTGGGCGCTTCGTTGATCGTGTTCATAAGGGAGTCCTTGTTTCAAAATGGTGGAGAGAAATTTGTGAATTTCAGCTGTTTAGTGCGCTGTGAGTTTTCTAACAGCTGCCA
Organism: Rhodoferax sp.; assembly: GCA_003133245.1. Lineage (GTDB taxonomy): Bacteria > Pseudomonadota > Gammaproteobacteria > Burkholderiales > Burkholderiaceae_C > Rhodoferax. The sequence continues at coordinate 9,189 of PKWM01000001.1, read as the reverse complement.
TCAGCACGGCAGAGACACCGGCGTTGGCCGCAGCAGCCTTTGACGGCGCATCGGGGTGAATGAGTGAAGTGATTTCTTCACTTTGGGCGCGCGCCTGCAACAGGGTTTGACGCACCTGGTTTGAAGTCACGCCTTGAGCCAAAAAGCTGGCAATGCGCGTGCTTTGACCGGCCAATTGACACAACTCGGCAATCTCCTGGGCCTGTGCGTGCGCTGCGAGCGTTGCGCTGGCAACCGCGCCGGACAGTTCATTGGGCGTTGTAATCGGCATTGCACTCGGTGTGGCACAAGCGCTTGCAGAGGTTGTTGCCTCACTCACTACGGATTGATCTGGCTTGGATGCAGGCGTTGGCACTGCGCTCAAGAGATCCTCCCCATCAAGGGTGTCGCCAGTTGTTGGCAAATCAGCAGTGATCGATGACTGCGGGTTAAGGGGTGCCGCATTGGGCACTGTGTCTTGCGTCATAAGAATCTCCTTTGGGTTGACGTTAAGAAGGGGTGAACTTGGTGCTTGCAATGGTTTTGTCGCAGCAGAATCCGAGTCATCCGCAGCAAAGGCCGCCGCCGATGTGGAAATCACTCGAGCAGCACTTGCTCGCACCAGGCTGGGCACCCGGCTGTTCGACAGAAACGCGGCGAACTCTGCGATGACCTGATCCGAGGCGCAGAGCGAATCCGCCAGCCCCACATCCACCGCTTCGGGTCCGAAATAACTCGCCGCCTGCGTGGCACGCACTGCCTTGGTTGCAATGCCACGCATGGCGGCTACATGATCAACAAACAGACCGTAGAGTCGGTCCACCTCGGCCTGCAGTCGCGCGGTTGATGCCTTGTTCAGGGGTTCATGCGGTGAAAGGTCGTTCTTGCATTCCCCCGCGGTCACCGCAGTAAAGCGATAACCCTGCTGGGCATCACGAGCCGATTGATCAACATGCATGGCAATCACGCCGATCGAGCCCACACCGCCGGTTTGGGTCACCAATACTCGCGACGCCGCGCAGGCAATGGCATAGGCGGCGGAATAAGCGCTGTCGCAGCAGAGCGCCCACACCGGTTTGATGGCATCAATTTCGCGAATGTGCTGCGCCAACTCAAACACACCACCGGCTTCGCCTCCGGGTGAGTCAATATCGAGCAAGATTCCCGAGATCGATGGGTCAGAAGCAGCACTGTCGAGCGCACTAGCAATCTCACCATAGCTCATCAAGCCTGATTGCGCATCCACACCGATACTTCGGCGCACCAGTGAGCCTGTGACGCTGATGATGGCGATACCGCTGGTCGTACTGGAGAGGTCTTGGGGCAAATTCACCAAAGAAAACGATCCCAATCGAGACGAATGGGCCGAATTGGCCGAATGCGTCAGATCCGGCGCAGATTCGCTCCAGCCAACGCGACTGCCCAGCACCGAGAGGATGATGTCGAGTTTGGAGCGCGCAAGCAGCAGCGGCGTCCCGTAAAGACGAGACGCCAAATGTGGCAAAAACATGGTCAGTTTCCTTGAGGTGATGTATCTGGGGCGACCACAGGAGCGGCGACTGTCGGTGCCGCAGCCAACTCATAGCGAGGATCGGAGTCGAACACCAGTCCTAAGCTGTCAGCACGCGCGTTGTCTGCGGCAATCTCCCGATCAACGTCTTCTGCGTCATAGCCATTGGCCGAGATCGCCTCGGAGCGACTCATGAGGCCTGAGCGAATCGCCGCCTTCATGGCATCGGCTTCCTTCAAGGGGTCCACCCACTGCCAGCCCTGCGGTATCCATTTGCAAGCCTGGTAGTCCCGTCTTTGCGCGTTGCTCCCCAAACCGTAGCCGGGCAGATTCAAAGCACCTTCGAGCACCGCCTGATCCATCCAGGCTTGCCAGATGGGTCGACACAACTGGTGCACGATCACACCATGCTGCAAGGACTCCACCCTGCGCCGAAATTCCAGCAGCCCGGCGCGAATCGACGAGTAGTTGACCTGGGTAAGGTCCCCGGTGAGCTGCTCATAAGTGACACCCATGGCGGCGGCCACCGCGCGAAACTGCATTCTCAAGAATTCCGAGTAAGACCCGCCCACATCGGCCGGTTGCGAGAACTTGATGTCCTCACCGGGCTCAAGAATCTGCATGGTTCCGGGCTCCAGCCCAGCCAGCGCCACGCCGCTTGCATCAGGCAATCCTTCACCGAGCAGGTTGTCCTCAGGTGTCAGGCGCGTCACAAAGCCGGCAAACATGGCCGCAGTCTTCTTGCGCACCAACTCCGCATCGTCATACTGGTCGAGCTCGTGCAGTTTCACGAGCGCCCGGGCCAACCACGGTTCCCCGCGAATCTGACCCGGGCGCAGTACCCGGTACAGGTGCACGATCTCTTTGGCATCGACCCGAACCGTGCTCTGGTCCCCGGCGCCTGACATCGGCGCGAGCATGCCGTCCTCGGGGTGCGCGCGGTAAAGGTGGTAAGCCACGCGTCGACCCAAGCGGTCAAACTCGATGCCCGCGCGAATCAGGTTACCGCTGTCCGTGGTGGTGTTCAGGTGCACCGGCAAGTGCTCAGGCTCCAACACTTGCAGTTGCAGGGCGACACTCAGGCCATCTTCGGGTCGGCGATAGCGCAGGCGCACCAGGGCCTCGCCACCTTCGAGCATGGCGCGGCACGCCATGGCCTGCAGACCGTAGAAGTCGGTGAGTCCCGCAGCATCAGCATCCACCGTCCAGTTGCGCCACAACGCCTGCACGGCTTCGCGCTGCACAGCATTGGTGAGCATCGATTGCGGCTTTATCCCGGTGCCGATGGCATTGGCCACATAGGATTCCAGCGCTGAGTTGGCCCAAGCATTTCGGCGCACCAGGTCGCGGCTCTTGGCGCGCAGTTCATTTTGATTGAACAGCATGGCTGAGACTGCGCCGGGGTTGCCCACCGACCAAGCCAGCGCGCGCCTGCCGGGACCGATGCCGTCATATGTCGGTGTGGCGGCCAGGAGTCTTTTACGAATGGACTTGAACCAACCCATCAAGGGACGTGTTTGCATCAGGTGCCCTTGAAGGTGTTGATCTGGATTTGCCGGGGTGCGCGCGGCCACAAGCCCGTGGCGACGGCCTGCTTGAACATCCCGCTTTGAACATCGCGTACGGCCTGGCGCAGTTCTTCGATCGAGCGGTATTCGACCGTCTTGTCGCCAAAGGTGACGCGTCTTTCTCCATGGGCGAGCGCCGCCTGCAAGGCTTCGAGTTGGTCTTGTGTGTAGGACATATCAGCGCCAAACAGTGATGTTCATCTCGGTGGTGTCAGTCAAAGTGCCAGCAGCGGTCGTGCAAATCACATCCACAAATTCAGGAGTTTTGGTCTCGGCCAATAAACGCGCCGCGGCTTGCTTCATGGAGGACTGGTTGCCTGCGTTCCTGGCAAATGCCTGCCAGCAGTAGTTGGCGTCCACCATTGCGTGAGTGAAACTCACCCGGTACACGCCCGAGCCCATGCGCGTTACGGTGCTGACATTAAAAGAGGCTCGAATCACTACATCACTGTTTTCAAAGCCAAAGCAAACCCAGGCTTTGGCCACACCCGGGTGATCGGCGTTGATGCGAGTCTTGATCTCGCGCGCCAGCCTTTGCGCCAATTCGGTGATGTGTTGAGCCAGGGTCATGATCGAGCGGTCAGATCAAATCGATCAGGCAATGAGAGCGGCTTCGAACGCAGCGACGAAGTCGGTGTCCGGGTTGCCAATGGACGCCCCCGAGATGGCACCGATGTTTTGACGCGCCTGTTCCTGCTCGGGTGCCGTGAGCGCCTGCGTGGCGTCAAAGCGCACGCGCTTGTCCACCGCTGTCAGCAGCGCGGTAATGCCACTCTCGTCACTCAGAATGGCAGTTTGCAGTTCCTTGAGGGTATCGAAAGCTGCATCAGCGCCACCCAGCAAGTCGGTCTTGAGGGCATCGAGCAAGGTGGTGATCTTGCTGGCCGAGAACGTGGTGGCAATGGCCGCCGAGTTGGCATCGTCGATGATGGTGATACCAGCCAACGTCGTGATCTGGCTGCGCAACTCATTGATTGAGGAGACCAGATTGGTTTTGTCAGTGGTCGACAGATTGGCCAGCGTGCCGACTTGGGCATAAATGGTCTTGAACTCAGCGGCTAAGCGCAGGACCAGGGATTCAACGCGTGTTTGCAAACTCATGGGATAAAACTCCAGCTAAAGGGAAAAGGATTGACAAAAAAATGGGCACTCAAAGTGCCCGCACGATCAGTCGGTGCGTCAGCGCCTCAGCCAGGGGCTGCGGATGACGCGTCGAGCGGGTTTGGGTGCCCCAGAAGCACCAATGCCAGCACTGGGGCTGGCATCAGGGGTTTGCAGGGGCAAATTTGCAGGGTTGGCAATGACTTGCGGGTCGGGTGGGTGCTCCAGTCCGAGTTGCTTTTCTAACTCGCGCCAGTGGCGTTCCTCGAAGCGGTCCAGACCGACACTGGATGCCGCTGCTCGGGCGTAACAAAAACAATCCAAACTTTCGTTCCTCTCGCGCATCTTTTGCCACTCGCGGTGCGCAAAGCCGTTTCTGTCGTGGCGGGTGATCAAACTCTCGGCGCACAACTGCTGCACAAACTCCGCATCGACCTTGGGCAAATGCACGTAGCCGGCCGGGTAAATCGGGGTCTGGCCGTCCTGCGCCACTTCGGCGCTTTTGCGCAGGTTGTTGTAGAACTCCATCTTGGCCATGCCCACCGCCACCGAGTACAGCTTGATGCCCCGGCGCAGGCGTCTGCCCCCTTGCGTCACATCGACCGCTGTGGGTGTGCCAATCAGGGCGGCGCCTCCCATGGCACCGCTGCGAACACCTTTGATGGGCATCAGACGCGGGTCGCGGCAACCGCGCGCAAAGGCATAAGCCTCCTGCGTGGCAAAGCCGGTATCAAGGGCCAGTCTGACTAGGGGCATCAGCGCACCACTCTCATGCGTCCAGCGCTCGCTGAGCATCAGCGAGAGTGATTTCCACACATCATCGCGCGCGGTGTCACCCATGATGACCCGGTGCTCTATTAACCAGCATTCCTTGCCCCGGCCAAATGCCCAGACGGATGCTTCGATGCGGTCTTTTTGCACGTCGGCACCACCGACCAGCAGCAGACCACCCGTTGGAACCGTGCCAATTCGGTAATCTTCCCGGCGCTCAATCAGGCGCTGCCAATCGGGTGCTTCACCTTCTTCAAGCCATGTTTCACCCAACTCAGTGTTCTTGAACGTCTTGATCGCAGCCGCCGATCCACTCTCTTTGCTCACCGCACTCTCCCACGCTGCCGCAACGTCGCGCCAGCTTCGCCAACCCACCGGGCTGTACAAACTGGACAAGTGAAAACCAGCGGTCTTTTTAACTTTGCCGCCAAGGCTGGCCTCCTTCGCATCCACTTCAAGCATGCTTCGCCACTGGCCGGCCTCCAACATTTGCGTCTTGTAGTGCTCGGCAATGGGCTGCTCACAACTCTCACAAACATAGGCTGCGGTCTCGGGTTTGGCTTTCTCCCAGCGCAGTTGCTCAAAGCGCAACCACTGGCGGTGCTGGCAATGTGGGCAGGCAACAAAGAAGCGACGCTGGTCACTGGCCGCGTACTCGCGCTCGATGGCTGACACGCCCGAGATGGTCGGTGTCGAGACAATGAATATCTTGCGCCGTGCGAAGGTGCGCGTGCGCGCTTCGGCCAGCGATATCGCATCGCCCTCGCCTTCCACATCCAGCGGATAACCGTCAACCTCGTCCAAAAACAAATAGCGCACCGGCATCGAGCGCAGTCCGACCGCGCTGTTGGCACCGGTCATTACCAGCACGCCGCCCCGGAACTCTTTGGCCAGGATGGTGTTGCCCGAATCTCGCGACCTCGGTGGCGATATCAATTCCCGCAGCGCCGCCGACTCCTCGATCAGGGGGTCAATGCGCTGCTTGGAATTGCGCCTTGCCATGTCCACTGTGGGCCAGACCGCCATCATGGGGCCGGGAGCATGGTGGATCACGTAGCCTATCCAGTTCGAACCCATCTCAGTGGCACCGAGCTGCGCAGCCTTCATAAACACCACGCGCTCCACCGGAGAACTTGGTGAGAGGCAATCCATGATGTCTTTCAAATACGGCGTGCGACTGGTGCGCCAGCGACCGGGCTCAGCAGAGGATTTGCTCGATAACATTCGGTGCTGATCTGACCACTCGGAGACCGAGAGCAGCGGGTCGGGGGTTAGCCCATCACGCCACGCACGCTCGATTTCAATCGCTCCGTCGTAATGATTGGACTGCGTATTTGCTTGCATCAGTCCACACTGGCCATCAAATTGCCCAATTCCTGCAAGTGCTCTCGCACGGCGTTTTCCAGGGCGACGTGCATGGTGTGCGCGTCAATCTCCAACTTGGCCGCCATCTGCGCGGAAATCCTCGCGGGCCAGTTCAACCAGGCATCACGCTCAGACCTTGCCAACTTGAACACGTGAGCAATGGCCTGAGGCCGATCAATGAGTTCGCCCTTGAGCCGGGCCAGCCGCACCTTGTTGGTTTGCGCCTTGACCACCTCGTTGACGGTGCGCGCTTGCAAAAGCGAGGTGCCGCCGGTGCCGCCAACGGATCCTGTGCCTGACATGCCAGACGCACTTGCACCAGCACTGACGGGTGTACTTGCCTCACCATGATCCTCGGGCACCGAGACCTTGACCGCTTGCCTGGTTGTGCCCGTTTTAGGCGCGCTGGTGTTGCGCGTCCACTGTTCATCTGCGTTTTCAGGATCAATCGTGCCGTCGGACAGCGGCGTGATTCGACCCGTGCGAATGGCCTTGTGCACGGCGGTGTCGGTGACCCCTCTGCGGCGGGCGTAGGCGCGTATCGATAGTCCCATGAATTAAAAAAAGGTGTTTGTTCATTCCAGAAGTGATGCCTCAGGGTCGTCTGGCAGTGATGGAAATTTGCATGTTTTGGGTCATTGAACCTTCGGCAAATTTGCCGGAAGTTGGGGTCTTGATCTAAAGCAAAAGAACAATCAAATAAAGATTGAAATTGACTTGGCTTCACTGGCGAACAGAGCGTTACTGGAGGCATAGCAACACACCAAACGGAGAAATCAAATGACCGCCACCATCGACCGAATATTTAGCAAGATTGCCGAAAAGCACCTCAACATCGAAACCCTTGAGAAACGCAACTCAGATAGCCTGGACTTCCATGACGTCTCGGTCTGGGGTGTGCGCAGCGCCCTGGAAGCCGCCTTCAAAGCAGGCGTGGAGCTTGGCCTATCGATGCCAAAGCCTACAGAGTCAGAAATTGCCAACACTTCAATTTAAATCACAAGCCAAGCAGAAAAAGCTTGGCTTCATCTCAAAACAGAGCGTTCATCGCCATCCCGAAACAAATCCTTTAAAGGACAAATCATGACAAGCACCAAAACCATCGAACTCAATCCCACCCAACACGCCGTGCTGACCTATGCCGTTGAGCACAACCAGGGAAAGATCATCTGGTTTCCCGATCACATCAAGGGCGGCGCGCGCCAGAAAGTTCTGCAAGGACTGTTCAACCGAGCGCTCATTACGCCACTGGGCGACGACTGGTTTGTCGCCGCAGAAGCTTATGACGCGCTGGGTCTGCCCCGTCCGGCGCCCATCACACTGGCCAAACTCGACGCCGTCATTGCAAATGCAGAAGCAGCGCAACAGGCCGAAGCACCGAAGCCACGCACCCGTGACAACAGCAAACAAGCTACGGTCATTAGCATGCTCAAGCGAGCCGAGGGTGCCACCATCGCGCAGATCTGTGCAGCCACTAATTGGCAGGCTCATACCGTGCGAGGTACCCTGGCCGGAGCCTTCAAGAAGAAACTCTGCCTGACCATCACGTCCACCAAGGACGCCGGGTCAGAGCGTGTCTACCGCATCAGCACAAAACCCTGATGCCCCTTGGCAGCGAAGTCCTTGTGGGAGTCGGTACCGGCCGGGCTCCCCGCAAACCAACCATCTTCAAACCATGAAAACAAAACTTCTCAAGACAGCTATCTGCGTAACAAGCGTACCAGCCATTCTCAGCCCGACCGGCAGCGACATCGCGGTCGGCGACAAGGTTACCTACACCAAGATCATCTTCCGCAACGGAGAGCACCACCTTGTTCTGACTGACGCAAAACAAGTCCCGAGCATCTTCTTCAATACCGAGTACGACCATCAAAAGATGCACTACCCGGAGGCGACGCCCAAGGTTTTCGGTGGTGCGCAGGCATTTGTCGAGCAATACGGAAACGCGGTCTGGTGCGAGCTTTGCGACACCTACCCCACCGGGGTCAGCATTTTGGTCAACGACGCAGCGACCAAGTTGGAAACCATCAAGCACTACAACCAACCAGACCGGTATCTCAGAGCGGTCCTCAAGGCGATCCAAACCGACTATGAGGAACGTCCGGACGCTTACGAGCAAAAACCCCCATTCACCATCCCCGGCAACACCATGAGTCGGATCGTTCTTTAAGAAGTTCCCTCATGGCACACGAACTTGATTTTTAATCCGACCAACGCGGGTTTGCATACGCCAACCAATCCGTCTGACACGACTGCGCGACAAATGCACAGTCGCATATCTGCAAAATGATTCAAAAACTCATCAGAAATAGCTTGGCTTCTCTTGAGAAAAGCGCGTTCATACAGTTGTCGTGATTGACGACGAACCAACAGGAAAAACACCATGAGCACCATGACCATCACCATCGAGCGCACACCGCGTACCGTACAGCTCGGCAACACCACCATCGAAGTAGAGGAGTTGGGTGTGCAACTTCCCTTTGCCCGCAAGCCTGCTGACTTGAGCGAGCTTGGTGGCGGATCGCCCGCCAAAGTGCTGGTCACTGAAACCCGCGAGATGGACACCATCGAATTTGACGAGTTTGCTGACAACCTGATGCGCTCACGCACTTGGCTCAGTGGCAAGGGCGGTAGCACCGCAGAAGGCGCCCTCTGCATTGAAATCACAGCGCCGGGTCGCCCTTACCTTTACGTCAATCCAGAGGGAAGTGATTACTGTCGCTATTGTGCGAGGCTTGGCTAAAAAAGATTGAATAAAGGAGCCAAATTAGCTTGGCTTCCCTCTCGAACAGAGCGTTACTACAAGCATTGCAACACACCAAATGGAGATCAAAATGACCAACGCAACACCGACCCTCGCCACCCAAAACGATTCCTGGGGCTTTTGGGGCACCA
>PKWM01000037.1 GCA_003133245.1 Rhodoferax sp. | reverse complement strand
AGGGAAGTCCCTTCGTATTCGTGTTACATGAACGGGGGGTGAAAGACGGTTCAGACTGAAAGCCGTAGTTCGGATTTTCGGAAAGCTGCCGTCCAACGCTGAAGAGATTGCGACGAAGGAAGCCAGTTCAAACCACTGGTTGTGTTGACATCAGGCTTTGCCCTCGACAATTTGCACAGGAAACGGTTTGCCGCTGGCGTAATGCTCGGTGATCGCTTTTTGGAGTTGCTTTTGCGCATCCACGGCACTTTGATCCATCGGAAATGATGTTACCTTCATAGGAAGTTCACGTTTCCCAAGAAAAACATCAGCGACGGCACGACGGATGAAGTCTTGTTCTTGCTCTCTATCGGTGTATGCCTTTGGAACGTACCCAGCTTTCTTGATGTGCACTTTATCAAACTCAAATCCCAGCGAGATGCCCATTTCATACAAGAGGTCTGATAGTTGATCGTTCCTTTTTTCACCCCAAATCTTGGCCATCGACTCGTCGTCGTTCGGATACGATCCGAGATGATCGAGGTAAGTCTTCCACGCATTTACCACTTTCGAAAACTCCTTGCCTTGAAACTCAAGGCCTACCAAGTTTATTGCTACAACGTGCTGATAGGCTAGGGTTGATGCCCTCGTTGCCATAAGGTCCTTGAATACATGGATTTTTCGCTCCTTCGCCTCTCTCTTGCCCTCAATATATTTTTGAATTTGAACAGCGAGTATTGGTCCAGCAATGACAGCAATGATCATTACCAAATTTGAAATCGTAATCCCAACGAATGTGGTTTCTGTCATGAATAGGCCTTTGTTGATTGAGAAATGCTAAGGATGGTCTCCTAGCAGTCGTTAACATTTAAGGTGTTTCCGCAGCCTTTCGATACACCACTATGTTTGCAGGAATTCTTCACTGCGCTGGCACCGGCTGAAACGTTGGACGTTTCAGTTCTGGATCGACAGGGGACAGGCATCTGAACTGAACTTCTGCCGCGGGTGTTTTGCCAAAGGTGACGTCGTTTTGGCTCGTACCAATAGGCAGCATTTCTTTGCCCATACTCTTGCAGTACTCTGAGGCCTCTTTCATCACTTTGGCCTTTTGATAGCTGCCCGAGGTGAAGCCCCACTCGGAGTTCGCAATCATGTATGTGTCTGGTCCCATCGAGACGACGCCAGAGTGAGCGCAAGCAGTCAATAGGACTGCGATACCAAGGTATGAGATCTTTCGCATAGTCTTTGTGCCTATTTGGTTAGGGTGCAATTTTGCATTCCTCATAGATCGACCAGATAGACGCGAGAGCTTTCGTTATTGTTGCGTTTCTCACCGTTAATCTGTCGATTGGTGCCCGTTCAAGACCGATATTTTTGGTTTTTCCAATCAAGCTCTTCTGAATATCAGCCCACATTTTTTGATGCTTTTTAAGTTTGAAATCCTTTGGAGAAATGATAACGACGAAATGCAAGTTTTCACTCAGTTTCTCTCGCGCCGGTTCAAGACCAACAAATAGCTCGAACACCAACTCACTGAGCTTCCCTAAAGCGTAACAGTTATTGGCACTCGCTCCCGGCACCTTAGTTGCGGCACACCAGGCATCGCACAGTTGTTCGATTCGTGCAGCAGAAACTGACATGTGAATTTTAAGAAGCTAACGAATGAAAGGGACTTCCCCGTCCCAAGCGAGCCGCGACCCGTCAGGGTTGCGGTTTACGGCAACAAAGTGCCACGATGGAGAGGTCAAACTTTTCATCAATTCACCTGAGAGGGGAAATCATGGCTATCGTAACAACGGCAGGGAAGACACGTTCGGCGAAGAATAACTCCGCAGCGACCTCGATCTGCCGCCGAGCAATTTCAATCTTGCGAGGCTTCATTGAGGACAGTTCTGTCGAGACCATTCGTTGCCTTTGGCTCCGGTGATGCAAGGCCCCCATGGGCCTTTGTAGCCATCATCGGAGGGTGGACCAGAATAGATTCCACCCCCCGGGCCAGCATAAAGCCCGCCTCCTGGCCCGGCGTATAGACCTCCTCCTGGGCCAGCATACATTCCGCCGCCAGGGCCTGCATAGAGTCCTCCGCCTGGACCAGCGTACAAACCGCCACCAGGTCCCGCATACAGTCCACCGCCTGGCCCGGCGTAGAGTCCTCCCCCTGGGCCAGCGTAACAGGCCCCGCCGGGGCCACTGTACCCTCGACATTCCCCGGCATCTGCGGGCAAAACGCAGACACACAGAACGGCGAGCAGGAAAATTTTGATTGACGTTGCATTCATGGAGTTCCTTTTGGCGCGAGCGCTCTAACGTTCAAGGTAGACCACACGCATGCTAACGGCAAACTCGCACGCGTCAATCCCCCAAATGGGTGACAGGCCTACTATCGGGCGAAGCCGCTTGACCACAAGCCTCCACAGGTTCCCCAGCTCCCACCCCCGCGTGAGTTTGGAACGCCGGGGGTCGCTGGGCCTTCGGCCTGTGGATTTTGTGGACAAGCTTACGTGTCCACGGAGCGTCAGGCAAAAACCTCAAGTTCCCAGTTCCCAGATTCGACACTGGCGGGGAGCTAATTGAGGCTCGAGCCTACGCCAGGCTTCGCTCTTGGAAAACAGTGGTCGCCTGTCAGGCGGTAGCGGTAGTTGGCGTTCATGCCCCAACGGCCACCCGGATCGAATCAAGCAGCAACACAAGGCGGGGGGGTAGATGTTGGGCGCGATTTCAAAAAGCGAAGCGTATGAGCGCCCGGCGTCTGCCTCACGTCCGCCGACTCAATCCCAGATCAGTCCCATACAGTCAATCCCTATACTTTCGCCATGCAGCTACAAGACATTCTTTATTCCCAGGGTTTTGGCACCCGGCGCGTCTGTGCCGGTTTGATTCAACAGGGCCTGGTGCAGGTTTACGCGTCCAGCGATGCCGCCGCCCCGCTCGCGTGTACGCAGGCGGCGGCTGAATTTGAGGCCGATGGCCTGCGTTTTCGGGTGCAGGGTGTGGACTGGCCGTACCAAGAGAAAGCCTACCTGATGCTGCACAAGCCGGTTGCCACCGAGTGCTCGCAAAAACCCTCGACCTACCCCAGCATTTACACCCTGCTGCCGTCACCGCTGCGCCTGCGGCCGCAAAAGGGCGCGGTCCAGGGCGTGCAGGCGATTGGGCGTCTCGATCAGGACACGACCGGGCTGCTGCTGCTCACCGATGACGGCAAGTTCATCCACCGCATGAGTTCGCCGCGCCACCATGTGCCCAAGGTTTATGAAGTGACGGTCAAACACCCGCTCGATGAGAAGCAGGTGAGCAAGCTGCTGGCTGGAGTGGTGCTGGACGACGACCCGAAACCGGTGCGCGCGGCGGCGTGCGAGGCAGTGGACAGCCATCATTTGCGCTTAACGCTGACCGAGGGCAAATACCACCAGGTCAAACGCATGGTGGCGGCGGTGAGCAACCGCGTCGAAGCGTTGCACCGCTCGCAGATCGGTGGTTTGGTGCTTCCCGCTGATCTGTTGCCAGGCCAGTGGCGCTGGTTGAGTCAAGAGGCGTTATGCTTGATACATGAAGTTGTTTCTTGATTCCTTCTGGCGTGCCGTCGCTTACTGCGCCCGCCCACGCGTCATTTTCTTGTCTTTTTTACCGTTGGCGCTGATGGTGGTTTTTGCCCTGGGCATGGGTTACTACTACTGGGACAGCACGCTGGAATGGGTGCGTAGGGCGCTGGAGAGTTCATCCGTGATCAACACTGTCTGGGCCTGGCTCCAGAGCGTGGGTGCGGGCAGTTTCAAACTGATGTTGGCACCTTTGCTGGTTATTTTGGCGGTGACGCCGCTGCTCGTGATTTTGTCCTTGCTAGCGGTGGCGTTCCTGATGACACCGGCGCTGAGGGCGCTGGTGGCAGAGCGGCGTTTCCCACAGCTCGAGCGCAAGCGCGGTGGCTCGATTGCGCTGAGCCTGCTGTGGTCGCTGACCTCGACTTTGCTGGCCTTGATCGCCCTGATTGTTTCGGTTCCGCTGTGGCTGGTGCCGCCCTTGATTTTGGTACTGCCGCCGCTAATCTGGGGCTGGCTCACCTACCGTGTGCTGGCCTTTGATGCGCTGGCCGCACATGCCAGCGTCCAAGAGCGGCGCGAGATTTTTCGCCGCCATAGGGGCTGGTTGCTGGGCATGGGCGTGTTTTGCGGCTACCTGGCAGCAGCGCCTGGTTTGATCTGGGCCTCCGGTGCCCTGTTTGCCGCGGCGTTCGTGTATTTGGTGCCGCTGGCGATCTGGATCTACACGCTGGTTTTTGCCTTGTCTTCGCTGTGGTTTACACATTATTGTTTGGCGGCGCTGCAAGCCTTGCGCATCGAGGTGATTTTGGCACCGGTCAGCCCGGCGACCACGATGGATGTGCAAGCGCTAACATTGACCGGTGACAACTCTTCCAGCAACCATGCCATCAAATCCCACTAGCGCTGCGCCGCGTTTCGGCCTGATCATCATTGGCGATGAAATCCTCTCTGGCAAGCGCGCCGACAAGCACTTGCCCAAGATGATTGAGTTGCTCAAGGCGCGTGGTTTGCAACTCGACTATGCCGAGTACGTGGGCGATATGCCGGAGCGCATCACTGCGACTTTGAAGCGTGCTTTTGCGTCCGGTGATGTGGTGTTCTCCACCGGCGGTATCGGCGCCACGCCAGACGATCACACGCGCCAATGCGCGGCCAAGGCCTTGGGGGTCGAACTGGCACTGCACCCGCAGGCCCAGGCGTTGATCGTTGAGCGGATGCGAGAAACCGCCAGGCAGCAAGGCACAAGCTACGTTGCGGGTGATCCGGATAACATGCACCGGCTCAATATGGGTGTGTTTCCCATCGGCGCGCAGATCATTCCCAATCCCTACAACAAAATTGCCGGTTTCAGTTATGGGTTGGTGCATTTCGTGCCCGGCTTTCCGGTGATGGCCTGGCCGATGATTGAATGGGTGCTCGATACGCACTACCGGCATCTGTTCCGGAGTGCCGCCTGGATTGAAAAATCCGTCATCATTTTTGGCGCCATGGAGGCCACGTTGACGCCGCTGATGCAAGAAATTGAGTGTGCTTATGCGGGGGTCAAGGTTTTCAGCCTGCCCAGCGTCGATCACCCTCAATATGGGCGGCATATCGAATTAGGGGTCAAGGGTGAACCTACTCGGGTGGCGGCGGCATATTCGACTCTTTTAAGCCGCTTGCAAGACCTGCATGTCAAGCTGGGCCCCGAATTGGTGCAAGAATGAAAGAGTCCATCGGGGTCCATGATTCCAGTGCACTTTCTTGGGGCAAATCTGTTTCGCGACAGGCCTTAAAATTGGCACAGAAACTGCAGGCTTTTCTTTGTAACTTTTTAAACAACAATCCAACCAGGAGTATTTAATGGCCAAGACCGTCGCAGACGTCATGAAGATGGTGAAAGAAAACGAAGTCAAGTTTGTTGATTTCCGCTTCACCGATACGCGGGGCAAAGAGCAGCACGTCAGCGTGCCAGTGTCCCATTTTGATGAAGACAAATTCACTTCAGGCCACGCCTTCGATGGCTCGTCCGTGGCGGGCTGGAAGGGTATTGAAGCCTCTGACATGCAACTCATGCCGGACCCGAACACGGCCAACATTGACCCGTTTTATGAAGAGACCACGCTGTTTCTGAGTTGCGACGTGGTTGAGCCCAGCGACGGCAAAGCCTATGATCGCGACCCGCGCTCGATTGCCCGTCGTGCTGAAGCCTACCTGAAGGCCTCGGGCATGGGTGACACCGCCTTTTTCGGCCCCGAACCAGAATTTTTTATCTTTGATGATGTGCGCTGGAACACCGATATGTCGGGTACCTTCGTCAAGATTGACGAATACGAAGCGCCGTGGAATTCAGGCAAAAAACTCGAAGACGGCAATCGCGGCCACCGTCCCACCGTCAAAGGGGGTTACTTTCCGGTGCCTCCAGTGGACAGCACGCAAGACTTGCGCGCTGAGATTTCGCTCATTCTGGAGAGCCTGGGCGTTCCGGTTGAAGTGTTTCACCACGAAGTCGGCGGTGCCGGTCAGAATGAAATTGGCACCCGCTTCAGCACCCTGGTGCAGCGCGCCGACTGGACACAAATTCTCAAGTACGTGGTGCAAAACGTGGCCAATGCCTACGGCAAAACTGCCACCTTCATGCCCAAGCCTATAGTCGGCGACAACGGCTCTGGCATGCACGTTCACCAGTCGATCTGGAAAGACGGCAAAAACCTGTTTGCCGGTGACGGCTATGCCGGTTTGAGTGATTTTGCCCTGTACTACATCGGCGGCATCATCAAGCACGCACGCGCCCTGAACGCCATCACCAACCCCGGCACCAACAGCTACAAGCGTTTGGTACCTGGCTTCGAAGCACCAGTGAAATTGGCTTACTCGGCCAAGAACCGTTCAGCCTCGATTCGCATCCCCTTCGTGGCCAACCCCAAAGGGCGCCGCGTTGAGGCGCGTTTCCCGGATCCGCTGATGAACCCGTATCTGGGCTTCTCGGCCTTGCTGATGGCTGGTCTGGACGGTGTCGAAAACAAGATTCACCCGGGTGAAGCAGCATCCAAAGACTTGTACCATCTGCCGCCCGAGGAAGACGCCAAAGTGCCAACCGTCTGCCACAGTCTGGACCAGGCGCTCGACTGCCTCAATGCCGATCGCGGCTTCCTGCTCAAAGGGGGTGTTTTCACCGACACCATGCTCGATGCTTACGTGGAGCTCAAGATGAGCGAAGTAACGCGTCTGCGCATGGCCACGCACCCGATCGAGTTTGAGATGTACTACTCGCTGTAATAGGGAACCTTGCGGGACAGACCGTAGTACGCGAAGCGACAAGCTCTGTCCCCAATAGATGAAAGAAAACGGACGGCTCAAGCCGTCCATTTTTTTGTGGTGCATACTGCCACCCTCACTCCTGCAATTTTTGAGGCGTGGTAACTATGAAATATGTTTTATTAATCCCTTTGGTGACCTGCGTTTTCGTCGGGAACGTTTATTCTCAGGAACGTATTTATCGTTGCGGCAATGAATATACCAACACGCTGCCCAACGACAAGACGAAGAACTGCAAGTTGATGGCAGGCGGCAATATCACCGTCTTCAAGGGAACCCGACTCAGTGCTGCGGCACCAGTGCGTGCCGCAGCACCTTCAGGCGGTCAGCGGGTGGATGCGGATGACCAGAAAGCACGCGACTCCGACGTGCGACAGATTTTGGAGTCGGAGCTCAAAAAAGCACAGGCGCGTCAGGCTGAGTTGCTTAAAGAATACAACAATGGCGAACCGGAAAAACAGGGCGGCGAAGCGCACAATTACCAGAAATATCTGGATCGTGTGGCCGAACTCAAAGCCAGTCTGGCGCGCAACGAGAGCGATATTGCCGGTATCCGCCGCGAAATTGCCCGTTTGGGGCAAACCGCAGCCTCCTCTGCGGCAAAATAAGCCAGTCAATTTCATCCTGGAGAGACAAGAATGGCCAAGGTAATTTCTCGCTCACTTGGCTCGTTGTGATGTTGCGCTTTCAGTCGTTTGACCTGCTCGCCACGCCAGTGGCAGTGGTGAATGGCCAGGGCATGGTCTTGTTCGCCAACGCGGCGCTCGAAGATGTGCGTGGTCTCTCGCGCCGCTCGATTGTGGGGTCTTGTTTCACGGACAGTTTTACTGAATCGACCCAATTACAAAAAGCATTGCAAGGCGTGCTCAACAATGAATTTTCAGTCCTGCGCTATGACACCGGGTTCAAGTCTTTAAACCATGAGCCGCTACCGGTGCATGTGATCGTGACGCAGACCGAAAAGGCGGATGAAATCGTAGTCGAACTGTTGCCACTGGCGCAACAGGCGCGCCAGGATCGAGAAGAACGGCTGGCTGAGCAGGCGCAGGTCAACAAGGAACTGATCCGTAATCTGGCGCACGAGATCAAAAACCCGCTCGGCGGTATTCGCGGTGCGGCCCAGCTACTGGCGATGGAGATGGATTCAGTGGAACTTGCCGAATACACGCAGGTCATTATCCGGGAGGCCGATCGTCTGCAAACGTTGGTTGACCGGTTGTTGGCACCCCATCGACTCCCACACCTGGTTGGCGATGTCAATATTCACGAAGTCTGTGAGCGGGTGCGTTTGTTGATCATGGCCGAATTTCCCAAAGGACTGAGGGTGGTGCAAGACTACGACACCTCAATTCCTGAGTTTCGAGGTGACCGCGAACAGCTTATTCAAGTGCTGCTCAACATTGCGCACAACGCCTGCCAGGCCTTGACCGGGCAGATTGCTGCAGGGCAGGCCTGCCTGACTTTTTGCACCCGCATTGCCCGCCAGGTGACGGTAGGCAAACAGCTCTACCGCCTGGCACTGGAATTGCATGTGATCGACAACGGAACGGGGGTGCCAGAGGCGATCAAAGACCGTATTTTTTATCCGCTGGTCTCGGGTCGGGAGGGCGGTTCCGGGTTAGGCCTGACATTGGCGCAAACCTTGGTGCAACAGCATTTTGGTTTGATTGAGTGTGACAGTGTGCCGGGCCGCACAGATTTCAGGATAGTGATTCCGTTGCCTTGAGAAAAATATGAAACCAATTTGGATCGCAGACGATGACCAGTCCATCCGCTTCGTGCTGGAAAAGGCGCTGTTGCGCGAGAACCTGCCGACCCGCAGTTTTACCAACGTGCATGATGTGCTGACTGCGCTCGCCAGCGCCAATGACAACAACGGCCCCAAAGTGCTGGTCAGCGACATCCGCATGCCGGGGGGCTCAGGTCTTGCATTGTTGGAAAAGGTCAAGGAAAAATACCCTGCCTTGCCAGTCATCATCATGACCGCCTACTCCGACCTGGACAGCGCGGTGTCCGCCTTTCAGAGTGGCGCGTTCGAGTACTTGCCCAAACCGTTTGACGTGTCCAGGGCAGTCGAGTTGATTAGACGTGCGGTGTCCGAGAGCCAGCGCGAAGAAGTGGCCCAGGAAAACCTGATCGACACACCCGAGATGCTCGGTCAGGCAGCGGCAATGCAGGAAGTGTTTCGGGCCATTGGCCGTTTGAGCCAGAGCAATGCCACGGTCATGATCACCGGCGAATCAGGCTCGGGCAAAGAGCTGGTGGCGCGGGCCCTGCACAAGCATTCGTCGCGGGCCACCGGTCCGTTTGTGGCCATCAATACGGCCGCCATCCCCAAGGATTTGCTTGAGTCAGAGTTGTTCGGCCACGAACGCGGCGCTTTCACCGGCGCGCAAACAATGCGCCGGGGTCGCTTTGAGCAGGCCGACGGAGGCACCCTGTTTCTGGACGAAATTGGCGACATGCCGATTGACTTGCAAACCCGATTGTTGCGAGTGCTCTCGGATGGTAGTTACTACCGCGTTGGGGGTCACAGTGCCGTAAAAACCAATGTGCGCGTGATAGCGGCAACGCACCAGGAGCTGGAGCAGCGTGTCAGGGAAGGCGCCTTCCGCGAAGACCTGTTTCACCGGCTCAACGTCATACGCCTGCGCCTGCCGCCTTTGCGCGAACGCAAGGAAGATGTGCCAATGTTGACACGACACTTTTTGCAGCAAAGTGCCCTCCAACTCGGCGTCGAGTCCAAACGCATTTCTGAGGCGGCTCTAGGCTGGCTGAGCAACTTCAACTTTCCGGGCAACGTGCGTCAACTCGAAAACATCTGCCACTGGCTGACGGTGATGGCACCGGCGCAGATGATTGAGCCAAAGGACCTACCGCCCGAAGTGGGCGTGAGGGCGGCTTCAGCCGAACCGTATCAGAATCAGATTGCAGCCGATGCAAGCACTGTGGAGGCCTTGCCCGCGATCAATACTGAAGACTGGGAGCTGGGCTTGCAGGCCGCTGCCACCGTCATGCTGGCGAGTGGGCGACTTGATGTATGGGACGAATTGACGCGCCGCTTCGAGGCCGGCTTGATTCACGCTGCGCTCGGCGCAACGCGGGGACGGCGCATGGAGGCTGCGCTAAAGCTAGGTATTGGCCGCAACACCCTGACGCGCAAAATTCAGGAGCTGGGTTTGGAGTAGGTTCGCCAGCATAAGAGTCATCATCCTGGTCGGGTCATCACGATGGCGAATAAGCCAACCGCACATAAATCGGGGCAAATATTTCAGCCTGGGTGATTTCGATCAGGGCTTCTTTGGCGAGTTCGAGCAAGGCGACAAAAGTAACCACCAACACTGGTGCTCCTTGGGTCGGGTCAAACAATTCCTCAAATTCGACAAAGCGGCAGTCTTGCAGTTTTTTCAGCAACAGGCTCATGTGTTCGCGCACCGACAGCTCGGAGCGGGTGATTTTGTGGTGCTGCACCAACTTGGCACGTTGCAAAACGTCACGCCAGGCCTGCTGCAGATCGATCGTTGATACCTCTGGAAAACGCACTTGCAGTGACTGCTCAATCAGGACTTGGGGGTTGAGAAAGTCGCGGCCAAATTGGGGTAGCGCGTTGAGCGCGGCAGCGGCGCGTTTCATTTGCTCGTATTCGAGCAGACGGCGTACCAACTCGGCGCGCGGATCCTCGGCCTCTTCGCCTTGCGCCACTCTTTTGGGTGGCAGCAACATGCGTGATTTGATCTCGATCAGCATTGCCGCCATCAACAGGTATTCAGCGGCGAGCTCCAGATTACGGTCGCGGATTTCTTCCACATAAACCAGGTACTGGCGCGTCACGCTGAGCATCGGAATATCAAGAATATTGAAATTCTGTTTGCGGATCAGGTACAGCAACAAGTCCAGCGGACCCTCGAAAGCTTCCAGAAAAACTTCAAGCGCATCGGGCGGGATGTATAAATCCTGCGGCATGGTAAACAGCGGTTCACCATATAGGCGCGCCACTGCGACGTGATCAACCACCTCTGGCATGGCCAGTGAGTCCGCTGGGCTGGGGAGGATCAGGTTGATGCTGGCAGACATAGAAGAGCCAGCCAGCGGTCGACTTGATTAACCGACGCTGGTCTGATAAACGTAAGGTTTTTGAGCGACCTGGGCATCCCGATAGCCGCTCCAGGCATTGCGATCAACCGTCTTGTTCCACAGCAGGGCGCGACCGGCGCTTTGCTTGTTGGCCAATTCGGGGTCTTTGACTTTGAGTTGATCGATAAACTCGCTCGCTTCGGAGTGGTACATCGGGCGGTAAAAAATATTCATGAGCTAAGCCTTTTGCCGGGAATTTTAGCTTGCTTTCCAGCACCTTGAATCAACACAAGAGCACGTACAATTTCCCCCTTATGTATTCGATTTTGTTGGCCCGCCATGAATAGTTTGCTTCATCCGGCGCTGTGGGTCCAACTGGATTGGATATTGGTGGTGGTGGTGGCCTGGCTTGTCATTGGCTTGGCTGGCGTTTTTGCACTACGGCGTTTCAGTTTTGTTGCCACCATTCTGTTTCCGGCAAGCGCTCTTTTTTCCTTGCTGTTGATGGCCCTGGCGTTGAGCGCTGTAGGCAGCGCTGCCGAAGTGGCGGTGCTGCCGATTGGCTTGCCGCAGTTGCCCTTTCACTTGCGCCTGGACAGCTTGTCAAGCTTCTTCCTGCTGGTCATTGGTGGCGTCTCAGCCGGAGTCTCGGTGTTTGCTGCGGGTTATTTCCGCAATGGCGAGGGCACGCCGCCAGGCCTGATCTGTTTGCAGTACCACATTTTTCTGGCCAGCATGGTGCTGGTACTGCTTGCCGATGACGCTTACGCTTTCATGGTGGTCTGGGAGACCATGGCGCTGTCATCTTTCTTTCTGGTCATCTCCAACCATCGCATTCCCGAGATTCGTAACGCCGGTTTTATTTACATCCTGGTGGCGCATGTCGGCGCGCTCGGCATATTGTTGTGTTTTGGGGTGTTACAAGCCAACACCGGCGACTACACCTTTGCCAATATGCGAGCGCAACATTTGTCGCCCTTATGGGCTTCGGTCGCCTTTGTTCTGGCAGTGTTTGGCTTTGGTGCCAAGGCCGGTATTTTGCCGGTGCATGTGTGGTTGCCCGAAGCGCATCCGGCGGCCTCCTCGCCGGTGTCGGCCCTGATGAGCGGTGTCATGCTGAAGATCGCTTTATACGGCATGCTGCGGGTCGCGTTTGACCTGCTGCAAACGCGCATCTGGTGGTGGGGGGCCTTGTTACTGACAGTCGGCCTGACGAGCGCCTTGTTTGGTGTCGTTTTCTCTACCGTGCAAGTGGAGATGAAGCGGCTACTGGCCTATTCCTCAATCGAGAATATTGGTTTAATTTGCGCGGCCATTGGTTTGTCCTTGTTGTTCTCGGCCTATGGCATGAAAACGCTGTCGGCGCTGGCGCTGACGGCGGCTTTGTACCACGTCATCAGCCATGCCTTCTTTAAAAGTCTGTTGTTTTGCAGTACCGGTGCCGTCATGCACTCCACCGGTGAGCGCAGCTTGGGCAAGCTGGGCGGTTTGATTCGCTACGTGCCTTGGGTCGCCTGGCCGACCCTGGTCGGTGTGCTCGCCGCCGCCGGCTTGCCGCCTTTGAGTGGTTTTGTCGGCGAATGGCTGTTGTTGCAGAGTTTCCTGTTTACGGCGGGGCTGCCGAGCTCGTTTTTGAACATGCTGGTGCCGGTGCTGGCTGCGCTGTTTGCCCTGATTACAGCGCTCTCGGGCTACACCATGGTCAAATACTTTGGCGTTATTTTTCTCGGTCAACCGCGTGAAGAGAAGTTATCCAAGGCGCACGATGCCGGCATGTGGGAGCGCATTGGCATGGTGTGGCTGGCAGCGGCCTGTGTGCTGCTGGGCTTGATCCCCAACCAGGTTATCGGCTTGATCGACCCGGTGACGCAATTGTTGGTCTCGGCCGGTCTGGCGCAGGCGGGCTCGGTCAATAGCTGGTTGCTGGTGCCGGTGAGCATCGAGCGTGCCAGTTACGCACCGGTGATCTTCCTGCTCGGTGTGCTGGCCAGTTTTGCCCTGGCTTTTCTGCTGGTGCGCAAGTTGTACCACGGCCGCACGCGCCGGGTGCCGCCGTGGGATTGCGGCTATTCCTGGCAAAACGCCAGAATGCAAGACAGCGCTGAAGGATTTGGGCAACCGATCAGGCAAATTTTCGAGCCCATGTTTCGCATGAAACGCGAGTTGCCAAGCGCATTTGACGCACAGCCGCATTATCGGGTGACGGTGGAAGACCCGATCTGGCACTGGTTGTACCTGCCGCTGGCCAACCTGGTGGCGCGAATCTCGAAACTGATTGGCTTGTTGCAGCAAGGCCGCATTGCAGTCTATCTGATGTACAGCTTTATCACCCTGATCGTGGTTCTTATGGTGGTGAAACGATGAGCTTGCTTGGCCTGCTCTCCCAACTGATGGCGATTGTGATGGCGTTGTTGCTGGCACCTTTGCTGACGGGCTGGATCAACCAGTGGCGCGCCCGCTTGCAAAACAAATCGGCCCCGAGCCTGTTGCAACCCTACCGCGTGCTGCACAAGCTGTTCAACAAGGAGTCGGTGTTGGCCGAACACGCATCGCCCTTGTTTCGCGCTGCACCCTACATTGTCTTTGGCTGCATGTTGCTGGCCTGCGCCATCATCCCGACGCTGTCAACAGACCTGCCGTTGTCTCCCGCCGCCGACGCGATTGCACTGGTGGGTTTGTTTGCACTGGCTCGGGTTTTTATTTCACTGGCAGCGATGGATGTCGGCACCGCTTTTGGCACGATGGGAGCACGCCGCGAAATGCTGGTCGGTTTTCTGGCTGAGCCGGCTTTGCTGATGGTGCTTTTTTGCGCTTCCCTGGTGTCAGGCTCAACCTCGCTGACCACCATTGTCGAAACATTGGTGCATCGTGAGTTTGCCATTTACCCGAGCTTTCTGGTCACTGGTGTCGCCTTTGTCATGGTCTCGCTGGCAGAGAACGCGCGCGTGCCGGTGGACAACCCGGAAACGCATCTGGAACTCACCATGATTCATGAGTCGATGATCCTGGAATATTCAGGTCGCCACCTGGCGCTGCTGGAATGGGCCGCCAGCCTCAAGCTATTTGCTTATTCCTGCATCGGGCTGGCGCTGTTTTTCCCGTGGGGTATTGCCCAAGCCGACGCTCCGCTGGCGCTGCTGCTGGCACTGCCGGTGCTGTTGGCCAAATTGGCGGTAGGCGGCTTTTTGATGGCGTTGATCGAAACACGCAGCGCCAAGATGCGGCTGTTTCGGGTGCCTGAGTTTCTCGGCACGGCTTTCTTGCTGGCGGTGATTGGCTTGCTGGTCAACATTTTGCTGGGGGCCTCTTGATTATTAAATTCGCCCCTCAATTGGTCAACCTGGCAGCGACGCTGATTTTGATGCTGTCGTTTGCCATGATTTCGCAGCGACGCATTACCTCGCTGGTCAATCTCTTTATCGTTCAAGGCGCGGCACTGGTGGCCGCCTCGCTTCTGCTCGGCTATGTCACGCATCAACCCGATCTCTACATTTCAGCCATTTTGACTTTGGCGCTCAAAGTCGTTTTGATTCCCTGGATGCTGCACCGGGTCATTCGCAAGCTTAATGTGCGTTGGGACGTGGACACGCTGATCAATGTTCCGACCACCATGCTGGTGGGTATCGGACTGGTGATTTTTTCTTTCAGTCTGGCCTGGCCGATTTCCCGCTTGTCCCACAATCTGGCGGGCGGCTCCCTCGGGATCGCTCTGGCCGTTGTGTTGTTGTCGTTCATGATGATGATTACCCGCTCCAAAGCAGTGCCGCAGGTGATCGGCTTCCTGTCGATCGAAAACGGATTGGTGTTTGCCGCGATCTCGGTGACCAACGGCATGCCCATGATCGTCGAGTTTGGTGTGGCGCTTGATTTGTTGGTGGCGGTGCTGATTTTGGGCGTGTTCATGTTCCAGATCCGAGAAAAATTTGACAGCCTTGATATTCACAAGCTTGAAGCGTTCAAGGATGATTGAAGTGCAAGCATTATTTTTTGTTTTGGCAATTCCGCTGCTGGGCGCTGCCGTGCTGGCGTTCACCGGCCACCGTGCTTATGCCCGCGACATTAATGTTGGTTTCAGTCTGGCTACATTTCTGGCGGCTTGTTTCATGACGGCTCAAATCATCAATGGCGGACCGATGCTGGTGTGGGAGCAACAATTTTTTATTGATCCGCTCAACGTTTTTCTGGTGACGCTAACCTGTTTTGTGGGGCTCACCACGGCCATTTTCTCGCGCCCCTACATGCGCGTTGAGCAGGATCTGGGCAAGATGACGCCACCGCGCATGCGGCTGTACCACAGCATGTACCAGTTGTTCAATTTCACCATGCTGCTGGGCTTCACCACCAATAACATGGGCATTGTCTGGGTCTCGCTGGAGGCTGCCACGCTAACCACCTTGCTGCTGGTGAGCATTTATCGCACGGCGGCAAGTCTGGAAGCGGCCTGGAAATATTTTATTTTGTGCGGTGTCGGTATTGCACTGGCCTTGTTTGGCACGGTGCTGCTCTACATGGCTGCCGAAAAAGTGCTGGGACCGGAACATGCCACCCTGCTCTGGACCAGTCTGGACGCCATCAAAGCGGAGCTCGATCCTTCCATCATCACGATCGCCTTTGCTTTTCTGCTGGTCGGCTACGGCACCAAAATTGGCATGGTGCCCTTGCACAGTTGGCTGCCCGATGCGCACGCCGAAGGGCCGACGCCAGTCTCCGCAGTGCTCTCAGGCCTGTTACTCAACCTGGGCATGTATGCCGTGTTGCGCTGCAAGGTGCTCACCGACGGTGCCTTGCACAGCCCGATGGCAGGCCAGCTCATGATGGGTTTCGGCCTACTCTCTTTGGTGGTAGCCTCATTTTTGCTGTCGCGTCAAAAAGATGTCAAACGCATGTTCTCGTACTCGTCGATCGAGCACATGGGCTTGATCACTTTTGCTTTTGGCATGGGTGGGCCGGTCGCCAATTTTGCCGGTCTGCTGCACATGACGGTGCATTCGCTGATCAAGTCGGCGGTCTTCTTTACGGTCGGCCAGGCGACCCAAAAAGCGGGTACCCAGATCATGAGTGAGATTCGCGGCCTGATCAAGATCAACCCGACCGTGGGTTGGGGTTTGATGTTGAGCTCGATGGCGATTCTGGGCATGCCTCCATTTGGCGTTTTTGCCAGCGAGTTTCTGATTTTGACGACCGCCATGCGCGAGCAGGCGTGGGCAACACCCTTTCTGCTGGTCTCGCTCGGCGTAGCCTTTGCCTCGATCCTGATGCGGGTATTGCCCATGGTCTATGGCGAGACTTCGCTCAAACCACTGGCGCATCCACCGGCCCTGGTGCCGGTGTTTGTTCACATCGGACTCGGCCTGGTGCTGGGTTTGTACATTCCGCCTTACCTCAACGGCTGGTATGTGCAGGCGGCCTTGATGCTGGGAGGCCAATGAAAATTTCCGACTTGAATGTGGAGTTACGGCAACTGGCGGCACCGGTGCCAATCTGGTCGGCGCGCATTGCACCGGATGCCTGGTTGAGCGCAGCCCATGCGGTGCGCGAGGCGGGTGGGCGGTTGCTGGCTTTATGGGGCGCAACGCAGGCGGGGCAGGCATCGGTGTGCGCGGCTTATGTCACGCTCGAAGGCTTGCTCTGGTTCGAGTTGCCGCTGGCATCCGGCGTCAACCACTATCCCGATCTGGTGCCGATTTTCCCGGTGGCGGCGCGCATGCAGCGGGCGGCGGCCGATTTGTCGGGCATTCACGCTGAGGCCGCCTCCGATCAACGGCCCTGGCTCAATCATGGCGCCTGGCCTGCAGATTATTTCCCGTTGGCGCAAACTGCGGCAACGCCAGCATTTCCTGATGCGCGTTTGCTCGACTATCCGTTTGTTCGCGTGGAAGGCGACGGCGTGCATGAAATTGCGGTGGGACCGGTGCATGCGGGCATCATCGAGCCGGGTCATTTCCGTTTTTCCGTGGTCGGTGAAAAGGTATTGCGCCTGGAGCAGCGCCTGGGTTACACGCACAAGGGTATCGAGCAGCGCATGACGCAGTTGGAGCCCTTGCAGGCGCACCGTCTTGCCGGGCGCGTGTCGGGCGACTCCACCGTGGCGTATGCGTGGGCTTACTGCATGGCTCTCGAGTCGGCGGCGGGCGCTGAAATTGCGCCACGCGCTGCCTACCTGCGCGCTTTGCTGCTGGAGCGCGAGCGCGTTGCCAACCATTTGGGTGATCTGGGTGCGCTGGGCAATGATGCCGCTTTTGCTTTCGGTCTGGCGCAGTTCTCGCGTTTGCGCGAAGATTGGCAGCGCGTCTCGAAGCAGGTGTTTGGGCATCGTTTAATGATGGACTGCATTGCGCCTGGTGGTGTTGCCGACGATCCAGAAGCTGAGCAGATTACCCTGATGCTGCGCCAATGCGATGCGATTGAGCTTGAGTTGGATAACTTGCGCACGATCTATGAGGAACACGCGGGTTTGCAAGATCGCTTCATGGGCGCCGGGCGTGTCAGTCCGGCGCTGGCGGCGCAACTCGGGCTCACTGGTCTGGCCGGTCGCGCCAGCGCGCAAGCCTGGGATTTGCGCTGTGATCACCCTTGGTTGCCTTATGACCAGTTGGCGGTCAACATGGCCACGCACAGCAACGGTGACATTGCCGCCCGGGCCTCCGTGCGCTTTGATGAAGTGAGCGAGTCGCTGCGGCTGATTCGGGACATTCTTGCGGATTTGCCAGCGGGCCCAATCCGGCATCGATTTTTGCTGCCGGAGCAGGCCTCGCGCGGCGCCGGTTGGGTCGAAGGTTGGCGCGGTGAGATATTTGTGGCACTGGAGCTCAACGCTGCGACCAGCGCACAACGCATCCGGCGCTGTCATTTGCATGACCCGTCGTGGCAAAACTGGCCGGTGCTGGAGCACGCCGTGATGGACAACATCGTGCCCGATTTTCCGCTCATCAACAAGTCATTCAACCTGAGTTATTCGGGGCAGGATTTATGAGCTGGAAAATCCTTCGGCAAATTACCAAAAACGGCATTCGCACCGAGCCAGCGCCTTATTACAGCGACAGTGTCAGTGAAGAGATGGGCCGGATCCAAACCGACGTGCTGGCCATTCTGGGGCGGGCGCTGACGATCCGCCTGGTCGATGCCGGCTCGTGCAATGGCTGCGAGCTAGAAATCAATGCGCTGGGCAACCCCTACTACAACATTGAAGGTCTGGGCATCAAGTTTGTGGCCAGTCCGCGCCACGCCGATATGCTGCTGGTGACGGGTCCGGTGTCGCGCAATATGGTGACCGCGCTGGAGCGCACCTATGCTGCCATTCCCGCGCCGAAATTGGTGCTGGCGCTGGGCGACTGTGCTTGCGATGGCGGTATTTTTGGCGAGAGTTATGCCAGCGCAGGGCGCGTCTCGAACGTGATCCCGGTCGATGCGGTGATCAGCGGTTGCCCGCCGCCACCACTGGAAATTCTGCGCGGCATTCTGGCTGCGGTGCAGCGGCGCGGCTGAGCGTTCAGCCTCGCACCTGTAGTTGCCCCCTCGCCCTGTGGGAGAAGGTTGGGTGAGAGCGGATAAGTTGTGAGTCCCATAATGCAGTTCTGTCAACTCGGGGGAGCAGCAGTGGATCGAACTGAGCGTTTCTACAAAATCAATGGGCTGCTGCACCAGCATAAAGTCGTCAGCTTTGCCACGCTACAGGCAGCACTTGAAGTCTCGCGCTCCACCCTCAAGCGCGACCTGAACTACCTCAGCACCCGGCTCAACAACCCCATTGCCTACCGCCGTGAGCTTGGCGGTTACTGCCTGAAAAATAGTGATGACAGCAGTGGCAGCACGCACGAATTGCCGGGGCTGTGGTTCTCGGCTACTGAAATTCATGCACTGCTGACCATGCAACATTTGTTGTCCGACCTCGATGCGGGCGGTTTGCTAGCGACCCATATCGCCCCGCTGATGGATCGCCTCAATGCGCTGCTGTCCAACAGCGCCGATGCCGAACAACTGCGCCGCCGCGTGCACATCGTTGGCCTGGCGCAGCGTAGCGTGACACAGCGCCACTTTGAGCATGTGGCCACGGCCCTGGCGCAACGCAAGCGGCTGCATATAAGCTACACCGCACGCGGAACTGGTGAGACCACCGTGCGCGAAGTGTCGCCCCTGCGTCTGGTGCATTACCGCGACAACTGGTACCTGGACGCCTGGTGCCATCTGCGTAAGAGTTTGCGCAACTTTGCCCTTGATGCCATGGCCGAAGTGCAACTGTTGGACTGCCCGGCACGCGAGGTCAGCGATGCCAAACTCGATGCGACGTTCGGCCCCGGATATGGCATTTTTTCAGGCGGCACCGTTCGCTGGGCATGTCTGCGCTTCACACCTGAGCGCGCCCGCTGGGTGGCGCAAGAGCAGTGGCACCCGAAGCAGCAGGGAACGGCGCAAGCTGACGGCGGCTACCTGCTGCGCATCCCCTACACCGACCACCGCGAACTGATCATGGACATTCTCAAACACGGTGCGCATTGCGAGGTGCTGGGGCCGCCCAGCTTGCGGCAGGCGGTGGCGGAGGAAGTTAAAAAGATGGGGCAAAAATATTTTTGAAAAAAGCAGGGCAGGTTCATCTGGTGAGCCTGAGCAAGCGTAAGCTGCGGACAGATCAAGAATTTCAGAGGCAAAACAATCGTGTCAGAACCATTGGCCCACTCGGGCGGGCATTTGTTGGTTGGTCATCTGCGTGCGGTGGCAAATATCGCTGCCGGTTTTTCGCAAGCGTTTGATGCTGCCACTGTTACACAGCGCTGGGCTTATCTGGCGGGGTTGTGGCATGACTTGGGCAAGTACCGACCAGGGTTTCAGCGCTACTTGAGATGGTCAGATAACTCAAGTTGGAGTTGCGATGTCCAGTAAACCACTTGCGCATTGGCGTAAGTCAGATCAAACGGTTCAGGATCTTGACGTTCATTTGACCAATGTTGGTGGCCTGTCTGGCGGATTCGCATCAAAAATTCAGCTCGGCGCGGCGGGCGAATTGATGGGACTGCTACATGACCTTGGAAAATACAGCCGCGAATTTCAGGCTTACATCAAATCTGCTGAAGGATTGATAAATCCTGACGAAGATGACTATGTTGATGCGAAGGAACGCAAGGGGAAAGTTGATCATTCTTCGGCGGGTGCCCAATACATTTGGCACAAACTGTTTGATGGAAATGGCATTGGGGCACTCATGGCCCAGTTTTTCGCTCTGTGTATCGCCTCTCATCACTCCGGACTGATCGATTGTCTTGATGCCAACGGCGAAGATACTTTCGCTAAACGGATGTGCAAGGCACAAGAAAAAACCCACCTTGATGAAGTCGTCGGATTGGCCGAATCAGCGATTTTGGCACGTTGTGCGGCGCTTGTGGCTGATCCAGCGTTGACTGCAAACTTCAGCGCATTGGTGCGGCGAGTCGTGCAACTCAGTGGAGCGACCGTTCCCGCTCAGCAGCAAATTGGTTTGGCGGTTCGTTTCTTGTTCAGCGGATTGATTGACGCGGATCGCATTGATACAGCGGACTTTGAACACAAGCGGGTTGCCCACCATCGGCCACGGGGAAATTACGTCGCGTGGCCTCGATTGATAGATCGGCTGGAGAAAAAGCTGGGGGCGATGACGCCGAAGCACCCGATAGACGTGTTGCGCAACGACATCTCTGCGCACTGTCTGGCGGCTGCATCGCGCGAGCGTGGTGTCTACACCTTGAGCGTCCCAACAGGTGGCGGCAAGACCCTGGCTAGCTTGCGTTTTGCACTGCACCACGCGCAGCAAAGGCGGCTTGATCGCATCATGTACGTCATTCCGTTTACATCGATCATTGACCAGAACGCCCAAGTGACGCGGGCCATTCTGGAGCCGGTCGATGCACCAGCCGACCGGGGTAAGGTGGTTCTGGAACATCACTCCAGCATCACGCCGGAACAGCAAACTTGGCGCGAAAAAATCTTGTGTGAAAACTGGGATGCACCCGTGGTGTACACCACCATGGTTCAGTTTCTGGAAACCCTTTTCGGTGCCGGAACGCGTGGTGCGCGGCGTATGCACCAATTGGCCAATGCGGTGCTGATTTTTGACGAAGTTCAAACGCTGCCAATCAACTGTGTCCACGTTTTTAATAACGCCATCAACTTTTTGGTTGAGCAATGCAACTGCACGGTGGTGTTATGCACCGCGACGCAACCGCTGCTTCATCGAGTCGATTCAGGCAAGGGTGCGATTCACCTGGCTGCACAGC
Organism: Rhodoferax sp.; assembly: GCA_003133245.1. Lineage (GTDB taxonomy): Bacteria > Pseudomonadota > Gammaproteobacteria > Burkholderiales > Burkholderiaceae_C > Rhodoferax. The sequence goes on along the minus strand of PKWM01000037.1, from coordinate 8,466 downwards.
ATGAAATCATGCCCGATGTGCAGAAACTCTTTGACGATTTGCGGCGGGTTGAGGTACGTGATTGTCGCAAACCGGGCGGCTGGCTCCGGGGTGAGGTTGCGGAGTTGGCACGCGCCGAGCTTGACCGCGCAGGGAGTTGTTTGGTGATCGTCAATACAAAAGAGGCGGCTCTCAGAATTTTCGAGTTATGCCAGCCTGCGGTTGACAGTGAGGCACTGTTTTACCTCAGTACAAACCAGTGCCCCGCGCACCGCAAGCAGGAGCTGGCCAAAATCCGGCTGCGCTTGGCGCAGGGCTTGCCAACACTTTGTGTCAGCACGCAGTTGATAGAGGCGGGTGTCGATGTGGACTTTGGCGCGGTGATTCGCTTCATGGCTGGAATTGACTCCATCGCGCAGGCAGCAGGGCGATGCAATCGCAATGGTCGCCCGGAGCCTGGGCTCGTCCACATTGTCAATCCACGGCCCGAGGATGAACGTCTGGACATGCTGCCCGATATCGCCACTGGGCGGGACATCGCCCCGCGAATCCTGGACGACTACCGGAATGATCCCGCCCGATACGGTGACAACCTGTTTGGTCCACAGGCCATGAGTGAGTATTTTCAATACTACTTTTTCGAGCGCAAAAGCGAGATGGCCTACAAGATTTCTGACAAGGTAATTGGCCATGCGGATACCTTGTTGAGTCTGCTTTCAGACAATCCATCTGCTGTTAATGATTGCAGCCGAAAAAATGGTGCCGTACCTCAACGGATGTTGAATCAGTCGTTCATGACGGCAGCCAAAGCCTTCAAAGCGATTGATGCACCGACGCAAGGTGTGGTCGTGCCTTTTGGGGCGGCGGGTCGCGACTTGATCGGGCGTCTGCATGGAGCCTTTGACATCGAACTTGAGTTTGACCTGATGCGTGAAGCACAGCAGTACACCGTGAATGTTTTTCCGGGTGTATTGAAAAAATTGCGGGATACGGAGGCAGTCAAAGAAGTCAAGCCTGAGACGCGCATTCTTACCCTCGATAGCCGTTACTACAGCCTATTTTTTGGCCTATCAACCGAGCCAGTTTCTGAAATGGAGATGCTTTATGTCGGTTAAAAACAGCATTGAATTCAAGGTGCATGGGCGATATGCTTTGTTCACAGATCCCTTGACCAAAGTGGGGGGCGAAAAGTGCTCGTACCACGTACCAACCTACGAAGCGCTCAAGGGTATTGTGAAATCAATTTACTGGAAGCCCACGCTGATTTGGGTCATTGATGAGGTGCGCGTGATGAAGCGTATTCGCACGCAAACCAAGGGCACCAAACCGCAGGAGTTTGGCGGCGGAAATACGCTTGCGATCTACACGTTCCTGGCCGATGTTGAATACCAAGTGCGTGCGCATTTTGAGTGGAACTCCCATCGTGCCGCGCTGAAAGAAGATCAGATCGAGGGGAAACATTTCGCAATAGCGCAACGCATGGTTGAACGCGGTGGTAGGCAAGACATATTTCTTGGGACACGCGACTGCCAGGGCTATGTGGAGCCCTGCAAATTCGGCGATGGGTCCGGTGATCTGGATGATGCTGGCGAATTGGCCTTCGGGTTGATGTTTCACGGCTTCGACTACCCGGACGAAACAGGCGACCAAAAATTGCACGCACGCTTCTGGCGGCAAACCATGAACAACGGTGTCATTCGCTTTGATCGCCCTGAAGATTGCGCCGTTCATCGCTATGTTCGCGATATGACGGTTAAACCCTTTGGGATTGACGAAAGCCAACGGTCTGTAGTGGCTGAATACGCTGAACTTGAGGGGCTGGAATGAGCTGGATTCAAAAGCTGTATGAGACTTATGAGCGCAATGCGGGCTATGAGCCAGACGGTTCTGAGTTGCTCATGCCCATCTGTCATACCACGCAGCAGGTGCAAATTGAAATCGTGTTGGACGCTGATGGAACGTTCAAGCGCGCGACTGTCTTGGACAAGAACGTGTGCAACACGATGATTCCCTGTTCCGAAGAGTCTGGTGGGCGTGCGGGTAGTAAACCCGCACATCACCCTCTTTGTGACAAGCTTCAGTATGTTGCGGCCGACTTCCTTGATTTCGGCGGTGATGTCACTTCAGGCTTTGCCAAACAACCTTTGGAGCCGTACCAGAAGTTTTTGGCCGCCTTGCAGGCTTGGGCCGCATCAGATTATGGACACCCGAAATTGAATGCGATTCTGCGCTACATAGGGCACGGCCATATCGTTTCCGATTTGATGCATGTTGGGGTATTGCAGCCCGACACGGAAGGAAAAATTTTAAAAAAGTGGTCAGGCGAAAAAGAGCAAACGCCAGCAATTTTCAAGGTGATACAAGCTACACAAACACCTGATGAGGCCTTTGTGCGCTGGCGGGTAGAAGAGCTTGGCAATCCAGTTTCCAGCACATGGCAAGACGGTGCGCTAATCGAAGCCTGGGTCAAATATTACCAAGATCGGCAAACAAAGCGCGGCTATTGCATGGTGACAGGTGAGGATAAAGCCCTTTCTCTGCAGCATCCAGCCAAGCTGCGGCATGGAGGTGATAAAGCGAAATTGATTTCTTCCAATGACACTACCGGCTACACATTTCGTGGAAGATTTCTTGACTCGGATGAGGCTGCCAGTGTTGGATTTGAGGTAACTCAGAAAGCCCACAACGCGCTTCGGTGGTTGATCGCGCGGCAGGCTTATCGCAATGGTGATCAAGTTGTGGTGAGTTGGTCTGTCGGCGGGAAACCAGTCCCTAATCCATTTTTTAGCACGTTTGATTTGTTAGGCATTGAGTTGCCAACTCAAATGGCGGCAAGCGAAATTGGTGATGTGGCGCAAGCATTCGCGTTACGTCTAAAGAATGCTATTCGAGGCTATGGCAAGGAGCTTGCGCCAACTGACGACATTGTTGTCATGGGGCTTGATTCGGCGACGCCGGGCCGAATGGCAATTACTTTTTATCGTGAACTCAAGGGTTCTGAATTTCTTGACCGGATTGAGACATGGCACATCAAATGCGCATGGCCTCAGGACTTTGGCAAGGATAGAAAGTTTGTCGGTGCGCCCGCTCCGCGTGACATTGCTGAAGCGGCTTATGGCAGACATGTGGACGATAAATTGCGGAAAGCTGTGGTGGAGCGGCTTCTGCCGTGCATTGTTGATAGTTCGTCGTTGCCGCGTGATCTCGTCGAATCGACCACTCGTCGAGCCAGTAATCGAACTGGCTTTGAAGATAAATGGGAATGGGAAAAGTGTCTTGGCATTGCCTGCGCACTTTTCAAGGGAAGTCAAACAGAAAGGGATTACCAAATGACGCTAGAGACTGATCGTAAGACTCGGGACTATTTGTATGGGCGACTGCTAGCCATTGCCGAGAACATCGAGAGTCGCGCATTGTTTGTCGCGCGTGAGACGCGAGATACAACGGCAGCGCGATTGATGCAACGGTTTGCGGATCGTCCCTATTCAACGTGGCGAACCATTGAGTTGGCATTGGTTCCCTATAAGGCACGCTTGAGGGCATCGCGTGGGGGCTTTCTGTTCAAGATGGATATGCTGCTGGATGACGTGATGGGTGCGTTTTCTGGCGATGACTTTACACAGGATGGGCCGCTCTCAGGTGAATTCCTGTTGGGCTATCACTGCCAGCGGCAGGCACTCAAACCTTCCAATGACGCGCCATCAGCGCAAGAATCTGGCACCGACTCAGTTGACTAAATTAAGGAACTACTCATGACAACATTGCAACAAAAAATCGACTTCGCCCTCGTGATTCGAGTCAAAAATGCGAACCCTAATGGCGATCCACTCAATGGAAATCGTCCACGCACCGACTACGGAGGCTTTGGTGAAATTACGGATGTCTGCCTCAAGCGCAAGTTGCGTGATCGCTTGGTGGAGGCGGGGCAAAGTATTTTTGTGCAATCTGACGACCGCAAGATAGACGGCGAACCCAGTTTGCGTTCCCGTGCGGAATCTGAGGCGCATGGACTTGGTAAAAAATCCTTTGCCAAGGGTTCCAAAAAAGAAGAGACAGCCAAAGCGGCGTGTGAAAAATGGTTTGATGTACGCACCTTCGGGCAGGTATTTGCATTCGGCAAAGATGGCGATGCAAGCGGGGTATCCATACCCATTCGCGGCCCGGTCACCATTCAGTCGGCATTCAGCGTGGAACGTGTCAGCGTCACCAGCACCCAGATTACCAAGAGCGTCAGCGGGGAGGGTGATGGCAGCAAACGCGGCTCCGACACCATGGGCATGAAGCACCGGGTTGATAACGCGATTTACGTTACCTACGGCAGCATGAGCCCTCAGTTGGCAGAGCGAACCGGCTTTAGCGATGCAGATGCCAAAACCATCAAAACCATGTTGCCCAAGCTTTTTGAGGGCGATGCTTCATCGGCTCGCCCCGATGGCAGCATGGAAGTTTTAACAGTCGTTTGGTGGGCGCACAACAACAAGGCAGGTCAGCATTCGTCTGCCAAGGTGCATCGATCATTGACGGTCAATAGCGATGGCTCGGTTGTAGGCGGCAAGCTGAACGGTCTGGAAGGCGAATTTATCCCAGGTTTTTAATTCTTGAAAGACACCGAAGATGAAAATCCTGCCTACTGAATTCGACGGCCAATCCATCCGTCGCGTGTACGACGAGAAGACTGACATTTGGTGGTTTTCCGTGGTGGACGTGGTGCAGGTGCTCACCCAGCAGGCCGACTACCAAACGGCGCGCAAATATTGGAACAAGCTTAAAGAACGTCTGCGCAAGGAGGGTAGTGAGTCGGTGACAAACTGTCACCGACTGAAATTACCTGCCGCCGACGGCAAAAACTACCTCACCGACGTAGCCAACGCCGAGACCCTGCTGCGCCTGGTGCAGTCCGTCCCCAGTCCCAAGGCCGAGCCCATCAAGCTCTGGCTCGCCAAGGTGGGCTACGAGCGCATGCAAGAGATGGCCGATCCAGCCCTGTCGCTGGATCGGGCGCGTCAGACCTGGCAGCAGCATGGGCGCAGCGACAAGTGGATTCAGCAGCGCATGACCGGTCAGGAAACGCGTAACAAGCTTACCGATTACTGGAGCGAGCACGACATCAAGGCCGGCAGTGAGTTTGCCATTCTGACCAACATCATTCATCAGGAATGGTCCGGCGTGAGTGTGGCGAAGCACAAGGAAATGAAGGGCCTGAAAAGTCATAACCTGCGCGACCACATGAGCGAGGCGGAGCTTATTTTTACCGCCCTGGCCGAGTTGTCCACGCGGCAGATTGCTGAGAATGTGGATGCTACTGGCATGCCGCAAAACAAAACTGCCGCCAAGGCCGGTGGCCGTATTGCCGCCCAAGCCCGCCACCAACTAGAAGGCCAAACAGGCAAGTCGGTAGTGACCGGTGCCAATTACTTGCCGCCGACTGCGACCAAGGCGTTGAGGGTGCCGCGCAAAGCGTAAGGCTTGGCAAACCCTCAAAACTACGCCTAAGGAGTACAATTTCACTATGCTGACCGTCATCGAAACGCCGCTGTTCAGCAAGCTGTGGCCCGCTTATTGGACCGAGGATGAGCGTGGCGCTTTTGCTGCCTTCATCGCGGAGCATCCTGATGAGGGTGATGTGGTGCAAGGTTCTGGCGGTGTCCGCAAGGTGCGCTGGAGCCGTGCTGGTTCTGGTAAATCAGGCGGCGTTAGGGTGGTTTATTTTGTTCGGAATAAGCTGGGTGAGTTGGTGTTGTTGTTTATGTATGCCAAGAGCAAGTTCGATACGCTCAAAGCCAGTACTTTGAAGGAGATGCGTGATGCTGTTGAATAAGTCGGTAAAGAGCACGCCGGGGAAGCCTATGTCCGATGAACAACTCGCTGCCTGGGAAGCTGGCCGTGACCTTGAGGCTGAGCTTGTTGAGTCGGTACGGCAGATGAAGTTGGGCGAAGGCACGGTCGTGCATTCGCCGGTGATCGCCGCACGCCAAAATTCCAAATTGTCGCAAGCGCAGTTTGCGCAGCTGTTGGGCGTATCAGTGCGCACTTTGCAAGGCTGGGAGCAGGGGCGCAAGCAGCCATCGGGTGCGGCACGCACACTGATTACGCTGGCGCAGCGCAATCCAAAAGCTTTGCGAGATTTGGCGCGCGCTTAAGTTCAGTGTGTTCACCGGTGAATCCCAGTGGCCGCCGAGCTTGAACAAATCCCCCTGTCTGCCCTACAGCACTGGCACTATTGCCCGCGCCAGTGCGGCTTGATTCATCTGGAGCAGGTGTTTGACGAAAACGTGTACACCTTGCGTGGCCAAGCGGTGCATGCCAAGGTGGACAAGCCCGGCGTAGAAACTGCCAAGGGTGTTCGCGTGGAGCGCGCCTTGCCGCTGTGGCATGACGAGTTGGGTTTGGTCGGCAAGTCTGATGTGGTGGAGTTCTTGGCTGGCGGTGTACCCTATCCCGTGGAATACAAGCATGGCAGTCGCAACAAAGCGCGTGACATTGCCGAGTGCGACGACATTCAGTTGGCCGCGCAAGGCATGTGCCTGCAAGCCATGACGGGCAAGACGGTGAACGAGGGCGCTCTTTATTACGCCACTTCCAAACGTCGGCGCGTGGTACCTATTACCGCGCAGCTTCGTACAGAGGTGGCACAAACAGCCGACGCCATCCGCCAAATGCTGGCCAGCGGCGAGTTGCCACCGCCCTTGGTAGGGGAGCAGGCAGCCAAGCGCTGCAAAGCGTGTTCGTTGCTGGAGCGGTGCCAGCCGCAAGCCACGCACGCCGGTTTGGTGGCCGCTCGCGCGGCGTTGTTTGATCCAGACGCATAGCATGGGATACGCATGCAACTTCTGAACACCCTCTACGTCACCACCGCAGACACCTATCTGCGCTTGGACAACGACACTTTGCGGGTCGAGGTTGAGAAAGAGACCAAGCTGCGTGTGCCGTTGCATCACCTGAGCGCGGTGGTGTGTTTTGGTCACACGGGCTTGTCGGCCCCGCTCATGCACCGCTTGGCTGAAGACGGCATTGCGCTGGTGCTGCTCGATGACAATGGGCGTTTCAAAGCCAGACTTGAAGGCGCGGTCAGCGGCAACGTGCTGCTGCGTCAGGCCCAGTTTGCGCGTGTGGCAGACCCGGTGTTTACGCTCGATATGGCACGCGCCTGTGTGGCGGGCAAGATCAAAAACACGCGTCAGGTATTGCAGCGTGGTGCCCGCGAGGCAAAGGTTGATGATGAGGCCAAAACGCTTACCCGCGTGGCAGATGATCTGGCCGCCAGTCTGCGTGCGCTGCCAGATGCCACCAGCCTGGATGTTTTGCGTGGTATTGAGGGCGAGGCCGCGCGCCAGTATTTCAGCGGCCTCAATTTGTTGGTGCGCCCAGACCAACGTTCAGCTTTTGCCATGGACGGGCGCACGCGTCGCCCGCCGCGTGACCGCTTCAACGCCATGCTGTCGTTTCTGTATGCGATGTGGATGAACGATTGCCGCTCTGCATTGGAGGCCGCAGGCCTGGACCCGCAGGTTGGGTTTTTGCATGCCTTGCGCCCCGGCCGCGCCGCACTGGCGCTGGACTTGATGGAAGAGTTTCGCCCTTGGGCAGACCGGCTGGCTTTGACCTTGATTAACCGGGGCCAACTGGAGGCTGATGATTTTGTGTTGCGCGAAGGTGGTGGCGTATCACTGGAGCCGGACGCCCGCAAGGCCGTGGTGGTGGCGTATCAGGAACGCAAGCGCGACGAGGTTAATCACCCACTGCTGGCGCAGTCTGTCCCTTTGGGCTTGGTGCCGCTGGTGCAGGCACGCTTGATGGCTCGCGCTTTGCGCGATGACGGCGCGCCGTATGTGCCGTTTGTGGCCCGGTAGGATTGAACGATGCTGGTACTGGTTTGTTACGACGTGAGTACTGAGACCAGGGCTGGGCGGCGACGTTTGCGTCGGGTCGCCAAGGTCTGTGAGAGCACCGGGCAGCGGGTACAAAAGTCGGTGTTTGAATGCCAGCTGGATATAGCGCAGTTTGAAGCGCTTGAGCGCAAATTGTTGGCAGAGATTGACACCGAGCAAGACTGCTTGCGCCTGTATCGCATGCCGGGGACGCGCGGCTTTGAAGTGCTTGAGCATGGTGTCTTCAAAGCCGTAGATTTTGATGGGCCGCTGGTACTTTGATTGCGTTTTTGGATGGTTATGGCCGTGCGCCTGTGGTATGGTTAACGCCGCGAACCCCAAGTGACGGATTTTTCCCTCTAAGGTTCGCGCGCTACGCAAGCCAATGATTCAAATGATTTTTCAGAATTGCTCGATGCAAGTTCACCGCGCTAATCTTATGGAGAAACGAGGTTCGCGCAAATGCACTAAAAATGCTTTTGCTGAGAACCTGTTGGCAACGAAGCGGATCGCCCGGCATTGATGCCGGGCGCGGATTGAAACTATAAAGCGTTTGAGCCGCACCGATTTGAGCACGCGGATCGCCCGGCATTGATGCCGGGCGCGGATTGAAACAATA
>PKWM01000020.1 GCA_003133245.1 Rhodoferax sp. | reverse complement strand
GACGCGACATTCGAGTCGCACCATGGAGTCAATATACTCTGGCAATCGTTCCCTTTGCTACAACCATGTCTGCCCAACGTCCTCCGACCATTGACCCTCAAGCGGTCCAACATTGGCACTGCTTGCCGAGCGAGCCTTCGCCCTGGCTGCATGAGGAAGTGGCGCGACGCATGCAGGAGCGGCTCGGCTGGATCAAGTTGCAACCGCAAAACTGGGCGCACTGGGAGCCGGTGCGTGGAGGCTTGCAGGCGCAGGCATTGCTGACGCAGCGCTACCCGCAGGCGGTCTGTTTTATGGTAGAAACTGATGCCAAGAAAGTTCAGTACGCAGCCAAGACAACAACCAAACCGTGGTGGCAAATGTCTCGCTGGACGGCCAAACCAACGCGTTTTGAAATGCCTGCCGAGGGCGCTGTGCAAATGCTGTGGGCCAACATGTCGCTGCACATGGCGGCCGACCCGCAAGCCCTCATGACGCAGTGGCATAGGGCGCTGGCGGTGAATGGGTTTTTAATGTTTTCGTGTTTGGGGCCAGACACTTTGCAAGAGCTGCGCAGCCTCTACCAATCACTGGGCTGGCCGGCGCCTACGCATGAGTTCACCGACATGCATGACTGGGGCGATATGCTGGCGGGTGTCGGCTTTGCCGAGCCGGTGATGGATATGGAGCGTATTACATTGACGTTCGAGACGCCCGAGCGTCTATTGCAGGAACTGCGCGGCATCGGACGTAATTTGCAGCCCCGGCGTTTCGCCGGTTTGCGCGGACGCCAGTGGCGCGCACAATTGCTCGACGCGCTTAGACAAGCACCGCTTCAATTGACTTTTGAGGTTATTTATGGTCACGCGATCAAGGCAGCTCCCAAGCTGAGCGTTAGCGCCCACAGCGAGATATCGCTGGAGGCTATGCGCGCTGCTCTGGCGCACGGCAAAGGTACGCGAACCTGATAAACCGTACCGGTGCCGCCTATGCTGAAGACATCCTGGGGGCGCTGCCTTACTGAACGCGGTACCCAGCTTCAGCCATGGCCATGCTCTACAATTCGACTCCCGTATCGATGCTGACAAGTTGGCTTTTCGGTCACGTGGGTTGCAACAGGAGATGAACATGTTACATACACCGGCCAATGCCGAAGAAAAACGCGCCGAGTTGCGCCGCGCAGCCCTCGAGTACCACGAGTTTCCCACCCCTGGCAAGACCTCCATTGCGCCGACCAAACAGCTGATCAACCCGAATGATTTGGGCCTGGCCTACACACCCGGCGTGGCCTCGCCCTGTCTGGAGATTGAGAAAGATCCGAACAACGCTTTTAGGTACACCAACCGTGGCAATTTGGTGGCCGTCATTACCAACGGCACCGCCGTGCTCGGTCTGGGTGACATTGGCCCGATGGCGGCCAAGCCGGTGATGGAAGGCAAAGCGGTGCTGTTCAAGAAATTTGCCGGCATTGATGTCTTTGATATTGAAATTGACGAAAAGAAGGACCTCGACAAGCTGGTTGAAATCATCGCTGCACTGGAACCCACTTTTGGCGGCATCAACCTCGAAGACATCAAGGCACCTGACTGTTTTTATGTTGAACGCAAGCTGCGCGAACGCATGAAAATTCCGGTGTTTCACGACGACCAGCATGGCACAGCGATTACTGTGGCAGCGGCGATACTCAATGGCCTGAAAGTGGCTGGCAAGGATTTGAAGCATGTCAAACTAGTGACCTCCGGTGCCGGCGCGGCGGCCTTGGCCTGTTTGGGCTTATTGGTCAAACTCGGTATGCCACGGCAAAATATTTTTGTCACCGATATTGCCGGTGTGGTGTATGAAGGCCGCACCGAACTGATGGACCCGGACAAAAGTGTTTATAGCCAGAAAACGGCGGCGCGCTCGCTCAAGGAAGTGATTGTCGGCGCGGACGTTTTCCTGGGCTTGTCAGCAGGCGGAGTGCTCAAAGGCGATATGGTCAAGGCCATGGCCGATCGGCCTATTATTTTTGCGCTGGCCAACCCGACACCCGAGATTACGCCAGAAGAAGTCAAAACCGTGCGCAGCGACGCCATCATTGGCACCGGTCGCTCTGATTATCCGAATCAGATCAATAACATTCTGTGTTTTCCCTTTATTTTTCGCGGTGCGCTCGATGTGCGCGCCTCCACCATCACCGTGGAGATGGAAATCGCTGCTGTGCGCGCCATCGCTGAACTGGCCCAAGCGGAGCAAAACGAAGTGGTGGCTGCCGCTTATGTGGGCGAGAAACTGGAATTTGGCGCTGAATACCTGATTCCCAAACCGTTTGACCCGCGCCTAATGATCAAGATTGCGCCAGCGGTGGCGCAGGCGGCATTTGACAGTGGCGTGGCGCTGTGCCCGATTCTGGACATGGATGCTTACCGCGAAAAGCTGCAAAATTTTGTCTATGCCTCCGGCACCGTGATGAAGCCGATTTATATCGCCGCAAAAAAAGCGCTGAAAAAACGCGTGGCTTACGCCGAGGGCGAAGAAGAACGCGTGCTGCGCGCGGCCCAGATAGTGGCGGACGAGGGGCTGGCGCTGCCCACCCTGATCGGTCGCCCACTGGTGATCGTAGAGCGTATCAAGAAATTTGGTTTGCGCTTGCGCGAGGGCGTCGATTACAGCGTCGTGAATGTCGAACAGGACCAGCGCTACCGGGATTTTTGGCAAACCTACCACCGCATGACCGAGCGCAAGGGCATCACAGTGCAGGTCGCCAAGATTGAAATGCGTCGCCGCCTGACGCTGATCGGCAGCATGCTTTTGTACAAGGGCGACGTTGATGGTTTGATTTGCGGCACTTGGGGCACCACACCGATACACCTGCAATACCTGGATCAGGTGATTGGCAAGCGTGCCGGCGTCAATACCTATGCCTGTATGAATTGCCTGATACTGCCGGGGCGCCAGTTGTTTTTGGTCGATACCCACGTCAATTACGACCCCACTGCCGAACAAGTGGCCGAAATCACCACACTGGCAGCCGAAGAGATGATGCGTTTTGGCATCCGGCCTAAAGCCTCCTTGCTGTCGCACTCGAACTTTGGCAGTAGCAACCAACCCAGCGCCGTGAAAATGCGCCAGGCCCTGGATTTGCTGCGGGTCAAAGCACCCTGGCTGGAAGTTGATGGCGAAATGCATGGTGATGTTGCACTTGACGGCGAAGCCCGCGCCGCCATGATGCCCTCCAGCACATTAGCGGGAGATGCCAACCTACTGGTATTTCCCAATATGGACAGCGCCAATATTGCCTACAACCTGCTCAAAACGACCGTCGGCGGCAATATAGCGGTCGGCCCGGTGTTGCTGGGCGCAGCCAAACCAGTGCATATTTTGACTGCCAGCACAACGGTGCGTCGCATTGTGAATATGACCGCACTCACTGTTGCCGATGCAAATGCCACCCGTTAAAGAACAGAACACAAGCAAGCACTAACTTATTATTTTTGCATCTTGTGCAAGCGCCTGTTTATTAAGCAAGCGCTTGCATTGTTGCCTTAAATGCGCGACACTCGCCATCTTGAAATTTTCGGGTTAGCCTGGTTTGTCTTGTGTGCGGCGGGCCAGCCAGAACGCCCGAATCCTGCTATTACACAGCCGATCGCTACGCCAGCTTCCGCAGAATCGTGCCTTGAGTTTGGCCTATTACTTTTGAAAAATGAAGCGAGAATGAACATGTCACTTCGTCAAGAAACAACGTCCCAGCGTGCTGCGACAAACGTACCGGTGTGTGCGCTTGCTGAAACGCCACTGCGTGGCGTGCGCCCTAATATTGTCCAGTCCATTCGAGCTTTTCGGGTACCTGAGCTACAGGATACGGCGCAATCTCTGGGTCAACATTTTCTGTACGCCAACCTGGCCAATGCCCAGAGCAAACAGGACGTGCTCGATCTGATTGGTCACCAATTCATGCTGTCGGTGCACGTGGGCAAGAATTTCGATGCGCTCTATGACAGTATGACCGATCCGCTGCACAAGTCCGGCCCCCAACCTGGCTTTATCGTGGTGCTCGAACACATCCCGGCCAACGGCAAATTTGACAAGGAAGCGCGCGAACAGTTGCTCGATATTTTCCGCGATGCCGCTGACTATTGGGGTGATCGAAAAATACCGTTCCGATGTTTCTATTCTTTTCTGTAGCCCGTTCTGCACACACCAGCCAAGCAGAACGGGCGAATCAGGCATCGGGTGCAGAAGGCATCAATCCAGCGCTACCAGGCATCGAGAGCATCACGGAATCCGGAGAAAAAATGCCGACCGACAAATTATTGGACATCTCTCCGCTGGCACTGCGCATGAGCAGCCCCTTTAACGCTGGTTACTGGCTGGCGGCGGCTTGAGCGTAACCGATGGTCGGATGTTCACTTTGCGGGACAGACTTTGATCTGCTGCGCCAATGCCACATATTGCGCCACCGGAACCTCCTGCGCCCGGCGCTGTAGGTCGAACGTGACACTGTAGGCCCGCTCCAGGAGCCATTTGCCCAAGGTGTGGCGTAACAACTTTCGGCGCTGGCTGAAGGCCACGCGCACCAATTCGCTCAATAGTTTCGCGTCCACGGGTGCCGGTACAGGACGGGGCACCATGCGCACCACGGCACTGTCAACCCGGGGTGGCGGAACAAAGCTCTCAGGCCCTACAAAAAGCACGTTTTCCATGGCGTACCGCCACTGCAACATAACACTCAAGCGGCTATAGTTCGCGCTATCGGCAGGGGCCACCATGCGCTCAACCACTTCTTTTTGCAGCATGAAATGCTGGTCCTCGATGACATCGACGAACTCCAGCAAATGAAACAAGATAGGGGTGGAGATGTTGTAAGGCAGGTTGCCGACGATTCTCAGTCTGGTGGCTCCTTGAGCACGGTGTATTTCGGCGAAGTCAACCTTGAGCACATCGGATTCAATCACCGTGAGCTGCAAATGCTGGCGTAGCCGTGCCGCCAGATCACGGTCAAGCTCAATCACGGTGAGATGGCCTAAACGCTCTACCAGAGGTTGCGTCAGCGCCGCCAGACCGGGTCCGATTTCCACCATGGCCTGCCCGGGTTGGGGCGCGATTTCATCAACAATGGTCCCGATGATGAGCGCATCGATCAAAAAATGTTGGCCAAAGCGCTTGCGCGCAAGGTGCTTCATCTGTTGGAGGCGATACGGACTGGCGCCGGGCCGCCCCAAGACAGGCCAGCCCCCTCGGGGGGCAGCGCATTACGCGCAGCGACAAGCGTGGGGGCCATATTCATTGCGGTGGCTCGCGCATTTCAACATAGGCGCGACCGCGCAAATCCTGCGCCCAGGTTAGGTAGGCCTCATCAAGCTTCTTTTCACGCAGCATGGCTCGCACACGCTCGCGTTGCTCCTGTGGGTTTAGGGTGGCAGTGCGGCGCTCCATTAACTGAATCAAATGGACACCGAAACGCGACACCAGCGGCTCGCTGATCTGGCCGGGTGCCAGGGCATTCATGGCGGCCTCAAATTCAGGCACAAACATGCCTGGATTGGTCCAGCCCAAGTCACCCCCTTGGGTCGAGCTGCCGTCCTGCGAGTACTCGCGCGCCAAGGTGGCAAAATCGGCTTTCCCCGCCAGCACGCGCTGCTTGAACTCGCTCAACCTTGCACGCGCACCAGCCTCGTTGAGTTGCGGTCCGAGGCGCAACAAAATATGCCGTGCTCGACTTTGCGTCACCGTCATGGCCGGCAGACCGGCGCTTCTTTTCTCCAGCACCTTGAGAATATGAAAACCGGCACCGGAGCGCACCAGCGCCGAGAGCTCACCGACGCCCAACTGTGCGGTTGCCTTTACAAATAAGGCCGGATAGCGATCGGTCGTACGCAAGCCAAGCTGACCTCCATTGGTCGTTGTGGCGCTATCGGGAGCATCTGAAAATTCACGCACCAGGGCAGCAAAATCTTCTCCGGCGCGTGCCCGCGCCAGCGCGCGCTCGGCCTTGGCCTTCAGGGCGGCAAGCTGCTCAGGGGATGCGGTATCCGGCACCGCTACCAGAATCTGTGCCAGGTTAAGCTCCATCGCGGCAGGATCGTTGTTGTTTTGTTGCTGACGCAAGTATTCATCCACTTCCTGGTCTGATACCCGTACCCGCGCTTCAACTTCGCGTTCGCGCACCCGGGTGAGCAAAAGCTGCTCTTGCAGTTGCGTGCGGAACTGGTTCAGTGGCACCCCTTCTTGCGCCAATTGGCGCCGCAATTCTGCCACCCCCATCTGGTTTTGCTGTGCAATGTTTTGCTCGGCCTGGTCCAGCGCTGCATCATCTGCACGAATACCCGATTCGCGAGCCAGTTGCAACTGTGTTTTTTCATTAATGAGCCGCTCCAGCACCTGGCGTGCCAACTCCCTGTGGTCGGGTGCATCTCTGCCCTGTTGCGTCAGTTGCTGCAGCAGCCGTTGCGTCGCCAGACGCACCTCGTTATTGGTAATCGGTTCGGAATTGACCACGGCCACGATGTAGTCGCCCGCTGATTGGGCCGGGGGCGGCGCAGCCGCTGGCGCAACAACGCCAACAGGTGCCGCAGTGCTGTGCAAGCCCTGAGCCTGCGAAGTGGCAGCTGCGAGGAGGGAAAGGCTGGCCACGGTCAGGGCCAAGAAGCGATGGGTCATGATGGGTCAATCATAATTACTGAATCGGCTGGGCGCGCTGATTTGCTCGCGCAGATACTGGTAACTTGGAATATTGTCTTTCAAGGTCTGCAACGGGTTGGCGCCCAAACGGGTAAAGCCAACAAACTCAAGCTGGAACATGATGCGCTGATTGGCCGAAGTGGTGCTGGTCTGTAGCCGTTCAAACACCACGCGGCCCAGCCAGCAACCCGCATCGTATTCAAAACCGGCGACTGCGTTAACCAATTTGCCCTCGTCAAGGCTGTAATTGAGACGTCCCACACTGTACCAGCGTCCCGGCCCCTGGCCTCGGCCAGCGCCCAAGTCCTGCCCCTGGTCGCCCCACAAATCATTCACTGGCCATTGCCAGCCAACGTCAATCTGTTCACTGACATCACGTTGGTAACGGTAGGTTCCGGTCAACACCCGGTAGTTGCCAGGGCTGTAACGCGCACCGATGGTTGCGCCTGTCGACTGTTCTGTTTTTGGGTTGAACTGGACGGTTGAGTCAAAGGCCCATTTCGGGTCCCAGTTCACAGACGCGCCCAGCAACAGATCGCTGAGCCGGTCAACCACGGGCGGGTCGGTCGGTAGCAAGGTGACGTTTTGGTCTTTGAAGCGCAAGCGCTGCGCCAAACCAAAACGCGCTGTTTCGGCACCCGTATCAGGGTCGAGCAGGCGCGTCGTCACACCGAGTGTGAGCAGGTTGCTGTCAGAAATACGGTCGTTACCAACGAAAGCATTTTCTGTGTAGATGGAGGCGAAATTAAAGTCGCTTGCACCCGAGTCGTAATTGGGCAACAGGCTCTGGTTACGATACGGCGTGTTGACGTAAAAAGCCCTGGGTTCAAGCGTCTGGCGAAAAGCTTTACCGAAGTAGCTGGCATCGCGCTCCAACACCAGACCACTGTCCAGACTCAGTGTTGGCACCAGGCGCGTTGCACTAAGGGCACCATTGGCAAGCGGCGCATCGAACTGATAGCTGCTGGCGTGAAAGGTAAGTTTGGGCGTGATAAAGCCGGCTGGTGCGATCCAGGGTCGGCTCACCTGCAACGAGGAGAAAGCCCGCTGTGCATTGGGCTGCAGCGTGAGAATGCTGTCCGACTGAAAACGGGTGTAATCCGCCTCCACCGAATAATCGAAGCCGTTAACGTTGCTGCGGGCATAACGCGTGTTGAGCTGGGGCAGGCGGTCATAGGGCGGCGTGATGGGTGCCGTCACATCCTGCAAGGTCTGCCATTGGAGCATGCGCACCTGGCTTGAAAAATAGCCATTGGACCAGGCCAGCGTCGCGTCATTGGCCAGTAATCGCTGGGTCAGTGAAGTTGCGGTACTGGTGAAATCACGCCAGTAATTGTCATCGCTGACCCGGTTCAAATTGAGGTTCAGGGCAACGCGATCATCGGTGAAATAATCTGTCAGGGAATTTTTGAGCGTGGCCTGATGAGCATAGGCAAGGCCCCAACGATCACTGCTGCGCAATTGATCCACCGGCATCAAATCAAAGCGCAACTGGCCGGCATAAGTAGGCTCAAGATAACGAAATTCACTGCCCAGGTTCACGCCGCGCTTGCTCATGAATGTGGGCGTAAAGGTGGCGTCCAGGTTCGGTGCGATGTTCCAGTAGTACGGAACAGCAATCTCTGCACCATTGACGTTGTCGAGCCCCGGCGTCGGTGGCATAAAGCCCGACTTGCGCTTGTCGCTCAATGGGAAACTGAGGTAAGGAATCGGCAGCAAAGGCAGGCCTTTGAAGCTCAGCAGGGCACCTTCAGCGGTGCCCACTTCTTGCTCGTTGTCCATGCTAAGGGTATTGGCGCGCAGGATCCAGTCCGGCAGCCAGCTCGGGCCCGGCAGGCGGGGGCAACTCGTCAAACTGGCATTGTGGATGACCGCCCTTTTGTCATCAATGAAGTCCACCCGATCCGCCTCGCCATGCAGATCGACCTGGAGAAAGTGGTAACGCGGCTGGTTAAAAAAACCTTCAAAAGCATCCAGCTTGAGTTCGAGCAGGGGTCCTTCATAGACGTTGCCAGCGCGGTTGATATACACCTGTCCGCGTGCTTTGGCCAAGTCGCTGGAAGGGTCGTATTCCATTTCATCTGCCTTGATCACCAAATCACCATGACGCAACTCGGCATGTCCCTGCACCGTCGTTTCCTGATCCGGGCGACCGGACAGGTTCTCGCCAAAGAGGAACACCGGCAGGACGCTGCGTGATGACTGAGGAATTGACTCCTGTAGCAAGGAACTGCTTTTAAGGTTCGATTGCACTGGTTGCGCTGCCAAGGGCGCCAAAGGCGGCAACTGGGTTGGCACAGCAAGCTGGGCGTTGGCCAAGGTCGCCCGCAGCAACGCCCAGCCGAGCAGTGCTGCCGGGCTACTGACGAATCCAAAGCAGGGCGCCTTGGGTTTGGGGTCGATCAAAAAGCGCATCTACAGGGGTGATAACGGGCTTGGGAAAAGAATAAAACGGTCTAAGACTCAAACGAGTTTGTAGAATGGATTATCCATGGTGCGACTCGCGTCGCTCCTAGCGGTCCTTGTGATCGCCTTACCAGCGAATCTTTCCCTCTGAATGAGGGCTGATTCTGCCCTCGAAAGAGGGTTATTTTGTGGCAGCCAAATGGCTCAATTTGGCTGCTCCAGCTCTCCCTTTCGGGGAAGAGAATGGTGAAACACATCCCAAAGGGAGGTGTTTCGTTGCCAAAATGAGGCACACTTCCCTTGCGGGAAGGGCTTGTTACAACTTGTTGCAAGTTATTTGCAACAAGGCACTGGTCATGGGAGCGGCTACCGCTCTCTGTGTCTTGTTTCCTACTGAAACCACGCTTGGAACAGCGTGACCTTGACCACACGTGCGCTTGGAGTAATCCGGGGGTGCGAAGCTGTGGTTAAACGATCTGTGCGCAAGCACATAAGGTGGGCGTAAGTCCGCCCCAATTCTGCGAGCAAGAAGCAGAAGGATCGCCAAGGTAAAGGGTACGGGAAACATATTGTGAACTCTCGCTCGAACCGTCGTCACCATTAGGCAGCTTACGCTTGCCTCCCTCTTCGGAGGGGAGCTGTAGCCAAAACGGCAACAGGTCAGGAATTGCCGGTCGTGATTCGGCAGTTCGTTCCCAGAACGACCTGCGGCGGATAGAGAGTCCCTAACCCCATCTGTCTGGTAGCCACCAGACTGGGCACAGAGGGAAACGAGGTAAGCCCCACTCACCGCCAGCCCGCAAGGGTCGGCAAACCGAAGAGCAATCAACGGCCATGGTGGAGGGGGTATAGGACGAGGCAAAAAGCGAATGCCTGTCTGTAATGGACAGGATAGGGCTCATGACCTGCGGTGAAAGCCGGCAGACTTGCCTCTGGTACGACGACGCGAAAGCGTCTGTATGGTTGGCGACAATTACCTTG
>PKWM01000005.1 GCA_003133245.1 Rhodoferax sp. | reverse complement strand
CAACCGCTCACTGTGGTGACAACCACCGCAGGCTTCGACCGGCATTCAATCTGCTATGAAATTTGGGACTATGCGGTAAAAGTTCGCGACGGGATTATTCAGGATGAAAGTTTCCTGCCCGTCATTTTCGCCGCTGACGTAGAGGATGATTGGAAAAACCCGGCAACATGGCGCAAGGCACACCCTGGCCTGGGCGTGTCAGTCCAAGAGGATTACTTCGCCGCTGAGTGTGCCAAAGCGCAGGCCATGCCGAGCTATGAAAACACCTTTCGCCGCCTGCTGCTGAATCAGTGGACTGAATCAGATATTCGCTGGCTTTCAATGGACGCATGGGATCAATGCGGTGCTGATCTGCCCGACTTGACCGGCATGGATTGTTACGCTGGCCTTGACCTGTCAACCACCACCGACATAACCGCCCTGGTGCTGGCCTTTCCTATCGGTGGAATAGTCCACTTACTGCCATTCTTTTGGGTTCCTGCTGACGGCATTTACAAGCGCAGCAAGCGTGATCGTGTCCCCTATGACACCTGGGCGAAGCAAAACCACATCGAAGCCACTGACGGCAACGTGATCGACTATGAAGTGATCCGCGCCCGCATCAATGCCCTGAGTGAGATTTACCACATCAAGGAAATAGCGATTGATCGCTGGAATGCCACTCAACTGGCAACGCAACTGACCGGCGACGGTTTTTCTATCGTGGCTTTCGGGCAGGGTTACGCCTCAATGAGTGGCCCGACAAAAGAGCTGGAAAAACTTGTCCTGGGCAAAGAGTTGAACCACGGCAAAAACCCAGTGCTTCGCTGGATGGCCAGTAACGTGAGCATCGAGCAGGACGCGGCCGGGAATATCAAGGCCAGCAAAGCCAAGTCCACAGAACGTATTGACGGCATGGTGGCCAGCATCATGGCCCTGGGCCGGGTGATCGCGAATCAAGAGCCTGTAGAGGTTTACGCCAATGGCGAATTTAGTTTCATTTAAACCCTTGCTTGCGGGGCCGGGAAACCGGATAGCAGGACGTGGATTAGTCGGCCAGTGCCACGAGTTTGCAAAACACCGACACCCAGCGGCATGGCTTTCTGACGGATATGCAAAGCAGAGTGATTCTGTGATGCGTGTCGCGTACAGCTTTCACCATGCGCGGCTGGCACCTATTTTCTAAGGACAAAACATGACTGCAATGATTATTCTGGACGACGCGAAGCTTCACTTGCGAGTTGACTTCACCGACGACGACGATCTGATTGAAAACTTGATCGACACGGCAACAGCGGCAACGGCTGACTACCTGGACGACAGCGAGCTGGTGCTCGACAGCACGGCACCGGCGCCGGTCAAGGCGGCAACGCTTTTGATGATCGCTGATCTGTACGAAAACCGGGAAGCGCAGACTGAGCGACAGCTCTACGTCAACCAGACCTATGAGCGCCTGCTAAACCCCTATCGAGTGCTGACAGCATGATTACCGGCCAGCTTGACCAAAGGGTGACCGTGGAGCGTGCTAGCACTGGCGTTGACGGGTATGGCGAGGTAATCACAGGCTGGACGCCAGTCTGCACCACCTGGGCCACTGTAGAGCCTCTGAGCGGCCGGGAGTACTTCGCCGCCAGTGCTGCACAGTCCGAGGTCACCACCCGCATCAGGATGCGCTACCGGCCTGGAATCACGTCTGCTGATCGCGTGATCCATGAAGGCACCACCTACGGCATAACGAGCGTGATTGACTACAAAAGCGCAAACCGTGAGCTGGTGCTGATGTGCAAGGGTTAACTCCGCGTGCGCGAGGGGTGAAAGTGTCACCGACCGTCAAACTGTCACCAGACTGTCACCGTCACCAAAACGAAAAAAGCCTGCTACCGATTAAGTAGCAGGCTTTCTATATCTGGCGGGGCTTAGATGGTGGGATGTGCGGGGGTCGAACCCACGACAAACGGATTAAAAGTCCGCTGCTCTACCAACTGAGCTAACATCCCTTCAGGGCTTCACAAATTAACTTTGTGGCACCCTGGAAAGCCTCTGATTGTATCGTTAATTTTCAAATTTATTAACGCTGCGCTGAGATTTGATCAAGGACCCAACCGGCCGCACACTGGCCGAAAGTAGCGGTCACGCTGACCACCGAACCGTAGCCGTGGCAGTTGAGGCTGCCATCGCCTTCGACCGCGCAAGAGGCATCGGGTGGTTGCACCACTTCACGGCTGAAAACACAAGTCACCCCGATTTTTTTGCCTGCGCGCGGTGCCTGCTGCTCCTTGCGCAACCGGTAGCGCACCTGCGCCAGCAAGGGGTCATGTGTGATGTTGGCCAGGTCATCAATATCAACCTGGTGGGCTTGACGCTTGCCTCCGGCGGCACCGGCCGAGATAAACAGAGTTTGCGTGGCCACAGCCCAAGCCGCCATCGCGGCCTTTGCCCGCACCTGGTCGCAGGCATCAATGACCGCATTTACACCCGCTGGCAAGAGCGCGGGCCAGTTCTCTGGTGTGACGAATTCTTCAACGCAATTGACAACACACGCAGGATGGAATGAAAGAATTCGGTCCCGCATGGCCAGCACTTTGGCCTGACCCAAGCTTGCCTCGACCGCCTGAATTTGCCGGTTGATGTTGGACTCGGACACATGATCCAGATCGATCAGAGTCAGTTGCCCTACGCCGCTACGGGCCAGCGCCTCAACCGCCCAAGAGCCAACGCCCCCAACGCCAATCACCGCCACATGGGCAGCGGCGATGCGCTGTGCTCCTGCAACACCGTAGAGACGCGCCAGACCGCCAAAACGGCGATCAGAATCAATATTACCCAAGGGTTTGCCTCGCTATAAATTGGGGGCCGCTAAATTGGGGTCAGAGCCCTGGACTTGGAGTTTTGCCAAATCGGTGAAGCTCTGTTGGCTAGCGCGAACGCTCTGCCCCGAATTGGGATCCGACCCCAAATTAGCTCCTTGTTGGCTAGATCGAGCGCCCTGCCCCGAATTGGAATCTGACCCCGATTGAGCTCTATGACGACCGGGAAAGGATGGGTTCATGGAAAGACCCGACGGCTGCTGTCACTTGACACTATTTGAGCCGTGCCAGTCTCTCTTTTGCCGCCACGGCCGCCTCGGACTGCGGATAAGCCTTGATCAAATCTTCCAAAGTTTTGCGGGCACTGCGGGCGTCTTTGAGTTCGAGCTGGCAATTGGCGATCGACAACACCGCTTCGGGTGCGCGCAGATGGTCTGGTTCGCGCCCAATCAAAGAGCGGAAGTTGATCATCGCTTCTTTGTAGTCACGCGTCGCATACTGCGCATTGCCAAGCCAGAATAGCGCTGACGATGCGTAGCCGCTCTTGGAATAACGCTTGAGGAAATCAACAAAGGCGGCCTGCGCCGCTGGAAAATCGCCTTTTCTGAAGACCGCCAACGCCGCTTCAAAGTCGCGTTTTTCAGCCGGCTCCGCCATGAACTCCCGACCGTCAATTGCGACTTTCGCCGGCTCAAACTGGCGCAGACGTTCATTGACACCCTGGCTGATATCCTTCTGCTGGCGCTGCACATCGGCAACGTCGCGCGCCAGTTGTTCATTCAAGCCTCTGAGTTTTGCCATCTCGGCGCGCAAGGTTTCAATCTGATTTTGCAGATCGAGCAAGCTGCGCCGCAAGGACGCGCCGTCTTCACTGGCACGGCTCGCGCCCTGCTCAGTGGCCAAGCGAACTGCATCAACCCGCTGGCGCAAATCAAGTATGGCGCGACGTGCCTCCTCATCGTCGAACAGGCCCGCACTGGCCGATACCGCAGCCAAGCAGAGCAAAACAAGCGCCGCCAGCGTACGAAATATTTTCACGGTCTCAACTTTCAGAATAATTATCGGTAGCTGATTTCAGCGCGACGATTTTGGGCCATGGCCGCTTCATCAGAGCCTGCTGCCGCCGGTTTTTCCTTGCCAAAACTGACGGCTTCTACCTGGCCGTCAGCGACTCCGAGGAGACCCAAGGCATTGCGTACCGCTTCGGCACGCTTTTGACCGAGAGCCAGGTTGTATTCGCGGCCACCACGCTCGTCAGTGTGTCCCTCGATAACAACTATGTGGGCTTTGCCCGCCTTGATAAAATGCGCGTTGGTTTCGATAAGCGCCTGGAACTCGGGCTTGATGATGAAACTGTCGTAATCAAAATATACGATCCGCGGCCCGGCCGGCATCGCCCCTGGTTGCGCCGATTTCCCGATGTCCACCGGTGTCACGTTGCCGCTACCAACACCCACGCCCGCGCCTTCGGAACCGGACTCCGACACGGCTGTGCCCGCAGCGTCCACCACCGGTACTTCGTCAAGTTTGACATCCGAAGCACAGCCAGCGATCAACACAACGGCACCCAGCATCAACAAAAAACGCTTCATCAAATTACTCCTTTAAAGATAAATGTTTTTGAAACGGACCCCAGTCCGGTTCTCGAATATTGCCATTTTGGCCATTCAGGCGAGCTTTCACTTTGCCATCCAGTGTGGTGGTCATCAGCGACTCCCGGCCTTGTTGCTGGGTAGCGTAAATAAGCAAGCGACTATTGGGCGCAAAGCTGGGGCTCTCATCGGCCGAAGTATCGGTGATGCCTGTTACTGCACCGCCTGCCAGATCCATGATGTGCAACTTGAACGCACCACTTATGCGAGAAATATAGGCCAGCCAGCGTCCGTCCGGGCTGATCGCCGGGGAAATGTTGTAACTGCCGGTAAAAGTCACGCGTTCGGCATCGCCACCGGATGACGGCATCTTGTAAATCTGTGGGGTGCCGCCACGGTCGCTGACAAAATAAATATTTTTACCATCGGGCGTATAGACCGGCTCGGTATCGATACTGCTCGATTGAGACAGCCGTTGCGGCTCGCCACCAAGCGCGTTAATGGTAAACAACTGCGACCCCCCGGCGCGGCTCAACGTCACGGCCAAGGTGCGACCATCGGGTGACCAGGCCGGCGCACTGTTGGAACCCCTGAAATTGGCGATCAGGCGACGCTTGCCGCTGGCTACATCGTGCGTATAAACCACCGGCTTGCGCGACTCAAACGAAACATAAGCCAGCCGCCCCCCATCGGGCGACCAGGCCGGCGAAATAATGGGCTCGGGGCTTGTCAGAGCCGACTGAGCGTTTTCTCCGTCGGCATCGGCTACCCACAACTGATAGCGATTGGCGGTTTTGGTGACGTAAGCAATTCGCGTTGAAAAAACACCTTTGTCACCCGTCAATTTTTCATAAACAAAATCAGCGATACGGTGCGCTGACAAACGCAAATCGGATTGGGTTACCGCAAAGCTGTGGCCGCCCAGGTCTTGCCCACGCACGACATCCCATAAGCGAAAGCGCACGTCAAAGCGACCGTCGGCCAAGCGGCTCACACTGCCCGTCACCAGCGAGTCAGCGCCTTTTTGCCGCCAGAGCGTCAACTCCGGCCGCGCCTGTTCATCAAGTGCCGCCCCAGCGGCCTCAACCACACGGAACTGGCCGCTGCGCTCAAGATCAGCCTGCACAATGGCAGAAATTTTTTGTGGCGCACCGTCCTGACCACGGAAGCTTGCAACGGCAATCGGCACCTGGGTCAGGCCAACACCAGAGACTTCAACGCGGAACTGGGCCTGCGCAGAAACGCCGAGGGTCACCATCAAACCCAAGCTCCAATAACGAAGTAGGTCAGACAGGCGGCGCAATAGATGGGATGTCATTTTTTTTGATTCAAGCAATATAAAGCAAAATATTTTCCAAACGCGGCTTGAGCCTGCATCGTACACACCGCAAAGCCCATGGCACCGTCAAGAAAACCCAGACGGAAAAAATAGCTACGCGAGAATGCTAACACCGCAGCCGAACCGGCTCGTAACATTGAAGTTTTTTGGCCCTTGGCAAAACGTTGTTGTGCCCAGGCTTGGCTGTATTGCTCAAGTTTGCGCCAGTAGTGGGCTGGTGTTGGGTAACTGTAGTGCCACAACGGCGAAGTCAACCGACCGGTTTCACCTTGACTGAGCACAACCCGCTCATGAACCAGATCAGTGCTGAAAACCGCCGAGCCACGCTTGAATAAACGCAATACATAGTCAGGCGTCCAGCCACAATGATGGATCCAGCGACCGCAAAACTGCGTCAAGCGGGGCACCTCGTAAGCGCTGCCTGAGCCTGTCAGCATCCCCTGTTGAATCTGCCGGGCCAGTTCGGGTGGCACCCGCTCATCCGCGTCAAGTGACAAGACCCAAGGGTGTTGCGCCAGCTCAAGCGCCCGATTTTTTTGTGGACCAAAACCCGGCCAGTCGGCGCTGACGTGTACCACGGCACCGAGTTTGCGCGCCATGTCGGCAGTCCCGTCGGTGCTGCCAGAATCCATCACAATAACCTCATCGGCAAAGGCAACCGACTTAATACAAGCCTCGATATTTGAAGCTTCGTTGAAGGTGATGATGATGACTGAAAGAGGCATGGGATGGACGTTGGAGTTTAGCAAGTAACAGTCATAATACCCAGGGGCGTGGAAGTAAGACCCGCACGATGGCTTCAAGTTAGATCATTTTTCTTCATGTCACTGCCTACCACTCAACCATACCCTGTTTGGAGTTTTCGCTTGCTGCTGGTTTGCCCGACCGCCGTTTCTGTGAGCCTGCCAATGGCCTGGATCAGCATAGCAGATTACTGCTGCTTGTTTTTGGCCTGGTCTATCTGATCACCAATCAATTTCCATGAACTCACCTGGAGGCCCCACATTGCCGCATCCAACACACTACCCGGTTACGTTCTGGACAACCTCAGGCAAAATAATATTGCAAATATTCCTCGGACTGGCACCACTGTTTTTGGTAACTATTCGCTCATGGTCTAGCGCAGTTCTGATTCTTGGCTCCTTTCTGTGTTTGCTTTATTTGTTGTGTCAAAAATGCGGGCTGCTTAGCGACTTTAATGCCAATCTCACATTTAAACCGGTAATTGTTTTCACCTTGCTAGGGCCGGCTTGTGCTATCGCGTTCAGTTCAATGTTACGAGGTAAACACGTCTGGCCGGACTATGATTCTGCTTCTCGGTTTCTCGTGGCCATTGCAATTTTTTTGTTTGCTATTCGAGAGCGAATCAATATTGCAAAATATTTGCAGTACACAGCACCCAGTAGTTTGACCCTCACATTACTACACCAACTCTATTTCCCACAACCCAAAGTGTGGGGGCCTTATCGAATGTCTACCTACTTTGCCGATCCTTTGGTTTTTGGGTATACATCTTTAACATTGGGTCTAATCAGTTTGATCTCAATCAATTTGCTGACTAAGGATTCTAAGCCGATGGTGACCTTCAAATTGTTAGGAACTACTATTGGGTTTTATTTATCTGTCATGTCAGAAAGTCGTACCGGATGGCTTGCTGTTCCCTTCGTCATCACGATTTGGCTTTACCAGCAAAAACGATTTAAAGACAATGGCACGCGTTTTAATCTCTGGGCTGTTGGACTCATTATGGTTCTTGGATTGGGATTGTTGGCGTTCTCATCCACTGGACATCAACGCTGGACACTCGCTTTTCAAGAGCTACTGGATTATTCATGGGTAGGAATTGCACCAGATACTTCCATCGGACGGCGCATTACTTTTCTCAGGATAGCCTTTGACATGTTTAGAAACAATCCAATCATGGGATTTGGTGACACCAGCAATAAATTAATATCTTTGCCACCGCACATCTTTGCCTACGCCCCCAAAGAGAGTCTTAAAATCGCTTTAACATCAGGCTTTCACAATGAAATTGTGACTAACACAATCCGATTTGGGATAGCAGGTATGGTGTCGACAGTCATGCTTTTCGCGATCCCTTTGGGCGTCTTTGTGCACCAGTTGCGAAGTGCTAGCCGTGTTCAACAAGCCAACTCCTTGATTGGAGTCGTATTCACTCTTTGTGTGTTTATCAGCAGTTTGAGCACCGAGGTTTTCGATTTAAAGTACATGGCCAGTTTTTACGCTTTGATGATTGCATTACTGTGTGCTTCCGCCATTGCAGCCCATGAACCAAAACCCCTCTCTCATTTTGCCGGAAGCAGTGCTGAGAGCAACAAGTAACATGACCAAGCTACTCCAAAAGCTGCTACGCTGGCGACAAGGGGCAAAGGAACTCCAAAGCTATGAACGGCAACAGGCAAAATTTCGCAAACACTACCCTCGCTATGAATTGGGTGTAGGTACGTATGGACTTCCCACAGTACACGATGCCCACGAAGGAACCACATTACGTGTAGGATCGTACTGCTCAATCGCCAGTGGCGTACAAATTTTCTTAGGCAATAATCACCGAGTCGACTGGGTCAGCAGTTATCCCTTTCCTGCCTTTTTTGAAGAAGCGAGGCATATTCCAGATTTCGGGGTTAGTAGGGGCGATGTCACCATCGGAAGCGATGTGTGGCTGTGTGCAAATTGCACCATTCTTTCGGGCGTCACGATTGGACACGGAGCGGTTGTTGGGACTGGGGCTGTTGTAAGTCGAAACGTCGAGCCCTATGCTGTTGTGGTTGGCAATCCTGCCTGCACTGTACGTTATAGATTTGACGCTGAGACGCGACTAGCTTTGTTGGAGGCTGCTTGGTGGAACTGGCCAATGAGCGAAGTGCGCGGAGTTGTCGATCTTCTATGTTCTGACCAAGTGAACAATTTACTGATTTATGCCAGAAACAGAAAGTGAAGAGCCATCCGACCGCTTACTCTCTTGCTCATAACGATCAAACCCACTAATCAAAAATGACATACGATTACGCGATAACTTTCGCATGCTACAACTCGGTTCATTACACAAAAACTTTTGTTGATAGCCTGATTAAAGCGGGTACCCCACTGGATCGGATTATAGTGGTCGATAACGGCTCGACCGATGAAACACGTGATTATCTATTGACACTTCAACTTGGCGGTCGCATTTTCAACAAGAGCAATCAGGCCTGCGGAGTTGCATGGAATCAGGGAATACTACATCTACAAGCCGAATGGTCTGTGGTGATGAATAATGACTTGATCGTTCCACATCAGTGGATTGAAAATCTAATAGAAACTGCCATTGCTAATAATTTATCCGTTATTTCCCCCGCAATGATGGAAGGCGAGTTGAATTATGATTTTGATGCATTTGCACTGGAGTCCAGTGAAAAAATGAAAAATGTTTTTCATCGTCATACTCAACATGCTGTTTGTGTTTGCATTCACCGTTCCGTCTTTCAAGAGATTGGATATTTCAGAGCAAATCCGAAACTACTTGGTTTTGAGGATACCATTTTTTTTCACGATCTTGCAAAATCACACTTTGAAAGTGCGATCAACGGAAGGGTCTGGTTGCATCATTTCGGTTCGATCACACAAAATGATATGAAGAAAAAACTGGGTAAATCTGAACAAGATGTTTTAGTGCGAGTAAATGATCGACATTTGCTTCAACAAAGTTGGTTGGAGCGGAAAATTTCAAAATACAAATCAAAAAGACAAAGTGAAGCGTGGCGCAAGGAGGAATTAGCAACCTATGGCATGACACTTCATGGTGAACGGGTCAATCAAGCATTCATTTGGAAGTGAGACCATTGAATGACTAAATTAAAAGAGTCCATTAAGTCTGCCTTCGATGCAGTGTCCAGCGGTAGCATTTGGCATCGGCTGCACCGTTTCACGCCTTATTTTGGCAAGCTAACGGGAACCTGGGCCATCGTTGCAATCGGGGCCGTCGTGGGCGCCGCCACCGAGCCCTTGATCCCGGCGCTGCTCAAACCACTGCTGGATCGTGGCTTCCAGCACGGTGAGTTGGAACTCTGGACCGTTCCGGCCGCACTCTTGTTGTTATTTGGCGTACGCAGTCTGGCCGGTTACGTGTCTCAAATTGGTTTAACCAAAATTACCAACCACGGCCTGCTGGCCATGCGTCAAGCCATGTTCAACAAGATTTTGGTGGCCCACCTTAAATTGTTTTCCGAGCAATCCTCCAGTGCACTGTCCAACACGGTGGTCTATGAAGTGCAAAACGGATCCATTATGTTGGTCAATTCCCTGCTCAGCCTGACTCGCAACGGCTTGACCTTGCTGGCACTGACGAGCTATCTTTTTTATCTGAACTGGAAGTTGACACTGATTGTGGCAACGCTCTTCCCGGCAGTTGCATTCGTGATGCGGGTGTTGACCCGAAGGCTGCACCGACTCACCAAAGCCAATCAAGAAGCAACTGATAAATTGGCCTATGTGGTGGAAGAAAACGTATTGGCCCATCGAGACATTCGCTTGTACTCGGCACAAGCGTCACAAGCGCAGCGTTTTGATCAACTCAGCGAGTCACTGCGACACTTGGCCATGAAATCAACTGTTGCCGGCGCAGCCATGACGCCCATGACCCAAATGCTGGCAGCGATAGCCCTGTCAGCCGTCATCTCGGTCGCCCTGGTTCAAAGCGCTAGCAGCGGTACCTCCGTGGGTGGCTTTGTAGCTTTCGTGACGGCCATGCTGATGATCATCGCGCCGATCCGTCAATTGTCTGAGGTGTCGAGCCCGATCACTCGCGGCCTCGTCGCACTCGAACGGGCTCTCTCCCTGATTGAGTCAACGCCCAACGAAACCGAGGGCCATTTCACCAAACCAAGGGCCAGCGGCGACATTCGGTTCGAACAAGTCAGCGTCCTCTATTCTTCCGACTCGACGCCGGCCATCAAGGCCCTAAACTTGTCGGTGGCCTCAGGTGAGACGGTTGCGCTGGTCGGCGCCTCCGGCTCAGGCAAGACCACATTGGTCAATCTGCTGACGCGCTTTGTTGATATCAGTTCAGGTCGAGTTTGTCTGGATGGTCATGATGTACGGGAATGGTCGCTGGAATCCTTGCGCTCCCAGTTTGCTTATGTGAGTCAGCAGGTCGTCATGGTCAATGACAGCATCGCGGCCAACGTGGCGCTGGGCGCTCAGATCAACCGCAGCAAAGTCATGCAATGTCTTCAAGCGGCTCACCTGATGGCACTGGTTGAAGAACTGCCCAATGGAATCGACACCTTGGTCGGCCACAACGCAACACAACTCTCCGGTGGCCAAAGACAGCGCCTTGCCATTGCCCGGGCGCTTTACAAGAATGCTCCTATCCTCATCCTCGACGAAGCCACCTCGGCGCTCGACTCGGAGTCCGAGCGAGCGGTTCAGGATGCCCTCGATGGACTCATGCAAAACCGCACCACACTGGTCATTGCCCACCGGCTCTCCACCGTACACCGTGCCAACCGGATTGTGGTCATGGAGGCTGGTCAAATCGTTGAAATCGGCAGTCACAGCGAGTTGATGCAGCGGGGCGGACAGTATGCCCGGCTTTACAAACTCGGCTTACACGACGGAGCCACAAACCCGGTTGGAGATAAACTTTAAACCTTCGCGTCCAGCAGCGAAAAATATATCATCTCTTGCTGCAAGGCAACTGCCAACCACTGATGAGATCTGGCAAAGGCCATGGCCGCCTCAGCCAAATCACAACGCAAAGATGGCGTCTGAATGACACGGCATAAAGCACTAGCCAAGGCTTTCGAATCACGGGGCTCCGCAAGAAGAATGGCATTGACTCCGTCCGTCAGCAGGTCCGAAATACCACAGTAACGCGCACTGCTAACGATCACCGGCAGTCCATGCGCCATGGCTTCCAGCACCACCATGCCAAAGCTATCTTCCAGCGTTGGATGAGCCAGGCAATCAACGGCCAAATAAGCATCGTTGACATCCTTCAAGCTACCCAAGAAAAACACCCGATCAGTGACACCGCCTGCCATTGCCTGTGCCTTGAATTCAGCACTTTGTGCGGCATTGCCGACCACCGCCAACCATGTGTTGCCAGACAGTTCTGCCAATGCCTTGATCAGGGTCGTCAACCCCTTCTTGCGGTAGTCATTGCCGACAAACAAAATCCCGAGTCCGGTCGGTGGCAAGTGCATTCTCTGGCGCGCTGCAATCTGCTGTTCGGTTGTTGCAAGTGCTCCAGTCATCGTCACACCCGGTGACACAAGCCGCAACGCGGGTACCGTGGCAGGGTAAGTGCAGGCCATCTGATTCATCATGGCGTTTGATGTGACCACGATACGGCGACTGCCGGCGTTTGAAAAACGAACGTGCTCCATCCCAAGATAGGTCATGAGACGCAGACTGGTCGCGACCTTCAGCCATTGCAGCGCCAAGCGCCAACCGGTGCGGCCATGAAACAGTTTGTACTTCACGGGCAACACATGCACCGTCTGCACCTGCCCATGCCAGATGTTCTCATGCGAATGCACCACGTCAAAACCCCGCCGCGTGGCCCACCAGGTGGCGCTGGCGTACCAGAGCTGATTAAGCCAGCCCGACCTTACCAGTGGCTTTGACACGGTGTGGTAAGTCACACCCGGCCACTGATGGTCAATTTGCTGGGCAAATACGTGAATTTCATGGCGCGCAGCCAATTGTTCGACCAGCGCGATTGAGTAACGCTCGGCCCCGCCACCGATGGGTGAAAACACCCGATTCAACACGGCAATGCGCAAACGTCTTTTGGTATCGGTCACGAGCGCCGCCGATCTTCATAGCCCGTGGCCACCTTAAGCCAGAACAAAGGTAATGTGGTTGAACGCAGCACTGGCACACGTGGCAATTGCAGCAGGTCCTCACCGGTCTGGCATCGGCCACGCTGCGTGGTTGTCGCTGATGCAAACCCAGCCGAGCGCGCCATTGCGACATGGTCTGAGTCGTAGTCACCGTAGGGGTAACAAAAATTCCGTACCGCAGAACCGGTTAAGGCTTCGAGTTCTGTTTTACTCCCGCAGATTTCCTGCAGACTTTTTACAGCATCGGATTGTGTCAGCCGCACATGATGGCGTGTATGCGCCCCGACCTCTTGCCCACCGGCGCACCATTGCCGCAGTTGCGCATTGTTCATGAGCGGTGTTTGAGCGATACCAGCTTCGCAATCCCACCCGTTGGTCTTGCCAAGCTGCTGGCTCACGGCGTAACAAGTCGAGGAAAAATCATAATTCACCAATACTGGCAGGGCATAGGTCAAATTATTCAAGTAGCCATCATCAAACGTGATGCCCACCACCTTGCCAGCGCGTTCACCCATCAAATACGGCAGCAGTGCCGACAGTGACAAGCCACGGTAACCCAGCAGCCTCAGGAAAGCCATCTGCCGAGCAAAGGCAGCAGGTGAAACATACAAACTGCGAAAAACAGCACCCTTGGGTGGTGCAATCTCAATCTGGTGGTACACCAGAATCGGAATCGGTCGTCGATTGGCAGTGACAAGGCTTGGCATGTCAGACTTTAATTGCAGCTACAGCAGCACAATATCGTACTGTTCCTGTCCCATGGCACTCTCGCTCTGCAAGGACACCGGCTTGCCGATGAATTCACTCAAACCGGCCAGATGCTGGCTCTCTTCATCCAGAAAAAGCTCAATCACTTTGGGTGCGGCAACGACGCGAAATTCACGCGGATTGAACTGTCGCGCCTCGCGCAGGATCTCGCGAAAAATGTTGTAAGCCACCGAGCGCGCGGTCTTGACGATGCCTTTGCCTTCGCAGCTCGGGCAAGGCTCGCACAGCATGTGCGCCAACGATTCGCGCGTGCGCTTGCGCGTCATCTCGACCAAACCCAAGGGCGAAAAATCAAGCGCCATGGTCTTGACGCGATCGCGCGCAAGCTGTTTTCGAAACTCGGCCAACACAGATTCGCGATGGTCTTCGCGCGCCATGTCGATAAAGTCCACCACGATGATGCCACCCAAATTGCGCAGACGCAGTTGACGGGCAATCGCTTGCGCTGCTTCCAGGTTGGTCTTGAAAATGGTGTCGTCAAAATTGCGCGCGCCGACAAAAGCACCGGTGTTGACATCGACTGTAGTCAGAGCCTCGGTCTGATCGACGATCAGATAACCGCCCGACTTCAAGTCCACCCTTCGCCCCAGCGCCTTGGCAATTTCCTCGTCAATCGCATACAGGTCAAAAATTGGACGCTCGCCCTTGTAATGCTGCAACTTCTCGGCCGCTGCAGGCATGAATTCCAGCCCAAATGCCTTGAGCGCTTCAAACTGTTCGCGTGAATCGACCTGGATGGTTTGCGTGTTTTCGCACACCAGATCACGCAACACACGCTGCAACAAACTTAGGTCCTGGTGCAGCAGCGACAGCGCTGGCAGGCGCAACGACGCCTCCTTGATGCGCGCCCAGGCCTTGCGTAAATAGCCAATATCTTCAGACAGTTCCAGGTCAGAAGCGTCCTCACCATTGGTGCGCAAAATAAAGCCGCCACCGTCAGCAGCGGTCAAATTCTGCAGACGTGAGCGAAGCTCATCGCGCTCGCTTTGCGGAATTTTTTGCGACACGCCAACGTGGTCATCCTGCGGCAAAAACACCAGCATGCGCCCGGCAATGCTGATTTGCGTCGAAAGCCGCGCGCCCTTGGTCCCGATGGGGTCCTTGATGACCTGCACCATCAACGTCTGGCCTTCAAACACCTGCTTTTCAATCGGCACTAGCGGATGCGTACTTCGTGCCACGCTCGGCGGCTCACCGTCGCCCTGGCGGCGCCAGACATCGGCCACATGCAAAAACGCCGCCCGCTCCAGTCCAATATCGATGAAGGCCGATTGCATACCCGGCAGCACGCGGGCTACTTTGCCGAGGTAAACATTGCCGACCAGCCCGCGTTCGAGCGTGCGTTCGACGTGGAGTTCTTGCAACGCACCACTCTCGACAATCGCCACCCGGGTTTCCTGGGGCGACCAGTTGATCAGAATATCTTCTTGCATGGCTTAATCAGTTGAGGACAGAGCTACGCTTCGCTTCGGACTGTCCCGCAAGGACTCAAAATTTTTGAGCAGTTGCGCGGTCTCAAACAGCGGCAGCCCCATGATGCCAGAATAACTGCCTGAAATATGGGAAATGAACGCCGCCGCCCGGCCCTGCACGGCATAGGCACCGGCCTTGCCCAGTGGTTCACCGGAATCGACATAAGACCGAATCTGGCGCGGGCTCATCGCAGCAAACGTTACCCGCGACTCACTCAGCACCTCGGCATGTCTGCGCGCCGTGCCCAGAGCGACCGCTGTCAAGACGCGATGCGTCGTGCCGGAAAGTTCTGTCAACATTCGGGTCGCGTCGGCCACATCAACTGGCTTGCCATAAATTGTGCGGCCCAAGGCGACCGTCGTGTCCGAGCACAGCACCGGTGCCGACGGCAGCCCTCGGCGCTTGAGCCGCTGCAAGGCCGCGTCCAGTTTGAACTGCGTCACCCGCTTGACGTAAGTGATCGGTGCCTCGTTGGGCCACACCCGTTCGAGTGTTTCGGCGTCTTCGTCGCTATCGGGCAACAACAATTCATGGCGCACGCCGAGTTGATCGAGCAATTCACGCCGCCGTGGGCTTTGCGACGCAAGGTAAATGAACTTATTCACGGTGGTAGGGATGATTGGCGTTGATGGACCAGGCCCGGTATAACTGTTCAACCAGCAGCACCCGCGCAAAAGCATGCGGCAGCGTCAAATCCGACAAGCGGATGCGCTCATGCGCCGATTGCTTGAACGCCGTGTCGAGCCCATCGGGCCCGCCAATCACCAGCGCCACAGCGTCGTTTTCCAATTGCCAGTGTTGCAGTTTGGCGGCCAGGGCCAGCGTGGTCAGCGCAGCTCCACGTTCGTCCAGTGCGACGATGCGGCAGCCTTTGGGCAAGACCGCCTCGATGCGGACGCGTTCCGCTGCCACCAGCGCTTCAACGGTCTTGAAGCCACGGGGTTCGGTTTTGACCGTCTTAAGCTCCAGCTTGATTTCGTAAGGAAAGCGCTTGGCGTAGTCGTCCCACGCCACCTGTGCCCAGTCTGGCACACGTTGACCTACCGCAACAATCACCAGACGCACGGCAACTCCGGATCAGGCTTTGCGCGTTGCCGTCTTCCTGGCCGGTGTTTTCTTGACCGCCACCTTGACGGCGGTCTTGGCTTCTGCCTTCTTGACAGCAGACGTTGCCGCGGCTTTCTTCGCCGCCGCTTTCTTCACCGGGGTTTTGGCAACAGCCGACTTGGCCGCCAGCGACTTCTTCACCTGTGCCTTGGACGGGAAAGCCTCTGCCACACCCTTTTTGGCGGCATTGGAGCGCTTCAGATCAGTCGCAGGTTTGGTGGCTGCCTTGACGGGCTTAGCAACTTCTTTGGCCGCTGGCTTGGCAGCGCCAAACTTCAGACGCACCGGTTTGTCACCCCACAACTCTTCGAGGTTGTAGTACTGGCGAAAATTGGGCTGCATGATATGCACCACGGCTGCGCCGCAATCCACAATAATCCACTCGCCGTTGGTCTCGCCCTCGATGCGGGGTTTACCGAAACCGGCATCGCGCACGGCATCGCGCACACTGGCCGCGAGGGCCTTGGTTTGGCGGTTGGAAGTGCCCGAGGCGATGATCACGCGCTCAAACAAAGCCGAGAGGTGCTCGGTGTCGAACACCGCAATGTTCTGGGCTTTCACGTCTTCCAGGCCATCGATGATGGTACGCTGAAGCTTTTGAATGTCTTTTTTGGCAATGGTGGTGGTCATCAAGTAGTCTGATAAAGGTGGTGGTGGTCAATATAACGCGCAACGGGCTCAAAAACCAGCCCGACAACACTTTGATGTGCTGCAATTCGGGCTCGAATGTCGGTTGCGCTCAGCGCCAGGGCTGGCATCGGCAGCCGCCGCAGGCGGGATTTATGCGCTTTTTCCAAATCAGATTGGGCTGTGACCCCAGCCGGATTGGCACGCTCAGCTACGCAAATTATAGCAAGCTGAAATATTTCCTGCCAGTCGTGCCAACTTGTCAGCGCTTGCGCCTGGTCCTCGCCCAGGATCAAAAATAAATCAGCATCCGGCCAGCACGCCTTAAATTCACGCAAAGTATCGACGGTGTAGCTTGGTCCCGGACGCAGCGTTTCGATCGGGTCAACCAACACGCGGGGCAAATTAGCAAAGGCCAACTGCGCCATCGCCAGCCGGTGCCGCACCGGGTTCAAGGTTCGCGGCTTATGCCACGCTTCTCCGGTGGGCACGACACGCAACTCATCCAGTGCCAGCTCGACCAAAGCGGTCTTCACCAGGGCCAGATGCGCCAGGTGCGGCGGATCAAACGCGCCACCAAAAACACCGATGCGTCTCACCTCAAACCCAGTCCTGTAGTGAATGAAACATCGCCTCGGCGGGCGGCTGGTTCGGCTCAGGCATCCTCGTGCCTAAACGTTTTTGACTGCACGGTGGCCAATGTCCTTGCGGCACTGCATGCCATCAAAATGGATTCCCAGCGCCACCTCGTAGGCGCGTTGCTGCGCCTGGCGTACGTTGTCAGCCAGCGCCGTCACACACAACACCCGACCACCGGAGGTCACCGTCTGGCCGTCCTGCAAAACGGTGCCAGCGTGGAAGACGATGGCATCGCTTTCTTCCTTGGGCAGCCCGGTAATGAGGTCGCCCTGGCGCGGTTGCGAGGGGTAGCCTTGCGCGGCCAGCACCACACCGAGTGCCGTGCGGCGGTCCCACTGCAACTCGATTTGGTCGAGCTTGCCGTAGGGCCCGGGCTCGGTTGCCGCGAGCAGCACATCCAACAGATCGGTTTTGAGACGCATCAAAATGGGCTGCGTCTCGGGGTCGCCCATACGGCAGTTAAATTCAAGCGTTTTAGGACGCCCCTCGCCGTCAATCATCAACCCGGCGTAGAGAAAACCGGTGAACGGAATGCCATCTTTTTCCATGCCCCGGATGGTGGGCAAAATGATCTCGCGCATGGTGCGCGCATGCACATCGGGTGTGACCACCGGCGCTGGCGAATAGGCGCCCATGCCGCCGGTGTTGGGGCCGAGGTCGCCGTCAAGCAGGCGCTTGTGATCCTGGCTGGTGGCCAGTGGCAAGACGTTTTTACCATCGACCATCACGATGAAGCTGGCTTCTTCGCCCGATAAAAATTCTTCAATAACAACGCGTGGCAGCGCCCGATCGTCTGCGCGCTGCTGGTGCGGCAAAGTAAGCGTGCTGTCCCCCAGCATGGCATCGACCGCGGCATGCGCCTGCGCCAGGGTCTGCGCCACCACCACGCCTTTGCCAGCGGCCAAACCATCGGCTTTAACCACAATGGGCGCGCCTTTCAGATCGAGGTACGCGTGGGCTGCCAGCGGATCTGTAAAAGTTTCATAGTCTGCGGTTGGAATACCGTGACGCTGCATGAACGCTTTGGAAAATGCCTTGGAACTCTCCAGTTGAGCGGCCGCCTGGGTCGGTCCGAAAATACGCAGGCTATGCTGGCGAAACTCATCCACCACACCAGCCGCCAACGGCCCCTCGGGCCCGACCACCGTGAGCGCAATCTTGTTGGCAAGCGCCCAAACCCGCAACGCCTGCATCTCCGTGATATTGACGTTTTCAAACTGCTTGTCGAGCGCGGTACCGCCATTTCCCGGTGCCACGTAAATTTTGCTCACCTTAGGCGACTGCGCCAGTTTCCAGGCCAGCGCATGTTCACGGCCACCGCCGCCAATCACCAGGACCTTCATTCGGCGTCCATCTCGGCGTTGTGGTAAATCGCCTGCACGTCGTCGAGCTCTTCAAGCACATCGAGCAGGCGTTGCATCCGGGCGGCCTCGTCGCCGCTGAGTTCGATCGGATTTTCAGCGCGCATCGTCACGTCAGCCACCTCCGGTTTAAGGCCGGCAGCCTCCAGGGCATTCTTGACCGTCTCAAAATCAGGATAGGCGGTCAACACTTCAATCGCGCCGTCGTCATCGGTAATGACGTCCTCGGCACCGGCGTCGAGCGCTACTTCCAGCACTTTGTCCTCATTGGTGCCCGGCGCAAAAATCAATTGGCCGCAATGCTTGAACTGGAAAGCCACAGAGCCCTCAGCACCCATATTGCCGCCATATTTGGCAAAAGCATGGCGCACTTCAGCCACAGTGCGCACCTTGTTGTCGGTCATGGTATCGACCAGAATCGCGACACCGCCAATGCCATAGCCTTCGTAACGAATCTCTTCGTAACTGATGCCTTCGGCGTTGCCGGTGGCCTTGTCGATGTTGTATTTGATGCGGTCAGCGGGCATGTTGGCGGCCTTGGCCCGGTCCACCGCCAAACGCAGGCGCGGGTTGGTGCCCAGATCGCCACCGCCAGCACGTGCCGCCACCGTGATTTCCCGGATGATGCGAGTCCAGATCTTGCCCCGCTTTTCATCCTGACGACCTTTTCGGTGCTGAATATTGGCCCATTTACTGTGTCCTGACACGAGAAATCCTTAAAAAGTTCGTTACGCTATCGGTTCAAGCTACATTGTCGATTGTACTTTTGAGAAAGACCCATAAATATGAAACCTGCCAACCCGACCGACCCACAGGTTCACGTCATCAATCATCCACTGGTGCAACACAAGCTCACGCTGATGCGTCGCAAGGATGCCAGCACCAGCAGTTTTCGCACCCTGCTCAACGAGCTCAGCATGTTGATGGCCTATGAGGTCACACGCGACATGCCGATGCAGGAGGTCGAGATCGAGACCCCGCTGGAAAAAATGACCGCGCACGTGATCGACGGCAAGAAGCTGGTACTGGTCTCCATTTTGCGCGCTGGCACCGGCATTCTGGACGGCATGCTGACGGTGGTGCCGGGGGCGCGCGTCGGCCACATCGGCCTGTACCGCGACCCCAAAACCCTGCAAGCGGTGGAGTATTACTTCAAGATGCCCAAAGACATGCAGGAGCGCGACGTGATCGTGGTGGACCCGATGCTGGCCACCGGCAACTCGGCGGTGGCGGCCATCGAGCGCGTCAAGGCAACGCACCCCAAATCGATCAAATTCCTTTGCCTATTGACCTGCCCCGAAGGCATTGCCACGCTGCGCCGCTTGCACCCCGATGTGCCCATCTATACCGCTGCCATTGACCGCCAGCTCAACAGCCACGGCTACATCCTGCCCGGCCTGGGCGATGCCGGTGACCGGATTTTTGGCACGCAGTGAATCAGATCAAGCAGCGCGCACTGCTTTCAGCAGGCCACGACGTCGACATGAATCGAAGCATGGCCTGCGGGAGCCAGAAATCTTCCTCAATGGGATAATCAGATCCCATGACTATCACTTACAAAGACACCCAGGGCATTGCGGGCATGCGCGTGGCGGGACGGTTGGCGGGCGAACTGCTCGATTACCTCGCCCCATTCATCAAACCCGGTATCACCACCAATGAGATCGACAAACTCGCCGACGACTACACCACGCAAGTTCAACACGCCATTTCAGCGCCGCTGAACTACGCGCCATCGGGTCACAACCCATATCCCAAGGCCATTTGCACTTCGATCAATCATCAGGTCTGCCACGGCATACCGAACGACAAGCCGCTGAAAAAAGGCGACATCATCAACATCGACGTGACAGTGATCAAGGACGGCTGGCATGGGGATTCAAGCCGCATGTTCATGGTCGGCGCGGTCTCGGTGGCGGCCATGCGGCTGTGCAGGTTGACCTATGAGGCGATGTGGCATGGCATTGCCAAGGTCAAGGACGGTGCCTACCTGGGCGACATCGGCCACGCCATCCAGACCTTTGCAGAAGGCCAGGGCTTGAGCGTGGTGCGCGAGTATTGCGGCCACGGTATAGGGCGCGCCTTTCACGAGGAACCGCAGGTGTTGCACTATGGCAAGCCCGGCACATTGGAACAACTCAAAGCTGGCATGACGATCACGATCGAGCCGATGCTCAACGCCGGGCGCAGGGAAATCAAGGAACTCGGCGACGGCTGGACCATCGTCACCAAAGACCATTCACTCTCAGCCCAGTGGGAACACACGGTGCTGGTGACACAAACTGGCTACGAAGTCTTAACCTTGTCGGGCGCGAGTCCGGCTATTCCGGCGTTCGTTGCGGTGAACGCACACTGATAGTCGTTGCATGAGCGATCTTCCCGCATTACGCAGTCGATACCGCGAACAGAAAGCGGCCTTGTTCGAGTCACTGACCACCAGCGGCAACGCCACCCGCAGCGTGGGGGCCCTGCTGGGCAAGCT
Source organism: Rhodoferax sp. (assembly GCA_003133245.1). Lineage (GTDB taxonomy): Bacteria > Pseudomonadota > Gammaproteobacteria > Burkholderiales > Burkholderiaceae_C > Rhodoferax. Next base: position 67,502 of record PKWM01000005.1, on the reverse strand, counting down.
CTCGGCGCTGGCTGATACCACCTTGAAAACACTTTGGCAACGCGCCAACTTCGAAAACCAGTTTGCGTTGATTGCCGTCGGTGGCTTCGGGCGCAGCGAGCTATTTCCCTACTCCGATGTGGATGTCTTACTGCTGCTGCCAGACCATCGCTCTCCCGAGCAGGATGCGCCGCTCAAAACCCGGATTGAAGGTTTCATTGGCAGTTGTTGGGACACCGGGCTGGAGATTGGCTCCAGCGTGCGCAGCGTGACCGAGTGTCTGCAGGAGGCGGCCAAGGACATTACCGTACAAACCTCGTTACTTGAGGCCCGACTGATCACCGGCAACGTCGGCTTGTTTACCCAGTTTCAAACCGAGTTTTTTTCAACCCTCGATCCAGAAGCTTTTTTTATTGCCAAAACGCTGGAACTGCGCCAACGGCACAGCAAATACGAAAACTCACCCTACGCGCTGGAGCCCAACTGCAAGGAGTCACCCGGAGGTCTGCGCGACTTGCAGGTAATTTTGTGGGTTGCAAAGGCAGCTGGCTTTGGCAGTAACTGGAATGAACTAGCGCGTCATGGCTTAACCAGCGCCTTTGAAGTCAAGCAACTCAAAAGCAATGAAGCACTGCTGCGACTCATTCGCACCCGGCTGCATTTGGTGGCACAGCGGCGCGAAGACCGGCTGGTGTTTGACCTGCAAAATGCTGTCGCCCAGTCATTTGGCTTTGAAGCACCGGCTGCCAGCAGCGATCAGCGCGCTTTCGTTCGCCCCAGTGAAGCCCTGATGAAACGCTATTACTGGGCGGCCAAGGCAGTTACTCAGCTCAATCAGATCCTGTTGCTCAACATTGAGGAGCGGCTTAGTCCGACAACCCACGCGCGCCGTCCTGTCAATGCGCGTTTTTATGACAAAGCGGGCATGCTTGAGGTCGCCAGCGACGATCTGTACCAGCGCGAACCCCACGCCATTCTGGAAACATTTTTGCTCTACCAGACCACCGTGGGCGTCAAAGGCTTGTCGGCCAGGACGCTGCGCGCCCTGTACAACGCACGCGCGCTGATGAATGGCAAGTTCCGCGCGGACCCAATCAACCGTGCAACTTTCAAGCAAATTTTGCTGCAACCCGAGGGCATTACCCACGCCATGCGCTTGATGAACCAAACCTCGGTGCTCGGTCGCTACTTGTGGGCGTTTCGAAAAATCGTCGGCCAGATGCAGCACGACCTGTTCCACGTTTACACCGTCGATCAACACATCTTGATGGTGCTGCGCAATGTGCGGCGTTTTTTTATTGTGGAGCACGCCCACGAGTATCCGTTTTGCTCGCAACTGGCCTCGGGTTGGGACAAGCCCTGGCTTTTGTACGCAGCCGCCTTGTTCCACGACATTGGCAAAGGCCAGGGCGGTAACCACGCAGCGATCGGTGCCGTCGAAGTACGACGCTTTTGCAAGCAGCATGCGATTGAAGGCAGTGACGCCAGCCTGATCGAGTTCCTGGTGCGTGAACACCTGTTGATGAACCAGGTAGCGCAGAAGTCTGACATCAGCGACCCCGATGTGATTGCCGCATTTGCCCGGCGGATCGGCTGTGAGCGTTTTCTCACCGCGCTTTATTTGCTCACGGTGGCCGATATTCGCGGCACCAGCCCCAAGGTCTGGAACGCCTGGAAGGGCAAGCTGCTCGAAGACCTATACCGTCAGACCCTGCGCGTCCTCGGTGGCCATGCAACCGACCAGCACGCCGAGGTCGAGGCGCGCAAACGCGAAGCCCTGATTCTGCTGGCCTTGCATACCTTGCCTTTTGAAGCGCACAAAGCCTTGTGGGAAACGCTCGATGTCGGCTATTTCATGCGTCACGACGCTGCCGACATAGCCTGGCACACGCGCCAACTCTCGCGCCATGTTGGCAGCGGCAAAACGATCGTGCGCGCGCACCAGTCTCCGGTCGGAGAAGGCTTGCAGATTGTGGTCTATACGCCCGATCAGAGCGACTTGTTTGCCCGCATCTGCGGCTATTTTGACCAGCATGGCTTCAGCATTCTTGACGCCCGTGTGCATACCGCCAGCAACGGCTATGCGCTTGACACGTTTCAGGTCACCACCCAGGCCATGCCGGAACACTACCAGGAGCTCACCAGCATGGTAGAAAGCGAGTTAAGTCGCGCCATCATCCAGGCTGGAGCGCTGCCGCCTCCTGGCAAGGGCCGCGTATCACGTCGCGTCAAGAGTTTCCCGATGGTGCCGCGCGTCACCTTGCAACCCGACGAGAAAGGCCAGTGTTGGCTGCTCAACATCTCGGCCAGTGACCGCGTTGGTTTGCTCTACAGCGTGGCCCGCGTGCTGGCCAAGCACCAGATCAACCTACAGCTCGCCAAAATCAACACACTCGGTGAGCGCGTGGACGACACCTTCCTGATTGACGGACCGGAGTTACAACACAACCGCGCGCAGATTGAAATTGAGACCGAGTTGCTGGCGACATTGGCTTGAACGGGGTCAGGATTATTGGGGTCACGGGTTATTGGGGTCAGAGCCCAAATTCGCGCCGCCTTCGGCTTGCTCGAAATTGCGATCTGACCCCAATAACCTCACAGCTCCGGAAAAAAAACGCTGGTATAGCCAAACTTGGTGAAGTCACGCACCCGCATCGGGTACAACTTGCCGATCAAATGGTCGCACTCGTGCTGCACCACACGGGCGTGAAAACCTTCCACCGTGCGCTCGAACGGATCGCCATATTGGTCAAAGCCGCTGTAGCGCAGGTGCGCGTAACGCGGCACCAGACCGCGCAACCCCGGCACTGAGAGGCAACCCTCCCAGTCTTCAACTTCAACTGGGGTCAGGTCTTGCAATGATGCAACCAGCGGCATGATGATGGGGTTGATCAACACTGTTTTGGGCACCGGTGGCGCGTCCGGGTAACGCGGATTGCGCGCATTAGTGCCAAAAATAACGACTTGCAAATCAACCCCGATTTGTGGAGCCGCCAGCCCGGCACCGTCTGCCGCCAGCATGGTGTCGAGCAGGTCAGAGATCAACAGGTGCAACTCGTCCGAATCGAACTGGGTCACCGGCTGTGCCGTGCGAAGCAGACGCGCATCGCCCATTAACAGAATGTCACGAACGGCCATCAAGCAAATCCTTCAAACAATAAAAGCCATCTCCCAAAAAGCGAGGAGAAGTAATTCCGTTTTCAATTCAATGCGAGATTAGGCGCACCGCCACAGGACAGTGCTTCAGCGTGTCCCTTTGTATCTCCCGATGCAAAAGGAGGGCAAGGCGGGGCAACGACGTATCACATTGAATTGGAAATGGAATAACTCAGGAAAAAAGGCGCCGTGCCAGTGCCGAGCCAGCCGACAAATCCCGCTGCTCCAGGACATCGTACAAACCCTCCAGTTCGGTGCCAATCAGGTCCAATGCCGCAGCAACCAGGGGCACTTCCCGGTCGTCTGCCACGACACCGTCCATGCTGTCTGCCAGTGCCTGTGCCGCCTCGCGCAAGCGAATAAAAGGACACTCGCTGCGCTCAACCTGGGGCACATCCAGCGCCAGCACCAGTTCCCGAACGGCAGACTGCGCCGGGTCATCGGCCAAAGCCGCCTGGGCGTCAAAATTGAGTGTCAGCAGCGGCGGCAAACCCGCGGCGCTGGCCGGCAACACCATGCGACCGGCCATGGCAGCCGGCACAAAACCAAGGTGCGCCGCATTCTGCTGCACATAAGCCGGGCTCCAGGCAGCACCGCGCGTATGCACCACAAATCCGAGTTGGGCATCGTGTTCGCTGGCAAACTGATCAAGTTCACGGGCCCGGGCCACCGCTTCGAGCATCTCCGGAATATCTGGCGCGCCGCCGATGGCGTCGCAGAAGGTCTGGGTCTTCATCACAAATTCGGAATACTCAATTTCATTGAGCGCGCCCAAACGGTTGGCAAGTTGCACGCCGCTCTGAAAAGCAACATACAACTCGCCCACCAGCGGCATTTCCCAGACTTGGCTGACAGCATTGAGGCCTTCAATGGAAAATGGTTTGCTGCCGACCCGGCGCGTGGCTGGCAGCGCCACCAATGCAGCCTCACCCGCTACCGGGGCGTCCAGCGCAATCGGCGCGATGACATCGATCAAGGCATCCATACCGGCTCTTTTTTCCAGCTTGGGCAGGGAGAAAATCGCCCCATCAAAACCGGCTGCATCCGGCCTGGGTTCAATCCTGGCAGGCATCTCAGAGCCGTCGCTGCTGGCATCGCCACGTTCATGCGGTATGGCTTGGCGCGGTTGGTTCTTGCGTGAAATCCAGGCCGCCTGCACCGCCATGGCAACCAGCACTAAAGCACCGACGATTGCCAAACCAATTTGTAGCTTACTCATAGGATCAAACCTCTTGCGCCAAGGACAGAGCCGTATCCATGTCCACCACAACAATACGCGATACGCCCTGCTCTTGCATCGTCACGCCGATCAACTGCTGTGCCATTTCCATGGCAATTTTGTTATGGCTGATGAACAAAAATTGGGTCTCCCGACTCATGCTCAAAACCAGCTTGGCATAGCGCTCGGTATTGGCATCGTCCAGCGGTGCATCAACTTCATCGAGCAGGCAAAAAGGTGCCGGGTTGAGCTGGAAAATTGCAAACACCAGGGCAATCGCAGTCAGTGCTTTTTCGCCCCCCGAGAGCAGATGAATGGTTTGGTTCTTTTTACCCGGCGGCTGCGCAATCACTTGTACGCCGGAGTCAAGAATCTCTTCGCCGGTGATGACCAGTTGCGCATGGCCACCACCAAACAGTTCAGGGAACATCTTGCCAAAATGCTCATTAACGGTTTTAAATGTGCCCGCCAGCAGCGCGCGGGTTTCCACGTCAATCTTCTTGATGGCATCTTCCAGCGTCGTCATCGCTTCGTTCAAGTCAGCCGACTGCGCAGCGAGAAAATTCTTGCGCTCAAGCGCCACTGTCAGCTCGTCGAGCGCAGCCAGGTTGACCGCGCCCAAGGCGGCAATGTCGCGGTGCAGGCGATCAATCTCGCCTTGCAGGCCGGCCAGACGCACCCTACCCTGGGCGACGGACTCGGCCAATGCCGGCAAATCAGCCTGCGCATCGGCGAGCAATTGCTGGTATTGCTCCAGACCCAGTCGCGCGGCCTGCTCCTTGAGCTGAAATTCGGTAATGCGTTGACGCAAAGGGTCAAGCTCGTACTCCAACTGCAAACGAAGCTCATCGCTGGCGCGCAACTTGCCGGTCAGGTCGTCGTACTGGCTGCGTTTCTCGCCGAGTAAACGCTCGCGCTCAAGCTTGAGCGCCAGGGCGTCCTGCAGGCCGCCCTGCGCTGCGGCGTCGTTCAGGTGCGCCAATTCGTCCTGCGCTCTTTGAGTTTCAGCTCTGACCGAATCGGCTTGCTGCGCTGCAGTCTCTAGCGAGCGCAACAACTCGGCGCGGCGCGCATCGAGGCTGCGCATGGCAAAACTGGCTTCTTGCGCCTGGCGCTCCAGACTGCGTTGCTGCTCTCTGGCCTGCCCCAATTGACGCTCGGCCGCGATCACCATCTCATCAAGCTCAAGCTGGCGCTCCTGCTTATCGGCCAACTGCAGATCAAGCTCTTCAAAGCGGACCTCGGCGGTGTCACGACGCTGCGCCAGGTCGCCCAGTTGGGCTTCGAGTTCAGCCAGATCAGCGCTAATTTGCGCGCTTCGGGAGCGCACCTGCTCGGCCAATTGGGTCAGTCGCAGCGTTTCAACCTGTAATTCATGAAAGCGACTGCTGCTTTGAGTAGCCTCACGACGCAATTCGATCAGCCGCTGCGACGCCTCGGCATAAGCCGTCTCGGCGCGCACCAGCGCCGAGCGTGTTTCATCGCTGATCAAAACCTGCGCTCTGAGCTGCTTGTGCAAATTCTCAATTTCATGGGCGCGCGCCAGCAAACCGGCCTGCTCCGAGTCGCCCGCATAAAAGCTCACGCTGTACGGCCCAACGGCGTGGCCGGATTTGACAAAAATCAGCTCGCCCGGCTGCAGCTCACTGCGTTTGGCCAGCGCCTCTTCCAAACTGCTGGCCGTATAACAACCTTGCAACCAATCCAGCAGCACGGTTTTTTGACCGACGTCGTTCAAGCGCAACAAATCTGACAAACGCGTCATTGACGCTGGCCGCAAAGGCAACGCCGCCAACGGCGGGCTGTAAAACGCCAACTTGGCCGGTGGGGCATCATTGGCAAAGGAATGGACCAACTCCAGGCGCGACACTTCGAGTGCGCCCAGGCGCTCGCGCAAAGCGCCTTCAAGCGCATTTTCCCAGCCCGGCTCAATGTGAATGCGGCTCCACAAACCGGCCAAACCGTCAAGCCCGTGTTTGGCCAGCCAGGGGCGCAGCTTGCCGTCGGTTTTAACTTTTTCCTGCAAAGTTTTGAGGGCATCCAGCCGCGCCGATAAATCAGCTTGGCGGGCCGCTTCAGTGTTGACCGCTTGTTGTTGCTGACGCCGACTCTGATCAAGTTGTGGCACGGCGTCCTGCAACGCATGCAGGGTGGCCTCGGCCGATTTGGCGCTCGCGCTCGCCTGCGCCAGTTGACTTTGCAACACGGCCAACTTTGCTTCATCGGGAGCCACCAATGCCTGGTGGTCTGCACTCAAACGTTCGCGTCGGCCGCCGAGCTGGCGCATTTGCTCCTCGATGTTGCGTTGCTCGGCCGCCAGTACTCCAATTTGTTGGTGCACCTGCGCCACGCTGGCACGCTGCGTGCTGGCGTTAGTCTGCGTCAGCCGCAGTGCTTCTTCAAGTTCGGGCAACTGCTGCGCCTGATGTTCGACCTGGGTCGCGAACAGTTCTGATTTTTCGTTGCCCGCCAGGGTCAGCTCCGTCAAACTTTCGATTTCTATCCGGGCTGCCTCGCCTTGACCGACCCATTGATTAATTTGCGCTTTGAGTGTGGCCAGACGCTGCTCAACGCGCAGACGACCTTCCACCACAAAGCGGATCTCGGCCTCCAGGCGCCCGACTTCGGCACTGGCCTCATAAAGCAAACCCTGCGTCTGGTTGACCTGATCACCAGCAGCGTAGTGGGCCTGGCGCACCGTCTCCAACTCGGCCTGGATGTGACGCAAATCAGCCAGCCGACGCTCCAGCTGATTGACCGCGCCCTGCGCCTCTGACTGAATCCGGACCTGGTCGGCCTCGGACTCGGCGCGCTTCAAAAACCAGAGCTGCTGCTGTTTGAGCGTGACATCGGTCGTCAGAGCGTTGTACTGCTGGGCCACTTCAGCTTGTTTTTCAAGTTTCTCCAGATTGGCATTGAGTTCGCGCAATATGTCTTCAACCCGTGTCAGGTTTTCACGCGTATCACCGAGGCGATTTTCGGTTTCACGGCGGCGCTCCTTGTATTTGGAAACCCCGGCGGCTTCTTCCAGAAACAAGCGCAACTCTTCCGGTCGCGACTCGATGATGCGGCTGATCGTGCCCTGTCCAATGATGGCGTAAGCACGTGGCCCCAGACCGGTGCCCAAAAAAACGTCCTGCACGTCACGCCGACGCACCGGCTGGTTGTTGATGTAGTAGCTGCTGGCGCCGTCGCGCGTGAGCACGCGCTTGACGGCAATCTCCTCAAACTGGCTCCACTGGCCACCGGCCCGGTGGTCGGCGTTGTCAAACACCAGTTCCACGCTGGCGCGGCTGGCCGGTTTACGCGTGGTGGTGCCGTTGAAAATAACGTCCTGCATCGACTCGCCGCGCAGTTCCGAGGCCTTGCTCTCCCCCAGCACCCAGCGCACTGCATCCATGATGTTGGATTTGCCGCAGCCATTGGGGCCAACCACCCCCACCAATTGCCCCGGCAGCATGAAAGTGGTTGGATCAACAAATGACTTGAAACCGGATAACTTGATTGAATTGAGGCGCACAGGAATCAGAACAGTTTAAATCTGGGTGTAAGCGAGATTAAGCGTTGCCGGGCAAACCAACAAACAGGGGGTCATGATAACTTGACTCATCCACTCGAACCTGTGGTACATTGAACCCATGGAAATGATGCTGCTAGCACTACTGCTATCGCCTGACGGGCGGAGACGGTAGCGCACGCGCTAAAACCCGATCCCAAGCCCGTGTGCCTTTCGCAGCGGGCTTTTTGTTTTTTGGGCCACCTTTTTTGCCGGCCGTTTTTCATGAAATCAGGAGAACACAGATGTCTGACAAGTTGATTATTTTTGATACCACCTTGCGTGACGGCGAACAGTCACCCGGCGCGTCGATGAACAAGGATGAAAAGCTGCGTATTGCACGTCAACTGGAGCGTCTGAGGGTCGATGTCATCGAAGCCGGTTTTGCCGCCAGTTCCAACGGCGACTTCGAGGCCGTGCAAGGCGTTGCAAATGCCATTAAGGATGCCACCGTCTGTTCGCTCTCACGCGCCAATGATCGGGATATTTCGCGCGCTGCCGAGGCGCTCAAAGGCGCTGCGCACAGCCGCATTCACACCTTCATTGCAACCTCAGCGCTGCACATGGAGAAAAAACTGCGCATGACACCCGACCAGGTTTTTGAGCAAGCGCGCCTGGCAGTGCGCTTTGCGCGCAACCTAGTGGCCGATGTGGAATTCAGCCCCGAGGACGCTTACCGCAGTGATGTGGACTTTTTGTGCCGCGTCATCGAGGCCGTGATCAAGGACGGTGCCACCACCATCAACGTGCCCGACACGGTGGGTTACGCTATTCCCGAGCTGTTTGGCGACTTTATCAAGACTTTGCGTCAACGCGTGCCCAATTCGGACCAGGCGATCTGGTCGGTGCATTGCCATAACGATCTGGGCATGGCGGTGGCCAATTCGCTGGCCGGTGTGAAAATTGGCGGTGCCCGTCAGGTGGAATGCACCATCAACGGTTTGGGTGAACGCGCTGGCAACTGTAGTCTCGAAGAAGTCGTCATGGCAATCAAAACACGGCGTGACTATTTCAAGCTTGATATGGGGATTGACACCCAACATATTCTGGCGGCCAGTCGCATGGTCAGCCAGATCACCGGTTTTGTGGTGCAACCCAACAAAGCAATCGTAGGAGCCAACGCCTTTGCCCACGCCGCAGGGATCCACCAGGACGGCATTTTGAAGGCGCGTGACACCTACGAAATCATGCGCGCTGAAGATGTTGGCTGGAGCGCCAACAAACTGGTGCTGAGCAAACACAGCGGGCGCAATGCTTTCAAGCAGCGCTTGCAGGAATTGGGAGCGCAACTGGAAAGCGAGGCTGACATCAACGCCGCTTTTGCCCGCTTCAAAGAGCTCGCTGATCGCAAGAGCGATATTTTTGACGAGGACATTCTGGCACTGGTGGGCGACGGCAGCATCTCGCGCGACAAAGAGCAATACGGCTTTGTTTCGCTCTCGCAACACAGCGAAACTGGTGAGCGGCCGCAGGCCAGTATTGTCTTCACCGTCGCTGGCAAGGAGGTCAAAGGCTCCTCCGACGGTGACGGTCCGGTGGACGCTTCGCTTAAAGCCATCGAGTCACACGTGAAGAGCGGTGCCGAGATGGTGCTCTACTCGGTCAACGCCATCAGCGGCTCAACCGAGAGCCAGGGCGAAGTGACGGTGCGCTTGCAACACGGTGGCCGCGTCGTCAACGGTGTCGGCAGCGACCCCGACATCATCGTGGCCTCGGCCAAAGCCTACTTGAGTGCGCTCAACCATTTGCACAGCAAAGCTGATCGGGTGGCAGCGCAAGGATAGGTTTCCGGTAGTTGTTTAAGAAAGTGGCGCAACTAGTTGATACAGCGCTACTTTCTGTATAAACTCGGCTCATCGAAAAACAAATCAAAATTCTGTTTGCGGTTTTTCCCACTCATTTTGTTTGGAGACACGTGCGTAAATTGCTTTCTTTCATCGGCTTGGCGGCTTTTCTGGTCGCCGTCTCGCTGCCGCAAGCCGCTGTCGCTCAGCATAAACATGAGATCGCCAAGACGCCCAGGCATCAGTCGGTTGCGAAACGAAAAGTCTCCAGAACCGTATCCGTAAGCAGACGTAAATCAATTATTCAGACCCGCGTTCGTACCCAAGTCGTCCCGGCAGTCCTCTCTTTTGGGCAGATCGCAGGTTTGCATGGCACCCCTGACGCCCTTAAATTGAAATCAAGTGCGGCGCTGGTGATAGACCAGGAGACCAATGAAGTTTTGTTCAGCAAGAATGATCAAGCGGTTTTGCCGATTGCTTCGCTGACCAAATTGATGACGGGTTTGGTTCTGAGTGAAGCGCAGTTACCCATGAATGAACACATCACTATTTCACAAGCTGATGTGGATACCATAAAAAACAGTTCATCGCGATTGCAGGTGGGCACCGAGCTCAGTCGCGGCGAGCTGATGCACCTGGCTTTGATGTCCAGCGAAAACCGCGCAGCGCATGCATTGGCACGCAGTTATCCGGGTGGCTTGCCGGTCTTTGTCGGCCTGATGAATGCCAAGGCTAAACAGATTGGCATGAACGACACCAATTATGTTGAGCCGACCGGACTCTCCAGTAAAAATCACTCGAGTGCACGTGACTTGGCTAAGTTGGTCGAGGTCGCCTATGGTGACCCGCTCTTGCGTAAATTAACCACCTCACCCGATTACCAGGTCGCAGTCGGCAAACGAATGCTTCAATACAACAACACCAACCGTTTGGTGAAAAACCCAGCATGGGATATTGGCTTGCAAAAGACCGGCTATATTGCCGAAGCTGGCCACGGCCTGGTCATGCAGACCAAGGTAGCGGGGCGCAGGCTGATCATGGTGTTTCTGGATTCCGCTGGCAATTTGACTCGTTTGGCCGATGCGCAGCGGGTTCGGCACTGGGTCGAATCAACTCCCGCAAGGTTTCGCGTCATTCCGTTGGCGCGGCCGAACACTGACAATCTGCCGATCGCTGCCAGGGTCGAGGGTTGAACCTAGGCTGAAGCACTGGTTCGGGTTCAAGCCTGCGACTCATTCGTCGGCTCGTAACCCAAAATGGTCGATATTTCACGAGTGGTAGCCTGAAGTTTGGGCAACCATTCTTCTTCCAGACGCAGGGCTGGTGCAGAAATTGACAAGCCTGCAACCAAAGTGCCCTGGTCGTCGTAAATGCCCGCTGCCATGCAACGCACACCCAACTCAAGCTCTTCATTGTCGCGCGCAATGCCGCATTGGCGCACCTTGGCGAGCTCGCGCTCCAACGCAGGCAATTGGGTCAGGCTGTTTTTGGTGTGGCCACTCAGGCCAGTGCGCGTGGCGTAGGCCCGCACCCGCTGCGGCTCTTCCACCGCCAGGAACAATTTACCCACCGAGGTCAAGTGCAGGGGTGCCCGCCCACCGATGGCACGCACCACCTGCATGCCTGAGCGCTCGCTGTAAGTGCGCTCGATATAGACAATCTCGTCTCCCTGGCGCAGGCTTAAATTGACGGGTTGCTGGATCAATTTATGCAGTTCGCGCATCGGTGCCAACGCCGCATCGCGAACGTTCAGACGGTTTTTGACCAGGTTGCCCAGTTCCAGCAAACGCATACCCAAACGATAGCTGCCAGCCTGCGGGCGATCAACAAAACGACCGGTGGCCAGATCGTTCAATAAACGGTGCGTGGTGGAAGGGTGCAGACCCGTTTTCTGACTGATTTCTTTAAGTGAGACTGCTTCTTCCCGCGACGCCAGAACGTCCACGATGGCAAACATTCGCTCAATCACTTGAACGGTTGGTGTGATGGTCACATTGGAATCTATCTTTCGCATGAATCCTCCTGAACTGTATTTTCGTTATTTTATCTGGTGAAATTCAAGACTGCATGATGAAGGTTTTGAACCGGCTTTGAATGCCAGCAGTGTTTGCCAATAACCGGGGTCAAACTGCCAGATTGGTTCGGTTTGCGTCAGCCCGAGCGCCACCCGCGGCAAAAACACTTCGCGGGAAATTTCAGCAGCGCCCAAGGAGGCCAGGTGTGGCGTGTTTTGCTGGCAATCGATCTGCGCGATCCCATGGTGACAACAAAAAGCCACCAATGCAGCCAAAGCAATTTTCGAGGTCTGGCTGGCTCGGCTGAACATCGATTCACCAAACACTGCCTTCCCGAGCGCTACGCAGTACAAGCCACCGACCAGTTGGCCATTGGCCCAGGTCTCCACGCTGTGGGCCAGGCCGGCTCGGTGCAGATCGTTGTAGGCGACCCTCATGTCCGGCACGATCCAGGTGCCCGTCTGTCCCGTGCGGGGGCCGCTTGAGCAAGCCTCTATGACTTGTGCAAAGGCACAGTCCATTCGAATTTCGCAACCTGGCGTTTGACGAAATTTTTGCAATGTTTTTTTAAACGACGAGTGGATGCGAAATTTTGAAACGTCGAGCACCATTCTCGGATCAGGACTCCACCACAGGATCGGCTGGCCCGCGCTGTACCAGGGAAAAATACCTCGGCTGTAGGCCCGGCGCAAGGAGGCCACATCGAGCATGCCACCGCCCGCCAGCAGCCCCGGTGCGGGCGAACCTTCACCCCAGGCCTGACTGGCAGGGGGAAAGTCCTGGCCTGGCTCTAGCCACACCAGCGCTGGAGTTTGAGACGACATGGCTTGATGGTAAACGACCGGCGAAAACGATGCTTTCACAGCGTAAGCGGCGCCGCTGCGAGCCGTTACAATACTGGCTCGTCGGGGCGTAGCGCAGCCTGGTAGCGCATCTGGTTTGGGACCAGAGGGTCGGAGGTTCGAATCCTCTCGCCCCGACCATTAGACAGCCTGCTTCAGGGCATCACTTCAACGTATTCATAAACCTCGCACTCCAGCAGGAGCTTGCGCACGGGCGGCGTGGTCTGATCAAACCAGGTCTGCGGCTGGTGCTGGTCGATCTCGCGGCCCATGAAACGGATCAACTCGCAAATCGGCTCAACCACTTCGGTGCGGTAGGGCGCGTCCTGCTTGACATAACCGTTGTACAGGTTTTTCAGGCAATTGCCACGGCACCACGCATAAGCTTCGCAGGCTTGGCACGGCATGGCCGATGTGAGCTGCAGCGGACTGGCCTTGAGCCAATTGCCCTTGACATCACCCATTTTCATGTGCGGCACGTACAGCATGTCCGGGCAAGGGAAAATCTCGCCGCTGGGCATCACATTGAGCAGGTGCGTCGAGACCCGGCACTGGGTGCGACCCGCGTACAGTTCCTGGGCGCGGCTGGGGAACAGCTTGTTGCGCACCATGCCCATCAGCGGAATCAGCGGGTACAAGACATCGGTGCGGGAAAAAAACTTGGCTATCATTTGCACTAGCACCGCCTGGCGTTTGGCGAGCGAGTCGCCGCCGTACTGCGCGTCGGCCACAAACTGCCAGTACAGGTAGTCAAACGGGGTACCTTCCCCAACCAGCAGATCAAGTTCTTCAAAACTGGTGTCAGGATTGCCCCAGGTGACGCGGGCGGTAATAGAGCCACCAACTTTTGCGCGCACTTCTTTGAGGTTCTTGATAACCTGGCGGTAAATGCCGCGGCCGCGGTAAGCGTCGGTAGTGGCCTGGCCGCCGTCAATCGAAGCGAGCACATTGGACAACCGGCCCAGGGCCCAGTCGGGCAGATCGTCGATCAGCGTCGCGTTGGTTTGCAGTTGAAAGCGAAAGCCCGGAAAACGCTGCATCACCGCCAGCATCAGCGGTTTGTTCAGGGTCGGCTCGCCCCCGTAAAACGTGACATAAACCTCTTTGCCCTTGAGTTGTGTGTCGATGAAGGCGCTGAGCTGCTCGATGTCGTATTCAACCTCGATCTGGGAGCCGAGCACCTCGCCCACACCGAGCGAACAGTAGCTGCATTTGAGGTTGCATTTGAGGGTGGTGAGTAACTGCAGTTCGACCCGACCGCCGACTATCGGGCTGGGATATGGGGCTTGAGTTTCGGTATTGGTGGAGACAGGGAAGAATTGAATCGGAGTCGCAGTGTGCATGATGACGGGGTTGGGATTTGCCTCTATTTCACCACACTTTTTTGCCTGCACCTGGCGGCCATTTTCAGCGTGGCATCGCTGCGGCGACTCTGTTGCGCTTGGTTCCAAATTGCCATTACCATTGCGGCACAATAATGAATCCCCAGGCACGGCACATTAAAGGAGACCCACATGCCCGTCATCACCAACATCGAAGACCTGCGCGTGCTCGCGCAAAAGCGCGTACCGCGCATGTTCTACGACTACGCCGACTGCGGCTCGTGGACTGAGTCCACCTACCGCGCCAACGTCAGCGATTTTGAGAAAATCTTGCTGCGCCAGCGCGTCGCCATCAATATCGACCAGCGCAGCACCGCCAGCACCATGATCGGGCAGCCAGTGGCGATGCCGGTAGCGCTGGCACCGGTCGGGCTGACCGGCATGCAGCACGCCGATGGCGAAATTCTGGCAGCGCGCGCAGCCAAGGCATTTGGTGTGCCGTTCACGCTCTCGACCATGAGCATTTGCTCGCTCGAAGACGTGGCAGCGGGTACTGACAGACATCCGTTCTGGTTCCAGCTTTACGTCATTCGCGACCGCGATTTCATCGAGCGCCTGATCGAGCGCACCCGCGCAGCGAACTGCTCAGCGCTGGTGCTCACGCTCGATCTGCAAATCATCGGTCAACGCCACAAGGAACTGAAAAACGGTTTGAGTGCGCCGCCCAAGCTGACCCTGCCCAATATCATCAATATGATGACCAAGCCGCGCTGGGGCCTGGGTATGCTCGGCACAAAACACCGTGGTTTTGGCAACATCGTGGGCCACGTCAAGGGAGTCGAAGACATGGGCTCACTCTCGGAGTGGACCAACAAACAGTTTGACCCGACGCTGAACTGGAACGACGTGGAGTGGATCAAGAAGCGTTGGGGCGGCAAGCTGATTTTGAAAGGTATTCAGGACGCCGAAGACGCGCGCCTGGCAGTTGATTCCGGCGCTGACGCGCTGATCGTCTCCAACCACGGCGGCCGCCAGCTCGACGGTGCGCCCTCCTCCATCTCTGCCTTGCCGGCCATCGTCGATGCTGTTGGCAGCCAGATCGAGGTGCACATGGACGGTGGCATCAGAAGCGGCCAGGATGTGCTCAAGGCGCGCGCGCTGGGCGCGCGCGGCACCTACATCGGGCGTGCCTATACCTACGGCCTGGGTGCCCTGGGCGAGGCCGGCGTCACCAAGTCGCTGGAGATCATCCACAAGGAACTCGACCTGACCATGGCATTTTGCGGCCACACCGACATCAACACCGTGGACAAAGGCATCTTGCTGCCGGGGACGTACCCCTAACCCAGCATCTGCCCCGCCTCCAGCGTGATGCTGCGCGCGCAGCGTGCCGCAATCGCGCTGTCGTGCGTCACCAGCACCAGCGTTGTGCCCTGCTCGCGGTTCAGATCAAACATCAGCTCCATTACTTTTTCGCCGGTGGCAAAGTCCAGGCTGCCGGTGGGCTCGTCGACCAGTAAAACGGCGGGTTTGACGACGAAAGCGCGCGCCAGCGCCACCCGCTGCTGCTCGCCGCCGCTCAAAACTTTGGGGTAATGGCCCAGCCGCTGGGCCAGGCCCACGCGTGCCAGCATCTCGGTGGCGGCCGGACGCGCATCGCGTTTGCCCGCCAATTCAAGCGGCAGCATCACATTCTCCAGTGCGTTCAGGTTGCCCAGCAATTGAAAACTTTGAAACACAAAACCGAGCTTTTGGGCTCGCAGCTCGGCGCGCTCGTCCTCGTTCATGGCAAACAAGTCCTGCCCGGCCAGCCGAACGGTGCCACGGGTGGGCGTATCAAGCCCCGCAATGATCGACAACAGGGTACTCTTGCCGGAGCCCGAGGCACCGACAATAGCCACAGTCTCGCGCGCTTTCAGCACAAAATCAATATCGCGCAAAATGTCGAGCGTACCGGTGGAATCGGTCACCGACTTGAACAGGTGTTCGACGGAAATAATTGAATCAGACAATTGAGGCTTTCTTTGTATCGAAAATACTTGGTTCGACGTCACTTTATCGCAACTGGCGCCGTGCTTGCTGTGATCGGGCTTACGCTGTCTCCGATGCGCCTGAGCGCCACGGCGGCACCGCTTGGCAAACCTTCACAGGCCAAAATAATTCTGGTGCTGGGCGACTCCCTGAGTGCCGAGTATGGCCTCAAACGCGGGAGTGGCTGGGTCGCGCTACTTGAACAAAAACTTAAAACTGAAAATATGAACGCCAGCGTGATCAATGCCAGCATCAGCGGCGACACCACCACAGGCGGGCTGGTACGGCTGCCAGCGCTGCTGGCACAACATAAGCCAACCCACGTGATCATTGAGCTCGGCGGCAACGACGCACTGCGCGGCCTGCCGCTCTCGCTCACGCAGAATAACCTGACTGTGATGACGCAAACGGCGCAACAGGCTGGTGCCAGGGTTTTGCTGATCGGCATGCAAATGCCACCCAACTATGGGCGCGACTATGGCGCACGCTTTGCCGCCTTGTATGCCAACGTCGCCAAGTCAAACCATGCGGCGCTGGTGCCGTTCTTGCTCAAGGGTATTGCCGACAGGCCTGAGAGCATGCAACTGTTTCAAGCCGACCGCATTCACCCCACGGAGGCGGCGCATCCCCTGATGCTGGCCAATGTCTGGCCTGAACTAAAAAAAATTCTTCAATGAGCCTGAACACCCTGCCTGCGGTTGAAGTCATCACGCGACTCGATGAGTTTGACACCCTCATCGACGCCCGCAGCGAAGACGAATACGCACTCGACCACCTGCCCGGCGCCATCAACTGGCCCACACTCAACAATGACGAACGCCGCTCGATCGGAACGCTCTACACCCAGGTCAACCCGTTCGAGGCCAAAAAGCGCGGAGCCGCCATTGCCGCGCGCAATATTGCCGAGCACATTGAGCGCGAGGTGATCGCCAAGCCCAGAGACTGGAAACCGCTGGCCTACTGCTGGCGCGGCGGCCAGCGCAGCGGCGCGCTCTCCTTGATCCTGTCCCAAATCGGTTTTCGGGTGACGCTGCTCGAAGGCGGCTACAAAGCGTTTCGCGCCGCCGTGGTGCAAGACACCCCGCGCATGGTCAAGGCCCTGAACTGGCGCGTCATCAGCGGCACCACCGGCTCGGGCAAAACCCGCCTGCTCCAGGCACTGCGCGGCCAGGGTGCGCAAGTGGTCGATCTGGAGGCGCTGGCCAGGCACCGCAGCTCGGTACTGGGCGCACTGCCAGGCTTGGAGCAGCCGACCCAGAAACGTTTTGACACGCTGGTGTGGGAGACACTGCGCCAGCTCGATCCGGCACGGCCGGTGTTTATTGAGAGCGAAAGCAAAAAAGTGGGCAACGTGACGGTGCCCAGCGCGCTGATTGAAGCCATGCACCAGAGCCCCTGCCTGAACCTGGTGCTAAGCGACGGCGAGCGCGTCGCGCTGCTGCTGGAAGATTACGATTTTTTTGTGCGCGACGTGGAGAGCTTTTGCGAACGTCTACAGGTATTGGCCGCGTTCAAGGGCAAGCTGCTGGTTGAAGGCTGGCAGGCACAACTGCGCTCTGGCGAGATCGCGCCGGTAGTGCAGGCGCTGCTTACGCAGCACTACGATCCAACTTACTTGGCGTCGATGCGGCGCAATTTTTCCCAGTTTGAGAAGGCCAGGGTGATCGCGCCAGCAGACCATTCGGTGGCAGCGATGACCGAGCTGGCGCGAGAGCTCATTTCGAGCTTGGTGTAGCTCTGCCAAATTGGCTCATTTGAACCTTATTGCGCCGGAGTTTCGGTACCAGGCTCGATCGGTTGGATAGCATCGTTGTCGTCAGCAGCACCGCCCTCAGCGCCTTCGCCGACCTTGCGCTCGGCCTTGTGTTTTAATTTTTCTTCTTTCTTCTTCTTTTTCGCCAGTTCTTTTTGACGTTTTTCGTAACCGTAATTTGGTGTTGCCAAGGTATTCCTTCAAGTTGTTAAAACCAGTTTTTGCAGCGCCTGTTCCAGATCGGCCTGCAAATCGGCCACGGCTTCGAGCCCAACCGAAAACCGCACCAAGGTGCCGGGTTCCAAATAGGCAGGCCAGGCGCTGCGCATGGAGGCCAAGTCGTAGGGTACCACCAGACTCATCGGACCGCCCCAACTGTAGCCCAGCTTGAACAAATTAAGTGCATCGCAAAACGCATCAATCTGATCCTGGCCGTAGCGAGCAGGGAATATGACGCTGAACAGGCCAGCCGCGCCGCCTGCCTCTGAGCGACATAAAGAACGCCAATGCGTGTGGCCCGGCGATTCGGTCAAGGCCGGGTGCAGCACTTGTGCAAATTCGCTGCGGCCCTGACACCAGCACGCCAGCGCGCGCGCCGCCTGATCGTGCGCCTGATAGCGCAACATCAGGCTCGGCAGCGCCCTTAACACCGCTTCAACATCATTGGCACCGACGCCAAAACCCAGGCGCATGTGCGTCAGTTTGAGTTTCGTGTGCAATGCCGGATTGCGCGTGATGACGCTGCCCATCAGCACATCGCCGCCGCCACTGGGGTATTTGGTTAGCGCGTGGATCGAGATATCGACCGCCAGGGCGGGAGACCTGCCGGGGTTCAGGTCGAACGCTGCAAAGGCCAGTCCGGCACCCCAGGTGTTGTCCAGCGCTGTGAGTACGCCACGCGCCTGGCACACGCGCACCAGCTCACACAAATCAGGAAACTCCAGCGTGACCGATCCGGCCGCTTCAAGCCAGACCATGCGCGTTTTGGCGCTGATTCTGGCAGCCAGGTCCTGCGGCTGCATGGGATCGTAGAACTGATGCGTGATACCCCAGGCCTTAAGCTCGCCCTCGGCAAGCGCCCTGCTCGGGCCATAAGCGTTATCCGGGATCAGCACTTCGTCACCGGCTTTCAGCAGGGACAACGCCACACACGCGATCGCCGCCAGGCCGCTGGGCAAAAGCAGGCATTGCAAGCCGCCCTCCAAAGTACACAGCCTCTCTTCGAGCGTATAGGTGGTGGGCGTGCCGTGCAGTCCATAGGTGTAGGCAGATTTGTCTTTCCACTCAAAGCCGCGCATCGCGGCCACATTGGGAAAAATCACGGTGGAGGCTTTGAAAACCCCCGGCTGCGGCGCGGCAAAACCGGTCGGCGGTACGTAAGGGTGATGGATCAGCGTGGTGGTGAGATCAGTCATGGTCAGCGTTGCGTTTAAACGCTCCACTTTTCAATCAATTGCTGCGGACTTAGCGCGTCGTAACCTTCAAACGGTTGGTGTATCCACGGGTTGGTCGGCAATAACTCGACCGAATAATCTGGCGTGAAGGTCGATATCCCCTTAGTCCAGATGACGGCGCTGCGCAGTTCGGTAATCGGCTTGTAATTGCTCTTGAGCAGATTGATCACGGCATTGAGCGTGTGACCGGAATCGGCCAGATCGTCCACCAGCAACACCTTGCCCGCGATTTCGCCCTTGGGTGTGGTGATGAAACGCGCAAGATCGAGCACGCCCTGCACCGTGCCAGCATCGGAGCGATAAGAACTGGTGGACATGATAGCCAGCGGCTTGTTAAAGATACGCGACAAAATGTCGCCGGGGCGCATACCGCCGCGTGCCAAACACAAAATGGTGTCAAACGGCCAGTCTGACTGATGAATCTTGATTGCCAGCTTTTCAATCAGGTTGTGGTATTCGTCATAGCTAACGTACAGGTGTTTTCCGTCTTCAGTCAACATGGCCTGCGTCCTGAATCAATCAACCAGAAAGGGATGGCGCAGCACAATAGTCTGTTCCCGATCGGGCCCGGTCGAGACCATATGAATGGGCACACCGGTGACTTGCTCGATGCGCTGCAGATACAGGCGCGCATTGGTCGGCAACTTGTCAAACTGGGTGACACCCACCGTGCTGTCGCTCCAGCCGGCGATCGTTTCATAAACTGCGGTGCAACGTTCGATGTCATCGGCACCCATCGGCAGAATGTCAGTCAGTTGGCCGTCAAGCTGGTAGCCGATGCAGAGCTTGAGTTCTTTCAGGCCGTCGAGCACATCGAGCTTGGTGATGCACAGACCGGTCAAGCCATTGACTTGCGCCGAGCGTTTGAGCAGCGCTGCATCAAACCAGCCGCAACGCCGGCTGCGACCAGTAGTCACGCCGGTTTCAGCACCGACAGTGCTCATGTGGTAGCCCGCAGTACCCTTCTCCTGCCATTGCAACTCGGTTGGAAACGGACCGCCGCCAACCCGGGTGCAATAGGCTTTGGTAATGCCCAGGATGTAGTGCAACAAACCCGGGCCGACACCAGCACCGGCCGCAGCATTGCCGGCCACGCAGTTGCTCGAAGTCACATACGGATAAGTGCCGTGATCGATGTCCAACAGTGTGCCCTGTGCGCCTTCAAACAAGAGGTTGGCACCTTTGAGGTGCGCGTCATTAAGTTCGCGCGAGACGTCGGCCATCATCGGCTTGAGCAATTCGGCGTGGCGCATGGCCTCATCAAAGACCGGTTGAAACAGCACCTTGCCAGCCGCCATGTAAGGTACCAATGTCGGGCCAAAATCAAACTTGACAGACCCTAGATATGTTTCAAGGATGTAGTTGTGCAAGTCCAGCAGTTCATGCAATTTGGCACTAAAGCGCTCGGGGAATTTCAGATCCTGCACGCGCAGGGCACGCCGCGCAATTTTGTCTTCATAGGCCGGGCCAATGCCGCGCCCGGTGGTGCCGATCCTGGCCTGGCCACCTTTCTCGCGGGCGGCTTCGCGCGCCACGTCGAGCGCCGCATGAAACGGCAAAATCAAGGGGCAAAGCTCGCTCACGCGCAGACGCGTGCGCAACTCCACACCAGCAGCTTCCAAGGCTTCAATTTCCTCGAACAGCTTGGCCGCTGACAACACCACACCGTTGCCAATGTAGCATTTGACACCTGAACGCATGATGCCGCTGGGAACCAGGTGCAACGCCGTTTTGACACCGTTGATGACAATCGTGTGGCCGGCATTGTGGCCGCCCTGAAAACGCACTACGCCCTGCGCGCTCTCGGTCAGCCAATCGACCAGCTTGCCCTTGCCCTCGTCGCCCCACTGGGTGCCCACAACGACAACGTTACGTCCTTTTGCAGCAGTCATTTTTCACTTTCATTTCGGTTCTTAAATAGTTTTCACGACCCATTGTCCAGCGACTGCAATCAGCTCGCGATCACAATGGAACTCATCAATTTCATTTTCATGTCCCGGCAAGACGCACACGACGGTCTCGCCTTGCGCGCGCAAGGCGGCGATGGCAGCACGCAGGTCGCTCGCGTTGCGCCAGGGTGCCCGGATCGCCGCGCGCAAAGGCGGCGCGACCAACACGCCCACCAACGCCTTGATGTCCAGACTGAAGCCTGCCGCCGGACGATTGCGGCCGAACACCGCGCCGACGGCGTCGTAACGCCCACCGCGCACCAGCGCATCGCTTGCACCGGGGGCATAAATCGAGAAGCGGGTGCCGGTGTAATAGGCATAACCGCGCAAAT
Source organism: Rhodoferax sp. (assembly GCA_003133245.1). Taxonomy (GTDB): domain Bacteria; phylum Pseudomonadota; class Gammaproteobacteria; order Burkholderiales; family Burkholderiaceae_C; genus Rhodoferax. Next base: position 46,110 of record PKWM01000005.1, on the reverse strand, counting down.
CAGCCAGATCAAAACTCACAGAGACACCCTCGATGTGGCGGCTGAGTTGCTTCAAATTAAACAGCGCTTCACGCACGCCAGCTAAAGGTGGCAGTGCTTTCTCTGCCTCCAGCAAAACCGTTTCATCGCCGTAAAGCTGCACCAATGCCAACAAACCCTGGCGCGACGCGTTCGGAAAAGTCCGGGTCAATACTGACAATTCGCTGCTGTCCTTGGCCGCCAGCGCTGCATGGACTTGTGCCAGCAAGTCGGCTTCAAGTGACACATCTTCAAGCAACGCCTTGACGATACGGGCATCGGCCAGATCGACGCCAGGTGCACTTACTTTGGCGACCTTGAGACAATCGAGCGCCAAGGCGAGAATTTCAAGATCTGCTTCCAGGCCACCATGACCATAGATTTCAGCGCCAAACTGGAGCGGTTCGCGGGTCGCATGGGGTGCGCCGGGGCGCGTATGCAACACTGGGCCGCAATAACAAAGACGGGCAACGCCCTGTCGATTGAGTAGATGCGCGTCAATGCGGGCCACTTGTGGCGTGCTGTCGGCACGCAGACCCAGCAGGCGACCGGAGAGCTGATCGACCAGTTTGAAAGTTCGCAAATCCAAGGCGGCACCAGCGCCGGTGAGCAGGGATTGCAGATGTTCGAGCAAAGGCGGCATCACCAGCTCGTAGCCATAGCAACGCGCCATGTCGAGCAAGTTGCGACGAAGTTCTTCGATGTGCCGCGCCTCGGAGGGCAGAACATCGGCAAGGTGATCCGGCAGGACCCAGGCAGACATGTGATTTTGGGGAGCTGTTAAAACTGCGATTTTACCGGGCTTGGAAGCTGAAAATTAGCCCAATAAATACCAAATCAGCAATCCACCGCCAAGAATACTGCACATTCCGAAAAAACGGAGCTGACCATCTCTGAGTTGGAGAATCTGCACCATCATCCGGTGCCAGCCAGCCGGTGACAAAAATGGGAAAAGGCCCTCGATCACCAGCACCAGGGCCAGCGCCAGCCAAAAAGTATCGCTATCCAAGTTTGGCTTTTCAGTAGCTACTTCTTGCTGCGGGTTGAGGCCGCAACACCGCCTTCATTACCCCGAAAGGCATTGAAAAATTCAGACGACGAAGGATCCACCACCATGACGTCGCTCTTCTTGCCAAAACTCGCTTTGTAAGCATCCAGACTACGATAAAACTTGGCAAATTTCGGATCCCGGCCAAAGGCCTCGGCGTAGGTACGCGCCGCTTCGCCGTCGCCCTCGCCCTTGATCTTCTGCGCATCACGATAAGCATTGGCCACCGTGACCTCACGTTGGCGATCCGCATCGGCGCGGATTTTTTCGCCTTCGGCCGCACCGGTGGAACGCAGCTCATTGGCAACCCGCTTGCGCTCGGCTTCCATGCGTCGATAGACCGATTCGGTGATCGCCTCCACGTAGTCAACCCTGGTGATACGGACGTCAACTACATCGACACCCCAGGGCTTGGCACCACGCACCTGCCCCAGCACTTCGCGCTTGACGTCGGCCATCAGAGTTTCACGTTTGAGGGAAATAAGCTCTTTGACAGTCCACTTGTTGATTTCTTCCTGAAAGGCATTGCGTACCACGCGGTTGAGTTGGCTCGCTCCCGCCGCTTCATTGGTACCGACATTGCGAATGTACTGCGACGGCTCCGAAATCCGCCAGCGCACATACCAGTCGATCACCACGCGTTGTTTCTCCGCCGTCAGCATCGGCTCGTTGTCAATGCTGTCGAGCGTCAACAAACGCTTGTCAATGTAGGAGACGTTTTGAAACGGGGGCGGCAACTTGATATTCAAGCCGGGCTCGGTAATAACTTCCTTGATTTGCCCTAACGCATAGACCACACCGAACTGGCGCTGATCAACCACAAACAGCATTGAACTGGCCAGCGCCAGCAGCACCAGTAAAGAGGAAAAAATAAATCCGATTTTGTTCATTTTGGGCTCCTAGCGGGTCTCACGATCACGCGTACGGGCAGCGTCCCGGGCACGCGAGTCAAGGGTGGGAACACTGGCCGGGTTGACGGGTGTCGACGTCGGCGCTGGCGCGCTCAGGGCGGCCGCAGCATCGCTTTGGCCGGTCATTTGGATGATCTTGTCGAGCGGCAGATACAACAGGTTGGAGCCTTGGCGCGAATCGATCAGCACTTTGGTGACGTTGCTGTAAATTTGCTGCATGGTATCGAGATACAGGCGGTCGCGCGTGACTTGCGGCGCTTTTTGGTACTCTGCCAGGACCGATTTGAAGCGCTGTGCATCACCTTGTGCCTGCGCCACAATTTTGGCCTTGTAAGCATCCGCTTCCTCTTTCAGGCGTGAAGCCGAGCCGACTGCACGCGGCACCACATCGTTGGCGTAAGCCTGGGCTTCGTTCTTGGCACGTTCGCGCTCCTGACCGGCTTTGAGCACATCGTCGAAAGCGGCTTGCACCTGCTCGGGCGGACGCACACCGCCCTGCTGCAAATTGATACCGACCACTTCAATACCCACCTTGTAGCGGTCCAGCATCTTTTGCATTAAAGCGCGAACGCGTGGCGCGATCTGGTCGCGTTCTTCCGACAAAGCGCTGTCCATGCGCATCTTGCCAACCACTTCACGCACCGCCGTCTCTGCGGCCTGCACCACTGCTTCTTCCGGGTTTTTGCTCTCAAACAGAAAGGCCCGGGCGTCACTCAAACGGTACTGCACCGCAAACTTGATTTCAACGATGTTTTCATCTTCGGTCAACATTGCCGACTCGCGCAGGCCGGTGGCCTTGATGATCGCGTCGCGCCCCACATCGACCGAGCGGATCTGGGTCACAAAGATCAGCTCGTGGCGCTGAATCGGGTAAGGCAGGCGCCAGTTGAAACCGGCCCCCACCGAAGATTTGTATTTGCCAAACTGGGTGATGACGGCTTGCTGGCCTTCCTGCACGATGAAAAACCCAGTGCCCAGCCAGATCAACAAGACCACCCCCACAATCAGGCCAACGCCGATGCCGGCGCTCTTCATGTCAGGCTGAAAGCCACCACCCGGCCCCTTGCTGCCGCCGGCCCCACCTCCGAATGGAGCGCCACGACCGGGTTTCTTCATACCCCCCAACAAGCCGCCCAACTTGCGGTTGAAATCACGCCACAATTCATCCAGATCCGGCGGGCCTTGTTTAGCGCCACTCCTTGGGCCACGGTCGTTGCCACTTTCAGGGGGCGTCTCGGGTTCGGTCGGCGTCGGCCCCTGTGGGGGTTTCTCGCCTTCAGTCGGTTTCTCGTCAGCGCGGCCCCAATGCGTGTCGTTCAAGTTGAACATGCCACGAAATCGCTCCAGCCAATGTGTGCGTAAATAAAGTTTCATCGCTTCATCTCATGTGTGTTATTAGCGGATTGTGCCCAATCAGGAAGTCGCTGCACCATTTTCAGAAAAACCGGGGCTATCCTTCACTGGCAAAACACCTGCCTTGACGATGCGCGCCAACTGCTGGCGCAGGCCAGCCAGACCGTCGCCATTTTTTGCGCTCAAAAACAACCTGGGCGTTTGAACCCCGTTCAGATCAAAGGTATCTTCCAACTGTCGAGGATAACGTTCTTCGTCCAGCGCATCCAATTTGTTGAAAACCAGAATCTGCGCAACGTCGGCAGCCCCGATTTCAGCCAGCACGCGCTGGACCTCAGCAATTTGTTCCTGAAAATGAGGACTGGCAGCATCGACCACGTGCAGCAACAAATTCGCATCCACCGCTTCCTGCAAGGTCGCCTGAAAGGCATCGATCAAGCCGTGCGGCAGATCACGAATAAAGCCCACTGTATCGGAAAGCGACACCAGACGACCGGCCTCACCCAAATAAAGCTCGCGGGTGGTGGTGTCCAGGGTTGCAAACAACTGATCAGCTACATAAGTTTTGGCTTTGACCAATGCGTTGAAGAGTGTGGATTTGCCAGCGTTGGTGTAGCCAACTAGGGAAATGTTGAAGGTGTCCCGGCGCTCACGCTGGCGCCGCTGGGTCTGGCGCTGGCGTTTGACCTTGCCCAGCCGCTCTTTGATTTTTTTGATGCTGTCGCCAATCATGCGCCGATCGAGCTCGATCTGCGCTTCACCCGGGCCACCGCGCATGCCGATACCGCCGCTTTGGCGCTCCAGATGTGACCAGCGCCGCACCAAACGTGTACTCAAATATTGCAAACGTGCCAGCTCGACCTGCAGCTTGCCTTCATGGCTGCGCGCTCTCTGACCAAAAATTTCGAGGATCAACAAAGTGCGATCATTGACCGGCAATTCCAGACGACGCTCCAGATTGCGTTGCTGCGCCGGACTCAGGTTTTGGTCAAAAAGCACTTCGGTGGCGCCCGTCTGCGTGGCCAGCAATTTGATTTCATCGGCCTTGCCACTACCGACAAACAAGGCGGCATCAGGCGCTTTGCGCTTGCAAGTGACCCGGGCCACCGGATTCAGGCCGGCGGTCTGAGCCAGCAAACCCAACTCTTCGAGCTCGCCATCAAAATCAGGCAATCCGAAATCAACCCCCACCAGGACGGTGGGCGCAGCCTGACGATTAGGCGACAGTAACTTCGTCACCGTCACCGCTTGCAAAGTTCACGGCACGTCCCGGCACGATGGTCGAGATTGCGTGCTTGTAAACCATTTGAGTCACCGTGTTGCGAAGCAGCACGACATACTGGTCAAAAGACTCAATCTGACCTTGCAGCTTGATGCCATTGACAAGGTAGATTGAAACCGGCACGTGTTCCCGGCGCAAAGCGTTGAGAAACGGGTCTTGCAGTAATTGGCCTTTGTTGTTCACGATATTCTCCGTGTTCAGAAAATTGATAAGGGTTAACGATAACACAGCCAACGGCTATCTCAGGGTGGTGTCGCGTAAATCCTGAATAAAGTTTGAATTTATGGATCATTCCCGAAATGATGACATTCCAAACCCCGTTCAGCATGTGGTGAGGCGACGCAGTGGATGGCGTAGCGTGGACTTGGGGTTTTGCCAAATAAAGGAGGAGCCCAAAGGGCGGGGGACATTCGCGTAGCCACCCACTGCGCCGCCTTCGGCCCACACACGTCCGGTCATCCAACATCCCGTTTCAAGTTGTGGAATCAGTCGGCGTACGGATTGCTCGAGGTCTTGAACTCAATGCGCATGGGCGTCCCGACCAGGTCGAATTCCTTGCGGAAACGCCCTTCCAGGAAGCGTTTGTAGGCATCACTCACGTGCTCCAGCGAATTGCCGTGAATCACAATCACCGGCGGGTTCATGCCGCCCTGGTGCGCGTAGCGCAATTTGGGGCGGAACATGCCAGCTCGTTTGGGACTTTGAAACTGCACCGCCTCCAACAACAAGCGCGTCAGAACCGGGGTTGACATCTTGCAGTTGGCCGCCTTGTAAGCTTGTGCAATGGAGGCCCACAGGGGGCCCAGACCTTGCCGCTTGGTAGCCGATATCAAATGCATGGCAGCGAACTTCAAGAATGGCAAACGGGTTTCAATCGAGCGCTTGACGAGTTCGCGCTGGTATTCATCGACGGCGTCCCATTTGTTGACCGCCAGCACCATGGCCCGCCCGTTCTCGAGTATGTAGCCGGCAATGTGGGCATCCTGGTCGGTCACGCCCTGGGTGGCATCAATCAGCAACAACACCACGTTGGAGGATTCAATCGCCTGCAGGGTCTTGACCACCGAAAACTTTTCGATCGCCTCAAAAACCTTGCCCCGGCGGCGCAGGCCAGCGGTATCGACCAGTTCAAACTTTTGACCGTTGCGCTCAAACGGCACCGAAATCGCATCGCGCGTGGTGCCGGGCAAATCAAACGCCACTAAGCGCTCTTCACCCAGCCAGGTGTTGATCAACGTCGATTTGCCGACATTGGGACGACCGGCAACCGCCAGTTTGATGATGCCAGGCTCGCGTTGATCTTCAACTTCATCAGGCTCAGTCAGGCGAAGCGGGGCCAGCGCCAACTCGACCAGTTCATGAATACCCTGACCATGGGCAGCGGAAACGGCGTGCACCTGGCCCAAACCCAACTCGAAAAACTCCACCAACTGAGCTGCCGCCAGCATGCCTTCGGCCTTGTTGGCCGCCAGCACACAGGGTTTGCCAAGGCGGCGAAGGTAGTTGGCAATGTCGTAATCCTGCGCCGAAATACCCTCGCGCGCGTCCACCACAAAAATGACAACATCGGCTTCGGCCACCGCCTGGCGGGCCTGTTTGGCCATTTCCTTGAAAATCCCAGTGGCAGCATCGGGCTCGAAGCCACCGGTGTCAATGACAATGAACTCGCGTTTGCCCAACTTGGCGTTACCGTAATGACGATCCCGAGTCAGTCCGGAAAAATCGGCCACGATCGCATCGCGCGACTTGGTTAACCGGTTGAACAGCGTCGATTTACCAACATTGGGCCGGCCGACAAGGGCCAAAACTGGTTTCATGACGGCGAGCCTAAGGGCTCGTTAAGTAATAAGTTGTGCATTTGGCCGTCGGATTTGGGATGCAGTGCTAGGCGCAAAGCTCGACGTTTGGCTCTGCCAAACTAGAGATTTGTAACGACGCAATGCGCCCAAAGCTGACGAACAAAATGTGCATGTTATTGCTTAACGAGCCCTAAGCCTTATTCGGGCTTGAAAGCGAAAATACCGCCACTGCGAGTGACAACAATCAGCACTCCAGCCGCCAACACAGGTGCGCTCACAATAGCCGAACCATCGGTTGCCATGCGCGTCAGAGCCGTCCCGTCGGCGCGCGACAACCAGTGCACCAGCCCGGTCGCATCGCCCACCACCACTGAGCTCCCCACCACCAACGGAGCGCTCAGATCGCGGTAACGCAACAGCTCAGAGGCCCAGGCACGCTCACCATCCGAGCGCGACCAAGCCATTATTTGGCCGTCGCTCTCAACACCAAAGACGTGTTTGTCATCGCCGGCAACCCCGGCCGCACCCAAGGCTGGCTTGCTCCAAAGCAGGTTGCCACGGGCTGCGTTGACGCAGGCCACTGCCGCCTGGAAAGCGCGCGCACAGACCGTATCACCGTCACGGCTGACAGGTCCAACCAAATCAACCAAACGTTCAATGTCGTTGGTGCCACGAGGCGATGCGACCGGAGCTTCCCAACGAACGGCACCCGTTGAAGGATCAAGACCCACCAGTCGCCCGGACAAGCCAGCCACCAGCGTATCGCCAACCGCCAACAAGACACCAGCCTGGCGCAACACCAGCGACTCGCCTGGGCGCAGCTGATTCCAGAGCTTGCGTCCCGACTGGGCATCAAAAGCGCTGACAGAACGATCCGCAGCGAGTACGAAAATGCGGCCCCCGGCCACCAACGGCGCGGTAAACCCTTGAGCCGACATTTTTTGACGCCAAATCTCGCGACCCGCTTCCAGCACCACCAGTTCATTGGCGCGCGTCACCACCGCTGCCAATTTCCCATCGCTGCCAACCCCCGCAGCGATAGGGCCGCCCACCTGGGCGCGCCACTGGGCCGTGCCGGTACCGGCGTCAAACGCTGTCACAGTACCATCGGAACTGGCAACAGCAACCGTGTTGCCACTGACCTTGACGGCCAGCCCAAAATCGATGGGTCCTACTTTTGAGCTCCACGCCAAACGAACGCCCAACAAACCAGCATTGGGCGCCAGTTCGGCCGGTTTCATTTTTTCAGGCCCACTCGAGCAACTGATGAGTGAAGCCAGTAGCAGGCTGGCGAACGCCACTTTGGTGGCGGCTGTCAGAAGAATGTCTGATTTCACTTTTTCCCTTCCTCAGCTGTCGCAACAGCAGCGCTAACCTCATTGCCTTTGCCTGCCTCCAGGCCCAATGAGTTCAATTTAACTTCTACCAAACGCCGGTATAGCGTGTTTTCGTCAAAATTCTTGTAAGCCTTTTGGTATTCGGCAATCGCTTGTGCCTTTTTACCTTGCAACAGGAAAATATCAGCTCTGCGATCCGCCACCAAGGCCGTAAAGTTGGCCGGAAAAGAACCCTCCAACTGTTTGAGTGCTTCGTCAAACGCCTTCGATTCCATTAAAACACCTGCCAAGCGTAATTTCGCGACGGCCTGATAGCCCTCATCCGATGACTTGTCTGCCACCCAGGCCAAGGCCGCTTTGGCCGGTTCAAGCTTGCCCGCACCGTAGAGTTGTTTGGCCACCAGCAGACCGGCTTGTTGCGCGTAAGTCGTAGCGCCAAACTTGTCTTTCATATCCGAGAACACGCGCTCTATTTTTGCCGTATCGCCCGCCGCCGCCACGCGCTCGACTTCGTCATAAAGGGCAGCCGCCTGAGTCGCCTGGCTGCGCTGCCAATACTGGTAAAAATTCCAACTGGCGAAAGCCGCTAGCACGACGATCAAACCCCAAGTGATGGCGTTGCCGTATTGCTTCCAAAAATGCTTGAGCTGGTCGAGCTGCTCTTGTTCTTCAAGGTCGAGTTGATTTGCCATTAAACGCTTTCTAATCAGTTGGGGACAGCGCTAAAGGTCTGTGCCGCAAATATTCAAGTACGCGATTGTAGGGTCGGCGCCCAACTTGCGACATCAGCGAGCGACTGAATTACTTGTGCGCCACTGCCATCGCGCAGTGACTTGACGGTGACGGCGTTTTGCGCCAGCTCGTCGGGTCCGAAAATCAATGCATAGCGCGCACCACTGATGTCGGCTTTTTTGAACTGCGACTTCATGCTGCCCAAGGCCGCCGCCCCGCCCGCGTGCATTTGCACGCTGACACCCGCAGCACGCAACGCCTGCAAGGTCTGCAGGGCAACTGCCATGGCCGAGGCATCCGCAATCACGGCATAAGCATCGGGCACCAGCACCCTACTGCCCTGACCTTGCGTCTTGATCAGCTCAAGCACACGCTCCAGACCCATACCCCAGCCGACAGCCGGGGTCGGCTTGCCACCGAGCAGCTCAAACAGGCCATCGTAGCGACCACCGCCACACAAGGCACCCTGGGCGCCGAGCTCGTCGGTCAAAAATTCAAAGACGGTGTGACTGTAGTAATCCAGACCGCGCACCAATCGGGGGTTGACACTCCAGCGCACGCCGCAAGACGACAGCAGGGTCTTGACGGTATCAAAATGCGCCAGCGAGGCGTCTCCCAGGTAATTCAGAAGTTGAGGCGCCTGCTGCACCAGCGCCTGCATGGCCGGATTTTTGGTGTCCAGAATACGCAGCGGGTTGGTGTGCAGGCGGCGCTGGGCTTCGCTATCCAGGAGCTCCAGTTGCTGCTCAAAATAAGTGATCAAGGCGACCCGATGGGCTTGGCGCTCAACCGGCAAACCCAGGCTGTTGAGCTCAATGCGCACATTGCGCAAACCCAAATTGGCAAACAGCTCATGCACCAGCAACATCATTTCGACATCGACCGCCGGCCCCGAGAAACCCAGCGCTTCCGCGCCCAGCTGGTAAAACTGCCGGTAACGTCCGCGCTGCGGCCGCTCGTGCCGGAACATCGGTCCCATATAGTACAAGCGCTGGCCTCCCGCATAAGTCAGATTGTGCTCAATGGCAGCGCGCACCACGCCCGGAGTATTTTCCGGGCGCAAAGTGAGTGATTCGCCATTGAGCTTGTCTTCAAAGGAGTACATCTCTTTCTCGACAATATCGGTGCTCTGGCCGGTACCGCGCTCAAACAGGGCGGTCGGCTCAACGATGGGCGTGCGAATATTGCGGTAAGCATAAAGTCCCATCAAGGAACGCACCTTGTCTTCCAACCATTCCCAACGGGCCGAATCCGGCGGCAGAATATCGTTCATGCCTTTGACGGCTGCGAAGGGTTCGACCTTCGCACTCATTTCTTTTTGACTCATGAATTCGCTCACAAAACTCCGCCTGCAGCCGGTCTGCCGAAGCGTTTTTCAACATAATTTTCAACAATTTTTTGAAATTCCTGGGCGATGTCTTCACCGCGCAGAGTGGTGTATTTCTCACCATCCATAAACACCGGCGCCGCCGGTGCTTCGCCAGTGCCGGGCAAACTGATGCCAATATCAGCCTGTTTGCTCTCACCCGGACCATTGACGATGCAACCCATCACCGCGACCTTGAGTTTTTCAACCCCCGGATATTTCTCGCGCCAGAGCGGCATCTGTAGCCGCAAAAAATCTTCAATCTGCTGGGTCAACTCCTGGAACGTGCTGCTGGTGGTGCGACCACAGCCGGGGCAGGCCGTGACGCTCGGGACGAACGACCGGAGTTCTAGCGCTTGCAAGATCTCAGCGGCAATCACCACCTCCTGGGTTCGAGCTTCACCCGGTTGCGGTGTCAGTGAGACCCGAATCGTGTCACCAATGCCCTCCTGCAACAAAATGGCAAGTGCTGCCGTCGATGCGACCGCGCCCTTGGTTCCCATGCCAGCTTCAGTCAGTCCCAAGTGAAGCGGATAGTCGCAACGTTTGGCGAGCTCGCGATAGACTGAAATCAAGTCCTGCACGCCGCTGACCTTGCACGACAGGATAATTTGATGCGGTTCCATGCCCATGGCCACCGCGCGACGCGCCGACTCCAGGGCGGATGTCACCAAGGCTTCATACGTGACCAGTTTTGCAGGCCAAGGGGCGCTGCGACGACTGTTTTCGTCCATCAAACCGGCCAGTAACTCCTGATCCAGGCTTCCCCAGTTCACACCGATGCGAACCGGCTTGTCCCAGCGTAGCGCCGCCTCGATCATCAATCCAAACTGGGTATCGTGTTTGTCACCTTTGCCCACATTGCCGGGGTTGATGCGGTATTTGGACAAGGTCTGCGCGCAGTCTGGATAATCGCTCAGCAAGCGGTGGCCGTTGTAATGAAAATCACCAATCAAGGGAACCGCAATGCCCATGCGGTCGAGCTGCTCGCGAATGTGGGGCACCGCCTGCGCGGCTTGCGGTGTATTAACCGTCAGACGCACCAACTCCGAGCCCGCCAGCGCCAACTCCTTGACCTGAATGGCAGTCCCGATCACATCGACTGTGTCGGTATTGGTCATGGACTGAAGCCGCACCGGCGCGTCGCCACCGACGGTAATGACATTTGTGCCCCAAATAACGCTTGCCTGACGCGAACGCCGTGCTTTCGGCCAGGCGGCTTCAACGGGTAAGGAAGTTTGCACTATTTCACCTCAAAACGAGCCACGTTGCTTTTGGCGATGCCGGTCAAATCAAAGGACTTGCCACGCACCTGGACCTCGGTCGTATCGGAGCGCCCAACCACCACCGAAAGCGGCAGCACGCCCGAGACCCCCACCACTTCACCCTCTGACATGTTCTTGCTCACTTGAATGACACCACTGGCATCGACGACCCTGAGCCAGGAAACACCATGCGCCTTCACGACGAGCAGGCCGGTGGTCGCACCTGTACCAGGCACTACAACCAGAGATTCGCTGGCGCTCAGGCCAGGCACTGACTCAGCCGGAACCGGGTTTGCAGCAGGCACCAACACAGCCACTGGGTCTTGCTTGGCCTTGGGGGCGGGAGAGGTTGGCGCGATGATCACCGTCGAGAGCTCGGATTTGGGCGCACTGGCAGCAACGGGACGTTGGAACAAGGGATAAACCACCAGCACCGCAGCGCCCAGCAACAGCAGTACAACAGCGAGCACCAAAGGCCTGGACAGTTGCTTCAAGGGCAACGCCCATGAGGCATCGCATGGCATCCGAAACGGGGTGTTGATACCCGCGTCATCAGTCTTCAAGTGCGCCAGCGTGGTGGCTGGCAGTTTTTCCAATATGGGTGCCGGATCAATTTTCAGGGTACGACAAATGCTGGCCGTCAGCGCGCGGATAAAAACCATACCCGGCAACAAATCAAATTGGTCAGCTTCAAGTGCTTCCAATTTTTTGACCGGTATCTTCAGGGCAACCGCCAGTGCCCCGATGTGCAAACCTTGCGCTTCACGCGCCTCACGCAACAGCGCTCCGGCCGAAACCGCAAGCAATAGACCGTTTTGTGGTACCGGCTCTGGAACAGTCACAGACATACTTTCACTCATCGAACCCCCCGCGCTGGAAGGCGGCTGCCTCAGGGGATTGCGCAAAGCGTTTTGTCAATTGCGCTCCGAGCTGTGCCATGGCATCACTATTCTTCATTCGTCGCTCCACTTTAATGCCCAACCAGAGCGACTCCGCGTTCGCCAGTTCGCTGTTATTCAAACGGCGCACATAAAACTGGGCGCGCGCAAAATCTGCCCGCTGGAACAGCAGCAACGCCAGGTTGTAGGCGGTCACCGGGTTGCCCGCATCGAACTCATAAGACTTCAAGAGACTCTGTTCCGCTGCTCCTGACAAACCCGCTCTAGCCTGACAAAGGCCCTGCGCCCGAAAAGTCTTGGCGCGCTCTCCATATTGCGGGTTCGCCAGCGCCTGCGAGAAAAACTGGAACGACTCAGGGTAGCGCGCCTGCTGGCACCTGAGCCAGCCCAGGTTGTGAATGACATTTGAATCGCCTGGATTGAGCGCCAGGGATTTTCTGAAGCTTTCATCGGCTCTTGGAAAATCATTGAGACGCAGGTAAATCAGACCCCGCAAGTTGTAGGCTTGGGCGTAATCTGGGTCAACAACAATCGACTGTTTGACCTCGTCAAGGGCCACCGTGGTTTGTCCCTGTTCAAAATAAGCCACCGCCAACTCAAGACGCTTGCGTGCTCGCTGGCGCAGTTCCGGTTCGTCCGATTCAGTCACAATCTCGGTGGCGTCGGCACTTGAGCCGGTAGCAACCGCTTTTGAAGCACAACCGGAAATGCTGCTCAGCCCAAGCAGCACCAGACCAGCACAAAAAGACCAACGCTTGAACTGCTCACCGGTTGTTGCCTTCATACCTCAAGTCTCCTTGACTGACTGGTTAGACACCGACACCGGTTTGAACATAAAGGTGCGTTGTCGTGCGATGCGTTCAGCAATATGGGTGCGGTCCTTGACTTCGCCGGCGAGTTGACCACAGGCCGCGTCAATATCGTCGCCACGCGTCTTGCGAATGGTCGTAACGATCCCCGCATCAGTCAGAATTCTGGCAAACGCCTGGATCTGTTCAGGCGCAGATCGGATCAAGCCGGACTGAGGAAAAGGGTTGAACGCAATCAAATTGAACTTGCACCAAACACCGCTGCCGTTGGCATAGTGTCGCACCAGTCTGACCAACTGGTGCGCATGCTCGGCCTGGTCATTGACACCGGCGAGCATGCAATATTCAAAGGTAATAAAGTCACGCGGTGCATAGGCTAGGTACCGATTGCAGGCATCGAGCAGCTCGGCAATACCGTATTTTTTATTCAGCGGCACCAATTCATCCCGCAAAGCGTCGCTGGGCGCGTGCAAAGACACCGCCAATGCCACCGGACAATCCTGGGCCAACTGATCCATCTTGGGGACAACCCCGGAGGTGGAAACGGTGACCCGTCGACGCGACAAACCGTAGCCGTGATCGTCGAGCATGACGCGCAAGGCCGGCAGCAATTGGACATAGTTCTGGAGGGGCTCACCCATGCCCATCAGCACCACGTTGGAGATCACCCGTTCATCACGTTGAAAGTGTTTGCGCAAAAAATGTTCGGCGAACCAAAGTTGCCCGACGATTTCACCCGTTGTCAGGTTTCGGCTGAAGCCCTGGTGCCCGGTGGAACAAAACCTGCACCCCATCGCGCAACCGGCCTGCGAGGAAATACACAAGGTACCCCGGTCTTCTTCGGGAATAAAAACGGTTTCAACCGCATTGCCAGCACCGACATCAAGTAGCCATTTGATAGTGCCATCGGCAGAGATGTGCTGCGACAGGATCGGCGGTGCGCTGACCTGGGCGCAGACTTTAAGCTTCTCCCGCAGCGACTTGGCAAGATCGCTCATGGCATCAAAACTGGATGCGCCTTTTTGATGAATCCAGCGAAACAACTGAACTGCACGGTACCGTTTTTCGCCCAGCCGTTCACAAAAAACAGTCAGTCCCTCAAGGTCGTAATCGAGCAGATTGGCGGTCATGGCGCTGCGCCGGGACGCCTCAAGCGCGCTAGCGTCCCCTCGGGGGGCGGCAAAACGGGATGAAGCGCAAAAGCCATGTGCTATCTAGATAGAATAAATATTCATGCCGGGGAAAAAGAAAGCCACCTCAACAGCGGCAGTCTCAACCGCGTCCGAGCCATGCACTGCATTGGCGTCGATGCTGTCGGCAAAGTCAGCCCGAATGGTGCCGGGAGCGGCTTTTTTCGGGTCGGTTGCACCCATCAGATCGCGATTCTTTAAAATGGCGTTTTCGCCCTCAAGCGCTTGAACCATGACCGGGCCGGAGGTCATGAAGCTCACCAGATCCTTGAAGAAAGGACGCGCCTGGTGAACGGCGTAAAAAGCCTGCGCTTCGCCCTGGGACAAATGCATCATCCGGGCGGCGACCACTTTCAGACCGGCTGCTTCGAAACGCGCGTAAATCTGACCGATGACGTTTTTTGCCACTGCGTCTGGTTTGATGATGGAGAGGGTTCGTTCGATCGTCATGAATTTTTCCTGAGCTTGAAATGTTAAGTTTTGCCCAGCGGGCAAAGGGGTGAATTTTAACCGCTCGCTGGCGGCGATTGAAGTCAGCGACCTCGTCCAGGGCGGCGTTGCCCCCCCGAGCCGCCCCCGCTACGGCGCTGGCTCTGATCCTGGCGCTGACGGGTGAAGCTGTCAGCCCCAATATAACCAAAAGCCGTCTTCATCGGATCAGGCTGACTCGCAGCACCGGGACGTTCTTGCGACTTCGAGCGGCTCTTGCGCCCTTGCGTCGGGCCGGTTGAAAAACCCTGCGCCCCGCCTTGCTCGCCACCGTCTGACGCAGTGCCTGGCCCACCAGCGGCACTGCGCGGTCCATTACCGCGGCCACCGCGACGCCGACTTCGACCGCCGGGCTCCGGACCGGTGCCTTCAGGTCCGGCAACCCCGCCCTCGCCCCGATCCGATGGATCCCCACTTTCACGGGGGCTGCGCGGCCCGGCGGCCTGCATCAGCGACTTGATGTCACTCTCGCCGAGCTCGATCCAAGCACCGCGCTTGAGCCCGCGCGGCAGCACCATGGCGCCATAGCGGATCCGGATCAAACGGCTCACCGCGTGTCCCACCGCTTCCAGCAAGCGGCGAACTTCGCGGTTACGCCCCTCGGCGATCGTGACCCGGTACCAGCAGTTGGCACCTTCGCCGCCACCCTCTTCAATGGAACCAAATTGCGCCATGCCATCGTCGAGCTTGATGCCTGCAAGCAGTCTTTGCTTCTCGTCCTTGTTCAGAGCTCCAAGCACACGCACCGCGTATTCGCGCTCCAGGCCAAAGCGCGGGTGCATCAGGTTATTGGCCAACTCGCCTGAGCTGGTAAACAGCAGCAAGCCTTCGGTGTTGAGGTCGAGCCGTCCGACCGATTGCCACTTGCCTTGCACCAACCTGGGTAGCTTGCGAAACACCGTTGGACGGTTCTGCGGATCGTCGTGCGTGACCACCTCGCCCACCGGCTTGTGGTAGGCAATGACGCGCGGCGGCGGCGCATCAATTCGAAACCGGATCGGCTTGCCATTGACTTTGACGTGATCACCAAACTGGATGCGCTGCCCAATGTGCGCGGGCTCATTGTTGACCGTGATGCGGCCTTCCATGATCAGTTGCTCCATTTCAAGACGCGAGCCCATACCCGCCTGCGCCAGCACTTTATGCAACTTGGGCGTTTCAGCCAATGCCGCCAACACGCGTTTGACCGGGGCCAGTTCGGGGCTTTCTTCATCAGCGTCAAATTGCCCGGAAACCACATCCTCAAAGCGATTGGCAGGGTTGCTGATCATGTTTGGGTCCTGTTCAAAATAAATAAATCGCTCTCTTCAGACAAGGCCAAATCTGGCCCCTTTGGCAATACCAGCTCCATCGGCACGCCACGCAAACCTGAGTTGAGCGCCTCCATCGCATCGATCTGCTGACCCGGTGTCTCCAACATGGGCAACTGATCGAGCGAAGCGAGCCCCAAATCGTCAAGAAATTGCCGGGTCGTTGCCAACAGCGCAGGCCGTCCAATGGTTTGACGGTAGCCAATGACCTCAACCCAGCCGCGGTCTTCAAGCTGTTTGAGCAGCAGGGAATTAACGCTGACACCCCGTACCTCTTCGATATCTCCACGCGTGACCGGTTGCCGGTAGGCGATGATGGCCAGCGTCTCAAGTGTGGCGCGGCTATAACGCGGTGGTTTTTCAGGGTGCAGGCGCTCCAGATACTCGCGCATTTCGGGCCGACTTTGAAAACGCCAGCCGCTCGCCACCTTGACCAGTTCGACACCACACAGCGCCCAGTCCTGTTGAAGCTCGTTCAATAAACCCTGGAGCGTGTCACTGTCCATGCCGTTGTCAAACAAGACACGCAACTCCTCAATCTGCAAAGGCTGTTGCGCGCAAATCAAGGCAGTTTCCAGGATGCGTTTGGCATTCATCATGCTGTTTGGATTCCGAAGCAAGCACCTTCAAGGTGCAAAACCAGTTTGATTCATGGGGGGCGCAGCAGACAGATTGACAAATCCGTTGCGCGCAGCCGCTCGGCTGGTGGTCGTTAAAACTATTGAAAATCATTGTAACTGAGCCCCCACTGGTTCAGCGCCAGCACTAAATCCTGCGGCAAGGTGGCGTGAAAATCCAGCGATTGCTGCGTCAGCGGATGCTTGAAAGCCAGACGATAGGCATGCAGCGCCTGGCGTTGCAGGCCAACGGCGAAATGGCCACCATAGAGAGAATCGGCCACCAGTGGGTGCGCAATTGACGCCATATGAACCCGAATCTGATGCGTTCGGCCGGTATGCAAGGTACACCGAACCAGGCAAGCCTGATCGCAATTTTTCAACAATTCAATATCGGTTCGGGCTGGCTTGCCTGGATTCTTATCGAGGTCAACCACGGCCATGCGCAGCCGGTTGCGCGGATCCCGTCCAATCGGCGCGCTCACTTCACGCCTGCCAGCGCCGACCCAGCGGCCGTGGGCCAGTGCGATATATTGACGCTTGACCTCGTGCGCGGCAATCAACCGAATCAAAGCGTCCATCACCGCACGCGTTCGCGCCACCACCATCAAGCCACTGGTATCTTTATCCAGGCGATGCACAATTCCGGCGCGCGGCAGATTCATCGCCTTCGTGTCAAAGGCCAGCAAGCCATTGAGGAGGGTGCCACTCCAGTTGCCCGGTGCCGGATGAACCACCAGCCCGGCGGGCTTGTTGATCACCAGCAAGTGTTCATCCTGATACACCACGTCCAATGCCATGGTCTCGGGCTTGAACGCCTGGCTTTGCGGTGTCGGCCTCAACTCAATCGTTCCCACATCGCTGGTCTTGATCCGGGTCGATGCTTTGCTTACCACGCAGGCGTTGACCGTCACGCCTCCCAAATCAATCAATTGCTGCAGATAACTGCGCGAAAATTCAGGCACCAACTCCACCAGCGCCTGGTCCAGCCGCAGTCCGTGTTGGGCCGTACCAAAAAGCAACTGGCGCAACTCGCTGTCAGCGCCCGCTTCAACCGGATCTGGCGGATCGTCGCTCGCCAAGGTGCCCGATATAATCAACCTGGAATCTTTCAAGAAAGTTGTCCCTCATGCTTTTAGCCAAATTATCGGTTGTCTGCGCCTGCTCCATCTCGGCTGCCGCCTTGCTGCTGGCTGGCTGTTCGTCCACACCAGAGGACCAGACAGCCAATTGGAGCCCAAACAAAATCTACACTGAGGCCAAAGATGAGTTGAGTTCCGGCGGTTATGAGAATGCCATAAAACTATTCGAAAAACTCGAAGGTCGCGCCGCTGGAACGCCGCTGGCGCAACAAGCCCAACTGGACAAAGCCTACGCCCAGTACAAGTCGGGCGAGGCCGCACAGGCAATCGCCACGCTCGATCGTTTCATGAAGCTGCACCCGGCCAGTCCGGCCCTCGACTACGCCCTGTACCTCAAGGGCATCATCAACTTCAATGACGATCTGGGCTTGTTCTCCGGCCTCACCCGCCAGGATCTGGCAGAGCGCGACCAAAAAGCATCCAAAGAATCTTTTGAGTCTTTCAAGGAATTGCTCAATCGTTTCCCGACGTCGAAGTACGCAAACGACGCCAGCCTGCGCATGACCTATATTGTCAACTCGTTGGCCCAGTCCGAAGTGTACGTGGCGCGTTATTATTTCGATCGTGGTGCCTACGTGGCAGCGATCAACCGGGCACAAATCGCGCTGACCGATTACCAGGACGTGCCAGCCCTTGAAGAAGCGCTCTTCATCATCGTCAAATCCTATGACGCGCTGGGCATGACACAACTGCGTGACGACACCAAACGGGTGCTTGAAAAAAACTACCCCAAGTCCGAGTACTTGAGCCGTGGCTTCAAAGGCAACTCGGATCCGTGGTGGAAGGTCTGGTAAGCGCCAGCAACGCCGCGTCAAAATCAGCCAGGGAGCTGATTTGTCGCATCGGCGGCAAGGCGCGCAGAAGCCTGCGGCCGTAACCCATCAGGGTCAGGCGCGTATCGCAAATGATCAGAATGCCACGATCCGATTCGCGACGAATCAAGCGGCCGGCCCCTTGCTTGAGGGCAATGGCGGCTTCGGGCATAAAGTAATCCTTGAAAACGCTGCGCCCGACCGCCTCCAGGCGCTTGGAGCGCGCCTCCACTAGTGGATCGCCCGGCGGCGGGAAAGGCAACTTGTCTATCACCACCATTTGCAAGGCATCACCGGGAATGTCCACGCCTTCCCAAAAGGAAGCGGAGGCCACCAGAATACAAGGCGCAGCACCGTCCTGGGTGCCACGACGAAAGCGATCCATCAACTCACGTTTGGTTTGTTGCCCCTGCACCAGAATTTCCAGCGTTCTGGAGTTTTCGAAATGTCGCAGCAGTGCCTCGCTAATGGTATGCAAGGCACGCAAGCTGGTCGTCAATACCAGGGTGCGACCGCCGATGACAGTGGCCGAGCGCGCCACCAAATCAGCCACCTGCGCGCTGTGGCTGGCCTCACTGGGTTTGGGCAAATGCGTCGGCACATAGAGGACAGCTTGCTCTGCATAATCAAACGGGCTGCCAATTTTCAGAATCTCTGCCGCGTCCAAACCACAGGGCTCGGTAAACCAGCGTAACGCCGGGTCGTCACCCAAAGTTGCCGATGTAAATATCCAGGAGCGCTGGTCGCCCTCGACGGGTGTCGGCTTGATCAGCCGGGTCTGCACTACCTGAGCAATGTCAAGGGGCGACTCTACCAACCTAAGCTGCGCGCCGACATCAAGCCAACGCACTGAGTCGGTCGCGCAAGATGCCATAAAACACGCCAGGCGCTGGCCCAATAAATTGGCTCGTTCACTCAAGCGCAGCAGATCGGGACTGGTTTCACTGACCGTATCGAGCGCCCACCCGGCGCGGCCACAGGCCGCGTGCAGCGCGCCCAGCGCAGCCGTCCAGTCGGACGTGTTGACCTGCTCTGGCGCGATTCCCACCCAACGCAATTTGTTGCCCGCCAAGGCCTGGCCGACGACCAGACGCAAATCACGAGTTGTGTGCTCTACTTGCGCTGCCAGTTGTTGCCAATCGAGCAAGCCCCGCGCATATTGCAGGCCGTTGTTGAGCAGGTCATGCGCAAAATCCAGCAACTGGGCGGTACTGAGTTGCTGACCCAGAAACTGCACCCCAGTTTCATTGAGTTGATGCGCTTCGTCAAAAATAACCGTCTGTACCGATGGCAGCAACTCGGCCAGGCCCGACTCACGAACCGCCAGGTCAGCAAAAAACAAATGGTGATTGATGATCACCACATCAGCCGCCAATGCCTCGCGCCGGGCCAGGTTGACGTGACAGGAACGCAACTGTGGGCATTGCGAACCCAGGCAATTTTCACGTGACGAGGTCACCAGCGGGATCCAAGGCGAGCGTTCATCCAGGCCCGCCAGCTCGGCCAGGTCGCCGCTACGCGTCACTTTCGCCCAGATTTCAATTTTGGCCAACGTACGCAGCGTCAAGCGATCCGCGCTGGTTGAATTTTCACGTGCTTGTTGCAAGCGATGCTGGCACAAATAACTACCACGGCCTTTGAGCAAGGCCGCTCTCACAGGCAAGCCCAATACCTTGATCAAGCGCGGCAGGTCGCGACCAAACAATTGATCCTGCAAGGTTTTGGTGGCGGTAGAAAGCAACAGACGCGCGCCACTCAATAGCGCTGGTACCAGGTACGAAAAAGTCTTGCCAATGCCGGTACCCGCCTCGACCACCAGGACGCCACCCTCGTCAATCACCCGGGCGATGGCAAGCGCCATCTCGGTTTGTCCCTCCCTGATGCGGAACTCCTCGACGCTGCGCGACAACAAGCCCTCCGGGGCAAATATCTCACGCGTCAGGTTTTGCAAACTCATTGAACTTAAATAAAGTGATACAGGTAAACCAGAAGAAGACTGTCAGATCAATCAAGCCGAACGTCCGTCCGCCTTGGCTCGATAATACGGCCTGAAGGCACATTTTCAGGGCCCTCGCAATTTAACCTCTTAATATGCCCCAAGGCTACCGACTCAGCGCATCCACCGGCATTCACAAGGGTGACCGCAGCTACCAGCAAGACCAGGTCATCTTGCTTGGTCACCCGCGCATCAAAGGCTGCGTCCTGGCCGTACTGGCGGACGGCATGGGTGGGCTCAGCGGCGGGCGCAAAGCCTCAGATCAAGTCATACTGACGGCCAGGCAACTGTTTGAGCGCTACGACCCGGCCACCGACGACGCAGCGGCGGCGCTGATGCAACTGATACAGGAGGCGCATACCGTCATCAAGCTGACCGCCATCTCGTCGGAACAAGAGCCGCACAGCACCGTGGCGGCATTCCTGATCAACAGCGGCGGTGATTGTTACTGGGCGCACGCGGGTGACTCCCGGATCTATCACTTTCATGGTAGCCAATTGATCAAACGCACACTGGATCACTCCTACGTCCAGACCCTGGTCAATCGGGGCAAACTGACTGAAGAACAAGCCAAACTGCATCCGCAATCGAATATTCTGATGAGCTGCCTGGGAACCGAGAGTGAGCCCGTGATCGCTGTCCACTTCATACCCCAACTGCATGCTGGCGATGTACTGATGGCCTGTAGCGACGGCCTCTGGCACTACTTCGATACGGATGAAATGGGTTCCATTCTGGAGCGACTGACGGCGCGGGAAGCCTGCGAGTTTTTAATCGAGCAGGCCAGGTCCAGAGCCCATGGTGGGGGCGACAATTTGTCTTTGGTGGTGGTCAAACTGGAGCCGTTGGCAACCTGATGCTGGTTGTCAAGCGCGTCGGCACGACACGCCGCTCCAACGCCAAATAGGCTGGCGTTTGCATTTCATGCAGACGCGATACAGTTCGCGCAAATTCATAAGCGAGCGGACCTTTCGTGTACAGGCCCTGCGGCGCTAGCGCAGCCGAGACAATCAGCTTGACCCGGCGGTCATAGAGCACATCGATCAAACCGCTGAAACGACGCGCTTGCGACGCCATATGCGCTGGCAAATAGGGTACATCACTTAACACAACTGCATCAAACCGCTGCGCAATTTCAAGATAATCATTGGGCGAGCGTGGGCCACCACAAAGTGTCTTGAAGTCAAACCAAACCACGCCAGCAGCCTTGCGCCGAGCGCGAATCAGTCGGGCCTCAATCTTCAAGACCGGATCCTCATCGGGCGTTTGAGCCCATTGGTCAAACGCATCGCCTAGCAACGCATCCGCCAGTTCCCCTGGCGGCATGATGTAGGTGTTGACTTGCTCCAAACCAGTACGACGGTAGTCGCATCCGTTGTCAACATCGACAACTTCCATCTGTTGCTTGAGCAGGGCAATGGCCGGCAGAATCCGCTCGCGATGCAAACCGTCGGGATACAGATCATCCGGCTTGAAATTGGAAGTGGCGACCAAGCCAACACCCTGGTTGAACAGGGCCCGTAGCAGCCGATGCAGAATCATGGCATCGGTGATGTCGGCAATGTGAAACTCGTCAAAACAGATCAAACGATGCTTTTGTGCAATGCGTTTTGCTAACACGTCGAGCGGGTTGACCGTGCCCTGCAGAGCGATCAACTCGCGATGAACTTCGCGCATGAACTCATGAAAGTGCAGCCGGGTCTTTCGTTTCAAGGCCAGCGCGTCAAAAAAACAATCCATCAAGAAGCTCTTGCCGCGCCCAACGCCACCACACAGGTAAACGCCACGCGGCGGCAGCGGATGATTGATCAGCTTTTTGAGCGTGCTCGAACGCTGCGTCTTGAAATGGCGCCACGCCAGCGCGCAGCGCTGCAATGCTTCGATGGCTTGCTGTTGCGCCGGGTCGGCACTGTAGCCATGGCTGACCAGTTCGGTTTGATAGGCTTGTCTGACAGCCATATTACCCGGCCACCAGATCCTTGATCTGCTGCAACGCCGCCGGGTCTTCCATGGTCGTCAAGTCGCCGGGGTCGCGCCCTTCGCAGACGGCCTGGATCGCCCGGCGCAGGCACTTGCCGCTGCGCGTCTTGGGCAGCACCGTGACAAAGCGCACACGCGCTGGCCGCGCCAGGGCACCCAGGTCGCCATCGACCCGCTTCATGATTTCGCCTTCGAGCTTGAGTTTGGCGGCCTCGTCCGTCAGCAGACGGGTGTCCTTGACCACAGCAAAGGCCATTGCCACCTGCCCCTTGAGCTGATCGGCCACACCGACCACTGCCACTTCGGCAACGTTGGGGTGGCCGGCGATGCTCTCTTCAATTTCGCGCGTACCGAGCCGGTGCCCGGCCACGTTGATCACGTCATCGGTGCGCCCCAGGATGAAGTAGTAGCCGTCTTCGTCCCGAATGCCCCAGTCAAAGGTGCTGTAGATCATGCGTCCGGGGATGGTGTTCCAGTAGGTGCTGACGAAACGGTCATTGTCGCCCCACACCGTCTGCAGACAGCCCGGCGGCAATGGTCCCTCGATGGCGACCACGCCTTTCTGGTTGGCGCCCTTGAGTTCCGCGCCGGTGTTTTCGTCGATCAGTTTGACGTCGTAGCCATAGACCGCCTTGCCGGGAGAACCGAATTTGGTCGGTGCATCATCGACACCCTTGGAAATGGCCAGGATTGGCCAGCCGGTTTCGGTCTGCCAATAGTTATCGACAATCGGTCGGCCCAAACCCTCACTGATCCACTGGGCGGTGGGCTGATCGAGCGGTTCACCGGCCAGAAACAGCGCGCGCAGCGACGACAAATCATATTTTTTAAGCAGCACCGGATCCTGTTTCTTGAGCACCCGGATTGCCGTTGGCGCGCTGAACATGACGGTAACCTTGTATTTCTCGACCAGGCTCCACCAGATGCCACCATTGGGGCGGATTGGTAAGCCTTCGTACATGATGGTCGCCATACCGGCGATCAGCGGCCCGTAAATGATGTAGCTGTGCCCCACCACCCAGCCGATGTCACTGGTTGCAAAATAGGTTTCGCCCGCGTTGCCGCAATAGATGTGCTTCATGCTGGCCGCTAGCGCCACGGCGTAACCCCCGGTATCGCGCTGCACCCCTTTGGGCTTGCCGGTGGTGCCGCTGGTGTAGAGCGTGTAGCTCGGATGGGAGGCATCAAGCCACTCGCACGGCACCACGGTATCGAGGTGTTTTTGCCTGAGAGGCTCCCACAGTTTGTCTCGACCTGCCACCCAATTCATCGTTGCCAAGCCACGATCGACCAACAATACGGAATCGGGTTTGTGGCTCGACAGGCGAATGGCTTCATCCAGCAAGGGCTTGTAAGCCACCACTTTGCCGCCGCGCGAGCCGGCGTCGGCGCTGATGATGACTTTGGGCGATGCATCTTCAATGCGGGAGGCCAGTGAGCCCGAGGCAAAGCCGCCAAAAACGACCGAGTGAATGGCACCCATACGGGCGCAGGCCAACATGGCAAAAGCGGCCTCGGCGATCATCGGCATGTAAATCAGGACCCGGTCGCTCTTCTTGACGCCCAGCTCGATCAGCACAGCCGCCATGCGTTGCACCTCGGCATGCAACTCGCGGAAGGAATAAACCCGCTCCTGGTGGGTCTCGGTGGAAACAAAAATAAGCGCCGCCTGGTCAGCACGGTCTTTCAAATGCCGATCCACCGCGTTGTGGCACAAATTGGTGCTGCCGCCCACAAACCAATTGACGAATGGCGGCTTGCTGTAGTCGCAGATCTGCGTTGCCTGGGTTTTCCAGTCCACCAATTGAGCTTGTTCCGCCCAGAAAGCATCACGATCTTCGAGTGAGCGGCGGTGAAATTCGGCATAGCTTGTCATTGTGGGTCTCCAGGGGGCGTCAAACTGAATTCATGATTGTGGGCAATTAGCTTGCAACAGCCTGACTGATGTCTGTTGGCTACTTAATCAACGCCAGTGCCGCCTTGAAAGCCGGATGCTCGGCACTGCGCAGCCACTCAAACGCCACCATTTCCGTCGTTACCAACTCTGCGCCAGCGCCAGCCAGCCGGTCAAAAGCGGCGTCCCGGTTGCGTTCGGTGCGCGAGCTACAGGCATCGGTCACCACCCAGACATCAAACTCGTCTTCCAGCAAATCCAGGGTAGTTTGCAACAGGCAGACATGCGCCTCACAGCCGGCGATCACCACCGAGTTGCGCTCGGGCGCAACGGTCACAGGTTTTTGCAAATGTCTGGGCAGGCTGCGCGCATTGCCGGACAGGACTTTAGGCCTTGGGCGCAGCCACTCACCCAAGCCCTCTTCAACCGCGCTGAAATGCATCTTGCTCAGGGTTTGTACACAAAGCACCCTGACCTCGGCTACGTTCGCGCCCAGCCTGGACGGGTTTTCCTCCGTACCCCATACCGGTACTTCCATCAAACGTGCCAACTGCCCCAGACGAATGGCGTTGCCCACGACTAAAGGGCCTTCAAAAATATCAGGCATCAAGTTGGCTTGGTAGTCCACCAGGACGAGTTGGGATTGGGCTGCATCTAGCAACATGGCAAACTTTCTGGGTATCTGGTAAAAATTCAATCAACGACTGATTAAAGGATGATCTGCATCCTAAACGGCAAGTGTCAGTCGAGTTATTATCAAGCATCAACAACAGGAGTTTTCAATGAGTGCTGTGAAGTGGACGGGCGGTGCGGAGCACTGGACCCATAAAGACGATATCAAACTTTTTCTCTGGGAGAAAAAAGCTTCACCCAAGGCGCCACACGCGGGCACGGTTTTTTTTGTGCATGGCTCATCGATGGCCTCGCAACCTACATTTGACTTGCATGTGAGCGGGCGTCCCTATTCGTCTGCAATGGACTGGTTTACCGATCATGGCTTTGACACCTGGACCATGGACAACGAGGGCTATGGCCGCTCCGACAAACAGCGCAACATCAACTTCGACATCAGCAACGGTGCCGACGACTTGGCAGCAGGCAGCGCCTACATCCTCGAAAGAAACGGTGACGAGCCCTTGCTGATGTACGGCATTTCTTCGGGCGCACTAAAGGCTGCGCTGTTTACCGAGCGCCATCCCGAGCGCGTCGCCAAACTGGCCCTTGATGCCTTTGTCTGGACCGGCGAAGGCAGCCACACACTGGATCAACGCAAGAAAAAACTATCCGAGTTTCTGGCCCAAAATCGTCGCCCAATCGACCTCGCTTTCGTACACAGTATTTTCCAGCGCGACCATCCTGGTTGCGCCGACGAGAACACAGTCAACGCCTTTGCCGATGCCATTCTGACGCTCGATGATTCGATGCCGACCGGAACCTATGTCGATATGTGCTCAAAACTACCAGTGACAGATCCGCAAAAAATTCTGGTTCCAACTCTCATTTTGCGCGGCGAGTTCGACGGTATTGCAGGCCTTGACGACCTGATCAATTTCTTCAAGCTGCTACCCAATATGAACAAACAGTTCAGCGTGATGGCAGGGATTTCGCACGCCAGCTTCCAGCAGAAGAACTACATGATGGTCTATCAGATACTGCACGGTTTTTTCACCCTCCAAGAACCAAGTTATAAAGGCTAAAAAAGCAGTTTGCAACGCCTGCTGGACTGGCTCCTTGTTTCCATGACCGGTGTCAAGATCAAGTCATTGAGGTGGCCGCAGTCTCCTGCAGTCGCTTGGGATTATTGAGAGTTCCGAAATTCACGACACCGTTATGCCTCGGGCGTGGGTGGCCGAAGGCAACGCAGTGGGTGGCTCCGCAGCCGGGCGGTGGCACGCGCCGCCGTTCGTGAGTTTTTGGGGTCAGAGCCCAAATTCGCCGAGCCTGCGGCTCGTGGGGTTCGACGCAAGGCGTCGCAGCGAAATTGGTGTCTGACCCCAATAACTCCCTTCTTTACCTCACTTTGGCATGCACCCCCACCCGGCTGCTCAGAAATGTCGACTTGGTTTTTTTGAACTCAAACTCGAACTCGAATACCAATTCACCGGGATCGGGCTGTCTGGGTGTTCTGCGTAGGTAAAGGAGGAGCCCGCAAGGGCGGGGGACACGAAGCAGAGCATCCAGGCAGCCTGATCCAGCGCAAATCGGGCTGCCTGGGTGTTCTGCGTAGGTAGAGGAGGCCGCGGGCCGGGGGACAGCCGCAGCGCTGAGTGCCCCAGCGGCCTGATCCTCACCGCATGCCGGGCGGGGTCTGGCCTGTCATCATTTCTGGAAAGTTCCTAAGCAATTTTCACCACCACCCGACCGCGTACCTTGCCCGCCATCAATTCGTGGGCTTTGTCAATCGCCGCGTCCAGCGGAATTTCTTCAATCATCGTCTCCAGCAAAGCGGGGTTGAGGTCACGCGCCAGACGATCCCAGGCGCGCTGGCGTTTGGGCGACGGTGCCATCACTGAATCAACGCCGGCCAGCGTCACGCCACGCAAAATGAAGGGCATCACCGTGGTCGGTAAATCCATGCCTTGCGCCAAGCCGCAGGCAGCAACAACGCCGCCGTAACGGGTTTGCGCCAGGGCATTGGCCAGGGTGTGGGAGCCGGCGACGTCCACCGCAGCGGCCCAGCGCTCTTTCTGAAATGGCTTGCCAGGAACCGATAACAGTGCCCGGTCGATGACACTGCTGGCACCGAGTGACTTGAGGTAAACCTCTTCGCCTGCTTTTCCAGTGGCCGCTACCACCGTGTAGCCCAGTTTGCCCAGCAACGCAATCGCCACACTGCCAACACCGCCGGCGGCTCCGGTGACCAGTACTTCACCCGCACCAGGCTTGACACCGTGGTCTTCCAGCGCCAACACGCACAGCATGGCGGTGTAGCCCGCCGTGCCAATCGCCATCGCCTGGCGCAGCGTAAAGGCCGTTGGCAACTTCACCAGCCCGTCGCCCTTGAGCCAGGCTTTCTCCGCCAGGCAGCCCCAGCGCGTCTCCCCCACGCCCCAGCCGTTATGGACAACCCTATCACCCACTTTCCAGAGCGGATGATCGGATTCAAGCACTGTGCCAGCACCATCGATGCCGGCCACCATCGGCCAGGTACGCACCACCGGGCCCTTGTTGGTAATGGCCAAACCATCCTTGTAATTCAGACATGAATAGGCGATGCCCACCTGCACCTCGCCCGCTTGCAGCGGCGCTTCATCCACTTGCGCCACCCTAGCCGTGAACCCTGTGGCGTTTTCCAATAACAAAGCCTTGAACATACAAATCCTCCGAAAATATAAAAGAACTGTCAGTTTAAAAAGGAATCAACCCGGAAATTTTATTTGACGCGCTACTGCGTCTGCCAGTATGCTACGCCCCATGCGAATATCGGTCCTCCTTGCTACCCTGCTGTTGGTTTTCAATGCATATGCCAGCCCTGCCGCAGTAAGCGACGATCTGGATCAACTTCTGGCAAATAAAGGTTTGTTGACGCGGATCGACCAGGCTCGACTATCGATCAGCAACAAAGCCGCCGAGCTGGTCGTCACGGCGATGGGTTTTCTTGGCGTACCCTATCGGCGCGGTGGCAATACGGTGGAAACCGGCTTTGACTGCAGCGGCTTCGTCAAGGCCATGTTTGAGCAATCTGCAGGCCTGATTCTTCCCCGTAAAGCCGAGCAACAAGCCGCCGCAGCGCAAAAAATAGACCGTGCCGACTTGCAACCCGGCGACCTGGTATTTTTCAATACCATGCGGCGTGCTTTCAGCCACGTTGGCATTTACGTCGGCGAAGGCAAATTCATCCACTCCCCCAAACCTGGGGCTGAAGTACGGCTCGAAAACATGGGGCTGACCTACTGGAGCCGACGCTTTGACGGTGCCCGTCGGGTGCAGAGCGCGCCGACAAAAACGCCAGCGCTTCAAACTGCGCTCCCGGCGGAACCAACTGCGCACTGAAGCCGTCGTTTTCTTTGCGACAGATCGGTCCGCAGACCGGCCGTGAGAACTCCACCCGCTGCCAATGCAATGCGCCCAGCAGTTTATTCAGCGCCATCAACGCCGTCGTTCGCAAAGTGTTCAACTTCAGCTCGAACGCATACCTTGAAGTACAGTGGTATTTGTTTGCCGCCACCTTTTTGTTGTACTCAGCCTATACGCTGCAGAGCGGCGAGTACGTCAAGATTGACGAGAGGTAAAATTGACCGTCAACTCTTCAACGTGTCTTCAAAAGGATTTCCAAATGAGACAAAAACCTTCCACAACTTCGCTTCTCGTGCTTGCTCTCGCGAGCACTTTTAGTGCCAGCATCTACGCCGCCGATATCAAGGTCGGTGTAGCCGAAGCGCTGTCAGGCGGTGCCGCGCAATACGGCATCTCCATCCGCAATGGCTTCCAGCTTGCAGCCGATGAAATCAATGCCGCCGGTGGCATCAACGGCAACAAGCTGCAACTGGTCATTGAGGACGAACAGGGCAAAAAAGAAGAAGCCATCAACGTTTTCAAGAAACTGATTTTCCAGGATAAGGTGCTGATGGTGTTCGGCCCCACGCTGTCGAACTCGGCCCAGGCAGCCGACCCGATCGCGCAAGCCGCCAAAACAGTTGCCTTTGGCACCTCCAACACAGCTGATGGCATCACCTCTATCGGCGACTATGTATTCCGCAACTCGGTAACCGAAGCCGACGTGCTGCCCGAGACCCTCAAGATGGCCGTCAAAAAGTCCGGCATCAAGAAGGTTGCCGTGATGTATGGCAATGATGACGTGTTCACCAAAAGTGGCTACGACAACTTCAAGAAAGCGCTGGAAGACCTGAAGATTCCCGTCACGACGACCGAGACCTTCGCCAAGGGCGATGTCGATTTCAAAGCCCAACTGACCAAGATAAAGGCCGGTAACCCTGACGCCATCGTGCTGTCAGCCTTGTTGGCGGAAGGCGCACCCATCATGGTGCAGGCGCGCCAGATCGGTCTGAATCTGCCATTCATCGGCGGCAACGGCATGAACTCGGTCAAGGTATTTGATCTGGCCAGAGACAAGGCGGACGGTCTGTACGTGGGCAGCCCGTGGTCGGCCAGCAACACCAGCGCAGAAAATTCCAAGTTCGTCAAGGCCTACTCCGACAAATACAAGTCCGCGCCTGACCAGTTTGCGGCTCAGTCCTACGACGCGCTGTACATCACGACCCAAGCACTCAAGCAAATCAAACTCAGCGGCGACTTGACGGCCGACCGCAGTGCAGTACGTGATGCCCTGCCCAAAGTAAAGTGGACCGGCGCCACCGGCGCATTCCAGTTCCGTCGTGCCAGCGACCACGCTGGCAAACCAGCTGGCTATGACGCGCAACAAATCCCGATCGT
Organism: Rhodoferax sp.; assembly: GCA_003133245.1. Lineage (GTDB taxonomy): Bacteria > Pseudomonadota > Gammaproteobacteria > Burkholderiales > Burkholderiaceae_C > Rhodoferax. Next base: position 16,467 of record PKWM01000005.1, on the reverse strand, counting down.
CAGTGTGACGAAGAGCGGCCAGTTCGTCATCGAGAAATAACAGCGTTGTTCCATCAGACGGCGCGACTGCCCGCGCCGTCATTTTTCTTGCCAGCGCATCGCCACGCTTTATCCGGGACCACCCGTCGTGTTTGAACAGCAACTTGTCAATGCCTTGTCGCTCGGCTGCGTCTACGCACTTTTTGCGCTGGGTTTCACTCTCATTTTTGGCGTTCTGGGTGTCATCAATCTGTCTCATGGCGCAATCTTCATGGTCGGCGCCTATGCGGCGGAGCAGGCCGTTGCGCGCTTCGCTTTGCCTCTGTGGGGTGCGCTGCTATTCGCCTTCGTATTTTGCGGCGGGTTGGGACTGCTCATTGATTTTTTGGTGCTGCGGCCACTGCGGGCCCGCAGTGCACCGCATCTGGTTCCGATGATCGCCACCATCGGCGTCGCAATCATCCTCAACAATGGTGTCCAGGGTATCTTTGGTGCCCAGAACCTGCGCTTTCCATCGGGTCTGGTGTCGGATGAGACCCTGAACCTGGGCGGCATCAATCTGACGGCACTTGAACTCGGCATCATCCTGCTGTCATTCGTACTGATGACCGTACTCCTGTTGGCGCTCAAGAAAACCCAACTCGGCCGCGCGCTGCGGGCGATTGCAGAATCGCCCAAAGCCGCTTACCTGCTGGGCATCAACGTCGAAGGCCTGTTCTACCTCACTTCATTTGCAGCAGCCGGGCTGGGTGGTGTGGCTGGCGTGCTGATCGGCCTGTACTCCAACGCGCTGTTTCCGCTGATGGGACAGCCCATGTTGCACAAGGGCATTGCAGTGATCATTCTGGGCGGCATGGGGGACATCCGCGGTGCGCTGATTGGGGGCTTGTTCCTGGGTTTTGCCGAAGTGCTGTCGGTGGCCTATGTCGGCTCCAGCATGCGCGATGCTGTGGCCTTTGGTCTGCTATTCCTGATCTTGCTGGTGCGGCCCAAGGGGCTGTTCGGTACCCTGCAAGAACGCAAGGTTTGAGTGATGGAGTGGTTCAATAACTTTTGGGCGGTCTACAGCAATCTGGTGCTCACGCTGGGCACCAACGCATTACTGGCACTCTCTATCTACCTGACCCTCTCGTGCGGCATGCTAGTCATCGCCAATGCGGCTTTCATGGGTATCGGGGCCTACACCTCGGCTCTGCTGACAATCAACTATGACGCGCCGTTCCCGCTCGCACTGGCGGCGGGCATGGCCGCTCCGGCGCTCATGGCCTTCGTGATCGGCAAGCCCACCTTGCGGCTTTCGGGCGTGTATCTGGCCATGGCGACCCTCGCCTTTGGCGAGGTAGTGCGCATTGCCCTGCTCAACGCCGAATCCATCACAGGCGGCGCGCTCGGGCTCAATGGCATCCCGCAATCCACCCAATGGTGGCATGTGGCACTGGCCCTGATCCTCACGCTGGCTCTGCTCTGGCGTCTGCGTCGTTCTAAGGTCGGACGCGCTTTCGAGTCCATCAAGGAAGATGAGACCGCCGCCGGGCTGATGGGCATTGACGTAGCGGCTCACAAGATGCTGGCCTTTGTGCTGGGTGCGGCCATTGCCGGATTGGCCGGAACGCTCAACGCTCACCTGACCTTCTTCATCGGCCCCAGTGAATACGGCTTTGACCGCGCGGTGGACATCCTCACCATGACCATTCTCGGCGGCATCGGCAACCTGACTGGCCCGGTGATTGGCGCCGTGATCCTCACACTGCTGCCAGAACTGCTGCGCTCGTTCAAGGACTTCCGGCTGGTGGTCAACGGCTTCATCCTGGTGCTGATCGTCCTGTTCCTGCCCAAGGGCATCTCCGATCCGGCCCGTTTTCGTCAGTGGCTGAGCCGCCCGGGAGGACGCAGATGACCAAATCACTGCGGCTGGACTCGCTGTCGCGTCACTTTGGAGGCCTGCAGGTGCTGCAAGACGTCAATCTGGAGCTTTCGCACGGTGGCATCTTTGGCCTGATCGGCCCCAACGGGGCGGGCAAGACGACCGTCTTCAACCTGATCACGGGTCTGCTGCCACCCACGGCTGGCCGCATTGAGTTCAACGGCCAGAATCTGGTCGGCCGCAAGCCGCACGAGATCACGCGCATGGGCATTGCCCGCACTTTCCAGAACATCCGCATCTTCAAGGACATGACGCTGCTGGAGAACGTGATGGTCGGCTTGCACGCGCAGCTCCAATATGGCTCGCTCGGTCTGCTGGCAAGCTCCAGACTGTTTCGCAGCGAAGAACGCAGAGCCCGCGAGCGCGCTCATGAATTGCTGTCCTGGGTGAAACTTGACGGCAAGGCAGCCGACAAGGCCGACAATCTATCGTATGGCGAGCAGCGTAAGCTGGAGCTGGCGCGTGCGCTGGCGACGAACCCCAAACTGCTGCTGCTTGACGAGCCGGTCGCTGGCATGAACAGCAGCGAAAAAGTCGAATTGATGATTGAGATCCGCAACATCAGCGAACGCGGCTATACGATTTTCATGATTGAACACGATATGCGTTTTGTGATGGGCCTGTGCGGGGACATCGCTGTCCTTAATTTTGGGCGCATCATTGCGCGCGGCAGTCCCGACACCATCCGCAATGACCCGCAGGTGATCGAGGCCTATCTTGGCCGCGAAGACGATGAAGCAAGCCTTGACGCTGCCGGAGTTGCTCCATGAGCGTGCCACTGCTACAGGTCAGCGCCCTGAAAGTCGCCTACGGGCAGATTCAAGCCGTCAAGGGCGTTGACCTGGAACTGCATGAAGGCCAGATCAGCACACTGGTTGGCGCCAACGGCGCCGGCAAGTCCACTATTCTGCTGGCCATCTCGGGACTCATCAAGAAGGCTTCGGGCCGGGTCCTTTTCGACGGTAAAGACCTGAGCAAGATGCCGCCCCACAAGATCGTATCCAGTGGTGTGGTACAGGTGGCTGAAGGTCGCGCCACTCTGACCACTCTGACGGTGAAGGAAAATCTCGAACTCGGCGCTTACTGCCGCCATGATCGCGACAACCGGGCCCGTGACCTGGACTATATCTATGACCTGTTTCCAGTCCTCAAGGAACGCGCCAATGGCTTGGCGGGCAATCTTTCAGGCGGAGAACAACAGATGCTGGCGATTGGCCGCGCGCTGATGGCCAAGCCGCGCCTGTTGCTTCTGGACGAACCTTCCATGGGCCTGGCACCGATCATCGTTCATAGCATCTTTCGCACCCTGCTTGAGATCAATCAAGCCGGCCTGACCATTTTCCTGGTTGAACAAAACGTCCGCCAGGCGTTGAAAATTGCGGACCGCGCCTATGTGATTGAGACCGGAAATATTGTTCTAAGCGGAACCGGCCGCGAGCTGCTCGTCAATCCCAAGGTGCAGGAAGCGTACCTCGGCAGCTGACAAGCTGCGGTTGGCACGCGCGCAGTACCGCGCAATCCATGTCTTTGAAACGCCACCATAGATTGCCGCGCTTCGCTCGCGGTGGCGACACAACCATTCAAGCTACTGTTTTGAGCCCCAACCTTCCGGGTTCCAGCAAGTTGGCAAAGCGCTTGGCAACGGTGGCCTCAATTCCAGCCGCATCGAGCCCCTGCAAGCTCAGCAGTTTGGCCGGGTCGCCATGCTCGATAAATTCATCACGCAGTCCGAGTTGCAACACCGGCATCTGTAGCCCAGCCGCTTGCAACGCCTCCAGTACCGCGCTGCCTGCACCGCCCATGACGGCACCCTCTTCCAGTGTCACCAGCGCCTCATGCCCCACCGCCACCGCCAGCAGCAGCGCCAGATCGAGCGGCTTGACCCAGCGCATATTGACCACCGTGGCATTGAGCTTTTCAGCGGCCTCCAGTGCCGGATACAGCAGGGTGCCAAAGACCAGCAGCGCCACCCCTTTGCCGACGCGCCTGATTTCACCCTTGCCAAACGGCAACGTCTCCAGCCCGGCTTGCACGGCTACACCCGCACCGGCACCGCGCGGGTAGCGCACGGCAACCGGATGATCCTGTGCAAAGGCCGTACTGAGCAATTGACGGCACTCGTTTTCATCGGCCGGACAGGCCAGACTGACGTTGGGGACGCAGCGCAAATAGGCAATGTCATAAGCCCCGGCATGGGTGGCACCATCAGCACCGACCAGTCCGGCGCGATCCAGCGCAAATACCACCGGCAGGTTTTGAATCGCCACATCGTGAATCAACTGGTCGTAAGCCCGCTGCAAAAAGGTGGAGTAAATCGCCACCACCGGCTTGAACCCCTCGCAGGCCAGCCCGGCCGCAAAGGTCACAGCGTGCTGCTCGGCAATACCCACATCGAAATAGCGTTCAGGAAAGCGCTGCTCAAACTCCACCAGGCCGGAGCCCTCGCGCATGGCGGGAGTGATGCCGATCAGGCGTGGATCATGCGCTGCCATGTCACACAACCATTGGCCAAACACCTGGGTAAAAGTCAGTTTGGGCTGGGTTGCGGGAGCTTGCAAGCCAACGCCCAAGTCAAACTTGCCAGGGCCGTGATAGGCGACCGGGTCGGCTTCAGCAAGCTTGTAACCCTGCCCTTTTTTGGTTACTACGTGCAAGAACTGTGGCCCTTTGAGGTGCTTGATGTTCTCCAGCGTGGGGATGAGCGAATCCAGGTCGTGGCCATCGATCGGGCCAATGTAATTGAAACCGAATTTCTCAAACAAAGTGGCTGGCATGACCATGCCTTTGGCCTGCTCTTCAAAGCGTTTGACCAACTCAAAGAGCGGTGGCGCACCTTTCAGAACGGTCTTGCCGACGCTCTTGGCGGCAGCGTAAAACTGGCCGCTCATGAGCTTGGCCAGGTGGCGGTTGAGCGCACCCACCGGCGGGCTGATGGACATGGCGTTGTCATTGAGAATCACCAACAAATTGCAGTCGGCCACCCCGGCATTGTTCAGCCCCTCAAACGCCAGGCCAGCCGTCATGGCACCGTCCCCAATGACAGCAATCGCACGCCGCTCCTCGCCCTTGAGCTTGGCAGCCACCGCCATGCCCAAAGCGGCGGAGATGGAGGTGCTCGAATGCGCCGTGCCAAACGCATCGAGATCGCTCTCGCCGCGTTGCGGAAAACCGCTCAAGCCGCCCCACTGGCGCAGCGAGGCCATGCGCTCGCGCCGCCCGGTGAGGATCTTGTGCGGATAAGTCTGATGACCGACGTCCCACACAATGCGGTCATGCGGGGTGTTAAAAACATAGTGCAACGCCACCGTGAGTTCGACCGTGCCGAGATTGGAGCTAAGGTGACCACCCGTTTGCGAGACACTGTCAAGCAAAAAAGAACGCAATTCGGCGGCCAACTGTTCCAGCTGGGCACGCGCCAGCAGCCGCAGTTCGGCCGGATCGTTGATGGTTTGCAATAGCGGATACAAATTGTTTGACATAGACTCTATTTTCTCAACTGGTACGGTTCACCACCATCTCCGCCAAACCTTGCAACGCCTGCGGGTTGGGCAAATCGCCCTGCGCCAGTGCAGTCAACGCCTGCTCCAGCAACTTTTGCGCATAGGCGTTTGCTCGCTCCAACCCGAGCAGCGACACATAAGTGGGTTTACCCTGATCAGCGTCCTTGCCAGGCGTTTTGCCAAGCGTGGCCGAGTCGGCCGTCACATCCAGAATATCATCAACCACCTGAAACGCCAACCCGATGGCACCACCATAGGATTTAAGCGCTGTCAGTGCCTGGCTTGAGGCTGTGCCACAAGCCGCACCCATCAGCACGCTGGCCTGTAACAAGGCACCGGTCTTGAGGCGATGCATCTGGCGCAATTGACTCTCGTTCAAAGCGACACCGACACTGGCCAGGTCAATCGCCTGGCCACCCGCCATACCTGCACTGCCAGCCGCGCGGGCCAGCAGACGGCAAAGGTGGGCTTGCTGTTGCACCGACATGCCCTCATCGGGCGTTAACAACTCGAACGCCAACGCCTGCAAAGCGTCGCCGGCCAGCAAGGCACGGGCCTCACCAAACTTCACATGCACGGTGGGCTTGCCACGACGCAACACATCGTTGTCCATGCACGGCAAGTCATCATGCACCAGGGAATAAGCGTGGATCAGTTCAACCGAACAGGCTGCGCGCAGGGCTGCTTCATCGTTCCCTCCCTCGCCCTGCGGGAAATGACCGGACAGAGGGTGCCGCACCGCCTCCCATGCCGCCAGCACCAGCAGCGGACGAAGCCGCTTGCCACCATCAAGCACTGCGTAACGCATGGCAGCCACCAGATCATCGGGTGCACGGTGAACAGTAGTGGCGGTCGCCGTCACGCTGACCCAACCTTTGAGTGCGAGCTCAACCCGGTCAAGCTGAATGCTACTCCAGGCATCGAGATCAAAGACGGTAGAGCTCACTCGGGTGTCCAGGTTTTTAGGGTGCCTTGATCGAGCACCTTGATCTGGTCTTCAACCGCTTCCAGCCGGTCACGGCAGAACTTGAGCAAAACCGCGCCACGCTGATACTGTGTCAGCAGTTGCTCCAGCGGTAGATCGCCCGATTCGAGTCGCGCCAGCAGTTGCTCTAGCTCTTGCAGCGCGGCTTCGTAACTGGCCGGTTCAGCGGCAGCGGGTTTGGGGATAGAAACCATGGGACGAGTCATTGGGTAAATGCAATGTTTGATTTTAGGCGCACAGTACTCGCAACCTAGAATCAAGCTTTAAACTCAATTCAAAATCCGTTTCCAATGCAAGCATTGTGGATGATCCTGGCCTCTTTCTTTTTTGCCAGCATGGGCGTTGGCGTCAAGGTTGCGTCGGGCAGTTTCAACACCTCCGAGTTGGTGTTTTACCGTGGCGTGGTGAGCGTGATTTTCATTGCGCTGGTGTTGCATGCACGCGGTACATCGTTGCGCACCCCGGTACCGATGATGCATGCCTGGCGCTCCCTCATTGGGGTGCTATCTATGGGTTCGTGGTTTTACGCCATTGCCCATTTGCCGCTGGCCACCGCCATGACGCTCAACTACATGAGCAGCGTCTGGGTGGCGGCCTTTATTGTGGGCGGTGCCGTACTGTACGGACAAGCCGCACGTCAAGGGCCATTGCTGGTCACCGTGCTGGCCGGGTTTGCCGGTGTGGTGCTGATGTTGCGCCCGACCATCGATCAACATCAAGTCTTTGCTGGGCTAATTGGCTTGCTCTCTGGTATCAGCTCTGCCCTGGCATACCTACAGGTAATGGCGCTGGCCAAAGTGGGCGAGCCCGAAGGCCGCACGGTGTTTTATTTCTCAGTCGGCGCCGTCGCCGTCGGTAGCGCAGGCATTGCTTTCACCGGCCTGACACCTTGGTCTGCGGTAAGCTGGCAAGCCGCTGCCTGGCTGATTCCAATCGGCGTATTGGCATCGTTGGGCCAATGGTGCATGACGCGTGCCTACAGCCGGGGTTCAACCCTGCTGGTGGCCAATTTGCAATACTCTGGCATTGTGTTTGCCGCTTTTTACAGTCTACTGCTGTTCGGCGACAAAATTCTCCTGATCGGCTGGGTCGGCATGGGCCTGATTGTGCTCAGCGGCCTGGCAGCCACCGTACTGCGCACCCGCGCCCTGCCCGGCACACCGGCGGAAGAACACTAATTCAAAAGGATAAGGACCATGTACACCACTCTGATTTCCGCATCGCAACTCCAGACGCTGCTGGCCAGCAGCCAGCCGACGATGGTGTTTGATTGCAGCTTCGAGCTGATGGCGCCAGGCGCAGGCGACGAGCAGTACCAACAGGCGCACATTGCTGGTGCCGTGCGCGCCGATCTGGATCGCCACCTGAGCGCCCACGGTGCACCCGATGCCGCATCAGGTGGCCGCCACCCGCTGCCCGCGCGTGAAACCTTGGCCGCCTGGCTGGGCAGCGTGGGGTTTGACAACACCATGCAGGCGGTCGTCTATGACCGTCAAGGCGCCAACTATTGTGGCCGCTTGTGGTGGATGCTCAAATGGGTTGGCCATGAGGCGGCGGCGGTGCTCGACGGGGGCCTGCAAGCGTGGACGGATCAGGGTGGCACTGTGCAGTCCCTCCCCAATCCTCTCCCAAAGGGCGCTGGGGTGGCCCATTTCGAGCTGACAAACGCCAGAGCCGCGCTGCTGACAACGTCAACCCTGGCCGAGCAGTTGGGCCGACCAACACAGACAATCCTTGATGCACGTGCTGCGCCGCGCTTCCGGGGCGAGATCGAGCCGATTGACCCGGTAGCGGGCCACATTCCTGGCGCACTGAACCGTCCGTTCAACCTGAACATGGATGAAAGCGGCAAGTTCAAATCGGCAGGGCAACTCAAGACGGAATTTGAAACGCTGCTGGCGGGGCGCCACCCCGCTGCCGTGGTTCACCACTGCGGCAGCGGGGTCAGCGCCATCCCGAACATCATTGCCATGGAAGTAGCCGGCCTGGGCCGCACAGCGCTGTATGCAGGCAGCTGGAGTGAGTGGTGCAGCGATTCAACACGACTGATGGCACAGGGCTGAATTGGGGTCGGATCCCAATTCGGGGCATGGCATTCGAGTTAGCCAACAAAGACGTACCGATTTGGGCTCTGACCCCAATTCAGCGGATGCTCACGCGTGCGCCAGGCCACTCACCCAAGTGACCAAGGCAATGCCCACCAGCAGCCAGGCAATTTGTATCAGGGTCTGGCGCGCCGTCAAGCGGGTTTGCAACTGCGGTATCAGATCGGCCAGCGCCACATAAATAAAACTGCTACTTGCAACCACCAGAAAATACGGCAAATAACTCTGCAAGCGATCCACCAGCCAATAGCCGGTAAGTCCACCCAAGGCCGTCACGGCACCGGCCAGCGACACCTTGACCAACGCGATGCGCTTATTGCTGGCATCGGTTCGCAGCACCATCAGGTCACCCATATGGTGTGGCACTTCGTGCGCCAGCACCGCCAACGCGGCGATGACACCCAGGCGCATGTTCGCTATAAAAGCCGAGGCGATCAATACGCCATCGCCAAAACAATGCACACTATCACCCGTGAGCACCGCCCAGGCACCGGCCTGAGGCGCCTGCTTGTGCTGGTGTATGTCTGCGACGCCGTCATGGTCGTGCAAGTGCTCCAGCGGCGCTTGCCGGTGGTGTTCATGCCCGTGGTGCCACAACTCGGCTTTGTCCAGCAAAAAGAAGAGAATCAGCCCGCTCAACAGCGTAAAGAATAAATCATGCGCGCCGACCTGGGCTTCAAACGCCTCGGGCAGCAAATGCATGAAGGCGGTAGCCAGCAATGCACCTGCTGCCAGACTCAGCATGTGCTCGGTGTAGCGCGCCAACACACCAAAGCTCAGGAGTGCCGCCAGCCACACGCTGCCAATACCGGCCATCAAGGTGGCTATCACAATTGCTGTAAAAATCATGTCCTTATTATCGACTAGACGCAAATACTGTTGTCAGATTGGATCAACAGGCATTGAAGTTGGTTTTAACACCGCTATAATCCACGACTTTGCTGGCAAACCCCCACTGCCTGATCAACTTTTGGTGGGGAACACACGCACGATAGCCGACCATTGGCCCGATCTTCCTTTGGCGCAAATCTGCATATTTTGGACACCATTAATTAATGACAACCATCCGTGTAAAAGATAACGAACCTTTTGACGTCGCGCTGCGTCGCTTCAAGCGCACCATTGAAAAACTCGGCCTTTTGACTGACTTGCGCGCCCGCGAGTTCTACGAAAAACCCACCGCCGAGCGCAAGCGCAAGAAAGCCGCCGCCGTCAAGCGCAACTACAAGCGCATTCGCGCCATGCAGCTGCCCAAGAAGATGTACTGAGAACTTGCAGGACAGACCGCAGTTACATGCGACATCGGACGTGACCGATGTCGGGAAGTGAACAAGCTCTGTCCTCAACTTGAAACGGGATGTTGGATGCCACAAGCTCTGCCCCCAACTAGTTAGTCAGGTCTCAAAAAAGCTCACCGGGAACGTTCAGGTGAGCTTTTTTTATGTCAAATTGCATCTATTTCAAAACGTTTCTGAAGGAGTCCATCCCATGCTGCTCAAAGACCAAGTGACCGAAGACATGAAAAACGCCATGCGCGCGCACGACAGCTTTCGTTTGGGCACCATCCGCTTGCTGCTCGCCGCTGCCAAGCAAAAGGAAGTGGATGAACGCGTGGTGCTGGACGACAACATGATGGTGGCGATTGTCGATAAACTGATCAAGCAGCGCAAAGATTCTGTCACCGCCTTCACCCAGGCCAATCGGATGGATCTGGCGGACAAGGAAGCAGCTGAGATCAAGGTACTGGAGGCTTACCTGCCGCAGCGTCTGAGCGCCCTAGAAGTGGCCGCCGCCGTAACAGCCATCGTGACTGAGTTCGGTGTTGAACTGGGCCGCAAACCAGGCCCGGGCGACATGGGCAAAGTGATGGGCGCGGTCAAGGCGCAGCTGGCCGGCAAGGCTGAAATGGGGCAGATATCAGCCGCAGTCAAAGCCGCGCTTGCGGGTTAGCTCCCTTAGCTCCCAGCCACCTTCATCCGGTTCACCAGAATCGAGCCAATCGTCTTGGCACCGTAGTTGTAGCTGTCAGCGCCGACGGCCGTGATCCCTTTAAGCATGGCTTTCATGTTGCCGGCAATAGTGATCTCCTGCACCGGGTAAGCGATGCGACCTTTTTCCACCCAGAAGCCGCTGGCTCCGCGTGAATAGTCACCGGTAACGTAATTCAAGCCGCTGCCCATCAGCTCGGTCACAAACAGACCGGTACCGAGTTTTTGCAACATGGCCTCCAGGTCGTCACCCGCGCGCGTCAGGCGCGATGTCAAAGTAAGGTTGTGCGAACCGCCCGCGTTGCCGGTGGTTTTCATGCCCAGCTTGCGGGCTGAATAACTGCCCAGAAAATAACCTTGCACACGCCCGGCTTCGACCACCTGACGCGAATGAACCCGCACGCCTTCATCATCAAACGGCGAACTGCCTTTGCCGCGTTTGACAAACGGGTCTTCCAAAATATCAATGTGGCTGGGCAGCACCCGTTGGCCCAGCGAATCCAGCAAAAATGAACTCTTGCGGTAGAGCGCGCCGCCGCTGATGGCTTGCACCAAGCTACCCAGCAGTCCGGCAGCCATGGGTGACTCAAACAGCACCGGACAAATGGTGGTGGCAATTTTGCGTGCGTTCAAGCGGCTCAAGGCACGCTCGGCGGCATAGCGGCCTACCGCTTCAGGTGCAGCCAATTCTTCAGCGTTGCGCTGCGAGCTATACCAGGCATCGCGCTGCATGCCACTGCCCGTGCCCGCTATCGGCGACACCGACAAAGAGTGCCTTGAACTGGCATAGCCACCGCGAAACCCATGCGTGTGCGCACTGAAAAAATGCGCTTGTTGCGCTGACACGGCCGCGCCTTCACTGTTGCTGATACGCTTATCGGTCTGCAGGGCCGCAGCTTCGCAAGTCATGGCAATTTGGGTCGCCTGCTCACTGTCGATCAGCCACGGATAAAACAATTCAAGATCGGTGCGTTGCTCTACTGATTGCGCCACATCCTGCAAATCGGGCAAGGCCGCAAACGGGTCTTCGGCGGTGAAACTCGCAATGTCATAAGCCGCCTGCACGGTTTGTTCAATCGCCGCGCTGGAAAAGTCCGAGGTACTGGCGCTACCGCGGCGCTGGCCGATATGAACCGTCACGCCAAGCGACTTGTCGCGATTGCGCTCTACGTTTTCCAGTTCCCCCAAGCGCACTGACACACTCAAGCCGCAGCCTTCCGACGCCTCGGCGCCAGCGTCGCTGGCACCCAGTTTTTTGGCGTGCGCCAGCGCGTGGTCCACCAATTCTTCAAAAAAAGTGCGGCTGTAACTAAAACCCTGATCAGCACTGGCTTGCATCGAGTTGGTGATCTTGCTGGTGTTTGGGGTCTTGGCGTTCGATTTCTTCATATGGACGGCTATGATACCCACGCTATGTCAAGAAAACTAAAAAAAGGCTATTTTGTTCGCGGTGAATTCGTTGCCGAGGGCAGTGAACGCGATCTTGAGCTCAAACGCGAGCTCAAAGGAACCGACGAACAAAGCCGCACCGACCTCAAGCGCGAAAGCACTGAATTGCAAAAACTCGGCGAGGATCTGCTGACGCTGCGCGCCGACTTGATGGCGCGGCTGGACTTGAGCGAGAAGCTCAAAGATGCCGTGCTGGAAGCCAAACGCATCACCAACTTCGAAGGCAAACGCCGCCAGATGCAGTTTATTGGCAAGTTGATGCGGTTGGTCGATCCGGTCGTGCTGGAGAGCGTTCGCGCAGTGCTTTATGAGCAGAACAATGGTTCAGCGCAGGAGAACCTGGTTTTGCATCTGGCCGAGACCTGGCGGGACCGTCTACTGACCGATGAAAACGCCTTTGGCGAGTGGATCAGCGAGTACCCGACAACCGATACGCAGCAACTGCGCGCGCTGGTTCGGCAAGCCCGCAAAGATGCAAAACCCGAGAAGCCGGGTGCGGCCGTGCGCCATGGTCGGGCTTATCGGGATATTTTTTTGATCATGCGCGAGCAGCTCAGTTCCTCTGAAGTAGCGGCAACCGGAAGTCAACCATGAACACCTCCAACCCCACCCCTTTCGACCCCATCAAAATCGGCATCGTCTCGATCAGCGACCGAGCCTCCAGCGGCGCTTATGTGGACCAAGGTCTGCCTGCTCTGCAAGACTGGCTGACGCGTGCGCTCAAGAACCCGCTACAGTTTGAGCCGCGCCTGATTCCTGATGAGCAAGCCCGCATTAGCGCCACACTGATTGAACTGGTCGAAGCCGGTTGCGCACTGGTACTCACCACCGGCGGCACCGGCCCGGCGCTGCGCGATGTCACGCCCGAGGCCACACTGTTGGTAGCGCACAAGGAGATGCCGGGTTTTGGCGAACAAATGCGGCAAATCAGTTTGCAATTTGTGCCGACTGCCATTTTGTCGCGTCAGGTAGCCGTGATTCGGGAGCAAACATTGATCATCAACCTGCCCGGGCAGCCCAAAGCAATCGCCGAGACGCTTGAAGGCCTGCGCGGCAGCGATGGCAACATTGTCATGGCCGGCATTTTTGCGGCTGTGCCCTACTGCATTGACCTGATTGGTGGACCCTACATGGAAACCGTTGAGGCGGTGTGCAAAGCGTTCCGGCCCAAGGCAGCGATCCGGGTCAACGCTTTGCCGACCTGAGCTATTTTCCTATCAGCTCGTTGAGTTTCTCGGCCTCAAAATGCTCGTCTAACGCAGCGTCCTGGGGAACACAGGCGTTAATGGCCGGACAGTTTTTCAAAGCTTCAATAGCCTTCCACAGTATCGCAATCTGGTGTTCCTGCGAGGCGGCATTGTCAATCAAACCGCGCATGGCCTGACTCAGCGGGTCATCATTTTGCGTGACGCCGTAAGCTGAAAACCCCATTTTGGAAGCTGCCTCTTCACGCTTGACGTCATGCTCGGCCACAATGATGCGTGCCGGGTTTCCCACCGCCGTGGCACCGGCGGGAACGGGCTTGGTCACCACCGCGTTCGACCCCACCTTGGCACCGTCACCCACCGTAAAACCACCCAATACCTGCGCGCCCGCACCGACCACCACATTGAGGCCCAGCGTCGGGTGGCGCTTGACACCCTTGTAGAGCGAAGTGCCGCCCAGTGTGACACCCTGGTAAATGGTGCAACCGTCACCAATTTCAGCGGTTTCACCCACCACCACGCCCATCGCGTGGTCAAAAAAAACGCGCTCGCCAATCCTGGCACCGGGATGGATTTCAATGCCGGTCAGAAAGCGGGCGATGTGCGAAATAAAGCGGCCCAGCCATTTGAAGCCATGCACCCAGCACCAATGCGCCGGACGATGCAACAGCATCGCGTGCACACCTGGGTAACAGGTGAGCACCTCCCAGGCGCTGCGTGCCGCCGGGTCGCGTTCAAGAATGCATTGAATATCGGAGCGAAGTCTGGAAAACATGCTTCAAGTTTAGCCTGCTGCGAGCGTCTGCGTCGGCACCCTGGCTTCAGACCGTGCCGCGCTTTGCAGCATCGCCTTGGCAATGCCTCGAATGATATGTACTTCTTCCGCTGTAACACCGGAGCGATTAAACAGTTGGTTCAGGCGTGGCATCAATTTTTTGGGTGCTTGCGGATCGAAAAAACCAATGGCTTGCAGCCCCTGCTCCAGGTGCGTGAGCATGCCAGCAACTTGTTGCGCATCAGCCAGCACCGGCTCGGTGGTCGCAGCCTGAACGGCATAGGCCCCTAGCGCCAGCCGCCATTCGTAGGCAATCACTTGCAGGGCTGCACCCAGGTTAAGAGATCCAAACTTGGGGTCACTCGGAATGCTCAAGCAAACGTGACAACGATAAACGTCTTCATTGGACATGCCAAAGCGCTCACAACCGAACAAGAACGCGATACCGCCGACACTCGCTGCGGACTCTATTTTGCTGAGCGCCTCAAAATGCGCACGCGGCGTCACGGTCGGCGGTCCAAAGTCGCGCGGCGTCATGGCGGTGGCGCACAAGTGCGTCATGCCGTCGAGTGCTTCATCGAGCGTGGCCACGATGCGGGCGTTTTTGAGCACATCGAGCGCGCCGCTGGCACGCCCGATGGTTTCTTCCCGATGGAGCACATTGGCCCAGCGCGGCGCCACCAGCACCAGATCGCCAAAGCCCATGGTTTTCATGGCGCGGGCAGCGGCACCGACATTGCCGGCATGGCTGGTGTTGATCAGGATAAAGCGTGTTTGCATGGGCTCGGAAATTGAATAATCACAGGGCGGATAAAATCGCCCTATTGTCGCTGCCCGCATCGCCGGATGGTACTTTCTCGTCATCGCGAGGCCGAAGGCCGCGGCGATCCATGGCCCCAGAAACCATGGACTGCCGCGCTACGCTCGCAGTGACGCAATCTGATTCAAAGTTCGTCCCACAAACATACAAGATTATCCATGTCCACCAATCTGCATCCCATGATCAATGTGGCCGTCAAGGCGGCCCGCAGCGCCGGCGCCATCATCAACCGCGCGGCGCTTGATGTGGAAGCGGTGCGCGTCTCGCAAAAACTGGTGAACGACTTTGTCACCGACGTTGATCAGGCCGCCGAACAGGCCATCATCGAGACACTGCTCGCGGCCTACCCCGGTCACGGCATCTGGGCCGAGGAATCGGGTCGCGAGCACGGTGCTCAGGACTCTGAATTTGTCTGGATCATTGACCCGCTCGACGGCACCACCAACTTCATCCATGGCTTTCCCGCTTACTGTGTCAGCATTGCCTTGTCGGTCAAAGGCAAGATCGAGCAGGCCGTCATTTACGACCCCAGTCGCAACGACCTTTTCACCGCCACCAAGGGGCGTGGCGCTTACCTGAACGATCGCCGCCTGCGCGTCTCCAAGCGCATCCGGATGCACGAGTGCCTGCTATCAACCGGTTTTCCGTTTCGAGCCGACGATGATTTCAACACTTACCTGAAGATCCTTGGTGAGCTGATGCCGCGCACCGCCGGTCTGCGTCGCCCGGGTGCGGCAGCGCTTGATCTGGCCTATGTGGCGGCAGGCTATACCGATGGTTTTTTTGAGTTCGGCCTGCAACCCTGGGATGTCGCTGCTGGCTCTTTGCTGGTGACCGAAGCCGGCGGACTGATTGGCAATTTCACCGGCGAGTCCAACTTTCTGGAACAAAAAGAATGCCTGGCCGGCAACCCCAAAATCTACGGACAATTGGTCGCCATCCTGGGCAAATACAGCAAATTTTCCAATGCCGATGACAAGGCTGCCGTGCGCCAGCGTGTCATCGCCCCTGATCAACCCGCCAGCGAGTAAGCGGCTGGCGCCTACTCGCGTTTACACGGCCAGTCAATCTCAGTTATTTAACAATAACTGCAGAATCACCCCGGTGGCGATTGCAACCAAAACATAGTCGCCGCCAGTCTGAACCCAATGGTAGCCACGGGGCGGCGCACTCAGGTGGTGGCCGCGCCAGTCATCCACCACGTATTGCCTGCTGCGGTACTGTGTTGGAAGACGTCCACCTTGATGGAAGGCATGATCTGGACCAGCGCCACGCACATCCTGTTGCATATTGTTTTGCGGTCGTCCCTGGTTTTGCTGCGGGGTTGGTCGGCGCGCATTGTTGTTGGGGCGGCCCTTCTGGTCGGCGCGTTGCCCCTGTCCATTTTGATTCTCGTCTTGGCGATTTCCATTGCCCTGGGCAAAAGAAAATCCACTCATACTCATCGTCACGGCCATGATGGCCGAAATAATTTCTTTACTTTTCATACCGATCTCCATTGGTTGGTTGTTGCCTGATCTCATGCACTCCGCTTGGAGCTTTGTCTTGACCAAGTACCAGAGAAGGTTAAGCCCAGGAAGTCATGCGGTCTGTGCGCCAGCGTACCAAGAATGCATAAATCACCGCCAAATGGAGCAGCAGGTCGTTTGGGTAGGGGCGCTTATGTTCTACAGCCAAAATTGATAGACTCTTGACGATGACTAACAGTTCCAAAACTCACACCCCAGCTATGGCCCA
>PKWM01000012.1 GCA_003133245.1 Rhodoferax sp. | reverse complement strand
GGTAATTGTCGCCAACCAGTGGCCTTTGATGGCATCGCGATAAACCTGCAATGACAGGTTTTCATCCGTTTGCTTTTCCTCAATCATCCAGACTGAGGACAAATTGTCCTTGCTCGCTGGCACATCCTTGACAAATGTCGGCAACCTTGTCGGCTCAAAAATGTGAAAACCGTTGATCACCTCGATGAAGTCGTATTTGGCTTGCAGGGCACGCAGGTATTGCGTCTGGGCCTGCTCTGATGTGGTGCCATGGCGAGCGTAGCTAGCCTTCACAGGCGCGGTGAAGTATTTGACGGCAACCACCTCAGCGTCCGGATCTTGCGCCTTCAAAATCTGATCACGAAACAGCTCTACGATGTCGAGCCACTTGTACGGCGTATTTTTAAGACGCGAGTAGTAGAGGTTGTAGCCGTCGATGTAAATGATGGTTTTTCTTGGCACAGTTCGAACCCAAATTGAAAAGGCCACCTAACGGTGGCCTTTTCGCCCTAAGCCTGAGCCAACTTAACGACACCGCGAAGGGATGGTGCACAAAGTTTACCAGAAAACTGAAGTGGTGCCGATTAACGGATTCGAACTGTTGACCTACCGCTTACAAGGCGGTTGCTCTACCAACTGAGCTAAATCGGCACGGTTTGCATTTTACTGGACTGAGCAAGAATTCCAGCCGCCGACGCTGTATTATTTCACCCGTTTCAGGGCTGGCCTCGGACCTTTGATCGAGGGTCGTGGTGGCTCGGGTTGATCGCTCGCTTCGTCGCTTCGCCGATCGATGGCAACGCTCGTCAACGGCGCCAGTTTGGTTCCAGCCTCTTCGCTCCGGTCAGAGGCACTGGCGCTGCCTGGTACAGCCGATAAAGTTTTCGAGGCCAATGCAACCGCCCCGGCCTCTTTGGGGGGTGCCAGGGGGAAAACCAGGCCCTGCCCATTTTCCTTGGCGTAAATGGCGCTGACCTGATCAACCGGCACCATGATCTGGCGCGCAGCGCCAGCAAAACGGGCTTTGAATTCAATGTAGTCGTTGCCCAGTTGCAGTGAACTGGTGGCGTCGAAGCTGAGATTCAGAACAATTTGACCGTCCTTGACATATTCGCGTGGCACCTGCACGTTGTCGTTCACAATCACGACAATATAAGGCGTAAGGCTATTGTCGATGCACCACTCGTGCAAGGCCCGGATCAAGTAGGGACGCATAACATTGGCGTTGGGCGCGTTAATCATGGTCTGGTCCAACGCTTTTATTTACGCATCACTTTTTCAGAAGGGGTGAGCGCTTCAATATACGCCGGACGCGAGAAAATGCGCTCTGCATATTTGAGCAATGGACCTGCATTTTTGCTGAGATCAATGCCATAGTAATCGAGTCGCCAGAGCAAAGGAGCAATAGCTACGTCGAGCATCGAGAAGCCATCACCCAGCATGTATTTGTTCTTCAGAAAAACCGGTGCCAATTGCGTCAATCGGTCGCGAATATGAGCGCGGGCTTTTTCCAACGCCTTCTCGTTATTCTTGGCGGCGTGGGATTCCAGTGTGCTGACGTGGACAAACAGCTCTTTCTCAAAATTGAGTAAAAACAAGCGCACACGAGCCCGATCAACCGGATCACCCGGCATCAACTGTGGATGCGGGAATCGTTCATCAATGTATTCATTGATGATGTTCGACTCGTACAAAATCAGATCGCGCTCAACCAGAATCGGCACTTGGCCGTAGGGGTTCATCACGTTGATATCTTCGGGCTTGTTGTACAAATCGACGTCGCGAATCTCGAAGTCCATGCCTTTTTCAAACAGGACAAAACGGCAACGGTGGGAAAACGGGCAGGTCGTACCTGAATACAACACCATCATGATGTGAACTCCTAAATAACAAAAAAAACGAGGTGTCGCAGGCAACCCCGCTCTGGAAAATGACGCTATGAGAGGGGGTCTGGTCGGTTGGTAATTGTAACTGACCGGTCAAAGTCAGCGCTGGCCGAGCGGCACAGGCGTCGCGCCATGCGAATTGCAGCAAGCAGACTGGAAGCGTCGGCTTGAGCGCTGCCAGCAATATCAAACGCGGTGCCGTGATCCGGGCTGGTACGCACCAGCGGTAGGCCAAGCGTGACATTCACACCTTGTTCCACGCCCAGATATTTCACCGGAATCAAGCCCTGGTCGTGGTACATCGCCACGACAGCATCAAATTCACCCAGCTGATCAGATTGGCTGCGGGCGCGCATAAACACCGTGTCGGGGGCAAAAGGGCCGTTCACTTGCAAGCCTTGCAAGCGTGCTGCTGCGATGGCAGGGGCAATGATGTCAATTTCTTCGCGGCCAAACAGACCGCCCTCGCCTGCATGTGGATTCAAACCGGCCACGCCGATACGAGGTGCGTGGCCCAGTATGGCGCTGAGCGAGTCATGCGTGATTCGCAGCGTCTGCAACACGTTGTCAAAAGTCACCGCCGCAATCGCTTCACGCAAAGAGACATGAATACTCACCAGCACAACGCGCAGTTCGTCATTGGCCAGCATCATGCGCACTGGCATTTCAGAGAGCGACTTGCCGCTATGTGCAGCCGCCAGCGCTTGCAACATTTCAGTGTGCCCCGGATAGTTTGAATGCGGCGCACCGGCCAGCGCCAGCGCTTCCTTGTTGAGCGGTGCAGTCACCATTGCCGCAACGTCACCGCGCAAACAGCTCTGCGCGGCCCAGACCACGCACTCGGCCGCCAGTCTGCCAGCGCTGGCGCTCAGGCAGCCAAACGCTGGCGGCTCTGCAATCGCACCAACTTGCAACACGGGCAGGCAGCGCGGTGGCATATTGAGCGCCTCGGCCGGCGTCTCGATCAACGCCACCGGCAGCGGGATTTTCCCTGCGCTGACCACCTGAACCGCCCGTCGCAGGGTCGCCACATCGCCCACCACAAAGCAGCCTTTGGTCAACTCGGGCGCAAGCAGATACGCCTTGGCGATGATTTCGGCTCCGATGCCAGCCGGGTCGCCGAGGGTGATGGCAATGGGTTTTTTCATTTTAAATCCTGCTTGCAACGTAATGATATCGTTTCTTCAAACCCACCAACACAGTCTTGGAATGCTCTGCGCCTACAATTTGAACTCGCTCAAGCATCCGTTCCCGAATCACCCATTTATTGAAGTGCCCACACCCATTATTCTTTATGAAACGTTTTTGGCTGTTGTTTTCCCAAACCGTCACCGTGCTGCTGGCAGCATATTTTGTAGTGGCCGTGCTCAAGCCCGATTGGCTGGGAAGTCGCATGTCGCAAACTGGTGCGGTGGCCCTGCTGGAAGCACCCGCCGCCAACAGCGTCGAAGTGCCGCCGGGTAGTTTCAGACTCGCAGCAAAAAAATCATCGGCGGCGGTGGTCAGCATCAACACCAGCAAGGCGGTCAAGAATGACCCGCGCAGCAACGACCCCTGGTTTAAATTCTTTTTTGGTGAGCAAAGCAATGAACCGCAGGTCGGCCTCGGCAGCGGCGTCATTGTGAGCGCCAGCGGCTACATCCTGACCAACAACCACGTGGTCGAGAATGCCGATGAAATTGAGGTCATCCTCAACGACAGCCGTCACGCACGCGCCAAAGTGATTGGCACCGACCCGGACTCCGATCTTGCCGTGCTGAAAATTGATCTGGAACGCTTGCCCGTCATCGTCTTGGGCAACTCTGATGCGATCCAGGTGGGTGACCAGGTACTGGCCATCGGCAATCCCTTTGGCGTCGGGCAAACCGTCACCGGCGGCATCGTCAGCGCGCTCGGGCGCAACCAGCTCGGTATCAACACGTTCGAAAATTTCATCCAGACCGACGCTGCCATCAATCCCGGCAATTCGGGTGGCGCACTGGTGGACACCAACGGCAATCTGCTGGGCATCAACAGCGCCATTTATTCGCGCTCGGGCGGCAGCATGGGCATTGGTTTTGCCATTCCAGTCGCCACTGCCAAACTGGTGCTTGAAGGTATTATCAAGGACGGGCAGGTCAAGCGTGGCTGGATCGGCGTCGAGCCCAATGACTTGTCGCCCGAACTGGCAGAGACTTTTGACATCAAGGCCCAGTCGGGTGTCATCATCACCGGTGTGCTGCAAAACGCTCCCGCCGCCCAAGCGGGCATCAAGCCGGGCGATGTGATTGTGCGGGTTGGCACCAAGTCGGTGGCGAATGTGTCTGAATTACTCTCCAGCGTGGCGGCGCTCAAGCCCGGCACGGCGGTCAAATTCGGTGTGCTGCGTCGGGATGAAAAAATTGAACTTAATGTGACTCCCGGCCTGCGACCCAAACCGCGCAGGCCAGCCCCCTAAGGATGCTCTGCAACCCTAAGTTTTTTCTGCTGCTTCTTCATCGGGCGCTTGGGTATGTTTGATGAAAATTTGCGCTGACCAGATGCCAACTTCATAGAGCAGCACCATCGGTAGTAACAAAGCCACCATGGAAACCGGATCGGGCGGCGTCACCAGACCCGCAACGCCGGCCGCGCCCACAACAAAATAAGTCCGAAACGACTTGAGCTGGGCCACCGTGACGACCCCCATACGGGCCAGAATAACCACGGCAATCGGCACTTCAAACGCCACACCAAAAGCGATGAACATGGTGATGACAAAGTCAAGATAAGCCTCAATGTCCGGGCTGACCGTCACCGATATCGGTGCCATTCGCTGGATCGCCGGGAAAGCTTGGCCAAAAACAACAAAGTAGCAAAAAGCCGCGCCCAGGTAAAACAAAACCGTGCTCGCTGCCACCAGCGGCAACACCAGTCTTTTCTCGTGTTTGTACAGCCCCGGCGCCACAAAAGCCCAAATTTGGTAAAGGATCCACGGCAAGGACATAGCCACGGCCGCCAGCACCGTCACCTTGATCGGCACCAGAAACGGCGACACGACACCCACCGCAATCATCCGGGCGCCTTCAGGCAGCGTCTTGACCAGCGGCAGCGCCAACAAATCGTAGAGTTTCGACGGGCCCGGGTAGAACAACAGCACGACCAACACCAGCCCAATGCCATAGACCGAACGCAACAAACGGTCACGCAGCTCAATCAGGTGCTGGATGAAGGGCTGCTCAGTACCTGCGAGTTCGTCTTCTGGTTTGACAGGATCCGTCATTAGCTAAGCCGCGTGGGTCGAAAGCGTGCTACGCGGGCTGCCCCAGACAAGACATGGGTGCGAAGGCCAGTGCGTGCTTTGTACCAGTTTGGCGTTGCACCCCGCTTGACACGCCATTTTTTTTGGGGTTGCCGATACTCTGGGAAACTGACAAGAGGGTCAACGGCTTGCACATCAGACGCCGCAGCGGTCTTCGCGGCCCAGGTTTTCTCGAAGTCGCTGGCACTCGTCTGTAGCTTATTTTCAACATCGCGTGCTGCACTGCTCACATCACGCGCGGCACTTTCAACCGTGTCTTTCATTTTCCTCAATTCGTCGAGATCTATGGAGCGATTGACTTCGTCTTTGACATCTGCAACGTAGCGCCGTGCACGCCCGAGCAGGGTGCCGATGGTTTTGGCCAGACTCGGCAGCTTTTCCGGCCCGATCACCACCAGCGCAATGCCGCCAATAATGACCAGTTTTGTGACCCCGATATCAATCAATTGAAACCGTCCTCAGGCCTTGGTCTTGGCTTCAACGTCAATGGTTTCTTTGGCGGCTGGAGTGCTTTGTGCCACCTGCTGCGTCGCAGGAGCAGGCGCATCAGCCGGTTTGTCAACAGCCCCATCTCTCATGCCATCCTTGAAGCCTTTGACCGCGCCACCCAGGTCTGAGCCGATATTACGCAGCTTTTTGGTGCCAAAGATAACGATGATGATAATCAAAAATATGAGCAGGTGTGTTGTCGAAAGTCCCATGAGTTTCTCCTAGCGAATGGCGCTGATTCTAATCGGCGCCGCGTTTAAATGCTAACCCTTCAACCAGGGCCGGGGGCCACCGATCACGTGAATGTGCAAGTGTTGCACATCCTGGCGTCCTTCGGCACCGGTGTTGATCAGAATCCGAAAACCACCCGCCGGGTATGGATTGCAGCCTTCTTGCAAGGCCAGTTGCGGCGCCAGCACCATCATGCGCCCAAACAGCCCGGCGTGCTCGGCTCCGAGCTGCGCCATCGAGGCAATATGCAACTTTGGAACCATCAAAAAGTGAACCGGTGCCCACGGGTGGATGTCATTAAAGACAAAAATTTCATCATCCTGATAGACCACCTTGGCGGGTATTTGCCCCGCTACAATTTTGCAAAACAGACAATCCCGATCGCTTTGAACGATTGACTCTTTCATGCTGGGAACTCCATCGGCAAACCCTTGTTCATGCGCACCATCCCCGTCACGATACGGTAAAGAAACCAGATTGAGATCACCAGCCAGGCAATCCAGCCGGGCACGATGAACAGGAACCACAGCGGGGCCGTCACAACGTAAAGCAGCGCAGCAATGATGACGGTGCGGATGCGCCAGCGAAAGTGCGAAGCCTGCCAGGTACCCTGGGCATCGGCTCGCTTGACCATGTCAATGATCAATGCCGCCAGCAGCAGCACCGGGCCAAACTGGCCGCCCGGAATCAAGGCACCAATGGCCACGATCAAATGCAGGATGTAGCTGATGGTGCCCACGGTATTGAGCGACTGCAACTTTTGCAAGTTGGCCTGATCCAGCCCGGGGTCATTGGTCGGCATGGAAAAATCCTGGGTCATTGGCTCGCTCCTTCGCGCGCCAGCACCTTGCGCAGGGCTTTTTCTTCGATTCCGCTGGTACCGGCACGACGATCGAGCTCGGCCACCACGTCGGCGGGCGTAAGGCCGTAGTGTGCCAGGGCAATCATGCAGTGAAACCAGAGGTCGGCGACTTCCAAGACTACCCTGCTCTTATCGCCCCCATGGTCAGCATCCTTGGCCGCCATCACCACTTCTGTGGCTTCCTCGCCGATCTTTTTCAGGAAGGCATCCGGGCCCTGCCGCAACAGACGCGCCACATAGCTTTGCTCCGGGTCGCCACCCCGTGCCGGCAAGCGGCTTTCAATCACTTGTGCCAGCGCAGCGAGTGAATCAGAAGATGAAATGCTTGAAGTCATGGGCACTTATTTATAGATGGTTTGCGGGTCTTTCAAGACCGGATCGACGACTTTCCAGCCTCCATTTTCATACACGCTGAAAAAACAACTGTGCCGCCCGGTATGGCAGGCAATCCCGGGGCTGTGGCCGGCTTGCGTGACCTTGAGCAGAATCACATCCTTGTCACAATCGACGCGGATTTCATGCACGGTTTGCACATGGCCCGATTCTTCACCCTTGATCCACAGCTTGTCCCGCGAACGACTGAAATAGACGGCACGGCCCAGTTCAGCGGTTTTTTTCAGCGCTTCGCGGTTCATCCAGGCCAGCATCAGCACGTCGCCCGTGCCCTGCTCCTGGGCAATCGCCGGGATCAGGCCTTGGCTATCCCATTTGATTTCATCAAGCCAGTTCATGAGGTGATTCTGACAGGAATGCCGCGCTCGGCCAGGTGCGCCTTGGCTTGCGCGATGGTGAACTCGCCGTAATGAAAAATGCTGGCGGCCAGCACCGCGTCGGCACCCCCGAGTTGAATACCGTCGGCCAGATGGTCGAGCGTACCAACACCGCCGGAGGCGATCACCGGCACGCTCACCGCATCACTCACGGCGCGTGTCAGCGCCAAATCGAAACCGGACTTGGTGCCGTCGCGATCCATGCTGGTGAGCAGAATTTCGCCCGCTCCCAGCTCGACCATCCGGCGAGCCCAAGTCACTGCATCCAGACCAGTATTTTTGCGTCCGCCATGGCTATAGACATCCCAACCCTCACCGATGGTCTGGCCGTTGGCATCAAGTCGGCCAACATCTGCCGCCAATCGGCGCTTGGCATCGATCGCCACCACAATGCACTGCGCACCGTACTTGGCCGAGGCGTCGCGAATCACCTGCGGATTGGCAATGGCCGCTGAATTAAAACTGGTCTTGTCGGCCCCAGCGTTGAGCAGGCGGCGCACATCATCGACCGTGCGCACGCCGCCACCCACGGTCAGCGGGATGAATACTTGAGAAGCCACCGCTTCGATGATGTGCAAAATCAGGTCGCGCCCATCACTGGTGGCCGTGATGTCCAGAAAAGTGAGCTCATCGGCACCCTGCTCGTTGTAGCGCGCTGCGACCTCCACCGGGTCACCGGCATCGCGCAGCGCCACAAAATTGACACCTTTGACGACGCGGCCACCGGTCACGTCAAGGCAGGGGATGATGCGTTTGGCTAACACTCAAAAATCCTTTTGTGACTCAACCATTAAGTTCGTCGGCACGCTCCTGCGCGGCTTCAAAATCAAGGTCGCCGCTGTAAATGGCGCGGCCGCAAATAACGGCTTCAATGCCCTCGTCTTCTACGGCGCACAGAGCTTCAATGTCAGCCATGCCGGAGAGGCCGCCGGAGGCGATCACAGGAATGGTCAAAGCCTGAGCCAAGCGCACGGTGGCTTCGACATTGATGCCGCTAAGCATGCCGTCGCGGCCAATGTCGGTGTAGATGATGGACTCCACCCCGAAGTCTTCAAATTTCTTACCCAGATCGACCACGTCGTGGCGCGTGAGCTTGCTCCAGCCATCTGTTGCCACTTTGCCGTCACGCGCATCCAGGCCGACGATGATATGTCCGCCAAACGCAGTGCAGGCATCTTGCAGGAAACCGGGGTTCCTGATAGCGGCCGTGCCGATGATGACGTAGCGCAAGCCCGCGTCGAGATAGCGCTCGATGGTGTCAAGATCACGGATACCGCCGCCGAGCTGCACGTCGACTTCACTGCCCACGTCCTTGAGAATCTTGCTGATCGCCAACTCGTTTTTCGGATGCCCGGCAAAAGCACCATTAAGGTCCACCAGGTGCAGGCGGCGCGCGCCCTTATCGACCCAATTGCGGGCCATCACGGCGGGTTCTTCGCTGAAAATAGTGGATTGGTCCATGTCGCCTTGTTTGAGGCGAACGCACTGGCCGTCTTTAAGATCAATGGCAGGAATTAAAAGCATGATGCTTCAGAAGTGGTGGAGGGAAAGAGGCTAAAAAAGGTCTATTCCATCTCTGATTCGATGGGAGACCAGACGCGCCGACGCAGACAGCACTTTAGTGCGGCATGGCAGTGCAACGACGTATCGCATTGAAGTAGAGATGGATTCAAGGGTTCCAGCAGAGGAAGTTGCGGTACAGGGCAAGGCCGTGGTCAGAACTTTTTTCGGGGTGGAATTGGGTGGCGAAAATATTATCGCGCGCAATCGCCGAACTAAAACGACTGCCATAGTCAGTCTCGCCGATGCTGTGGCGCGCATCAGACGGTTGGGCGTAAAAACTGTGTACAAAATAGAAGTAGCTGCCGTCGGGCACATCGCCCCACACCGGGTGCGGCGAGCCGCCGTGGTTATTGCGCCAGACCTGGTTCCAGCCCATTTGCGGCACCTTGTAGCGACTACCGTCCGGCTGCAACTGGCCCGCCAGCTCGAACTTGAGCACTTCGCCATGAAGCAAGCCCAGGCCCGGCGTATCGCCCTCGGCGCTGTGGTCAAGCAGCATTTGCATACCGACACAGACGCCAAACAGTGGTTTGCTATGAGCGGCCTCCAGCACCGATTCTTTTAAGCCTGATTCACGCAGCTCGCGCATGCAATCGGGCATGGCACCCTGGCCCGGCAGCACGACGCGCTCAGCCTTGCGAACCTCATCGGGATTGGAGGTGATGATCACCCGGTAGCCGCTGTCAACTGCCGCCGCCTGCACGGCCTGCGAGACCGAGCGCAAATTGCCCATGCCGTAATCGACTACGGCAACCGTTTTGTTACCCACTCTGCTCATCGTTGAATTCATATCTGCCGACGCATTATCCGCTGGGCCACAAGCCTAATTGACAAATGACTTTAGAGCGTTCCTTTGGTCGAAGGGACAGTTCCCAAAGCGCGCGGATCGAGTTCCAGCGCACTGCGCAAGGCGCGGGCAAAGGCCTTGAACACGCTCTCGGCCTGGTGGTGCGCATTTTCGCCTTTGAGGTTGTCGATGTGCAGGGTGACAAAAGCGTGGTTCACAAAGCCCTGGAAAAACTCATGCGTGAGTTGGCTGTCAAAGGCGCCAATCATGCCGGTCTTGAACGGCACGTTCATCACCAGACCCGGGCGGCCGGAAAAATCAATCACCACACGCGACAAGGCTTCATCCAACGGCACATAAGCGTGGCCATAACGGCGAATGCCTTTTTTGTCGCCCACCGCCTGGTGCATCGCCTGACCCAAGGCAATGCCCACATCTTCCACCGTGTGGTGGCCATCAATGTGCAAGTCGCCAGCCGCTTCAATCTTGAGATCGAGCATGGCATGGCGGGCGATCTGATCGAGCATATGATCAAAAAAACCAATGCCGGTGTGCAGACTGGCTTTGCCGCTGCCATCCAGATTGAGCTTGACAGTAATTTTTGTCTCGGCGGTGTTGCGGACAACTTCAGCGGTGCGCGCAGGCACTGAATCAATGGGCTTGGACATGGTGCGAATATTAACGTCAAATTTGTGGCATTGACCGGGTTCTTTCAAAGACACTCTCGCAGAGCCCCCAGCATTTGCTGATTTTCATCAGATGTACCCACCGTCAGACGCAGGCAATTGGCCAGCAGCGGATGCATTGCAGAAACGTTTTTAACGAGCACCTTGCGAAATTTCATACCGGCAAAAGTTTTTACGGCATCGGGCACACGCACCAGGATCATATTGGCCTCACTGGGGTAGGCACGGACACCTGGCAAAATCGCCAAAGCTTTCAAAACTATAGCACGCTGCTGGCGCAAATCCAAGGCTTGCGCCGCAAAAATATCTTTATGTTCGAGCGCAAAGAGCGCGCACTCGCAGTTCAGCACGCTCACGTTGTAGGGTGGACGCACCTTGTCGATCTCGGCAATCAATGCACTTGGGCCCATCAGGTAACCCAGGCGCACACCGGCCAGGCCGAATTTGCTGAGGGTACGCAGCAGCAGCACATGGCTGTGACGCGCCAGCCGGTCATCAAGGTAGCTCTTGCTGGAAAACGGTTGATAAGCCTCGTCGATCACCACCAAGCCTCCCTGCTCGCCCGCAGCATTGATGATGCGTTCCATCACGGCGTCGTCCCACAGATTGGCGGTGGGGTTGTTGGGATAAGCCAGGTAAGTGATGGCTGGCTGGTGCTCGCCAATAGCGGCCAGCATGGCGGCCTCGTCCAGCTCGAAATCTTCAGTGAGCGCCACGCCATGAAACGCCAGCCCTTGCAAGGCAGCGCTCATCGCGTACATCACAAAACCGGGCACCGGGGCGAGCACGCTGGCTGGCCTGAAGTCGTTGCCGACGCCGGGCGGCACATCGCAGGCCAACGCCAGCAGGCCTATCAACTCATCCGAGCCGTTGCCCAGCATCAGGTCAAAACCCGCGGGCATGCCGGTGTAGCGGGCCAACGCCTGGCGCAAGACATTGACGCGGTTATCAGGATAGCGATTCAGCGCCAACGTGCCCAGGCGCTGACCCAGTTTAGCCTGTAGTTCGAGTGGCAGGCGATGCGGATTCTCCATGGCATCGAGCTTGACCATGCCGTTGGAATCCTGGATGGCGTAAGCGTGCATGGATTGCACGTCCTGGCGGATGCGGGAAATCGCGGAATTATTTTTCACAGCGACAGTTTACATGCTGCTCCCGTGGCTGCCTATATTTACGCCAGTTCACTGCGCCACACCATGTCTCTTGACTACACGCCCCTCAGCAATGCCGTCGACCAATTGGAACGAGGCCTTCCGCCAGGCCCACGCTGGAGGTATGGGCCTTTGGCTCGCGCGCCAGGCACTGCGCCAAGCCGTACTCCGACCTCGACCTGGCCCTGATCACACCAGCGCCCTTGTCGCTTGATAAACTGGCCAACATCAGCGAGGCCTTCGACACCTCCGACCTGCCCATTCGCGTCGATGTGGTGGATTGGGCCAGCACCAGCGAACCCTTCCGCAAGATCATTGCGCAGGACAAAGTGGTGGTGCAGCAGACGGTGGACAACAACGGCCTTGACCGGTCGGCTATGAGGTGATGATTTAGACCAAGGGAAAACCCGGTTTCGACCAGAAGCAATCGGTCATGAATGTCCGGTAGCCGGTAGCCAATTAGGCACCTGGCCATAGAGTTGAAACACCTCAATTCTTATCAAAATCTCATATCAACGACTATGCCGATCAAAGTCGCTTGTATCCATTCAGCGCACAGAAATCCCTTGCGAGTCATTCTTCCATACAAACCAAGAGAGGACTGCGCGTAACAAGAGATGCTCCATAGGTGATATCCCTCCCTCAAATCACGCCGTGACTTTACGTTCAAAGCCCAAATTTCCTTTGGGCTTTGAATGAAAGCTTTGTAGCGACAAGTTGCGTCATTTGTATTTCCGCTTCGGGCATATGCCTCTGCTTATTCTCTTGAAGTGGGAAACTCACGAGGAAGTATTGGGCCACCAAATTGACCAGGGGGATCGCCTTGTGCATCGCACGGTATAGCTCACCCAGCCAGCACCACATCACGCCAACCCACCAGCTCCGCATCGGTGCGGCGGGCGCTCAGATCGCCGCCGTAAAGCACCGCGTTGCGCGTGGGCTGGGCCATGTGGCGCTGCACGGTTTTCAGGCTTTGCAGCCAACCGGGTAGAAAGGTCTGGCCGGACTTGACCTCGACCAGTGTGATACCACCGTCTTGCTCCAGCAATAAATCGATTTCATTGCCGATGTTGTCACGCCAGAAATACAGGGGCTGGGCATGGCCTCGCACCGCCCGCCATTTGAGCGCTTCAGTGACCGCCCAGGTCTCAAACAAGGCACCGCGCGCATAGTGGGTTTGCAGGTCGCGCTCGGAGCTTATTCCCAATAACCAGGCGCACAAGCCGGTGTCGAGAAAATACAGCTTGGGTGCCTTGACCAGGCGTTTGCCAAAGTTGCGGTGATAAGGTGCGATACGTTTGACGATGAAGCTGGCCACCGCCGTCTGGATGTAGGACAGCAAATGCGGCACCCGTTGGGCTTCATCAATGATTTGCTATTTCAAGATTCAATCTTGAAATAGCAAATTTCTATTTTTTTAACCGCATCTCCGCCGCCAGCGCATGGGCTTGCAGGCCCTTACCGTGCGCCAGCACCGAGGCAGTGCGGCCCAGCGTTTTAGCGCCGACCTCACTCACTTCAATCAAGTTGCTGCGCTTTTTATGGCTTGTCAGTCAGGCTAGTTCGCTGGCGTTACCTGAGCACGAATTTCTCCTCCTGGGTTGTCCTTGGTGTGCAAATTCACGTACCACTTGCCGGCCGAAACATCTTTGGCTTGCTCAGGGGTAATTGTGGCTTCGCCGCTGATGGGGCTCTCTACACTGCCTTTGAACCCCAGGACGACTCCGGCCTTTTGACCCACAATAGCAGGCCCATGGAAGTGCCCCGCGCCAGCAGGGCCGGTAAGACCGGAATAGACCACTTTCCATTTCAACTCGTTGGTTTCCCTGTTGAGTGTTGCCTCAACGGTTCCTGTGCCCTGGCTTGAGTTTGGAGGCACCTCGGCGGCGCCGGAGAGCTTCCCGGTAAATGTGACGATGTCGGCGGCATAGACCACACTCGCGCTCCCGGCTATCACAAACAGGGAGATGGCAAGAAGCTGTTTTGTCAAAGCAATGTGTCGGTTAAGCATTATTTTCCCCTTCTTAGTTGAATGCAAAGTCGGAAATACGACCTTGCAGTACTTATCTTGGCAGAATGCTCGGTGTTTGCAACGCCGACCTTGATCTCAACCACGAAAAGAGTAGGGTCACTTTGATGGTTGTCAGCATGCGTGACAAACTGAAATCAGGCTTGACCTGAAAGACTCTTTCAAAAGAACAAAGTTTACCTTTGCTTCACGTTTCCCAACCTCGAATTTATGTGCAGTCCTGACACTGAAAATCCTTCGGTTCGAGAACTATGAAGTCCGAGGGTGTTCGGGAACAATAAAAAGTTTGGAGAAGACTCAATGAACATGAATAAAAAGATAGAAATCCATACATCGGTCCAGTCGACGCTTCCAGGTCCAGAAATTCCGATTGAACAGTTGGTTGCTGAGGGGTACCAATCGGCGCCACCGGTCACAAAAAGTCGCACGCTTTCACAATTGGTTGGGAACGTGTTTGAGACTGCACCGACCGTCTGGAAAAGACGTTTGATAGAGCAATTAATTAGGCCATTGGGATTGCTTTCCCTGGTTGGAATTGCCAACGGAATCTTTGCAAACATGCACCTTCGAAGTGCGTCGCCTGGTTCACGGGTAGGCCTTGATGAGGTACAGAAAGTCCAAACAAAACGCAGCGAGTCGATGATTTTCGGAAATAGTCGTCCGGGAGCCAGCTCGACGAAATGACTGTTGGCACCGTCGGTTTTTGGGGCTAGGGACGTCAACGCAACCGCATCTCCGCCGCCTGCGCATGGGCTTGCAGTCCCTCACCGTGCGCCAGCACCGAGGCAATTTGGCCCAGGGTTTGGGCTCCGGCTTCACTCACTTCAATCAGGCTGCTGCGCTTCTGGAAGTCATAGACACCCAGGGGCGAGCTAAAACGCGCCGTGCCGCTGGTCGGCAGCACGTGATTCGGGCCGGCGCAGTAGTCGCCCAGCGACTCACTGGTAAAGGCACCCAGAAAAATGGCACCCGCGTGTTTGAGCAGCGGCTCCCAACGGTGTGGCTCGTGGCTGCTGACCTCCAGATGTTCCGGCGCGATTTGGTTGCTGATGGCGCAAGCCTCTTCCATGCTGCGGGTGTGGATCAAGGCACCGCGCCCATTGAGGGATTTGGCGATGATCTCGCGCCGGGGCATATCGGGCAGCAAACGGTTGATGGCGGCTTGCACCTGGTCGATATAAGCCAGGTCAGGGCACAACAGAATGCTTTGCGCCAGCTCGTCGTGCTCGGCCTGGCTGAACAAATCCATTGCCACCCAATCAGGCGGCGTGCTGCCATCGGCCAGCACCAGAATTTCACTGGGGCCCGCAATCATGTCGATGCCCACGGTGCCAAACACGCGCCGCTTGGCGGCAGCGACATAAGCGTTGCCAGGGCCGGTGATCTTGTCCACCTTCGGGATGGTGGCGGTGCCAAAAGCCAGAGCAGCTACCGCTTGCGCACCACCAACGGTGAAAGCCCGGGTGACGCCAGCGACATAAGCAGCAGCCAGCACCAGCGCGTTCTTTTCACCCCGTGGCGTGGGCACCACCATGATGATTTCACCCACCCCGGCGACGTGCGCGGGAATGGCGTTCATCAGCACTGACGACGGATACGCCGCCTTGCCGCCTGGCACATAAATGCCGACTCGGTCCAGTGGCGTGACTTTTTGCCCCAACAAGGTGCCATCAGCGTCGTGGTAACTCCAGCTCTCGCCGCTGGCTTTTTTCTGCGCCTCATGGTAGCTGCGCACGCGCTGGGCTGCCGCTTGCAGGGCATCGCGCTGCGCAACGGGAATGGCCTTGAACGCTGCCTTCAGCTCGGCCTGCGTCAGTTCCAGCTCGGTCATCGCTTTGGCCCTCAAACCGTCAAAACGCTCGGTGTATTGCAGCAGCGCCGCATCACCGCGCTCGCGCACATCGGCCAGAATCTCGGCCACGCGCTGCTCGATGGCAGCATCAGCCGCCGCCGACCAATGCAGGCGCGCCTTGAACAGGGCATCAAATGTGCTGCTGGCGGTTGACAGGCGGGCGGGAGTAGCGGTAAAAGTCATGACTTCCCCACCGCCGCCGCAAAGGCATCGATGATGCTGCGGATCGGCACCTGCTTGAGTTTAAGCGCGGCCTGGTTGACGATAAGGCGCGAGCTGATGTCCATGATTCTCTCGACCTCAACCAGGTGATTGGCCTTGAGTGTGTTGCCAGTGGAAACCAGATCAACAATGGCATCGGCCAGACCCACCAGGGGGGCAAGTTCCATGCTGCCGTAGAGCTTGATCAAATCCACATGCACGCCTTTGGAAGCAAAAAATTCTCGCGAAATCGCGACATATTTGGTAGCCACCGTCAGGCGCGAGCCTTTTTTGACGGCTGAGGCGTAGTCAAAATCAGCCCGTACCGCCACGCTGATACGGCACTTGGCGATTTGCAGATCCAAAGGTTGATAGAGACCGTCACTGCCATGCTCGAGCAACGTGTCTTTACCGGTAATGCCCAGATCAGCCCCGCCGTATTGCACGTAGGTCGGCACATCGCTGGCGCGCACCACCAGCACGCGCACATTGGGCTGGTTGGTGCTGAGAATGAGCTTGCGCGATTTCTCGGGGTCTTCCAGCACTTCAATGCCCGCGGCTTTGAGCAGCGGCAAGGTTTCCTCGAAGATGCGGCCTTTGGAAAGTGCGATGGTAATCATGTTGAGTCAGTTTATTTAGTACGTTCAATATCAGCGCCGAGCGCACGCAGTTTGGTCTCCATCTGGTCGTAGCCACGATCCAGATGATAAATGCGATCCAGCACGGTTTCACCTTCGGCCACCAGACCCGCAATCACCAGGCTGGCCGAAGCGCGCAGATCAGTCGCCATGACGGTAGCCGCGGAAAGTTTTTTAACCCCCTGCACCACAGCCACCTTGCCATCAATCAGAATGTTGGCGCCGAGCCGAACCATCTCGTTGACGTGCATGAAGCGGTTTTCAAAAATGGTCTCCGTCACTGTGGCACTGCCCTCTGAAATGCAATTGAGCGCCATGAACTGTGCCTGCATATCGGTCGGGAAACCAGGGTACTCGGTGGTGCGGAAACTCTGCGCCTGCAAGCGCCCCTGCGACCGCACGCGAATGCCGCCCTCCACCGCGCTCACGCTGGCACCGGCAGCACGCAGTTTTTCGACCACCGCTTCCAGATGATCGATGCGGCCGTGCCGGAGCAGCACATCACCACCCGTGGCTGCCACCGCACACATAAAAGTGCCGGTCTCGATCCGGTCCGCCACCACTTGGTGTTCGCAGCCGTGGAGTTCTTCCGCACCTTGAATACGAATCCGGCTGCTGCCGTGGCCTTCAATGCGGGCGCCCATTTTGATGAGCATTCCGGCCAGATCGGCAATCTCGGGCTCTTGCGCGGCGTTTTCCAGAATGGTTTCGCCATCGGCTAGGGCGGCGGCCATCAGAAAATTCTCGGTGCCGGTGACGGTCACCATGTCGGTGGCAATGCGCGCACCTTTCAAACGCCTCCAGCCCTGGGGCAGTCTGGCAATCATGTAGCCATGCTCGACCACAATCTCGGCACCCATGGCAGCCAGGCCCTTCAGATGCTGGTCAACCGGGCGCGAACCAATCGCGCAGCCACCCGGCAAAGACACCGTGGCCGCGCCAAAACGCGCCAACAGCGGGCCCAAAGCCAGCACTGAGGCGCGCATGGTCTTGACCAATTCATAGGGTGCCTCGGGCTTGGTCAGCAGCCCCGCATTCACGGCAACTGCGCCGTCGTCGCGACGATCTGCAAGTACCCCCATATTGCGAATCAGCTTGAGCATGGTGGCGACGTCTTGCAGGCGCGGCACATTGCGTAGCGTGACCGTCTGCGCCGTTAGCAGACAGGCGCACAACTCCGGCAGGGCAGCATTCTTGGCACCGGAAATTTGCACTTCACCGTGCAACCGGTGGCCACCGCGAATCAATAGCTTGTCCATGCGTTCAGGCCTGTAGTGCCGTCCATTCAGCCGGTGTATAGGTTTGCATCGACAGCGCATGCACTTCACCGCTGTCCACTTTGCCACCCAGCGTGGCGTAGACCCGTTGGTGGCGAGCGATGGAGCGAAGGCCTTCAAACTCGCTCGACACAATGATGGCGTACCAATGCTGGCCGTCACCTGTGAGCTCGATGTGCTCGCAGCGCAAAGCGGTGGCAATGATGCCTTTAATTTCGTCTGCAGTCATATCAATATTCCAAAATAATAAAAAGGCGCATCAACCGCGAATTTTGTAGCCGCTACGCAGCAGCAGCACCGCCAGCACACTCACCGGGAGTAGCACCGCGCCGACAATGCCCAAGCTTAACCAGGGGGATACATCACTGACGCCAAAAAAACCATAGCGAAAACCATCAATCATGTAGAAAAACGGGTTCAGGTTACTTACATTTTGCCAAAACGGTGGCAGTGAATGGATCGAGTAAAACACACCACTCAAAAAAGTCATGGGCATGACGATAAAATTTTGAAAAGCGGCCAACTGATCAAACTTGTCGGCCCACAAACCGGCGATCAGCCCCAATGCACCCATCAATGCGGCACCCATGACAGCAAAGCTCACAATCCACAACGGCGCCACAAAGCTGACGTCGGTAAACAGCGCCGACACCGCAAACACGCCCAGGCTGACGATCAAACCCCGAATCATCGCCGCGCCCACGTAGGCCACAAACCAGTTCAGGTACGAGAGCGGCGTGAGCATCAAAAACACCAGGTTGCCCATCACCTTGCTCATAATCAAAGAGGATGAACTGTTGGCAAAGGCATTTTGCAGCAGACTCATCATGGCCAAACCCGGCACCAGAAAAGAGGTGTAGCTGATTCGGTCATAAACCTTGACGTGCGACTCCAGGGCATGGCCGAAAATCAACAAGTACAGCATGGCCGTAAGCACCGGCCCGGCGATAGTCTGAAAAGCAACTTTCCAGAAGCGCAGCACTTCTTTGTAAAACAGGGTTTGCCAGCCCGTCATGCCGACATTTCCCCAACTTGGTCATGATTTCTTTTCATCACGTCGAGAAAAACATCTTCCAGATCGGCTTTTCGGATTTCAACGTCGCGCGCCACCAGACCGGCTTCGCGCACGCCCGCCAGGTATTGTTCAATTTCCAGCGCATCGTGCGCCGGAAATTGAACAATACGCCCGGTAATGCGCGCCTTGATGGCCAATGCCCTGGGCAGTTCACTATCAACTTTAAAACGCAACACATTGGAGGACGCCGACTTGAGCAGTTCGCTGGTGCTGTCGAGTGCCACCACCCGGCCCGCCTTCAACATGGCAATGCGCCCGCACAGCGCTTCTGCTTCTTCCAGGTAATGGGTGGTGAGCAGCACGGTGTGGCCCTGCTTGTTGAGCTTGTCGATGAACTGCCACAATGTCTGACGCAACTCCACATCGACGCCCGCCGTGGGCTCATCGAGCACAATCACCGGCGGCTTGTGCACCAGCGCCTGCGCCACCAGCACGCGGCGCTTCATGCCACCCGAGAGGGCGCGCGTATTGGCATCGGCCTTGTCAGTCAGGCCGAGATTTTCCAGCAATTCATCAATCCAGGCATCATTGTTCTTCAGGCCAAAGTAGCCTGACTGAAAGCGCAGCAATTCACGGACGTTAAAAAACGGATCAAACACCAGCTCCTGCGGCACCACGCCCAGAGCCCGCCGCGCCTGCGCATAGTCAAGCTGAACATCGTGCCCCAACACCGACACCTGCCCGGCGCTGGCACGGGCCAGGCCTGCCAGAATACTGATCATGGTAGTTTTGCCAGCACCGTTGGGTCCGAGCAGACCAAAAAACTCGCCCTCTTCAATATCCAGGCTGACACGGTCGAGCGCGAGGAAAGCGCTACCTTTGGGGCCGCGCAATGCGGGATAGGCCTTGGAGACGGATTGAAAGGAAATGGCGAACAAGCTATGTTCCCAGCAATTCACCCACCCCATACAGCGTCGCTAAATTACCCAGGCGAGTAGGCAAACCGCTAACCTTGAAATGTTTCCCGGCAGCGATGCTGTTGCGGCGAAATTCAAGTAATACAGCCAACGCTGCCGAATCGAAATGACCCAGGGCGGAGGCATCGACCACCACTTCCGGACCCATCTCGGCCTGCAAACCCTGCCGCAACAGCGTCAGGCAGGCGGTGGCTTCGATTTGCGTCAGTTGTTTCGGTAAAACCAGCACGCTCAACCCTTTTTGGCGTTGGCCTTGTTGCGCTCCGTCAGGGTTGCAATCAAGCCGTTGATACCTTTGGCATTGATCTCCTGAGAAAACTGGCTGCGGTAGGTCTCCACCAGCCAGACGCCCAATACATTGAGGTTGTAAATTTTCCAGCCAGCGCCATCGCCGGGTGTTTTCTCCAGCCTGTAATCGAGCTGGATGGCGTCGCCACGGCCTTTGACCTCGGTCCGTACTACCACCTCTTTGTCTTCCGGTGCGGCCCGCAGGGGTCTGACGGCAATGGTCTGGTCACTGACCTGGGTCAGTGCGCCGGCATAAGTGCGTACCAGCAAAGTCTTGAACTCCTCCTGCAAGCGCTTTTGCTGCTCCGGGGTCGCCTGGCGCCAGGCCGGCCCCACGGCGGAGGCGGTCATGCGCTGAAAATCAACGTTCGGCATGATCTTGGTATCGACCAGTGCAATGATGCGGGACATATCCCCGGCCTGGATGGCTTTGTCGGCCTTGATGTTGTCCAGCATGTCGGTCGACAGGCGTTTGATCAAAACGTCTGGCGCTTCATCGGCCGCGCTCGCCGACAAGGCCAGCAGGCCCGCTGCGCTCACCATCAGAACGATCAACAGGTGGCTCAAAAAACGACGTTTCATGGTTTGACTTTCTCATCTCCGGAAAGCCCGGAGTTATTTAAGGTTTCAGTTGGCGTTTCAGCCGCTGGTCGGGCCGTATCTTCTTCTGGTGGATTGCCATCGAAAATGATACTGCGACGCCGTTGCAGAAACGCGTCACGGGTGAATGTGTAGGGGTCCAGCGCCGCTTCCTCAAGCATCGTGCTGGCTTTGAGCAAATCCGATCTCTTGTCTATAGCTCGCACCACCGTGGCGCTGTTGCGCGTCGGGATATACGGAATGTTGGATACGATATCACCCTTCCAGTCCACCGGAAGTGCCACCGTATCACGCAAGGTGGAAGACCCGAGCAAGGGCAGTACCAGATAGGGGCCGGGGGCAACTCCCCAATAGCCCAGGGTATCGCCAAAATCTTTCGTATGTTTTTCAATATCCATCTCGGTGGCCACGTCAAGAACGCCAACCCAGCCGACAAAAGTATTGACGCCAAAACGCTTCAGGCTGTCGATTGCCGCTTGGCCCTTGAACTGCAAGGCGTTGTTGACAAACGACCAGATATCTCCCAGGTTGCCAAAAAAATTGCCCACACCTTGGCGCACCCGTACCGGCGTCGCGTCGCGGTAGGCTGTCGCCACGGGCTTGAGGACCGCCTTATCGACCGCTTCGTTGAACCTATAGACGTCGCGATTGAATGGCTCAAGAGGATCACGTGGATTGGCGTTGGGGCCACTGGCACAACCGGTCAGCGACAAAAAAATCAACAACACGCCGGCCCACCGCAACCTGCCCGGTATTGGATGATCTATCCGTCGCAAACATAGATTCACTGTCATTTCTTGCCTTTGCCAACGTCAGTGACGACGCCCTCAGATGCCTTGCTGTATAAGAACTGGCTGATCAGGCTTTCCAACACCATGGCCGATTGGGTATTCGTAATGCTATCTCCCGCCACCAGTGTTTTCGCGTCGGCGCCAGGTTCCAGACCCAAGTATTGCTCGCCAAGCAAGCCGCTGGTCAATATTTTCAGCGAACTGTCTTTCGGAAACACATAACGGCTTTCCATCGCCAGGGTCACGCGCGCCTGGAATGATTTGTCATCAAAAACGATATTTTCAACTCGGCCCACCACCACGCCGGCGCTGCGCACCGCCGCTTTGGGCTTGAGCCCGCCGACGTTGTCAAACTTGGCGCTAAGCGAATAGTTTGGCTGGAAATTCAAGGTCAACAAATTGGCAGATTGCAAGGCCAGAAACAGAATAGCCACAGCACCAATCAGCACGAAAAGGCCAACCCATAAATCATTTTTTGAGCGCTGCATAAAACTCCTTATATCTGTCCCGCAAGGTATTCATATGGTAAACATCATGGCCGTCAGGATGAAATCAAGACCTAAAACCGACAAGGAAGATACCACCACCGTTCGGGTCGTCGCGCTGGCCACACCCTCGGGCGTGGGCTGCGCTTCAAAACCCTGCAATAGCGCAATAAAAGTCACGGTAAAACCGAACACAATGCTCTTGATGACGCCATTGCCCACGTCTTGCCAGACATCGACGCCGCCCTGAATCTGACTCCAGAACGAACCGCCATCGACGCCGATCATGAGCACGCCCACGGCCCAGCCGCCAATGATGCCCATGGCGCTGAAAACTGCGGCCAACAGGGGCATGGTGATGACGCCGGCCCAAAACCGGGGTGCCAGAACGCGCTGTACCGGGTCCACCGCCATCATCTCCATCACGCTGATTTGCTCGCCCGCCTTCATCAGACCAATCTCAGCGGTCAGCGAGGTACCGGCCCGGCCGGCAAACAGCAGTGCCGTCACCACCGGCCCGAGTTCCCGCACCAGTGTGAGCGTCACCAGCAGACCCAGAGCTGAAGATGAGCCATAGCGCTGCAAGGTGTAGTAACCCTGCAAGCCAAAAACAAAACCCACAAACAAGCCTGACACGGCAATGATGGCGAGAGAATAGTTGCCCAAGAAATGAATCTGGTCACGAATCAATCCGAAACGCTTGAAGCTCGTGCCCAACGTCAACAGCAAGCGAATAAAAAGACGCGCGCCATAACCCATGTTTGCCAATTGGCGGCGGGTGGCGAACCCAATATCGCTGGGTTTGTACCAGCTCATGTTGCAACTCCCAAACCAAAATCTTCCGCAACGGAAGGGCCCGGATAATGAAAGCGTACAGGGCCATCCGACAAGGCGTTGACATACTGATAGACCAACGGATCTGTGCTTTGCTGCACTTGCCCGGGTGTGCCTTGGGTGGCGATTTTTCCGTTTGCCAGAATAATCACATGATCGGAAATGGCAAAAGTCTGTTCGAGTTCGTGCGAAACAAAAATGCTGGTCAGGCCCATGGAGTCATTAAGCTGGCGAAGCAAGCGCGCCGCAATGCTCAGAGAAATCGGATCCAGCCCGGAAAACGGCTCGTCGTACATCACCAATTCCGGGTCGAGCGCTATGGCACGCGCCAGCCCAATGCGCCGAACCATGCCACCCGAGAGATCACTCGGCATCAGGTCGCACGCACCACGCAGACCGACGGCATTGAGCTTCATCAACACAATATCGCGAATCAACGTCTCGGCCAGGTGGGTATGCTCGCGCAACGGAAAGGCCACATTCTCGAACACCGACAAGTCGGCAAACAGGGCACCAAACTGAAACAACATGCCCATGCGGCGCCGCGCCGCATAGAGCTGCGTCTGATTCATGGGCGTCACGTCCTGGCCATCGAACAGCATCTGGCCGGATTGGGCCCGATTTTGCCCGCCGATCAGTCGCAAAATTGTCGTTTTGCCACCCCCCGATGCACCCATCAGCGCAGTCACCTTGCCGCGTGGCACCGACAGGGAAATGTCGTCCAGCACCACCCGATCACCGTAACCAAAGGTCAGATGACGTAGTTCGACGAGAGATCCAGACGGCGATATCATTTTTTAGGTCGAGGACGAAGCCAGCTTTTTGTGAGATGCGGTCTGTTAACAAGGGCTGGAGGTTCCAATCCTTGAATCATAAGGGATTTCCCTTATCAACGTGGCAAGTCACTCACGCCCATCAGGAACTCATCGACTGCTCGCGCCGCCTGGCGGCCTTCGCGGATCGCCCACACCACCAGGCTTTGGCCCCGGCGCATGTCACCGGCGGCAAAAACGCTAGGCACATTGGTGGCATAACCACCGGTGAAGTCAGTGCTCGCTTTGGCGTTTCCTCTAGCGTCCTTTTCAACCCCAAAATCTTCCAGCAGCGTCGGCACCGGGCCGACAAAGCCCATTGCCAGCAACACCAAGTCAGCTTGCACAATTTGCTCACTTCCCGCCAGCTCGATCATCTTGGCGTTTTTCCACTCGACCTGAACGGTTTTTAGGCCGGTGAGCTTGCCTTTTTGCCCCAGATATTCCTTGGTGGAGATGGCAAATTTGCGTTCGCAACCCTCCTCATGGCTGGAACTGGTGCGCAGCTTCAAAGGCCAGTCGGGCCAGGTCATGGAACGATTTTCTTCCAATGGGGGTTGCGCCGTGAGTTCAAACTGGGTAATACTGGCAGCTCCTTGGCGCCTGGCCGTGCCGACACAGTCGCTGCCGGTGTCGCCACCGCCGATCACGACAACATGTTTGCCTTCCGCTCGCAACTGGCCTTTGACTTTATCCCCGGCATTGACCTTGTTTTGCTGCGGCAGGAATTCCATGGCAAAG
Organism: Rhodoferax sp.; assembly: GCA_003133245.1. Classification (GTDB taxonomy): domain Bacteria; phylum Pseudomonadota; class Gammaproteobacteria; order Burkholderiales; family Burkholderiaceae_C; genus Rhodoferax. The sequence goes on along the minus strand of PKWM01000012.1, from coordinate 69,474 downwards.
CAAATACCGTCCAGCTCACGACCCGGCAGCGGCAGATCACGCGACTGCTCGGCACCACCAGTGAGCAACACCGCGTCAAAGTCTTTTTGCAACTGGGCTGGTGCCAACGTTTCCTTGGCCCAATTGGTGACCTTTGAGCCTTTCGGCAAGGCGCCAATCAACACACCAGTTCGAAAAGTGACGCCTTCGAGCTTCATCTGCAGGGCGCGGCGCTCGATGTGCGACTTTTCCAGCTTGAAATCTGGAATGCCGTAGCGCAGCAGACCACCGATACGATCATTTTTCTCAAAAAGGGTCACATCATGGCCCACGCGCGCCAGTTGTTGCGCCGCTGCCATGCCGGCCGGACCGGAGCCCACAACCGCTACTTTCTTACCGGTTTTATGCTGTGCGGGTTGCGGCTGCACCCAGCCTTCGCGCCAGGCACGGTCAATGATGGCGTGCTCGATTGACTTGATGCCCACGGCATCATCATTCACGTTGAGCACACAAGCCGCCTCGCAGGGTGCCGGGCAGACGCGGCCGGTGAACTCGGGAAAATTGTTGGTGCTATGCAGCACCGCACTGGCGTTTTTCCAATCACCCCGATAGACAGCATCGTTGAAGTCCGGAATGACGTTGTTGACCGGGCAACCGTTGTTGCAAAACGGCGTGCCACAGTCCATGCAGCGCGCGGCCTGCACCCTCGCCCCTGCATCGTCCAGACCCATCACAATCTCTTTGTGATTTTTGATCCGCTCGGACACTGATTGATGACTTTCTTCGAGGCGACCAAACTCCATAAAACCCGTGATTTTTCCCATTTCAACTCCTTTGTGGGACAGACCGCAGTTACACGCAGTGAACCAGCTCTGTCCCCTACCATTCGTCGGATGTCGGCTGTCTGCCAGCCCTACCCCCAACACTTTAAGAAACAACTTCCAATCTGCTAGCCAGCGCCAGCGCTTGCTTGCGTGCCTGTATCTCCGCCAGTGCCCGTTTGTACTCAAGTGGAAACACCTTGACAAATTTCAGTCTTGATGCGTCCCAGTTGTCGAGCAACTCGCGGGCGCGCCTGCTGCCGGTCCAGCGGTTGTGCTCTTGCAGTAGTTTTTTGAGCTGCGCTTCATCGCTTTGGCCACGATGCCAAAGACCCGGGTCAATCGCTGTTTGCTGCTGCGCTGTTGTCAACACTTTCTCCAAGGTCACCATGGCGGTGTTGCAGCGCTTGTCAAACAGACCCTCCTCGTCATAAACGTAAGCGATGCCGCCGCTCATTCCGGCCGCAAAATTGCGCCCGGTTTGGCCCAGCACGGCGACCGTGCCGCCGGTCATGTATTCGCAACCGTGGTCACCGGTGCCTTCCACCACCGCCGTTGCACCTGACAAGCGCACGGCAAAACGCTCCCCTGCCACACCGCTGAAAAAAGCGTCGCCACTGGTGGCGCCATACATGACCGTATTGCCAACAATGGTGTTCCTGATGGCGTCGCCTCGGAACTCGATGCTGGGGCGCACCACGATGCGACCGCCCGAGAGGCCCTTGCCGGTGTAGTCATTGGCGTCGCCAATCAGGTAGAGCGTAATGCCGCGCGCCAGAAACGCACCAAAGGACTGGCCACCGGTACCCTCGAGCTGGATATGGATGGTGTTGTCAGGCAACCCTTCGGGGTGAACCTTGGTCAGCGCTCCCGAGAGCATGGCACCGACCGAGCGGTTGACGTTGCGCGCCACTTCTATAAAGTGCACTTTTTCGCCCTTCTCGATAGCGGCGCGGCTCTTGGCGATCAGCAGGTTATCCAACGCACCCTCCAGGGCGTGCTCCTGCATTTCAGTTTGATGGCGTGCCTCTTCAGCAGGAACAGCAGGCATGGCAAACAAGCGGCTGAAATCCAGGCCGCTGGCCTTCCAGTGGGCAATGCCCTGGCGCATATCGAGCAGATCGGCGCGTCCAATCAAGTCGTCGAACCTGGCAATGCCGAGTTGCGCCATGATGGCGCGCACTTCTTCAGCAACAAAAAAGAAATAGTTCACCACCTGCTCTGGCTTGCCGGAAAACTTTCGGCGCAGTGTCGGATCTTGCGTGGCGACGCCCACTGGGCAGGTGTTCAGATGGCATTTGCGCATCATGATGCAACCCTCCACTACCAGTGGTGCGGTGGCAAAACCCATTTCATCTGCACCGAGCAAACCCGCGATCACCACGTCGCGACCGGTCTTCATCTGGCCATCGGCCTGCACCCGGATGCGGCTGCGCAGACGGTTCAACACCAGGGTTTGCTGAGTTTCAGCCAGACCAATTTCCCAGGGACTGCCGACATGCTTGATGGACGACAAGGGCGAGGCGCCAGTGCCACCATCATGACCGGAAATAACCACATGGTCGCTCTTGCACTTGGCAACCCCGGCGGCAACCGTGCCGACGCCAATTTCGCTGACCAGCTTGACGCTGATACTGGCATGTGGCGCGACGTTCTTCAAGTCGTGAATCAGTTGCGCCAGGTCTTCAATCGAGTAAATATCATGGTGCGGCGGCGGTGAAATCAAGGGCACGCCCGGGATCGAATGGCGCAGCCGACCAATGTACTCCGATACCTTGGCGCCAGGCAGCTGACCGCCCTCGCCCGGCTTGGCACCCTGGGCCATCTTGATCTGAATCTGATCAGCGCTGATCAGGTATTCAGCGGTCACACCGAAGCGGCCCGAAGCCACCTGCTTGATGCGTGAGCGCAAGCTGTCGCCATCTTGCAGCGGCAAATCGACCTCCACCACGTCGGAGCCGATGATCGTCTTGAGCGTGTCACCGAGTTTGATCGGGATACCTTTGAGCTCGTTGCGGTAGCGTGCCGGGTCTTCGCCCCCTTCGCCCGTGTTGCTCTTGCCGCCGAGCCGATTCATGGCCACCGCCAGTGTGGCGTGCGCTTCGGTGGAGATGGAACCGAGCGACATGGCACCGGTGGCAAAGCGTTTGACGATCTCTTTGGCCGATTCAACTTGTTCCACCGGAATTGCTCTGGCTGGATCGATTTTGAACTCGAACAGGCCGCGCAGTGTCATGTGGCGACGGCTCTGATCGTTGACAATTTGCGCATATTCCTTGTAAGTGTTCCAGTTATTGGCACGCGTGCTGTGCTGCAACTTGGCAATGGCCTCGGGTGTCCACATATGCTCCTCACCGCGCGTGCGCCAGGCGTATTCGCCACCGGCGTCGAGCATGGTGACCAATACCGGATCAGCACTGAAAGCCGCTTTATGCATGCGGATGGCTTCTTCGGCAATGTCAAAAACGCCAATACCTTCGACTCGGCTGGGCGTACCCGTGAAGTACTTGGCAACGGTCGTGCTGGACAGGCCAATCGCCTCGAACAACTGGGCACCGCAGTAGCTCATGTAAGTGGAGACGCCCATCTTGGACATGATCTTGGCCAAACCCTTGCCAACCGCTTTGACGTAGTTGCTGATGGCTTCGTCAGCGCTCAAGTCGCCCGGCAACTCATTGCAGATGCTGGTCAATGTTTCCAGCGCCAGATACGGATGCACGGCTTCAGCGCCATAACCCGCCAGCACACCATAGTGATGCACTTCGCGCGCGCTGCCAGTCTCGACCACCAGACCGGCCGTGGTGCGCAGACCTTCGCGCACCAGGTGCTGGTGCACCGCAGAGAGCGCCAGCAACGCCGGGATGGCAACCTGCGTGGCATTGATGCCACGGTCGCTGATGATCAGAATATTGTTGCCGCCTTTGATGGCATCGACCGCCTCGGCGCAAAGCGAAGCGAGTTGCGCTTCAACGCCTTCGTGGCCCCAGGCAAGGGGGTAAGTGATGTTTAGCGTGTAGCTGTGGAATTTGCCACGTGTGTATTTCTCAATGTCGCGCAATTTGGCCATGTCGGCAAAATTCAACACCGGTTGACTCACCTCCAGCCGCATCGGCGGGTTGACTTGGTTGATGTCGAGCAAATTGGGTTTGGGCCCAACAAATGACACCAGACTCATCACGATCGCTTCGCGGATCGGGTCGATCGGAGGGTTAGTCACTTGCGCGAACAACTGCTTGAAATAGTTGTAGAGCGGCTTGTTTTTGTCTGACAAAACCGCCAGGGGGCTGTCGTCGCCCATCGAACCAACGGCTTCTTCAGCCTTGCTGGCCATAGGTGCCAGCAGAAACTTGATGTCTTCCTGGGTGAACCCAAAAGCCTGCTGACGATCGAGCAGGCTGGGTAGCGGAAATGGGGTCAGAGCCGAATCTACCGAGCCGCCACTTGGCGGTGTCAGTTCAGGTAATTCGGATCCGACCCCAATTTCACCCCCCACATCATCAAGCCGGATGCGCAGGTTCTCGATCCATTGTTGGTAGGGCTTGCTGTTGGCCAGGTTGGATTTGAGCTCATCGTCGTCGATCATGCGGCCCTGTTCCAGGTCGATCAGGAACATCTTGCCCGGCTGCAAGCGCCATTTGCGCACTATTTTGCTCTCGGGCACGGGCAGCACGCCCGACTCGGACGCCATGATCACCAGGTCATCGTCGGTGATGCAGTAGCGCGACGGGCGCAGGCCATTGCGATCGAGCGTGGCGCCGATTTGGCGCCCGTCAGTGAAGACAATCGAGGCCGGCCCGTCCCACGGCTCCAGCATGGCGGCATGGTATTCATAAAACGCCTTGCGCCGCGGGCCCATCAGCGCGTTTTGCTCCCACGGCTCGGGAATCATCATCATCACAGCTTGCGCCAGCGGATAACCCGCCATGGTGAGCAGTTCCAGACAGTTATCAAAAATAGCGGTGTCAGACTGGTCGGCAAAGCTGATCGGGTAAAGCTTTTGCAGGTCAGCCCCAAGCACCGGTGAACTCATCACGCCTTCGCGCGCTTTCATCCAGTTGTAATTGCCCTTGACGGTGTTGATCTCGCCGTTGTGCGCCACGTAGCGGTACGGGTGCGCCAGTGGCCATTCCGGGAAGGTATTGGTGGAAAAACGCTGGTGCACCAGGCCCAGCGCCGAGACGCAACGCTCATCCTGTAAATCCAGGTAGTAGGTGCCGACTTGATCGGCCAGCAACAGCCCCTTGTAAATCACAGTGCGACTCGACATGCTGGGAACGTAGTACTCTTTGCTGTGCTTGAGTTGAAGTTTCTGGATGGCGGCGCTGGCAGTTTTGCGGATCACATAGAGCTTGCGCTCAAGCGCATCCTGCACGATCACATCGTTGCCGCGGCCAATGAAGAGCTGGCGCAAAACCGGCTCTTTTTGACGCACTGTGGGCGACATTGGCATGTCGCGGCTGACCGGCACATCACGCCAACCCAAGAGCACCTGGCCCTCGGCCTTGATGGCGCGCTCCAGTTCCTGCTCGCAAGCCAGTCGGCTGGCATGCTCTTTGGGCAAAAAAATCATGCCTACGCCATATTCACCGGGCGGCGGCAGAGAAACACCTTGAGCCTCCATCACCGGGCGATAAAGCGCATCCGGCAACTGAATCAAAATCCCGGCACCGTCGCCCATCAACTTGTCGGCCCCGACGGCACCCCGGTGGTTCAGGTTTTCCAGAATCTTCAGCGCATTTTGGATAATGTCATGCGACTTGACACCCTTGATGTGCGCCACAAAACCCACGCCGCAAGCGTCGTGCTCTTGTGCAGATGAATACAAACCGTGTTCCTGGAGATGCAATATCTCGGCAGCCGTCGTCATGGCGCGCTCCTAAAGTTGTCTGAAAACAAAAGGATACTGCAACGCAGCAAAAACTCCAAGCACAATAATTGGGGTCAGATTCCAATTATTTGTTGTATTTTATACTCAACAAATAATTAGGGACATATTAGAAACAATAGCGCTGGAACCAATTCCAATAACAATTTTTTGCTACTTCTCGCTTGTATTTTGAACTGAAATTGGCCGTCCAGCCGTGCTCTTGCTTGCTCGGCGTTGCGTTATTTTTTGTAAATCAGCCAAAAAACCAGGGCCACCCAGCGCCCATCCGGTCAGCGTCGAATCGGTCAACTCTGCCTGTTGCGCCGGGTTGATACCCGTTTGCACCAGCTCGGCATAAGCCGCCTCACGCGCAAAAGGGGTGTTCCCAAGCTCCCAAATCAACGAGTGCGGGGAGACTAATTTCTCGCAGCGAAGCCCAGCGTAGTTCCCGTAACTAGACCAGGGGTAGTCGCGCGCTTGCGCCACCAGGCCTGCGCGCACTGGGTTAAGGTCGATGTAGACCATGCAGGCCAGTAAGTACCGCTCGGTCTGGATCAGGGTGGACTTGTAGCGCCCCTCCCACAAGGTGCCACTGCGCTTTTGGGTATCGTTGAAATGGCGCACATAACGCCTGCCCACCGCCTGCATCATCTGCGGCAGACCATTGGATGTATGTGGCGTAGCCAACAGATGAAAATGGTTGCTCATCAACACATAGGCGTGAATTGCTACCTCAAACTTCTTGGCGTTCTCAGCCAGCAATTCGAGCAGCATCTGATAGTCAGCCACTGAGGCAAAAATCGCCTGGTGGTTGTTACCGCGCTGGATAATATGGTGCGGATAATCGGGCAACGTGAGGCGGGGAAGACGAGCCATGAAAAATAATTGGAATCTGACCCCAATTATTGCAGAGTAAAACGGGTTTCAAGCAAGTCGGTCAGGCCAAATTCTTCCAAAATGGCGCTCAGGCGTTCGGCAGCACTGCGCTTTTTCCGCCCGCTATAGCGCGCAATAATGAGTTCATTTTTCATGCTGTGTTCCCAGCCCACCAGTTCCGTAACAGTGACTTGGTAGCCGCTTGCCTCCAGATACAGGCAGCGCAGCACATTGGTGATCTGGCTGCCCAACTCGCGTGTATGTAGCGGGTGACGCCAGAGCTCGGCCAAGGGCGTGCTTGAGAGCGAGAGAGCTTTGTGCTCGTTCAAACACCTTGCCACTTCAGCCTGACAGCAGGGCACCAGTACCATGAATTGAGCGTGTTTTTGCAAGCCAAAAGCAATCGCATCGTCGGTGGCGGTGTCGCAGGCGTGCAGCGCAGTCACGACGTCAACGCGCTCGGGCAGTTCGTCCGACCTGGCTGAATCAGCCACACTCAAGTTCAGGAACGACATGCGCTCAAAACCCAGCCTGGCCGCCAGCTCGCGCGATTTTTGCACCAACTCGGGACGGGTCTCAATGCCGTAGATGTGACCGGTTTGCCGGGCCTTGAAGAACAGGTCGTGAATAATGAAACCCAGATACGATTTGCCAGCACCGTGGTCGGCAAGCGTGATGCCGCCCTCACTGCCTGCAGCCTTGTCAGTCAGCTCCAACAACAACTTCTCGATAAACTGGTACAGGTGGTACACCTGTTTGAGTTTGCGCCGCGAATCCTGGTTGAGCTTGCCGTCGCGGGTCAGGATATGCAATTCTTTAAGCAACTCGATCGACTGGCCCGGGCGAAGTTCAAGTGCACCAACGCCGCTTGCCTGGGAACCCACCGGTTTTTTGGCCCTGAACTCACTGTCGCCGGATTGATTTGTACTATTTGTTTCCATGGCTTTTCTATTCCAGGCCGGCAATTGCGGACAACGGCTTCAGCCCCATCAAGCGCTCATGCTCACGCACTGCAAAACGATCCGTCATGCCGGCAATATAGTCGGCCACCACACGCGCTCCAGCGTTGACTGCATTGGGTGCGTCACCCGCCACCTTTGATCGGGTTGTAAAACTTTCAGCCATTTCTTGCGGGCTCGCCAGGTAAGCGACAAAAAGCGAGCGCACCACTTGTTGCGCCTGGCCCATGGCGTGCATCACTTGAGGATGGCGGTACAAACACCGCAATAGAAAAACCTTAAGTGCTTGCGACTTGGCTCGCATTTCTGCACTAAATTGCACCAAAGGGGCCGACTGACGCACTGCGTCCGCACTGATTGGCGCGGTGACTTGCAGCGCCGTCGTGGTGGCAGCAATCACGTCTTCCACCTGCGCGCTGAGCATGCGGCGAAGCGCATCGTAGAGCAGTCGGCGACCCTGCGCCTTGTTTTGCAAGTGGGGAAATTCGGCCAGCGCTTGGCGTCGAAAATCATCAAATAGCGCCACCTCCTGAAGTTGATCCAGCGTAATCAAGCCAGAGCGCACGCCGTCGTCAAGGTCGTGTGAGTTGTAGGCAATTTCATCGGCCAAATTGCACAACTGCGCCTCCAGGCTGGGCTGGGTGAGGTTCAGAAAACGCTGGCCGACACCACCGGGTTCACGCTTTTCTATGGCTTGGGCGTTGGCCTGAGAACAATGCTTGAGTATGCCTTCACGGGTCTCAAACGTCAGGTTCAAGCCATCAAACTGCGGATAGCGTTGTTCCAACTTGTCCACCACACGCAAGCTTTGCCGATTGTGCTCGAAGCCGCCATAGGCAGCCATGCAGTCGTTGAGCGCATCCTGCCCGGCATGGCCAAACGGCGTGTGACCGAGATCGTGCGCCAACGCAATGGCTTCGACCAGGTCTTCATTGAGTTGCAGCGAGCGCGCAATCGAGCGCCCGAGTTGCGCCACCTCCAGCGAGTGCGTCAAGCGCGTGCGAAACAAATCGCCTTCGTGATTGAGGAACACCTGCGTTTTATACACCAGCCGTCGAAATGCCGAGCTGTGAACGATACGGTCGCGGTCACGTTGGTACTCGCTGCGTGTGATCGCCGGTGCTTGGGCATAACGACGGCCGCGCGAATCAACAGGGTCACAGGCGTAGGCAGCAAGCGTCATGTTATGTGCAGCACAAATCAATCACCTCGCGCACCAGCGCATCCGGTGCCGTGCGCAGGCTCGCGCTGGCCAGCGCATTGACTACGACAAATCTGATTTCACCGCCCTCGGCCTTTTTATCGACCCGCATGAGTTCCAAATACCGCCCGGCATTGTCAGACCTGGATAGCAGCGGAGCCTTCACCGGCAAGCCAGCCTGTTGGATCAACGTGGTCAATCGCTGAACAAACGTGGCATCCACCAAGCCCAGGCGTTGCGACAAATGCGCCGCCAGCACCATACCGCAGCCGACTGCCTCGCCATGCAGCCACTCGCCGTAACCCAGCCCCACTTCAATGGCGTGGCCAAAGGTATGGCCAAAGTTGAGGATGGCGCGCAGCCCCGTTTCACGCTCATCCTGCGCCACCACCCAGGCCTTGATTTCACAACTGCGCCTGACCACATGGGCCAGCGCTGCCGGGTTGCGTGCCATGAGTTGCTCGATGTGCGCCTCCAGCCAGACCAGAAATTCAAGATCGGCAATCGGCCCATATTTGATCACCTCACCCAGCCCGGCACTGAGCTCGCGCTGAGGCAAGGTCTTGAGCGTATCGAGATCACAAACCACCTTGAGTGGCTGATGAAAGGCGCCGATCATGTTCTTGCCCAAAGGATGGTTGATACCGGTCTTGCCACCCACTGAAGAATCCACCTGCGCCAACAAAGTGGTTGGCACCTGCACAAAGGGCACGCCGCGCATATAGCTGGCGGCGGCAAAACCGGTCATGTCGCCGACGACGCCACCGCCGAGAGCAAAAAGAATTGCCTTGCGATCACAGCCATGCATCAGCAAGGCATCAAAAATAAGATTCAGAGTTTGCCAAGTCTTGAACTCTTCCCCATCGGGCAGCGTCACCGTATGGATGTTGGGGTACTTGCCCTGCAAAGCCGCTTGCAGACGCTCGGCATACAGCGGCCCCACCGTGGTGTTGGTCACAATCAGCACACTGCTGGCCGCAGGCAACTCGGCGTAGCTCAGCGGATTGTCGAATAACGAACCACGGATGGCGATGTGGTAGCTGCGCTGTTGCAGGTCGATGAATACGGTTTGGAGGTCGGAGTCGTTCATGGACGCGAGTTTAGGGCCACCAACCCGGCCAACTCAAGTTGCATCAAAATCATATTGACCAAGGTAGCAATCGAAGGACGACCTGTCTCAACTATGAAATGCGCCGTCTCACGATAGAGCGGATCGCGCGCGGTATGCAGTTCGCGCAAGCGATTTAATGGATCTGCCACCTGTAACAAAGGACGATTTTTATCGTGGTGCAAACGGCGGAACAGTTCATCGGGAGAAGAGTTCAGATAGACCACTTGGCAGCGTGTACGCAGATGGTCCCGGTTACCGGGCCGCAAAACCACACCACCGCCGGTTGATAAGACGCCGGTTTGGTTCTGCGTGAGCTGGTCAACCGCCGCTTCCTCAACGTCGCGGAACCGCTCTTCGCCCTCGTGCTCAAAGTACTCGCGGATGGAACAGCCGAGCTGCTGCTCGATCAGGTGATCCGAGTCAAAGAAGGGAAGTTGCAGCCGCCGGGCAAGTTGCCTTCCGACGCTGGACTTGCCGGAGCCAGGGAGGCCGATGAGGGCGACAAACACAAACCAAGCTCAATTAGGACTAAGGCAGGAACCGACTCCATAGGGCGGGGTCAGAAAAGAACCGTTCTTTGCATCCGCGTCCAGGAAACCCGTCACAAACAAACGTTCAGCCATTCCCTGCGAACCTGAAACGCTAGTTGTCGCAATGACCCGGTAGGCCAGCCAGGTAGCAAACCGCTGTGAATACTCCACCTTGATCACAAGCACGCCACTGGCATTGGTGACGGTTACAGCGGGATCAGCATAACTGACAATTAAATCGCTCTTGCGCGGCTCCAGCGTGGGCTGCCCATTGCTATCAACACTGCCATTGACGTTTTCACCTGGATCAACGTTACCGTTGCGATTGGTATCCTCGTTTTGACACCAAACACGCTGCGGCTTAGTGGCCGGATCAGTCGTAGTCAACGCCGGATAGTCGGTTGTCAGACTAGACGGCACCACAGTCAAGCCAAGGTCAGTAAGAACTGTCACGCCATCGCTCGCATAGTAGGGTGAGGCGAAATAACCTTTCCCGTAATGGGTCAAGTCCACAGAAATAGCCACCGGCGCATTGGCCACTGCCCGGCCCGCCGAATCGGCAACGGTCACGGTGAAGTTCTTGATATAGGTGCCTGCACCCGTCGTCAAAATATTATCATCTCCAATAGAAATGGCAAGAGCTTGACCTACCGTAGTCAAATTGACGTTGACGGAATTGGGGCAGGCGGGGGCAGCAAAATCACTCGCAGAGTAGCACGCCCGCACCGTGATGCCATTGGTTGGGCTCGAGTTCTGGCCGGAAATATACTGGACCAGAACCACGCCCGAGTCATCGGTATAAAGCGTGGTGGCAGCGCTCGAAATGGAGGCACCAACCAGGGCAAGACCGGTCGTAATATCATCAAAACGGACGCGCACGTTCTTGACGGGACTGTTGGTGCTGTCAAGGAACAAGAAGCGTAAGGTTGACTTATTGGCACTGGTTCCACTGCTGTTGATCGCCAACACGTTGGGTGAAGCAGACAAGGACGGCGTCGCGCCTACAGGGATCACCGCATCTGGCACCAAACTACTGAAAACATTGAGTTGATAGTTCGCCGCGCTGACGCCACTACCGCTGGCCGATAGGGTGTAACTGCCGGATGCTGCTGGTGCGGTCACGACTCTGCTGACGATGCCATTCAAATCTGTAGTCAGTTTTTGATTTTGCAATCCGGGAACAGTCCCGTCCAGGGTGACATCCACATTGGGTATAGGGCTCCCGGTTGAATCGACCAGTGTGGCAGTGACCGTCACTGATTGGCTTGGTGCCGGGGCACTGGGCAAAGCCTGAATCGACAAACGGCTCCCCGCCACCCGCACTATGGTTCGCTTGGTAATGCCGTTCACCGTCACGCTAAGGGTAACGTCGCGATCTGACTTATCACTGCCAATCGTCAAAGTGCCGGTATAGGTTCCGGACGCGTCAGTGACTGCATTACTGCCAGGTGTAAAAATGCTATTTTGATCGGAGGTCACCACAACCGAGGCACCCGGGACAATATTGCGCTTGGCGTCCACCGTGACGACACTCAGTTGGGCCTGGTCTGTCCCGCTGTTGTTGATCGTATTTTTGCTCAGGAGCAAGACAAAATCAGTGACAACCGAAGCCGTAGTTGAAGAACTGTTGGCAGAAACAGCAAAATCCACCTGAGCTGTCACTGCGGTACTGCCCACCGTTGCAGAAGCACTCATGGAGACGCCACCACCGGTAGAATTTGCGCTGGGTGCCACGGTAATTTCAGCGATGCCCGATGCGTTGGTTACAGAGGTCGTCGGCGATACGGTTAAATTTGAAAAGCCTGTATTCGAGAACGTCACCAGCTTGTTAGCAACCGGGGCACCTACAGCATCCAGCACAGTCGCTCGGGCAGTGAACACAGCGTCAGATGACACGCTATAGACCTTGGCCCCCAGAGAGTTGTACACAAACAGGGTCATGGACGGAGCCGCCACCGGCGCACTCGCCGCTGGGAGCGGCGCACCACTGGCAGTCCCAGGATTACCCCCGCCACCGCCACAGGCGACCAATGCCATGGCAACTGCCAGACTGATTGCATATTTCAATAAGTTCATAGCCATCTTCCTGTGATTCAATTTCAGCCGCAATGCTTAGCGCGCGGCATCGCGTTCAGCCACCACCTTGGGCGTTATGAACACCAGCATTTCCTGCTTGTTGGCGATTCTGGAGCGACTCTTGAACAGGTTGCCAATACCAGGCAAATCTCCCAGCACAGGCACTTTGGTTTCGTCATCATTTTCAGTCATTTCAAAGATACCACCAATGACGACGGTACCGCCGTTCTCTACCAACACCTGCGTCTGTATGTGCTTTGTGTTGATGGCGAACCCGGCAGTGGTCAGCTGGCCCACCGTGTCTTTGGTCACATCCAGAGCCAGGATGATGCTGCCTTCCGGTGTTATTTGCGGCGTCACTTCGAGCTTCAAATTTGCTTTACGAAAGGCGATGGAGGTTGCGCCACTGGAGGATGCCACCTGATAGGGCAACTCGGTCCCCTGTTCAATCAAAGCCTTGATCTGATCAGCCGTGACCACGCGCGGGCTCGAAACAACCTTGCCTTTGCCATCAGCTTCAAGCGCTGACAGTTCCAGGTTAAGAAAGCGGTTGGCTGCCGCACTGAAAAGCGAGACTGCAAAAGTCGCCGGGTTGTACCCGTTCTGTGGCGCAGCGGGCAGATTGACGAAGTAAGGCGAGGATGAAGTGCCACCATCAGTAGGTAACACGAGCGTGCCACCAGCGCCAGTCGTGGGGACCACATTGACATAACTGGTGCCAAAGGCCACGCTATTGCCACCGCCCAACGAGTAACCGCCAGTACCCCCTTGTTGAGCCCGCAGATCAGCGCCACCCAGCTTGACGCCCAGGGATTTACCAAAAGTATCGGATGCCTCCACAATGCGCGCTTCGATCAAAACCTGGCGCACCGGGATGTCCAGTTTAGCAATCAATTGCTGCACTTGCTCTAGTTTGGATGGTATATCGGTCACGAAAATCTGGTTGGTGCGCGCTTCGGAGATCACACTGCCACGCGAGCTTAGCAAGCGCGAGCTGCCTCCATTTGCTGTTGTTCCTGTTCCTGTTCCTGTTCCTGTTCCTGTTCCGCCAGCTGCAGTCAGTTGGGCTGCTATTTCAACTGCTTTGGCATAATTTATACGGAACGACTGGGTCCGCAACGGCTCCAAGTTCTGTAGTGACGCAACCGATTCAAGCTCAAGTTTTTCTTTGGCATTGATCTCCTCCTTGGGCGCAATCCAGAGCACGTTGCCGGTTTTGCGCATGCCCAGCCCTTTGGCCTGCAAAATAATATCGAGTGCCTGATCCCACGGCACGTCCTGCAAGCGCAGGGTTACCGCACCCGTCACCGAGTCAGAAGTAATGATGTTGAAATTGGTGAAGTCGGCAATCACCTGCAACAGTGAACGCACTTCAATGTTTTGGAAATTAAGCGACAATTTTTGCCCGCTGTAGCCCGGCCCCTGCGTCAACTTTGCGGGATCGACTTTGAGCGGTTTAACCTCCACCACAAACTGATCGTCACTTTGATAAGCGCTGTGGACCCACTGCCCCTTGGGCTCGATCACCATGCGCACACGGTCACCTACCTCGAAAGTGCTAATCGTCTGTATTGGCGTACCAAAATCAGTCACATCCAGACGACGTCGCATGCCCTCCGGCAGGGTTGATTTCATGAACTCCACCACCAGGGTTTGCCCCTGTTGACGAATATCAACACCAACCTGGCTATTGGGCAGAGAAACAATAACCCGACCAGCGCCCTCCTCACCCCGGCGGAAATCCAGGTCTTTGAGCGGCAAGGTGTCGCGGTTTTGGTTCTCAGCAAAAACAGGCACGGTTGGCGTTGCCGGCGCTGCCTGCGCCACCGCATCCAACACGACAATCAAAGACTTGCCCTGCAACTGGGCCTTGTAGGCACTGGCCTGCTTGAGGTTGAGCACCACCCGCGTGCGGTCACCCGCTTGCACCACACTCGCCGATTTCAAATTGCCCTGGTTGATTTCCACGGTGGAGCGACCCATGGCGCTTGTAACGCCCGGGAAATCAAGTGCAATTCTGGCAGGCGATTGAATAGTAAAACCTTTCGGAATAGCCGCCAGCGGCTGTGTCAAGTCAATTTTGAGGACTTCAACGCCGCTTTGAATCGACCCCGACACTGCCTCAATCGCGGTCTGCGCCTGCACCGCCAGCATGGTCAACAGGAACGACATTGCGACCAGCAGCCGTTGTGCCGCTCGCTTGGTCATTCGACATTTTTGATTGTTCATTTCAACCTCTCTTGCAACTGCAAAGTAGCCGCGCGTTCAATCCATTCACCCACTGCGTCTTGCGCAATTTCACGCAACGTAACTTCGGTCTCAGTAATCTTGGTCACGCGGCCATAGTTTTGTCCAAGGTAGTTGCCAGGACGAACTTGATACAACAAATTATCAACTTTCACCAGTGCCATGGGTTGACCGTCTTTGGTCAAGGTTCCCACCAGCGTCATGGTATCCAATGGGAAAGCTTCCAGCGCTTGTTTGCGCCGCGCCAACTCAGGCGCAATCAAACCCCCATTGAAGGCAGCTTGCGAAGATTCAGTTTTCAATGCCCGTGTCAATTTTTGGTTGTTGAAGGGTTCGATCGCCGTGACCTGGTCATAACTTTCGGGCTTGAATTGTTTGGGCTCAGCAACAGCCTTGACTCGGGGCCGGGTCTGATTCTTTTGTTCAGCCATCCATTGCCGCAGTTCGTCGACACCTGAGGCACCGCACCCGGTCAACGTAAAAGCGATAGAAAGCAGAACCAGTTTAATGGTGACCCTCATTTTTTGGCCCCTTTGGGAGCCACTGCCTTGCGCTGTGCACTGACCTCAATGGCATCCAGGTAGCGAAAGGTTTTAGCAGTGGCATCCATCGTCAGCATCCCGTCTTTGGCTGGCAAGATCGTCAGATTGTTGAGCGTCACAATGCGCGAGAGGTTGGCAATGTCAGAGGCAAAAGCGCCGATATCATGGTAGCGCCCGGTCACACGCAAGGTAATCGGCAACTCGGCGTAATAGTCTCTGATCGCAACTTGCCCGGGCCGGAACAGGTCAAACTGCAAACTACGCCCCAAACCAGCTTGATTGATATCAGACAACAAGGCATCCATCTCGGCCTTGCTGGGCAACTGCTTCTCAAGTTGCGTCACATATTGTTGTACCTGTTCCCGCTGTTTCTTCAGCACTTCCAGATTGACTGCCTTGCCAAGTTTGACCTTGTACTCGTCACGCAGCTTGACTTCCTGGGCCCGCTGCGCTCCCAGTTCATCGGCGGAATCGCTCAACCAGACAAACCACAACACTCCCAGCACCAATACGGAAACCGCCACAAACAGTGCATAGCGCGGTAACGCGGGCCATTTAGCTGGGTCCTTGGGATCGAGGTCTCGAAATTGCCCGAGCAACTTTTCCTGCATTACAGAAAAGTTGAAATTGAGCTTCAAGGAGAGTTTGCGGGCCATGCGGAAGTGCTCCTATTTCTTGACCGGAGTTGCCAACACGGGCACTGGGGTCGCAGCGATGGCGGTAGGACTCGTTTTTGCAGACTCACTGGCACGCATCAAATGAACCCGAATGGTGAAATTGGCAACACGGCGCTGCTCGCGCGGGCCGAGGGCAACAGTGCCGGCCACAATTTCAACCAACTCAGGTCGAGAAAACCAGGGTGAATTGCTACCCAGATTACGCAGCAGTTCAGACACCCGTTCATTCGATTGTGCAACCCCCTGCAAGGTAATCGTCTGATTGTCCTGGCGCACGCTCGCAACATAAACGCCGTCAGGCAGTTGTTTAACCAATTCGGTAAGCAGATGAACCGGCTGGTTGCGGTCGGCTTGCAGATCTTCGACCGCCTGTTGACGGGCCAACAAGGCGGTAATCTCGGCCTCCAGATTGGCAATCTCCTTGATCTGTTCGTCAAAATGTTTGATCTCGGTTTGCAGTATCTGGTTTTTCCCTTGTTGCCCGGATATCTGGGCTTGATACCAGAGGAAAATGATACCGGCAAGCAAACCACCCACCAAGACCGAGGCACCCAAACTCAGATTGAATACGTCACTGCGAAGTTTGCGCGCCGCTTCGCGATGCGGTAGCAAATTGATCAGGATCACTGCTTAAACCTCCGCAACGCCAGACCGCACGCAGTGAGATAGGATGGTGCCTCACGTGTCATTTTTTTTAAGCTGACAGCATCTCCGATTTCCATCCCCTCAAAAGGATCGACCAGATTACAGGCAAAGGTGGTCTGTTTCGTTACTGCTGCCGTCAAACCAGACAAAGCAGCCGAACCACCGGCCAACATCACGTAATCAACCTTGTTATGCGGCGTGCTGGTAAAGAAAAACTGCAATGCACGGGCAATTTCCCGCACCATACTTTCCACAAATGGGCGCAGCACACTCGCCTCATAGTCTTCAGGTAGTTCACCGCTGCGTTTTTTGCTTTCAGCCTCTTCCAGGGAAAACCCATATTGGCGCACGATTAATTGCGTTAACTGGGCCCCACCAAAGGCCTGATCCCGGTCATACAAAACCTCGTCGTTACGTATGACCTGCATACTGGTAGTCATGCCACCCAGCTCGAACAAAGCCACGATGCTGTCGGCGCCCTGGTCGGGCAATTTTTCAATCAGGCGGGCCAGCGCCAGTCGCGATGCATAAGATTCCACATCAACAATCACCGGCTTCAAACCGACCGCCTCGGCCAGACCCTGAATGTCTTGCACCTTTTCGCGGCGTGAGGCCGCGATGAGAACTTCAACATCGTCAGCCGATGTTGCACTGGGACCGACCAGGCAAAAATCAAGACTTACCTCATCCAGCGGGAACGGAATATATTGATTGGCCTCGGTTTCGACCTGCAACTCCAGCTCCTGGTCGGACAAACCACCAGGCAGAATGATCTTTTTTGTAATAACCGCTGAAAGCGGCAAAGCCATCGCGACATTCTTGGTCTTGGTGCCGCTTTTCTTCATCAGCCGACGGATGGCCTCAGCCACTTCGTCAAATTTATCAATGTTGCCATCGGTGATCCAGCCATGCTCAAGCGGCACGCTGGCACAGTGTTCAAGCACCAGATTACCGGCTTTGTTCCGACCCAATTCAACCAGTTTGATCCCGGAAGTACTGACGTCCAAACCCAGCATCGGTGCAGGTTGACGACTAAACAGGGATCCCAATGAGATCAAAACTTTCCCCTGAAACAGACCAATCAGAGATCGGCGAAACTTAAGAACTTAATTTGGGTTCGATGCTAGCAGTAAGAGCATGTGCTGCAAAGGCTTTTTCAACTTTGCAGTATTACCAACGTTGTCAAAAGTAAACGCCACGGGTCCGGATGTTACACACCAAAGAACAGAAACCGAGCCCAAGTGCAAAGACGTGACAATAGCGGACACTACCGTGACGGAACTGCGAATACCTGATTTTTATAATGGCGCCTCGTTTCTACCCAAATTTTTATGCAAGCTGATTCATCCCAACACCAAACTGGTCACACCCAGGATGCCAAGCCGCGCGTTTCCGCCGCGCGCTGGCTACAGTCCATTGTCTTATGGTGCACGGGTCTGGCGGTGGCAGGTATCGTGTCAATTCTGCTGCTGGTCTTCATCGCCATGGCGGTGGCCTTTCCAAACCTACCCGATATTTCTGAACTGTCAGATTACCGACCCAAATTGCCCCTGCGCGTGTTCTCGGCAGAAGGCACTCTGATAGGTGAATTTGGCGAGGAGCGTAGGCATCTGACACCCCTCAAGGAAATCCCGAAGATCATGACCGACGCGGTACTGGCGATTGAAGATGCCCGGTTTTACGAGCACGGCGGGGTGGACTACAAAGGCATCTTGCGTGCGGCACTGGCCAACTTGGGCCGCATCAAGAGTCAAGGCGCCTCCACCATCACCATGCAGGTGGCCCGCAACGTCTACTTGTCGACCGAAAAAACCTACACCCGCAAGATCTACGAAATCCTGTTGAGCTTCAAACTCGAGCACATGTTGAGCAAGGATCAGATTCTTGAGATTTACATGAACCAGATTTTTCTGGGCAACCGCGCCTATGGCTTTGCCGCCGCTTCAGAAACCTATTTTGGCAAACCGCTCAAAGATGTCACGATCGCCGAGGCAGCCATGTTGGCGGGCTTGCCGAAAGCCCCTTCCGCTTACAACCCGATCAGCAATCCCAAACGCGCCAAGGCACGCCAGTTGCACATCATTGATCGCATGCTGGAAAACGGTTTCATCTCTGAGGCGCAAGCCAATGCTGCCAAGACAGAAGAGCTCAAGGTTAAATCCAGCGCCGACGACACCAAAATACACGCCGAATATGTAGCCGAAACCGTGCGCCAATTGATCTACGCACAATATGGCGAGGAGACCTACACCCGGGGTCTCAACGTCTATACCACGTTGCGCGCAGCCGACCAGGACGCCGCTTACAAGGCTTTGCGCACTGGCATCATGAACTTCGAGCGTCATCAAATTTACCGAGGTCCCGAGGAGTTCGTCATTTTGCCCTCTGATCCGCAGGAACTCGAAGATGCCATTGATGAAGCACTGGTTGAGCATCCCGACAACGGCGATGTGATGGCCGCCATGGTGCTGGAGGCTAGCGCAAAAAAAATTCTGGCCATTCGACAGAACGGCGAAACCGTGGAAATTACCGGTGAAGGCCTTAAACCGGCTCAATCAGGTTTGTCAGACAACGCTCCCCCCAACATCAAAATCCGCCGTGGGGCTGTCATCCGGGTTGCTCAAACGCCAAAGAACGTCTGGGAAATTACTCAGTTGCCTGAAGTTGAAGGCGCTTTTGTGGCGCTGGATCCACGCAACGGTGCCATCAAGGCGCTGGTCGGCGGCTTTGATTTTGAGAAGAGCAAATTCAACCATGTCACGCAAGCCTGGCGCCAACCGGGATCAAGCTTCAAACCGTTCATCTATTCGGCCGCCCTGGAAAAAGGCTTTTCGCCAGCTACTGTGGTCAACGACGCACCACTTTTTTTTGACGCTGGTGTGACCGGTGGCCAGCCGTGGGAGCCGCACAACTATGATGGCAAATTTGAAGGCCCGATGACCCTGCGCCGTGGTTTGGCCAAATCCAAAAACATGATCTCGATTCGCGTCCTCCAAGCCATAGGTGCCCAATACGCCCAGGATTGGATTACCCGTTTTGGTTTTGATGCCGACAAACATCCGGCCTATCTGACCATGGCCTTGGGCGCCGGGTCAGTGACGCCCTTGCAGATGGCTTCGGCCTATTCGGTCTTTGCCAATGGCGGCTACCGCATCAACCCATGGTTGATCGCCCGTGTTACGGAGCAAAAAGGCAAAGTGCTGATGCAAACCAAACCACTGGCGCTGGACGAGTCCTTGCGCACCATTAGCGAGCGCAACGCCTTCATCATGGACAGTCTTCTGCAGGAAGTGACCCGTACCGGCACAGGAGCCTCAGCACAAGCCAGATTGAAGCGACCCGACTTGTACGGTAAAACCGGCACCACCAACGACTCCATGGACGCCTGGTTTGCCGGTTTTCAGCCAACACTGACGGCCATCACCTGGATTGGCTACGATACCCCGCACAAACTTGGCGACCGCGAAACGGGGGGTGGTCTGAGCTTGCCGGTATGGATCCAGTTCATGGCGCAAGCACTCAAAGATGTCCCGGTCATGGAGCCCAGTGTTCCCGAAGGCGTTGTCAATTCAGACGGAGATTGGTTTTACGACGAATACGCCAAAGGCGCTGGCGTCAGCAGCCTGGGGCTGAATGACAAATCAAGCGGGCCAGAAGCGAGCCAGGTTATCCCGTTACCGCCTGCCGACGAACGGAAAAAAATTCTGGATCTGTTTAAAAACTAATAACTTTGCGGGACGGACCAAGAATTTGTGCTGAGCGTAGCGAAGATCGTTGCTCTGTCCTCAAGTGATCGTCGGATGTCGGCTGTCAAGCACCAAAGCTCAGCGAACACCCCACTTGCTCGCTGGCACAACGTGACAAACAATCAAAAAATTCGCCTTGACCCTTGGTAGCGAACCACTTTGCGTTCTCGAATTTGTAGTGGTAACCACCGGACTTTGCCGCCAACCAGATTTCATGCAGGGGTTTTTGCAGGTTGATGACAATCTGACTCTGGTTGGGGAAAATCAGGGTCACCATGCCGCCGACGCGCTGATTGTCAATGTCGGCCAGGCTCGTGTCATTGATACGATCACAACTTGCCTCCACTGCTTTAAGAAGATTCTCAGCGCGGGTCATGAATTCAGAGTCGGTCATTACAATTTCACCATGTTGCATGTTTACCAAATTCTAGTCAGTACGATTGTCCTTGCTATCGGTGCGGCGAGCCTGTCGGCCTGTGGTCAGCAGGGTCCCTTGTATTTGCCGGCACCTACCGCCCAGGCGCAAGTGACAGCGCCACCAGCCAAACTCCCTGCTTCAGCAGCCAGCCAAACGCCCCAATGAACCTGCGAAACCTCCCCGGCCAGCCACATCTTGCCTACCGTGGCAACGAGCTTTATTTAGAAGATATCCGTTTAAACGACTTGGCAAAGGAACACGGCACCCCGCTGTTTGTCTATTCGAAAGCGGCAATGCTGTCGACCTTGGTTGCCTACCAGCGCGGCTTTGCCGGACGCAAGGTTCAAATCTGTTACGCCATGAAAGCTAACCCGTCCCTGGGTGTGATTCAGGTATTTGCCCAGGCCGGTTGCGGTTTTGACGTTGTCTCGGGCGGCGATATCGAGCGCGTGCTGGCGGCTGGCGGCCTGGCTGAAAAAATCATATTCTCAGGCGTCGGCAAGACGAGTTCTGAAATGCGACTGGCGCTGGACCTTGGCATTGGCTGCTTTAATGTTGAAAGCGAGGCCGAGCTTGAAGTCTTGAGTGAGGTGGCTTTGGCGATGGACTTGCGCGCGCCAGTCAGCCTGCGCGTCAACCCCAATGTGGATCCCAAAACCCACCCTTACATTTCGACCGGTCTCAAAGACAGCAAGTTTGGCATCGCGCACGAACGTGTCCTGCCAGCCTATCAGCGTGCCGCAAAACTGGCCGGCGTGCGCATCGTCGGCATTGACTGCCACATTGGCTCACAGATCACTCAAGTCGAGCCTTACCTTGATGCCATGGACCGGATGCTGGACCTGGTTGAAGCGATCGAAGCCACCGGCATTGCCATGGGTCACATCGATTTTGGCGGCGGCCTGGGCATCAACTACCAAGGCGATACACCACCCAGCGCAGACGAACTCTGGCAGAAACTGTTGGCGCGACTCGATGCGCGCGGTTTTGGCGAGCGCCAACTGATGATCGAGCCGGGCCGCTCACTGGTGGGCAACGCTGGTGTCTGCCTGAGCGAAGTGCTTTACCTGAAACCGGGCGAGCAAAAAAACTTCTGCATCATCGACGCAGCCATGAATGATTTACCACGCCCAGCCATGTACCAAGCGTTCCATCAAATTATCCCTTTGAACCCACGCTCCGATGCGCCCGCCACCTGGGAAGTGGTCGGGCCGATCTGCGAAAGCGGCGACTGGATTGGACACGCCCGCAAACTGGCACTCCAGCCGGGCGATCTGCTGGCGGTATTGTCAGCCGGCGCCTACTGCATGAGCATGGCCAGCAACTACAACTCACGCGGTCGCGCCGCCGAGATTCTGGTCGATGGCAACCGCGCCCACCTGATCCGCCAGCGGGAAAGCATTTCCGACCAGATGCGTGGCGAAACCTTGATCAACCCGCAGACAACAGCAGCATCAATTTGACGACACCTTTCTCTTCATGAATTGAACCCAACGCCAGGACAGCAACAGGCCCAGTACCGAGCCATAAACATACACCTCGGCAAAATTATTCTTGCCGGCGCGCATCCAGAAAAAATGCAAGGTGGCGAGCCCAGCCACAACATAAATCAGCTTGTGCAATAGTTGCCAGCGTTTGGAACCGAGGGTCTTGATGGCCCGGTTGAAGGATGTCAGCGCCAGCGCCGAGAGCAGCACAAAAGTTGAAACGCCGACCAGGATGAACGGGCGTTTGACAATGTCTTTGCTGATCGCCATCAAGTCAAAGCCCATGTCAAACCAGGCGTAGCTCATCAGGTGCAGCACGGCGTAAAAATAAACAAACAAGCCCAACATGCGGCGAAAACGCGCCAACGGCGCCAGACCCGTGATGATGCGCATCGGGGTCACGGCCAACACCAGACACAAAAAGCGCAAAGTCCAGTCACCCGTGGCGCGCGACAAGGCTTCGGCCGGATTAGCTCCCAACCGATTCGTGCTGGCTGCCAGCAACAACCAGCAAAATGGCAACAGCGCCAGGCCAAATACCAGTGGCTTGGTCAGGCGGTGCACCAAGAGAGATTTCAAACGCACCGGCATCAAAAGAATTTCTTGAGATCCATGCCAGCATAGAGCTGCCCGACCTGCGCCTCGTAGCCGTTGAACATCAGCGTTTTGCGCTTGCGCGTGAACAGGCCGTCTTCACCAATGCGCCGCTCGCTGGCCTGACTCCAACGCGGGTGATCGACGTTGGGGTTGACGTTGGAATAAAAACCGTATTCATTGGCCGCCGCCTTGGCCCAGGCGGTGCCGGGCTGCTTGTCGGTGAAGCGGATTTTGACCAGGCTCTTGGCACTCTTGAAACCATACTTCCAGGGCACCACCAAACGCACCGGGGCACCGTTTTGGTTAGGCAATATCTCGCCATACATGCCAAAGGCTAACAAGGTTAGCGGGTGCATAGCCTCATCCATGCGCAAGCCTTCCACGTAGGGCCAATCGAGTACCCGCGAGCCCACGAAAGGCATGGTTTTTGGGTCTGCCAGAGTGACAAATTCGACGTATTTTGCGCTGCCCAGCGGCTCCACTTTATGAATCAAGGCCGAGAGCGAATAGCCAACCCACGGGATCACCATCGACCAGCCTTCAACGCAGCGCAGACGGTAAATCCGCTCTTCCTGAGCGCTGAGTTTCAGCAGGTCTTCGAACGCGTAGGTGGCAGGCTTCTTGACCAAGCCCTCGATCGTGACCGCCCAGGGACGGGTTTTCAGCGTGTGGGCGTTGCGCTCAGGCTCCGACTTGTCAGTGCCAAATTCGTAAAAGTTGTTGTAGCTGCTGACGTCTTTGTAATCTGTCTCTCTTTCGCTGGTGATGGCCCCCGCGACGGTTGATTTCACAGCGGCGAGCGCTGCCAGCTTGCCTGGTCGTGGCGTCAGCACGGCAGTTTGCGCCAGCGACTGACGCGCTGCCATACTGGCCAGCGCCACACCCGCAACCCCGCTGGCCATCAGTTTGATCAGATCGCGCCGTCCGGCATAAACGCTCTGGGGTGTGATCTCGCTGGGAACCGCGTGACTAAAGTCATCGTGGCTGGTTTTTATCAACATGATGCTGCCCTCGATCTTGCTTTGACTTGGGAACTATGACAAGACCATTGTCGTTAGCTCAGAAAAAAAGGGAGGTCGTTTTGAAATAAACCTGCCCCTGGCAGGGTTTGTCAGCTTGTCCGTTCCCATTAACACCAACCTGCAACGAAATTGGCCTACTTCTACAATGCAGCCTCGGCTTTCCCTCTTTCAGGGTTTCTCCGTTTTCAACCCATGACCACCCATTCAAGCCCACCGGCTTTGGCCAGCCAGACAACCGCTCCGAACCGCACCGACCCAAGCGCTGCTGTGATCGCATTGGGCTGGCTGCACACCGCCAAATTTCTCACCACTGCACCGCAATTGCAATTCCTGCCTGCGCTGGACTTGCCAGAAATTGCTTTTGTCGGGCGCTCCAACGCCGGCAAATCGACTTGCATCAACACGCTGACGCAGCAAAAGCAATTGGCCTTTGCTTCCAAAAAACCGGGCCGCACCCAACACATCAACCTTTTCGCGCTGGGCAAGCAAGGGGTGATGGATGCCGTGCTGGCCGATCTGCCCGGCTATGGCTACGCGGCGGTGCCGCAACAGGACAAACTGCGCTGGCAGCAAGTCATGGCCAACTACCTGGTCACGCGGGAAAACCTCAAAGCCATTGTGCTGATGTGCGACCCGCGCCACGGCCTCACCGAGCTCGATGAAATCCTGCTCGACATCATCCGCCCCCGGGTGGAACAGGGCCTTAAATTTTTGGTGATTCTCACCAAGGCCGACAAGCTGACCCGATCCGAGCAAGGCAAGGCGCTCTCCATCATGCAACTCCAAGCCGGTGGCGGTGAAGTGCGGCTGTTTTCGGCGACCAAACGCCAGGGAATTGACGAAGTAGCAACGCTGCTGTGGCTATGGGCGCACCCCGTGATTTCACTTGCTGCATGACGATCGAAACCTATTTGCAAGCCCTGCCGCATGGCATCACTCTGAGTTGTCGCGCCTGCGGTGAGCGCGGGCAACCCGTGCTGATGTTTTTGCATGGTTTTCCGGAAGCGGCTTTTGTCTGGGACTTCATGCTGGAATTTTTCTCGCGACCCGAGAACGGTGGCTACCACTGTGTGGCGCCCAATCTGCGTGGCTTCGAGCAGTCCAGCGCACCCACCGAGGTCAGCGCTTATCGGACCAAACACCTGGTGCAAGACATTGCCGCGCTGATCGCAATTGAGACCTCCGGCGGTCAACTGGCTGCCTTGGTAGCGCATGACTGGGGTGGTGCCGTGGCCTGGAATCTGGCCAACCAGTTGCCGCACTTGATGCGTCAGTTGGTGATCATCAACTCACCCCATCCGGGCACGTTTTTGCGCGAGCTAAAAAACAACCCGGCGCAGCAGACGGCCAGCGCTTACATGAACTTTTTGATTCGTCCGGACGCAGAGAAACTGCTGGCGCAGGACGATTACCACCGCCTCTGGGAATTCCTGACTCACAGTCAGGATGGAACACAAGCGCCAGCTTGGCTCACTGAAGAAGTCAAGGCGCAATACCGCGCAGTCTGGGCCGCAGGCCTCACCGGTGGCTGCAATCTGTACCGGGCCTCGCCGCTGCGAACACCGCGTCCCGAGGACAGCGCTGCCGCTGCCATTGATTTGCCGCTCGCCATGCTGCGCGTCAGTCTGCCCACGCTGGTGATCTGGGGCATGAAGGACATTGCCTTGCCGCCAGCCTTGATCGATGGGCTCGATCAGCATGTGGAGCATCTGACGCTTGAGCCCATTGCCGATGCCACACACTGGATCGTGCATGAACAACCGCAACGGGTTGCGCAGTCGATTGCGGCTTTTCTGACGAAATAAACACACACAAGCCCGGATTTTTGGGGTCAGAGCCACTACTGTCCGGTGAACGGTTTATTTTCAAGCGAAAACCAATAGCTGCGTGGGTTTGAGGCCAATCTATTTTGGTCTCAAACGCGGTCATAATTTGACCCAATGGGTGGATGAAGCTTTCAATCCCCTATAGTGACCGCTTGAGCAAGCGGTTCAGTCCAACAAGATTTATCTTCTGCGGGAGGCGCTTTTGGTTTCTATCAGCATCGCAGCGCGGCAGATAAACGCTAATCGTTAGGCCTCACAACTGACAATCACCTCACACTATTCTCTGGAGACGCCTTTGGAATATCTTTTTCTCATATTCGCTTCCGTAGCTGTAACTGCGTGGTGGTTCAGGCGTCGCGCGACCCGCGAAACCGTCAGTGAGCGGGATACCGCAGATACGAGTCCTTTGAGCGAGCAAGGGCTTGTCCGACTACAAGCAGATTTTGAACGCCGTCTTGCGGCCGACTCCGACCTCCCTGATAGCATTCGCGGAAGGGACGCCTACATATACTGGAACCTCATGTGCAAATGGTTCAACAGCTTGATCGCTACACACCGATACGATGATGAATACACGAAGAAGCTCCGACGCGACTGGCGCGATTACATCGAGCTGCTTCCGCGGGCAAAAACCGCGCGGTTTCTGGCATTGGAATCAGGCGGTGAGGCCAAGGCATCTACCTACGGCCAGGAGGCGGAACTGGCATCACGATCTATCGAGCTTATTCAGAATGCGTTCGCGACGACAATTGGAGCAGACGCCATGGAGGAACTTCGAGACGTTAGAAGCAGAGATGTCGGTGCCTTTGATCGGACTGGTCAACGACCTATGGCTCCGATGGGACATCATTATTTCCCTATCACCTTAAGCCCCTACATCGAAGAATGCCGGCCTATTCGTTCCGATCTTCCGCGCGACGAGACCTAATACCAAAGGGAAATCGCAATGAAAGACGCTCGTGCCTACATCATCATCGCCCTGTTTTCCTTCGTCCCCTACTTGCTTGTGTCTTGGGCGTATATGGCACTTGCTGATGGAGGCTCAGAACAATTCTGGGCTGCGTTTGGGGTGCTGATTGCAGTCAGGCTTTTCTTTAGCGTTATTGAAACCATCGGCAGCGTTATTTCCTGGCGCCTCTATGGCAAGAAGCTGATGGTCAATAAATTCCTGGGGCTGTTACGCGCAAACAATTTTCCAAAGCGCGAATATCAGCACGACGACTTCTTGGGCTATCTCGCCCGCATCGAAGACGGACCGTACGGCGACTCAGTCAAAACTTCGGCGAAAGAAATCTACTTTCTCTTGTCTACGTTCGAGAGCATGGGAATTCTTCTGGGTATGAGAATGCATGCTGCTTCAGAAGCCGCCCTAGAGACATATTCGCCAAAGGCAGAAGCTCCAATATGGGGAGCGCCGCATGCCTAACAAACGCTTCGAGAGGGATGCTCCGCCAGCAAGCTTCGCTTGCTGCCTCCGCGCCCCTCAAGCTGCACGTTGAGGCTGTGCAAAAACCCCCTCCAAGGCGGCAATTGCGTCAGCCGGTTCGGTGACAAAAACGTTATGCAGGCATCGCGTTTTACCCTCAATGCCATGGCCCGCTACAAACCTGTAGACCGCAATCCACGCTTGTTACCCGTGGTACTTTCAGAGCAAATTCAGCCAGGTACCTTTGAATTTGCTCTGGACCATTTGGTCGATCACGAACTGGACTTATCGGCGCTTGATGCACGATTCAAAAACGATGAGGTCGGCGCCAGTGCTTACGACCCGCGCGTCATGCTCAAGATCGTGTTGCTGGCTTACAGTCGAGGTCTGATATCGAGCCGCGTCATCGAACATGCATGCCTGCACAACGTCCAGTTCATTGCCCTGAGTGGCGACAGCCAACGCAGCTACACCCACATCGCCAAATTCGTGCGCGAACTCGGCGAACAAATCAAACCCTTGTTCACCCAGGTGCTGCTCACCTGTGACCGCCTGGGCTTGATCGGGCGTCAGATGTTTGCCATCGACGGCGTCAAGCTTCCCGCCAACGCCAGCAAAGAACGCAGTGGGACACACGCCGAGCTGCTGCACCGCGCCGCTCGGCTGGAAAAGGCCGCAGACAAAATCATCAGCCTGCATCAAAGCCAGGACAGCAGCACCCAAGAAGTGGATGTGAACGTCCAACGCCAGGCCCGCATCGATGCCCTGCACAAAGAAGCCCAGACCACACGGGACTTTGTCGCCCGTTCATCCAGGCGGCTCAACCGTAAGGGCCAGGAGCTCAAGACCAACATCACCGATCCCGACAGCGCCAAGATGGCCACCAGCAAGGGCGTGATCCAGGGCTATGCGGCCCAGGCTACTGTAGACAGCAGCCACCAGGTGATAGTGGCTGCTGACGTGATCGGCTCGGGTTCCGAGCAAAGCATGCTCGTACCCATGATCCAACAAAGCAATGTCGTGCGTGCAGAGCACACCTTGATTACTGCCGATGCGGGCTATCACAGCAACGACAACATCGCTGCGCTCAAAGCGGGCAACATTCCGGCCATGATCGCTGACAACCAAATGCGTCAGCGTGATGAGCGCTTCAAAGACCAGGGCAAACACAAAGCCAAGGCCGACCCACTGTATGACAAGCGCGCCACCGGGCAAGAGACACCGATTCGGCTGTACCGACCCTCGGACTTTACGCATGACCCAAGTACCAACACCTGCATCTGTCCGGCTGGCCAACACCTGTACAGCAATGGCAGCCACTGCGTGGTCAATGGCCGCACGCACCACAAGTTCACCGGTAGCAAATCAAGCTGTGGGTCTTGCCAACACAGACGCCAATGTCTGCGCTATCCACAGCGTACACAGGTCAGGCAAGTGGCCCTCTTCGTGAAGAACCAGCCCAGCCCACATGAGGCCACGGAGCTGATGAAGCGAGCCATAGATTCACCCAGGGGCAGACAGCTGTACAGTCAGCGCGTTGGCACCGTGGAGCCGGTGTTTGGCAACATCCGGCACAACAAGCGCCTGAGTCGATTCACGCTGCGCAGCAAGGCCAAGGTCTGCACACAGTGGAATTTGTTCTGTTTGGTACACAACATTGAGAAGATGGCGCACCATGGGTACCAATGACGGGGGAAAGATGAGCCAGCCGGGCTTCCAAGGGCTTGATCAGACCGCACCGATGCGAAAATGGGCGCAACAAAAACTAAGCACGAAACAAAGGGACGCGAAACAATGAAATTAAATCCGTATCCGATGGACCTGTTGGCGCTGCGCGCAAACAGGGTTTTTGCACAGCCTCGTTAGCTCCCAAGGTTTCATCACGAAAACTCTAAGAATCGGAGATCTAATGAACCTACGCTTCTGGCTTTCCACGCTATTCGTCGCAACGCTCTGCGGCTGCGGCTCAATCGAACGCAGTGCGTCCACGCAGCAAGCCTTGGGAAAGGCGCTGTTGGCGGGACCGGGTGACGTCGTGCTCCGAATTGATCGAGAGCGAAGTCTTACGAACGTCGTTGGCAAGGCCGACATTTGGGGAAGAAAGACCAATGAAGGTTTTTCGGAAGTCCGCTTCGCTGGCGTCGAGCCCGACGGGCAGGTAGTTCTGTATCGGAAGGACGTTCAGGTCATGTCCAACGAGACCACGCTCACCCGCACGCCAATGTCTTTCACATCGGGGTCTGCAAACACCACCATGTCTGGTACCGCAGCCATATCCGGCGGAAACACGCAAGTGTCCGGCGTAGGCCGTTCAGTGGGCAGCGCAACAACCATCAGCTCTGGCTCCGCGTATCACATCGCCATTCCCTCTGACACTATCGCCATTCGGCTCGCTCCTAGCGAGCGGCGGGTTCCGATCTCAGGCTACTTGGTCGAAATCTTGTCAGTCAGTCCGAATTCCATCGAGTACCGAGTTACCTCGCAGCCTCAATAGGGCCACATTTACAGCGTGGAAGCTAGCGACCCAATGGACGGACCCATCCACCTCAGTAAGCTTGATGCGGCGCGCCGGCAGCTGAAGGTTGCAATCCGCCTCCTTTTTGATGAGGACGACCCTGTCGCTGTCCACACGCTGGTTGGCGCGGCATCCGTGATCATTACCGATCTTGTCGAGAAACTTCATCCGGACAATTCATGGGACAAGTTCGCCCAAGAGGCAAATAAAATCTCGGCAAGCGAGTACTTTCAGGTCATGCGCAAACCCCAGAACTTCCTGAAACATGCGCGCGACGACCACGCTGCAACATTCGACTTCGACCCAAAAGACACCGAGTCTGTGGCGTTCTGGGCAGTCATGAATCTGTGTAACTTCGGAACTCTATCTATGGAAGAGTCGGTGCTACAGCTTTGGTACCTTGCTTGCCATGCGCTGACTCTTGATCCAAAAGTTGAGCCCTATAACCGAGTACTTGAGGTGTTTGGTGATCTCCGGCAGACACCCCGCGTAGCCCGCCTTGCCATTGCAAGGAGAGTTCTGGCGGAGCAACTTGCCGATGTCGGCTAACCCTTTGTTGCTGCGGACGGGGGCCGCCAGCATCGTGCCACTGGAAACTTCGCGGTGGCCTGCCTCAGAACAACACGTTCGCGCCAGTCTCTCGTGAAGCCGCGCGGAGCTTCGTCTTAACGTGCCTTTCGAGCTTGTACTTCCTGACTTCAAACACGCGGCCAAATATGGGAGTTGGCTCCCCTTTCCCGCCCGGCGGGGCGGGAAAGGGGCGGGGAGGATAGAGTGGGGCCATGGATCGCCGCGCTGCGCTCGCGATGACGAGGCGCAGGAGTCGGTTCACGTTAATACACCGCAGGCATCCCTGCTGGTCTGTTTTTGAAGCGCTTGTGCACCCAAAAATACTGATCCGGCATGGTGTCTACGTAGGTCTGCAAGCGCTGGTTCATCAGTGCCGTATCCGCCACCACATCGTCGCTCGGGTAATCTTCCCAGTGGGGCAGTACCTGAACTTCATAACCGGCGCGCGTCAAGCAGGTCAGTACCGGCACCACCTTGGCACGGCCTAATCTGGCAAAGCGCGACAGGGACGGCACAGTAGCCGTCGGCACGCCATAAAACGGCACAAAAACAGAATCCTCCACGCCGAAGTCCATGTCAGGCAGCAGGTACAAGGGGTTCCCTGCGCGCAATGCCGCTAGCACAGGCTTGACACCAGCGATCCGGCCGAACAGCCGCGCCTGCCCGAAACGCTGGCGACCCGCCAGCATCCAGGCATCCATGCTGGCGTTGGACTGGCGCGTGTAAATGGTGATGAAACGCCTGGGCAAGGCCTGGGTCAAAGCGCTCCAGCCGGCGTCGAGCCCGACAAAATGCGGCGCAAAAATGACCGTCGGCTGATGACCCCTCAATTCATCGACGGCACCGGTCAACTTCAAACGCCGCCGCACCACCTCGGGCGCGCCATGCCAGAGCCAGCCGCGATCCAGCCAGGCTTGGGCAAAATGAACGAAGGTGCGCCGCGTCAAAGAACGAATTTGCGCCCCCGATAGCTGCGGGAAACACAAGCGCAGATTGGTCTGTGCCACACGTCGCCGCGGCAGCACCAGTGCATACAGCAACCAGCCCAACAGCGTCCCCAGTGCACGCAGCCAGGCCAGCGGCAGGTGCGCCAAGCCGTGCATCAGCACAATCCAGAGCCAAGTCGATATGCGGCTGAACATCAAAGCTCCTGGCGCGGCTGCTTGTAGCGCGCATAGCCCCACAGGTATTGCTGCGGACAATGACGAATCAGGGCTTCCATCGCCTGGTTGACGCGCGTGGCCGCCTGCGCATTGTCGGCGGGCAAGGCAGTGGCCAAGGGTTGCACGTGCACGCGAAACCCCCGCCCCCACGACAAGCGCTCGCCCCAGGCCAGCAATACAACAGCGCCGGTTTGCTGCGCCAGCCGCACCGCGAGCGTCATGGTGTAGGCGTCGCGGCCAAAAAACGGCAGCCACACGCCCATGCCCAACGGCGGCACCTGGTCCGGCAACAGGCCGAGCGACTCGCCCCGTTTCAAGGCCTTGATCATTTGCTTGACACCCGCCAAAGTAGCCGGTGCCGTGTGCAGACCAGGACGCGAGCGCGCAACTGTCACCAGTGCACGCAACCAGGGTTGACGCGGTTGACGAAACAACACGGTCATGGCTTTGTGCGACCGCCCGTAGCGTTGCGCGTAGGCTTGCGCCGTGACTTCAAAGCAGCCCAGATGCGGCGTCAAAAACAGCACGCCACGGCCTCGCCCCAACGCCGCTTCGACAAGCTCGGCACCGACCCACTCGACCGGCACAGGCTGCCCCAGCCACAAGCGCGGCAATTCAGCCACCAGCTTGCCGCTCTCACCCACTGCAGCCAGCCATTGCCGCCAGCCCATCCCGGCCTGGCGGGCATTGGCCAGAAAGCGCTGGCGATAAACGCCTGAGACGCCGAACACGCACCAACCCAGGCTCCAGCCCAGTGCATGAGCCAGCCACAAAGGCAATAGCGCCAACAGTTTGAATAGGGGCATCATGAGTCGGATAGAATTTGCGCGTCGCTGAGTTACGGAACTACTTGCAGGGCGACACACAAGGAGCGGCCCTTTGAAAACCGCCATTGTGCCTTGTCAAACCTTTGACAAATCTGCTAAAGCGTTCGCCGACGCCTCCAAGCCAAAGCAACGCGAATTTGTTGTTAACTTTACTTTTGGAGTTTGAAGCCATGGCGAACGATTTTCTCTTTACTTCCGAGTCTGTTTCTGAAGGCCACCCCGACAAGGTGGCCGACCAGATTTCAGATGCGATTCTGGATGCTTGCTTCGAGCAAGACCCCAAGTCCCGCGTTGCGGCAGAGACCCTGTGCAATACCGGTTTGGTGCTGCTGGCCGGCGAGATTACCACCAATGCGCATGTGGACTACATCCAGGTGGCGCGCAACACCTTGAAGCGCATCGGTTACGACAACCCCGACTACGGCATCGACTACAAGGGCTGCGCCGTGCTGGTGGCCTATGACAAGCAGAGCAACGACATCGCCCAGGGCGTCGATCATGCCAGCGACGACCATCTCAACACCGGCGCCGGTGACCAGGGTTTGATGTTTGGTTACGCCTGCAACGAAACGCCCGAGTTGATGCCCGCGCCAATCTACTACGCGCACCGCCTGGTCGAACGCCAGGCCCAATTGCGCAAGGATGGCCGTATGCCGTATCTGCGCCCGGATGCCAAGAGCCAGGTCACGATGCGCTATGTCGATGGCAAGCCGCACTCCATCGACACGGTCGTGCTGTCGAGCCAGCACGCGCCGGAGATGAGTTTGGGAAAGCGCATGACGGATGCCTTTTAT
Source organism: Rhodoferax sp. (assembly GCA_003133245.1). Taxonomy (GTDB): domain Bacteria; phylum Pseudomonadota; class Gammaproteobacteria; order Burkholderiales; family Burkholderiaceae_C; genus Rhodoferax. The sequence continues at coordinate 36,552 of PKWM01000012.1, read as the reverse complement.
GAGGCCGTGCGTGAAGAGATCATCAAACCCGTGCTGCCCAAGGAATGGCTCACTGCCGACACCAAATACTTGATCAACCCGACTGGCCGCTTTGTCATCGGTGGCCCGCAAGGCGACTGCGGCCTGACCGGGCGCAAGATCATTGTCGATACCTATGGCGGCGCTTGCCCGCACGGCGGCGGTGCCTTCAGCGGCAAAGACCCGAGCAAGGTGGATCGATCGGCCGCTTACGCCGCCCGCTATGTGGCCAAAAACATTGTGGCTGCGGGGCTGGCGCGCCAATGCCAGATTCAGGTGGCGTACGCCATCGGCGTGGCCAAGCCCATGAACGTCACGGTCTATACCGAAGGCACCGGTGTCATCTCTGACGAGAAAATTGCAGCGCTGGTGCACGAGCACTTTGACCTGCGTCCGCGCGGCATCATCCAGATGCTCGATCTGCTGCGCCCGATCTACGAGAAGACTGCATCCTACGGCCACTTTGGCCGCGAAGAACCCGAGTTCACCTGGGAACGCACGGATAAAGCGCAGCAACTGCGTGACGCTGCGGGTCTGTAGTCAGGGTTTGCAGAGTCGCGCTGGCTGCTTTGTTCGCGACAATGATTCGTTTACGTCTGGCTCGGCGCCATCAAGGCAATGGCGATGGAGCCGAAGAAGTACAGGCCCTGCAACTCCAGTGCCCAGCCGCCGCTCTTGCCCAGCGTGAAGAACTGGGAGGTGTGCACCAATGCGACGGCGACAACCATGTTGAACGCCATCACGAGCGCGGCTGGTGCCACCCATCGGTTAGCCAGCACCAGCAGCGGTGCCAGCACTTCACCCACCAGAACACCGTAAGCAATGAAGGCGGGAAGACCGGCACTGACCAACATGCCTTCAATCGAACTTAGGCCGTGTGTCATTTTGGACAAGCCGTGCAAGAGCATGAGGCCAGCGACGACCCAGCGCAAGATGAGGAAACCCGCTACGGGTTGGTGAAGCGCAGACAAAAAAAGCGGTTTTTTCATTGTGATTCCAACTTTCCAACCAAGACGGCCTGATGCAGATTGTCGTGGCAAAGCAAGAATGATGTCCAGGCATGTGTGGGCCGAAGGTGGCGCAGCGGGTGGCTGCGCGAATGTCCCCCGGCCTGCGGCCTCCTCCTTGATTTGGCAAAACCCCAAGTCCACGCTACGACACCCACTGCGCCGCCTTCGGCAAGCAGCGTCGGTAGCTTGCGCGAGAATCGCACACCAACCCTGCTAAAGGATCAGGCCACTGGGGCACTCAGCGTAGCGGCATAAAGGAGGAGGCCGCAGGCCGGGGGACAGCCGCGAAGCTGAGTGCCCCAACGGCCTGATCCTCACCACATGCCGTGCGGGTTTGGAATGAAAGTCATCATTTTTGGAAAGAGCCATAACACGCACTATTTTGCAGGTTCGCCTCCATTAAACCAACCGTAAGGGAACGTAAATTTTCATGCCGTCACGTTGCAAGAGCAGTGCCACGGATTTACCAGACTGGACTGCCGCAGCGCCAGCCTGGGTGATCGTGGCTACCGGCTTGCCGTCAATTGCCAAAAGCAGGTCGCCGGGTTGCACACCTGCACGTTCGGCAGCGCCACTGACGCCTTCAATCAATAATCCGGAAGCCTTATCGTTTTCAGGCTTGTTCTCTGATTTTTGTAAACTTAACACCAGACCCAATCGACTCACTGGATTGGGCAGAGCAGCGGCGAGCACGGGTGGTTTCACCGGATGAACTTTCGCATCGCCCAGCTTGGCATGCAGTGTACGCCGCGCCCCTTGACGCCAAATGTCAAGTTCAATTTGATCACCAGGTTGCGCCAGACTCACGTTGGCCGAGAGGTCACCCGCCAGATCGACCAGCTTGCCATTGACAGCCAGGATGACGTCACCGCTCTTGATGCCAGCACGCTCGGCAGCGCTGTCTTTTTCAACGTCGCTCACCAATGCGCCAGCCGGTTTATCAAGTTTGAAGGACTCTGCCAGCGTCTGATCTACCTCCTGCACTGAGACTCCAAGCTTGGCATGGCGCACCTTGCCAGTGCTCAGGATCTGCTGCTCTATGCGTTGCGCCACACCGATCGGAATGGCAAACGACACCCCCTGATAGCCACCAGTACGCGAATAAATCTGTGAGTTGATGCCTACGACTTCGCCGCGCATATTGATCAGCGGCCCGCCCGAATTGCCGGGGTTGATAGCGGCATCCGTTTGAATAAAAGGGACCGAGCCGTCTCCTGGCAGCGACCGTCTGGTGGCACTGATGACCCCGGCTGTCACGGTACTCTCGAACCCGAAAGGCGACCCGATGGCCAATACCCATTCACCCACTTGCAACGGCCTCGGCGGCGTAAGTGGCGCAGCCTTCAAGTTGTTGGCATCAATTTTGAGCACCGCAATATCGGTCAATTTGTCGGTACCCAGTACCTTGGCGAGAAACTCCCGGCGATCTGTCAGTTTGACCACCACTTCCTCTGCGTCGCTCACCACATGTGCATTGGTCAGGATGATGCCGTCAGAGCTGACGATAAAACCTGAGCCCTCACCCCGCACCGGCATTTGCATCTGGGGTGGTAAACCGCCGAAGCGCTGCTGGAAGCCACGCAAGAATTCACTCATCGCCTCATCTTCCTGCGATTTCTGTGCGTCGCTGCCATTGTCCCCCGCAGGGTCACCGGTCGTTGATACCTTACGCGTGCCCCTTACACTGATATTCACCACCGTTGGGGCAAATTGGGCCGCAATGCTGGTCATGTCAGGAAGCGCTGCGGACTTGGGCGCTGCTGCTGACGTCATCGGCATCGTTTGAGCACGGCTGCTTTTGGCAGTGCCTGAGCAGACAATTCCAGTTGCAACCAGCACCGCTATGAACGTCAGGCGGTGCAACTGTGGGATGTTTTTGAGATTCATGATGTATTGGGTATGGGTTGCATCACTTTAGGTGCGAAGCCAGCCGCAAGTGAAGATGGAAAGAGGCGCCGATCTGAAGTGCCATCGTGTAGCAGCGGCGCACTTTGCCGAGTTGTGCCGTGACGTGGTAGGTTCCAGCGGGCAACGAAATGTCGATCAGTGGCCCGACCGCTGTGCTGGCAAACACGCGATGCCCCTGCAAATCGACAATCTGCACACAAAGCGGTGCGCGTTCATTGCCGTGTGCACCCTGCGAGTACAGCGAGCGCAATCGACGCAGCGTAGTTTCAAAACGCGTGCTGCTGGCACCGATCTCGTCTCCAGCATCGATCAAGAGGCGCGCAGGCGTGAGCGCGGCAGACTGGGCAAGAGCAAGGGTGTCCACGCGAAGTGCCAATAAGATGGACCCGTCAAATCGGTTCAAGCGACAGATTGCCGCCTTCACTGTCGCTGGCTCGACGCGTTCGGGCGCGCTTCACAAGCAATGTGACCAGCACTGCCGCTGCGGCCGAACTCGCCATGAACGGCGATGCGCCGAGCAGCTGGGCCAATCCATCGAGAGCTTCGACGCTGACCTGCTGGACATGGTCAACCAGTTCGATCACGTCGCTGGCGCGCACATTTTGCAACTCTTCAAGTTGCACATGTATGTTTGGCCAGCCGCTGCGAAAAAGAATCTTTGCAAAGACGCCATTGGCAACTGCAACGAGCGAGAGTACGCCCAGTGGTCGCAGCAGTTGTTCCAGCAGCCGACCACGCAGCGTAGCAGGAGCAGTCTCATAAACTTTGCTAACCAGTTGCGCCAGCATTCGACTTCGCACTACCGGTTGCGCCGATTCATAAACCTGACCAACAAGTTCTTCGATCGGCACTTCTTTCGCTGGCAAGCTTGGCTCAGTCGAGAGAAGATCAGCGGATATATCATTGAAATTCATGATCCAATTCTCCTGATTTAAGAGGATCGCCCAGTGTTATGGGCGGATCGATTGCGCTATACCGACTGAGCAGCTACCACTCAGAAGGCAACTCGCAAGCCAATGGTGTACTGGTCAGCGTTAGGGGTAGCGTCGAACACTTTCATTTGGTAACGCTCCCATTCACCACGAATTGCGACGTTGCTGGTCAGCGAATACTGCGCACCCAGGCCCACTTTAAGTCCGTTGCCGCTATCGTTACCCAAGGATGTATTGAGGTCAACGTGGGCCACGCCGACGCGCCCGAGCAGTGACCACTTGTCGCTCAGTGGCAGTGTGCCCACTGCGTCAAGGAACTCGCTTTGTCCGTTCATCTGGTCAGAGGACGTTGATACATCCCCAAGTTTGGCGACACCGAGCTCGACTGCAAAATTTGGATTCAGTTGGTAGCCGCCATACACCTTGCCACTGATACCGGAGCCATTGCCGGCGACCCCATTGACTGTGTCCGGATACTTCGATGTGCCAAGGCTGGCACCCGCATAGAGCCCGTCGGTGGACGCGGCGATGGCACCCAGGCTTCCCGCCACCAGGACAACCGCGATGAGGGGTTTGAAATTGCGAACCTTCATGATGAATTTCCTTCTGCTTTGTCGCATCGATATTGATGCGATGCGCTGATCTTCTGCGGTTCATGATGCGGGTATGTGTCTAAGCGGTAATCGCAGTGTTACAAATGAAACATGCGAACCTGGAAGCTCAAAACCGCTGCCGCTGGCGGCTTCTACGAAGGGCCCTCAGTGCAACAATTCGACCAAGGCGCGCGCGAGTTCAGAGCGCTGCAACGGTTTGGCCAGTATTCGCGTCACACCGGCAGCAATCGCTCGCTGCGCCAACATGGCACCGCCGTAGCCGCTGACAAGCAACACCGGAAGGTTGGGTGCAAACAAACGCAAAGCCTCGGCCAGTTGAGTGCCGGTAAGCCCTGGCATAACCTCGTCTGCAATCACTGCGGCAAAACGTTTCGGATCAGCGCGCAATGTCTGCAACGCCGTGACCGGGTCACTGAAACCAACCGGCTCGTAGCCCAGAACTTTCAACATTTCCTCGGTCATGACGACCAGAGCAGACTCATCGTCCACGACCAGGAGTGCCTGACCAGCGCCGTTTGGAGTCATCTCTGGCAAGCAAACTTGTGCTGCCAGAGCATCGGTACATTCTGGCAAATACAGGGTGAATCGGGCTCCATGCCCCAGTCTGCTTTGCACGTCGATGGCACCGCCGAACTCGGCAACCACGCCGTGTACCACTGCCAGCCCCAAACCGGTGCCATCATCTGCGCTATCCTGTCAATGGCAGCGTTGGCATTATCAGTCGGGTAACCTGGCTCTGTGCTGGCTCACCGCGTTGCCGTCATCAGTTTTGAGCTCGCGAAACACCAGCGTCGAAAGAATGGTCAAGCCGCCCAACACTAGAAAGGCCTGGTGAATGCCGTGAATCATTTGTGGCGCAGTGGCACTGAGATGGTCTGGAATGAAAACGGCCGTGGCCAGCGAGGCGCAGGCGATGCCAAAACTGATCGACATCTGCTGTAGCGTGCTGGCGATGGTGCTGGCGTTGCTGCTTTGCCGCTCGGTGACATCAGCATAGGTCAGGGTGTTCATGCTGGTGTATTGCATCGAGGCCAGAAACCCGAAAAAGAACAGCTGTAGCACGATCAGCCACACGGGTGTCGCGGCCCCGATGGTGGCGAACAGCATGATCATCAGCCCCAGCAGCACGGTGTTTGACACCAGCACCCTGCGGTAGCCCAGGCGCGCCAGGATGCCGGGCATGACAATCTTCATGCTCATGGCGGCCAGCGCCTGGGGCATCATCAGCAGGCCGGACTGTACCGGCGTGAAACCCAGACCCACCTGGTAAAGCAGCGGAAACAGAAACGGGATGCCGCCAATGCCGAGCCGGGTAATGAAACTACCGACGACCGCACTGCGAAAGGTGCGGATACGAAACAGCGCTAGACGCAACAGCGGAAACTTGATATGGCCGGTATTGAGCGCGTAGCCCACCAGCAGCAGCACCGACAGGCCCAGCAGCGCCAGCAATTCACGGCTGCTCAGGGTGTGTTCGCCAAACACTTCAAGCACGTAGGACAGTAGCGCAATGCCGGAACCAAAAAGAATAAAACCGACCTTGTCCAGAGGGTGAGAGCGTTCGGCGTGGTAATCCGGAAAATGCCGGTTGACCAGATACAAGCCCAGCAAACCGATCGGAATATTGACGAAAAAGATCACGCTCCAGTGAAACCGGCTAACGATCAGGCCGCCAACGAGCGGCCCCAGCATGGGACCGATGAGGCCGGGAATGGCCACAAACGTCATGACCTTGATCAACTCAGACTTGGCGAAGGTGCGCACCATGGCCAGTCGTCCAACCGGCAGCATCATGGCACCCCCGCAGCCTTGCAGAATTCGGCACGCCACCAGTATATGGATATTGGTGGAAAGGCCGCACAACAACGAGCCCAGGGTAAAGAGCCCGATGGCGCTTGCAAAGACCCGGCGCGTGCCAAACCGGTCAGCCATCCAGCCGCTGACCGGGATGAACACCGCCAGGCTCAAGGTGTAACTGGACAGCACCGCTTTCATGCTGAGCGGGGCCACATCAAGTGCCTGCGCGATGGCCGGCACGGCGGTACTGAGAATGGTCGTGTCGAGCGATTCCATGAAGAACGAAACCGCCACCAGCCAGGGCATCCAGCGCTTGCTTACAACTTCGTTCATTTGGCGTCATCTCCGGGTAGGCGCGATCTATCGGCTGGCTTGAAAGGCCTGGTGTTGATCATCGGTAGCCGTCGTCAAATCGCTGTGAACATGGCGATGACGGTCGCCGCCATCGCTGCGTTTGCGATCCAGCCCAACCAGCGCAGGCGGGGTCCAATCACAGAGGCCCCATGATGTCGGCGCGCGAGGCCAGCAGCATCATCACGGCCATGATCGGCACCGCGATCACACCGGTGATCAGGCCTGGACCAAGTTGGCGCAGGTTTTGGCGAAAGAAGAGTTTACGGATTGGTTTCATCACGTCCTACAGGAAACAGCCTGAACCCCTCTGGTACTCAAACCCAGAAATATCGAAACATGAAAGCGCGTCTTCGCACCCATGCCGTCCTCGTTCGGCCACGCCAGTGGCTGGGCGACAATGCAAATCCTCGCCATAGCCATAGCTATGTCTGCAGTTTGCGCCTAGGCCTGGGCACGAATCCATCACTTTCATTTTGTTCCGATACCTCTGCGTCTGAGTACTAGTGCGAAAACGCAATAGATCATTTCTGACTAGTCGCCTCAATCGGCATCATCGCCTGATTGGCGTTGGCCTCCTGCCAGCGACCGGCGATGTTTTTCAATAATTGGTTCACCGCTGCGAGCTGGCGGTTGCGCACGCCAAGCAGGCTGCTTTCGCTGGTCAGCGCGGCGGTCTGAGCGACCACCACATTGAGGTAGCTTACCGTACCGGCGCGGTACTGGTCGAGCGTAATCTCCAGGTTGCGCTGCGCGGCCTGGAGGGCTTCTTCCTGAAACTGTGTCTCGCGCTGCAACTGGTCAGCCAGCACCAGGTTGTTCTCCACTTCCTCGAGCGCCGTCAGCACGGTTTGACGGTAGGCGCTCGTGGCTTGGTCGGCTGCGGCGCGCGCCTGCGCACTGGCTTGTCGGCGTTGGCCACCGTCAAAAATGGCTTCGGCGAGTGATGCGCCCAGGGACCACGAAAGTCTGGGTGCGCTCACCAAATTCGCCAGCGATGACTGGCTGTGTCCGGCGTTGGCAGATAAAGTGAGTGCAGGAAAAAAGGCCGCGTCCGCCACGCCGATTTGTGCGTAGGCCGCTGCCACGCGGCGTTGCGCCGCCGCAATGTCGGGTCTGCGTTCAAGCAGCGTTGCAGGCAAGCTCTCAGGCGCCGACAGCGTCGCCATCAGGATTGCGGTGCGTTCAATCGTCAGCGCCGAAGGGGCAACGCCGAGCAGGACGGCGATGGCGTGTTCGAACTGCGAGCGTTGCGCCGTCAAATCCGCAGCTTGCGCTTGTGCGCTTTTAAGCTGCGTCTGCGCCTGTAGTACGTCGGTGCGTGCGGCAACGCCGCCGCTGTAGCGCGCCTGGGTCAGATCGAGCGAGCGTTGATAAGCCTGCACGCTGCGCTCCAGCAACAGCTGCTGGGCCTCGGCTGTGCGCAACGAGAAATAGGTCTGTGCCAAGGTGGCTTGTGCCGACAGACGCGCTGCAGCGAGATCGTCGGCACTGGCCTGTAGCAGCGCCTGGGCGCCGCTGCTGGCCTGCGACAGCCGACCCCACAAGTCTACTTCCCAACTCGCGTTGGCGGCCAGCGACACGTTGTTGCCTGAATTCTGTCCGGTGGTTGAGGCCAATGCCGATGAGGCGCCGTTGCGCGTGGCTGACAGGTCGGCCGCCAAAGTGGGAGCCATCGCACTGCGGCTGGCCTCCAATATGGCGCGGGCGCTGGCCACGGCCGCCACCAGGGACTTGAGGTTTTCGTTGCCAATGACGAGTCGGCGTTCCAGCTCGTCGAGCACCGGGTCCTTGAACAGCGTCCACCAGTCGTCAGGCACCGCTGTGGTGGGTGCAGCACGTTGCCACAGGGCCGCCTCCTTGAATTGCGCAGGTGCCTCCACCGGTGACGGTGGCGCGACGCGAGAGCTGGCACAGGCCGTTAGCAGCAATGCCGCCGCCAGCGGCAAGAGTGTGTGGCGCAAGGTGGTAATCATCCTAGATTCCTCAGTTGAACGCGCCCGAGTGGGCCGCTGGCGGCGCGTCTGGGTAGGCGCGACGACGACGCAGGCTACTGCCTGCAAGGAGGAGCAACGACCCCAGGCGCGTTGCCAGTGGTTCAATCGGGTGCGTAGCGCTGTCACCTAAAGGTTGAACACCATCGAAGTCAATATATTCAATCATTTCATTCACTTAATGAAGTTATCCAGCGGTCAACTGAGGAATCTAGGATCACGGACGACCTAAGTGATGGGAACTTCAATCAATTTGCCAGGAAGAGCCTTGCGCCAAGGCAGACGCACGTCACGCAGCTTGTCCATCAGCACGAACACCACTGGCGTCGTGTAAAGGGTGAGCAACTGGCTCAGGATCAGGCCGCCGACAATGGCGATGCCCAGCGGCTGGCGCATCTCGGCGCCGTCGCCGGTGCCCAGCGCCAGCGGCACGGCGCCGAAGATGGCAGCGAAAGTCGTCATCAGGATCGGGCGCAGGCGCAGGCAGGCGGCACGCAGAATTGCCGCGCCAGCGCTGGTGTGCCCGACTCTTTGACGTGCAATGGCGAAGTCGATCATCATGATGGCGTTCTTCTTGACGATGCCGATCAGGAGGATCACGCCGATCAGCGCAATGATCGAGAACTCGCTCTTGAACAGCATCAGCGCCAGCAGCGCGCCGACACCGGCTGAGGGCAGGGTCGAGAGGATCGTCACCGGGTGAATCAGGCTCTCGTAGAGTATTCCCAGCACCAGGTAGATGGTGATAACCGCCGCAGCGATCAGTAGCGGCTGCGCGGCGAGCGATTGCTGGAAGGCATTGGCGGTGCCGGCAAAGCTGCCGCGCACCGAAACCGGCACACCGAGCTCGGCCATGGCGCTGTCGATGGCCTGCGTGGCCTGCGACAGCGACACGCCTGGCGGCAGGTTGAAACTGATGGTCGAGGCCGGCGCCCCGCCCTGATGGTTCACCGACAAGGGCGTGTTGGTGGTCTCCACGCGCGCAAAAGAGGCAAGCGGAACCTGCGCGCCTGCGGCGCCGGTGACGTACAGACCTTTGAGGGTCTGCGGTCCCTGCAGGTACTCGGGCGCAAACTCCATCACCACGCGGTACTGGTTCAGGGGGTTGTAGATCACGCTGACCTGGCGCTGGCCGAACGCATCATTGAGTGTGGTGTCGATGGTGTTCATGCTCACACCCAGGCGCGCCACGGCATCGCGGTCAATGACAAGCGAGGTTTGCATGCCCTTGTCCTGCTGGTCGGTGTCGATGTCGGTCAACTCGGGCAACTGCGACAGTGCATTGCGCACGCGCGGCTCCCATGTGCGCAAGGCCTCCAGATCATCGGCCTGCAGCGTGTACTGGTACTGCGAATTGGATTGGCGCCCGCCAATGCGGATGTCCTGTACCGGCACCATGAACAGGTTGGCGCCCGCCTCATGCGCGAGTTTGCCGCGCAGCCGCGCCACCACCATGTCGGCCGAGACTTTGCGCTCGGCCAGCGGTTTGAGCGCAATGTAGAAGAAGGCCGAATTGCTTCGGCCACCACCCGTGTAACCGTTGACATTGGCCACCGCCGGGTCGGCCAGCAAAATGGCCATGAACTTGTCCACCCGCGCCTGCATCATCTGGAACGAACTGCCCTGATCGGCTTGCACGCCGCCCACCAGTACACCGGTGTCCTGCTGCGGAAAGAAGGTCTTGGGGATGATCGTGTAGAGGTAAACATTGAGCACCACCACCGCCAACAGCGACAACAGGGCCAAGGGTTGGTGCCGCAGCGTCCAGGTCAGCGAGCGCCGATAGCCGCGCATCACGCCGCGCCCAAACTGCGTCATGGCCCGCTCCCAGCGACCGGGCGCGCTCTTTTTGGCCCTTGATTTGAGAAGTGCCGCCGCCATCATCGGCGTTGTGGTCAGCGAAACCACCATCGAAACCAGGATAGCGGCTGTCAGCACCACCGAGAATTCGCGAAACAGGCGGCCCACCACGCCGCCCATCATCAACAGCGGTATGAAGACAGCCACCAGCGACAGACTGATCGACAGCACGGTAAAGCCGATCTCGCGCGCACCCTTGAGTGCGGCCTGGCGCGGCGTCAGCCCCTGCTCGATGTAGCGGGTGATGTTCTCCAGCACCACAATCGCGTCGTCCACGACAAAGCCGGTGGCCACCGTCAACGCCATCGCCGAGAGGTTGTCCAGACTATAGCCGCACAGGTACATCACGCCCAGGGTACCGGCCAGCGAGACCGGCACGGCCACCGCTGGCAGCAAGGTCGCGCGCCAGTTGCGCAGGAACAGCAGCACGACCAGGATCACGAGCCCGACGGCAATGCCTAGCGCGTTTTCCACCGCCAGCAGTGAGGCGCGGATGGTGGGCGTGCGGTCGCTCACAATCTTGACGTCGATGGCGGGTGAAATCGACGCTTGCAGGCGCGGCAGGATCTCGCGCACGCGCTGCACCGTCTCGATGATGTTGGCGCCGGGCTCCTTGAGCAAGGTCAATGTAATGGCCGTGCGTCCGTTTGCAACGCCGTAGTTGCGCACGTCCTGCACCGAATCGGTGACATCGGCAACGTCGCGCAGCCGCACGGCAGCGCCATGGTGGTAGCCCAAAATAACGGGCGCATATTCGGCGGCACTGCGCGCCTGGTCATTGGCGCCGATCTGCCAATAGCGATCGCCCTCCTCGACCGCGCCTTTGGGCCGGTTGCCGGTGGTGGCGGTGATGGCCAGACGCACGCTGTCCAGCGCAACACCCATGCTGGCCAATTTGTCCGGGTTCAGTTCCACCCGCACAGCCGGCAATGCGCCACCGCCGATGCCGACCTGGCCCACACCTTCGACCTGCGAGAGTCGCTGGGCCAGCACGGTGGAGGCGGCGTCGTACATCTGGCCGCGCGTCAGCGTGGCCGAGGTGAGGGTCAGCATCATGATCGGCGCGGCCGCCGGATTGACCTTGCGGTAGGTCGGGTTGCTGGGCATGCCCGAGGGCAGCAGGGTGCGCGCGGCGTTGATGGCGGCCTGCACGTCGCGTGCGGCGCCGTCGATGTCACGGTTGAGCTCAAACTGCATGGTGATGCTGGTCGAACCCAAGGACGAACGCGAGGTGATTTCGGTCACGCCGGCGATGCTGCCCAGCGCGCGCTCCAGCGGCGTGGCCACCGTCGCGGCCATGGTGTCGGGGCTGGCGCCGGGCAGCGCGGCGCTGACCGAGATGGTCGGGATGTCCACTTGCGGTAGCGGCGCGATCGGCAGCAAGCCAAAGGCCAGCACGCCGGCCAGCGCCACGCCGAGCGTGATCAGCGTGGTGGCCACCGGACGGGCGATGAAAGGTGCCGAGATGTTCATGCGGAACCGTGGCCAGCGACACGCCGCGCACGCCAAACCTTCAAACGCTGCGCCTGGTTGGCAAAGCCGAGGTAAATCACCGGCGTGGTAAACAGGGTCAGCAACTGGCTCACGATCAAGCCGCCGACCATGGTCACGCCCAGAGGATGGCGCAATTCATGACCGGCGCCGGTGCCCAGCATCAGCGGCAACGCGCCCAACAACGCAGCCATAGTCGTCATCAGGATCGGGCGAAAGCGCAGCAAGCAGGCCTGGTGGATGGCCTCGCGCGGCGCCTTGCCTTCCTCACGCTCGGCGTAGAGCGCGAAGTCGATCATCATGATGGCGTTCTTCTTGACAATGCCGATTAGCAGCACGATGCCGATGATGCCGACCACGCCCAGATCCTGGCGCGCCAGCAGCAGCGCCAGCAAGGCACCCAACCCGGCCGAGGGCAAGGTCGAGAGAATGGTGACGGGATGGATGTAGCTCTCGTAGAGCACGCCGAGCACGATGTACATCGTCACCACCGCCGCCAGGATCAGCAGCAAGGTACTGGTCAGCGACGCGCGAAAGGCCTCGGCCGCGCCCTGGAAGCTGGTCTCGACACTGGGCGGTAAATTCAGCTTCGCCTCCTCGGCCCGGATGGCGTCCACCGCATGACCGAGCGCGGCGCCAGGAGCCAGATTGAACGACACGGTGGCGGACGGAAATTGCGCCACATGGTTGATCGCCAGCGCGACCGGACGCTCGACAATCTGCGCCACCGAGGACAGCGGCACCTGCACCGTCGTTGAAGTGCCATTGGCAGCAATCGAAGTGACGCCGGGCAGGTAAAGATCTTCCAGCGCATGCGGACCGCGGCGGAACTCGTTGGCGGCTTCCAGCACCACCCGGTACTGGCTGGACTGCGTGTAAATGGTGGAGATGAGACGTTGCCCAAAGGCGTTGTACAGCGCAGCGTCGATCTCGGCGACGGTGACGCCGAGCTTGCCGGCCGCCTCGCGGTCGATCTGCACAAAGGCTTGCAAACCCTGATCCTGCAAATCGCTGGCGACGTCGATCAAATCCGGCAGCGTTTTGAGTCGCTCCAGCAGTTGTTCGGTGGATGTGGCCAGGGCGCCTGCGTCGGGCGAACTGAGCAGGAACTGGTACTGCGTCTTGGAGACACGGTCTTCAATCGTGAGGTCCTGCACGGGTTGCATGTACGCGGTGATGCCGGGCACGTGGGCCGTGGCGTCGCTGAGACGGCGGATGATTTCCGAGGCCGAGGCCTGACGCTCGGCGAACGGTTTGAGCGTAATCTGCATGCGCCCGGTGTTGAGCGTGGGGTTGGCGCCATCGACGCCGATGAAGGACGCCAGGTGATCGACATCCGGGTCTTTCAGAATGGCTTCGGCCAAGGCCTGCTGGCGGGTGGACATGGCCGCGAACGAAGTGGTCTGCGTGGCTTCGGTGATGACCTGGATCAGACCGGTATCCTGAACCGGAAAAAAGCCCTTGGGCACCACGACATAAAGCCAGGTGGTGGCGATCAGCGTCAGCGCAAACACACCCATGGTGGCGCGCGGGCGGTCCAGCACCCAATTGAGCGCACGCCCGTACTGGGCTACCGTGCGGTCGAATGCCTGGCCGAACCACTCGCCCAGGCGGCTGTGTTGGCGCTCGCGCTCGGGCTTGAGCAGGCGCGCACTCATCATCGGCGTGAGCGTCAAGGAAACCACAGCCGAGATCAGGATCGCGACCGCCAGCGTGATGGCAAATTCATGGAACAGCCGGCCCACCACGTCGCCCATAAACAGCAACGGGATCAGCACCGCAATCAAGGAGACCGTCAGCGAAATGATGGTGAAGCCGATCTGCTTGCTGCCCTTCAACGCCGCCTGCATCGGCGAGTCGCCTTCCTCGACGAAACGCGCGATGTTCTCGATCATGACGATTGCGTCGTCCACCACAAAGCCGGTGGAGATGGTGAGCGCCATCAGGGTTAGGTTGTTGATCGAGAAACCGGCCAGGTAAATCACGCCGAAAGTTCCCACCAGAGAGAGCGGCACCGCCACGCTCGGGATCACCGTGGCGCTGGCGCTGCGCAGGAACAGAAAAATCACCATCACCACCAGCGCCACCGAGAGCAACAGCTCGAACCCGGTGTCATCGACCGAGGCGCGGATGGTGGTGGTGCGATCGGCAATAATTTGCACGTCCACTGAGGCTGGCAGCGTCGCCTTGAGCTTGGGCAGCAAGGCCTTGACGCGGTCCACGGTCTGGATCACGTTGGCGCCGGGCTGGCGCTGCACGTTGAGAATGACCCCCGGCGTGCGATCCGCCCAGGCGGCCAGACGCAGGTTTTCAGCATCATCGACGATTTCTGCAACGTCTTGCAGGCGCAAGGGCTTGCCATTCTTCCAGGCGATGATGAGATTTTGGTATTCGTCCGCCGACTTGAGCTGATCGTTGGCATCGATGGTGCTGGCGCGCTGCGAGCCGTCGAAGCTGCCCTTGGCCTGATTCACGTTGGCTGCGACGATGGCCAGGCGGACATCGTCGAGTGCCAGTCCCAGTGATGCCAGCGTGGCCGGGTTGGCCTGAATGCGCACGGCTGGTCGCCGACCCCCGGCGATGCTCACGAGCCCGACGCCATCGACCTGCGAGAGCTTGGGTGCCAGCCGGTTCTCGGTCAGGTCGTGCAGCTTGATCACCGGCAGTGACGGCGAGGTGACTGCGATGGTGAGCACCGGCGCATCGGCCGGATTGACCTTGCTGTAGATCGGCGGCATCGGCAAGTCGCCGGGCAGCAGATTGGCGCCGGCGTTGATGGCGGCCTGCACTTCCTGCTCGGCCACATCGAGCGACAGACCGAGCGAGAAACGCAACGTGATCACCGAAGCGCCGCCCGAACTGGTGGAGGTCATTTGGTTCAAGCCCGGCATCTGACCGAACTGACGCTCCAGCGGTGCCGTCACCGTGGTCGAGATCACGTCCGGACTGGCGCCAGGATAGAGCGTGGTGACTTCGATGGTCGGGTAGTCCACCTCGGGCAAGGCTGACAACGGCAGCAAGCGGTAGGCCAGCAGCCCCGCCAGCAAAATTGCCAGCATCAGCAGCGAGGTGGCGACCGGGCGCTCAATAAAAATGCGGGACGGATTCATGGCGCACGCGATGCGGCGCCTCTTGGCCGGCTGGCTGCGCCTCCTGCATTGCGAGCACTGCGTTTGCCAGCGCCGGCCGGGGCGTTGGCGCCGGCGCGCTGCTTGGGATCAGCAGCAATCACTTCCACGGCGGCACCGTCGCGCAAACGATCCACACCATCAATCACCACATTCTCACCCACTTTCAACGGGCCTTCGATGGCCATCCAATCGCCGTCAATCGCACCCGGTTTGACCACCCGCGTGCTAACCGAATTGTTGGCATTGACCACATAGACGTAAAAGCCTTGCGCGCCACGCAAAACGGCGGCTTGCGGCACGGCAAGCACTTTGGTCAGCGTGTCAAGTTGCAGACGCACGCTCACCGACTGGTTGGGAAACAGCGCGTCATCGACGTTGGCGAACAACGCCTTGACCTTTATCGTATCGGTGCTCACATCGATCACGTTGTCAACCGTCGCCACCCGACCTAGCGCCAGTTGTTTCGTACCATCGCGGCTCCAGGCTTCGACCGGTAGCGTCTCATTGGCGCGCAGACGAGCAGTGATCAGCGGTACATGGGCCGCCGGCACGGCGAAGAACAACGCTATGGGTCGTGTCTGCGTAATCAGAACAATGCCATTGACGTCGCCGGGCTGCACCACGTTGCCCAGATCAACCTGTTTCAAGCCTACACGCCCGGCGATCGGTGCCGTGACTCGGGTATAGGACAGTTGCAGCCGCGCATTGTCCACGGTGCCCTGATCCGCCTTCACCGTGCCTTCGAGCTGGCCTACCAGCGCCACCTGGGTGTCAAGCTGCTGTTTCGGGAGCGCATCCTTGGCCAGCAGATCCCGGTAACGAGCAAGGTCGATGCGCGCGCCTTCCAACTGCGCCTGGTCGCGCGCCAGCGCGCCCTCGGTCTGGCCCAGCGTGGCCTGGAAAGCCCGGGGGTCGATTTGCGCGAGCAACTGCCCGGCCTTGACCTGTTGACCTTCCTTGAAATTCAGACTCTGCAACACGCCGCTCACCTGGGCATGCACGGTGGCCGTGTTGGACGCTGCGATGCTGCCAATGGCATTGACGGTGACCCGAATATCCTGCTGACGCACCGGTTGCACCGACACTGGCTGCGCGGCGTTGGCACCGCCGAAACGCCGCCCACTCGCCCCAGCCGTTGTCGTATGGGTCATCTTGGGTGCCGTGCTACTGGCTGGATCAGTCGCGTGCGTTTTCCACCACCAGAATCCGCCACCACCGACCAGCAGCACCAGCGCGACCAGTTTCCAGGGCAGGGTTCGTCCAACTTGTGCACGTCGAGCGACTGAACCTAGACGCAACGTCTGCAACGCAGATAGGGGTTTGGGGTACTGGGTCATGGCAGCTTCAGGGTAAATGGTCTAGGGAACTACGGAGGATTGCGGACTCCATGCTACGGCAATTTGCCGGACTACTTAAGCGCAGCGCGCATCGCCTGCACCACAGCACGGTAGTCAGGTTGGCCAAAAATGGCACTGCCGGCCACAAAGGTGTCAGCCCCGGCGGCGGCGACGCGGTGGATGTTTTCAACCTTGATGCCGCCATCGACCTCCAGACGGATATCTTTACCGCTGGCCGTGATGCGCCGCCGCACGGCTTCAATCTTGCGCAAGCTTGACTCAATAAAACTCTGGCCGCCAAAGCCGGGGTTGACACTCATGACGAGAATCAAGTCAAGGTCCTCAATCACCCAGTCCAGCACCTCCAGCGGTTCTGCCGGATTGAACACCAGGCCAACTTGGCACCCCTTGGCCTTGATCACCTGAATGCTGCGGTGGACGTGGCCGGATGCATCGGGGTGAAAACTGATCAGGTCGGCACCCGCATCAGCAAAGGCCGCTGCAAGGGCATCGACCGGTTGCACCATCAGATGCACATCGATCGGCACCGCCAGCCCGGCGGCGGTTTTGGCGTGGGCTTTAAGCGCGCTGCAAACCATAGGACCAAAAGTGAGATTGGGAACGTAATGATTGTCCATCACGTCGAAATGGATCCAGTCGCAACCGGCTGCAATCACGTTTTTGAGCTCTTCGCCGAGGCGGGCAAAGTCGGCCGAGAGAATGGAGGGGGCAATACGGTAGGTCATAAGCAGAGTTTAATCAGTTGGGGACAGAGCTTACGGACAACCAACATCTTGTTTCAAGTTGGGGACAGAGCTTGTCGCTTCGCGTACTACGGTCTGTCCCACAAGTTTTTCAGTTTGTAACTGCGGCCTGCCCCGCAAAGTTTCAGGATAGCATTGCACCATGTCCAAGTACCAATTCCAGGTTGATGTCCAGACCCGCTTTGTTCCCGAGCAATCGGCCCCGCAGCAAGGCTTGTACGTATTTTCCTATACCATCACGATTGCCAACATTGGGCAGGTCAGTGCCCAACTGATTTCACGCAGTTGGAACGTGAATGACGCCAACGGCCACACCGAGCGCGTCAAAGGCTTGGGCGTGGTCGGTCAGCAACCTTTGCTCAAGCCGGGCCAAGCTTTCAAGTACACCAGCGGCACGCGCCTGCGTACGCCCACCGGCACCATGCACGGCAGTTTCTTCTGCGTCGCCGAAGATGGCGAAAAGTTCGACACCGACGTGCCTATGTTCGTGCTCGATGCCCTGAGCGCGGACCCCGGCCAACGCACCCTGCATTGATTTTCCGTCGCATGAAACCGCTGCACGATCTGCCGGAACTGCTGACAGCCCTAAACCCGCAGGCTGAACTGGTACAGCGACACCTGTGGTTGATCGCCCTGTTTGACTGGCTACGGGGCGACTGTCGTTCGGTGGCGGCATCGGTCGCACGCATTAAGTTGCTGCTGGACGCGGTGCAAGCCCGCCCCGAGCTGACAGCGCGCTTGCAGGCCTGGTGGCAGATACTGGTTGATACCATTGATGGCACCGCCCTACTGGCCGACTATGGGTTTGCTTCGCGCAGTGCCTTTATCAGCGAATTTTTTGAACGTATTCGTTTGAAACTGTTGCCCTGCACACCCGAAACGTCTGACGCCTCCGCGTTGTTTTCTCTGGTGCTGTGCCACAGGTTTGATGCCCAGTGGCTGGCAGCGCTCGATGAACCCGCGCTGGCCCGGATCGCGGTTTTTCTGCAGCCGCCAGTAACGATGGAAGCGAACGCTTCGCGGCCAGCCCTCTCGCAATGGCAGAGCACGGTGCTGGAGGCCCTCACTTTTTGCACCAGCCAGGTCAGCGCAGCGGGCTTCACACCCGAGTTGCGCCTGCGCATGAGCGTGCCGGCCCGCGAAGCCGCACCCTTTCATTGCTTGGTGCAGGACTTTGAAACCCTGCGCGACGTCTATCTGGCGGCACCGGCCGACGACAGCGACGAACGCCAGGCGGCACTGCAACAGTTTCGCGAACGGCTCGAGGCCTGTCGCAGTGCAGCGGCCACGGTTTACTCCCATCTGGACGCGAATGGGATTTCCGTCAATTTGGTGTTTCAGTTGCGCCAATTGCGCGAACGCTTGCTGCGCATTCGCGCCCTGATGGATTGCCTGTTCTCGAACCACCCGGCGACCAGCACAGCCCGGCTGTTGGCACGCTTGGTGAGCGTGGGCCAGGAGCGACGCAGCCTGCGCGTACTGATTGCCGCCAATTCGTCCATGGTGGCGGCCAAAGTAGCCGAGCGCAGTTCCGAGACCGGCGAACACTACATCACCCGAACGCGCAGCGAATATCGAGACATGCTGCGCGCGGCGGCCGGTGGCGGTGCCGTGATGTCGATCACCACGCTGATCAAGTTCATCGTCCTCTCCATTGGCCTGTCGGCCTTCTGGAGCGGCTTCTATGCGGGCATCAACTACGCCCTGAGTTTTGTGCTGATCCAGTTGCTGCACTGGACGGTGGCCACCAAGCAGCCGGCCATGACGGCGCCGGCCATGGCCGCCAAACTCAAGGACCTCAGCGCGCCGGGTGCGGTCGATGATTTTGTGACGGAGGTAACCCATCTGGTGCGCTCACAGGTGGCGGCCGTGGTCGGCAATCTGGCCTTGGTAGTGCCGTGCGTGCTGCTGATCAGCGGCGCGCTCCGGTTCGCCTTTGGTGCGCCGATGATCAGCGTCAAGGAGGCGGATCACGTCCTGCATTCGCTGACCTTGTTCGGCCCGACGGTGCTCTTTGCTGCGCTGACCGGCGTGCTGCTGTTTGCCTCCAGCATCATTGCGGGCTGGGCCGAAAACTGGTTTGTGTTGCACCGGCTCGATTCCGCCCTGCGCTACAACCCGAGAATCACCGCCGCTCTGGGTGCCCACCGTGCCGGGCGTTGGGCGCACTTCATGCGTGACAATGTCTCGGGCCTGACCGCCAACATTTCACTCGGGCTCATGTTTGGCCTGATCCCGGCCTTTGCGGCATTTTTTGGTCTGGACCTGGAGGTGCGCCACGTCACACTGTCCACCGGACAGATGGCGGCAGTGGCGGCAACCCTTGGCCTGAATGCGCTCAACATGCCGGCTTTTTGGTGGTGCCTGGCTGGCATATTGGTCACTGGCGTACTCAACGTGGGCGTAAGTTTTTACTTTGCCTTCAGGCTCGCCTTGCGGGCACACAACGTCAGCGGCGTTGACCGCGTTCGCATCCACTGGGCCATCAGCGCGCGCTGGCGCAGCGCGCCGCTGAGCTTCTTCTGGCCTGCCAAAGAACTGCCGGGCAAGGCCGCAGCAGACAAGGAGTCCCCCCATGGGTGAATTTGAACTGATCAAGCGCTATTTCACACGCCAGGCACGTAACACCGCGCTCGGCATTGGCGACGACTGCGCCTTGCTGCAACCGGCAACCGGCACGCAATTGGCAATCTCTTGTGACATGCTGGTAGAGGGTCGTCATTTCCTTTCCACCGTCGATCCCTTCAAACTCGGGCACAAGGCGCTGGCGGTGAATCTGAGCGATCTGGCCGCCTGCGGTGCCAAGCCACTGGCCTTTACCCTGGCACTGGCGCTGCCGCGCGCCGACGAGGCCTGGCTGGCGCCGTTTTCACAAGGACTGTTCGCGCTGGCTGATGCCCATGGCTGTGAACTTATTGGTGGCGACACGACCCAGGGACCGCTCAACATCTGCATCACGGTGTTTGGCGAAGTGCCGGTGGTGAACGGGCGTTCGCAAGCCCTGTTGCGTTCCGGCGCGCAAGCTGGGGACGACCTCTACGTCAGCGGCACGCTGGGCGACGCGCGGCTGGCGCTGGAGGTTTTTCGCGGCAGCGTGTCAGTGCCGACAGCGCTGTTTGAAGCTGCCCGCCTGCGCATGGAGCAGCCAACGCCTCGGGTCGCGCTGGGCTTGGCTTTGCGCTCAATTGCCACGGCGGCGATTGACGTCAGTGATGGACTGCTCGGGGACCTCGGCCACATCCTGCAACAGTCGGGTGTCGGCGCCACGGTCAATGCCGATACGGCGGCGACGTTGGTCGCTGCGCGCGCCTGCCAAACCAAGACCGATGGCCGGTTGACCACCGCGATCAGTCCTGCCCAATGGCGCGACTGGGCCTTGGCCGGCGGTGACGATTACGAGCTGCTGTTCACGGCGCCGGTGTCCAAGCGCCAGGCGGTCGCCATGGTGGCCCTGGCGAGCCAGACACCGGTCACCCGCATCGGCCAGATTGACCTGGAGCGCGGCCTGCGTTTGGTGGACGATCAGGGTCAAGCCGTGCCCAACATTTACACTTCGTTCGACCACTTCGCCTGACACTGCGCTGGCATCCGATGTATGAACCTACATCGTCATTGCGAAACCCCTCCGCGATAATCACGCCATGTTTGACAACAAGTCCATCGACCCGATAACGCTTGCGCCGGTGCGAGCCAATGCCAGCTTCATGCTGGCGCACCCGGCGCACTGGATCGCCATGGGTTTTGGCTCGGGCTTGAGCCCGGTGGCACCCGGCACCGCCGGCACGCTGTTCGCGTGGCTGGCGTTCGTCGTCATGCAACCGTGGATGAACGACGTGCGTTGGGCCTGGCTGCTGGCCGCTTCACTGCCCCTGGGTTGGTGGGCCTGTAGCGTCACCGCCAAGAACATGCGTGTACTCGATCCGGGCAGCGTCGTGTGGGACGAGATTGTTGCGTTCTGGCTGATCTTGTGGCTGGTGATGCCAGCCAGTGTGCTGGAACAACTGGCGGCGTTTGTCTTGTTCCGTTTTTTTGACGCCGTCAAACCGGGCCCGGTCGGCTGGGCCGATGCCTTGTTCCATGATGTCGATACAGCCACCGATCCCGCCGCCTGGCGCAAGGCCGGCTTTGGCATCATGCTCGACGACCTGGTGGCCGCTGGCTGCGCCTTATTTGTCATCGCGGTTTGGAAATTTTTTCAATGAATAAAGCGCCCTCAAGCTTGGCGCTATCAACCAGTTCGCTCTGCCAACAACTGGCCGATTTGCTCTTGGCGCAGGACTTGAAACTGGTCACGGCCGAGAGCTGCACCGGCGGTCTGATTGCCGCCACCTGCACCGATCTGGCCGGCTCCAGCGCCTGGTTTGAGCGCGGCTTTGTGACCTACTCGAATGACGCCAAAACAGAACTGCTGGGCGTTGAAACCGCGTTCTTGCAGCGAGATGGTGCGGTGAGCGAAGCCGTGGCACGGGCGATGGTGCAGGGCGCGCTAGCCCACTCGCACGCCCAAGTGGCGGTGGCCGTTACCGGCGTGGCCGGCCCCAGCGGCGGCAGTCCGGCAAAGCCGGTAGGCACCGTCTGGTTCGGCTTTGCCGTACCCGGCCAGCTCATCACCGAGAACTGCCACTTTGCCGGCGATCGCGCCGCCGTGCGCGCCGCCACCGTGCAGCACGCTTTGGGCAGACTGGTGGAGATGCTGGGCCACGCTGGCTGATGGCGGCTGATTTCTGGAGTGGCTTTGCCACCGGCCTGTCCCTGATTGTGGCCATAGGCTCGCAAAACGCGTTCGTGCTGCGCAGGGCATTCGCCGGGAGCATGTGTTGTCCCTGGTGCTGTTCTGTGCCCTGTCCGACGCCGCGCTGATCATGAGCGGCATAGGCGGCGCCGGTGTTGTGCTGCGCGGCAACCCCATACTTTTGACGTTGACCCGGCTGGGCGGCGCGCTCTTTCTGGCCGGCTATGGCGCGCTGGCGGCGCGGCGTGCCTGGCGTGGTAGCCAGTTGCACGTGAAAAACGATGGCGGCACCAGGCCATCCTGCACGCGCTTTTCAACCGTCAGTTCCAACTCGCGTTTGGCATCGTCCAATTCACGTTGTTTTTTGATCAGATCGGCCTGGGCCTTCTGCGCTTCAGCCAGCTTGGCGTCCTGCGCTTTCATCACGTCTTGCAGGTCGGCAAGTTCGCGTGCTTTGGCTTCGAGTTCGTTGGCCGCCGCCTTGGCTTTCTTGGCCTCTTCTGCGGCTACGCGGACGCGTTCAGTTTTGAGCTGGCTGGCTACCTGGTCCGCCACCTGCTCGTCCAGGTCACGCTTAGCGTCCGTCAACGCTTTTTCCTTGTCGCGCATGGCCTGCTCACGCTGGGCGATGTCGCTGTCCTTCTGGGCCAGCTGCTTTTCAAACTGCAGGCGAGTGGATGCAATCAGCGGCGCTGCGAGCGACTCGGTCAACTTGATTTCTGTTCCGCATTTGGGGCAGATGATGGTGGGGTCGGTCATTTGGTAATCCTCATTCTTGCGCCAGGATTCCAATGGCACCGGTTGCGGCAATCCATTTTTTTACAGACAAGAAAAAACTATTGCGCCCGGCCTCATTTTTAATTCCCTCGAATTCGAGGGAATTAAAAGCCGGGTTGTTGAGCTGTTCCCACACTCCGAGGAACAAGACTGTGTCCTTGTTCTTCAACCATTGCTCGATCAACGCGCTGCCGCCCTCGAAGTTTTTCAGCATGTCGGAAAGTGCGAGGTAGTCCTGCTCATGCCGGGTCGCAACGACAACAGCGGTTCCCTTCACATTGATAGTTCGACTGGTCATGACCTTGTACCAAAGTCGACCATTTTGTCGGCACCGGCAAAATGGTTATTGAGCGACTCGAATCCGGCGGTAACCGGTGTTATTGATCTGGCACTCACATTGAAACCCCTTGTTTATTGACCGACCGCTGGGCTTGATAGCGTCTTGGTTTTTTCAGTCAAGGCACCAACGAATAATAAACACTTTTATTGCACGGTCTTGCCTTGCCACTCTCGGTGTACTGCTTGAGCAGATTGACAGGCGCGCAAGCTCTGCTTCAGGCCCCGCAGCACTTTTTGTATTTCTTGCCGCTGCCGCAAGAGCACGGGTCATTGCGGCCCGGCGTCGCCGGCGTGTGAACCGTTGCTACGCGCGGACCAAAATTGCGCCACAACTCACGCAGATCATAGACCGCCCACACGGCATCGGCAAACGCATTCAGACGGTTCAGGCTGAGGCTGGGCGGGCCGTCTTCGGCAAAGGCGGACAGCGTGGCAGGGTCTGCGTCATCTTCCGTCAGGGCGACGATGGCATTGAGTGCGCCATCCAGCCATTTGACCGCCTCCTTGTCGCGCGGCGCAGCCCATTCTTCGGGCCAGGCCTCCACTGCGTACATGAAGCCCACCGCCCAAATCTGCGCGAATGAGGGCAGGGCTTCGTCACCCATGGCGGCACGCTCGTCCTCGGGCATCGCGGCTACGGCACCACGTACATCCATCACTTCGGGTTGGTAGGCCGCCTCGTCGTCGAGCGCCTTGATCTCGGCATCCAGCGACAGCGCTACTTCGTTCCATCGTCGCATCCAGAGTTCCAGAAAACACAGGTGCTGGGTCTCGTCGGCAAATGAGCCTTCCTCTTCTTCGCCGTCGAGCCCGATGGCCAGCAAGACCGGCAAGTATTCCGAAGGCATGATGGGGCGGCGGCAGCAGATCAACGCGGCCATGAATCCCTCGCAAAATTCCCACTGAGGTGTTTCGTCGCAGCGCGTGCGCAGCTCATCCAGGATGGCGTCGAGTTCATCAAACTCATCTGGGCTCAGTGGCTCAGGCGTGAGGACGTGTGGTTCTTGGTTCATGGTTAGGTGTTTGATTCTGAGATGTCGGTATTTTGCGGCTATTCAGATCACCGTCTGCACCTGGACATGAAAAGCCGCAAGCCGTTTTGCCTGACAAAGCACAGCCCGGTCTTTGCTGAGCAGCGTGGCCTGGTGCGCGACGGCCAGGTCGATGAACTGCTGGTCGTCCGGGTCGGAACAGGTCACGTTGGCTTGGGGCGCGGTGGCAACCATTTGTGACTGCTCATCGAATTGCGCCAGCACTTGCTCGGCACTGCGTTGGCAGTGCGCCAGACGCACGACGATCTTCGGATACGCCAGTACCCGCGCCAGCTCAAGACGCATGGCTGGCGTGGCCAGCCACTGCACACTGCCGCCGCGCAGGGCTTCTTTGAGTGGCTGGGCAACCGACTCATCGAAAACAAAGGCATCCAGCACGATGTTGGTGTCGAGGACGAGCAGGCGAACTTCGTTCGCCGCCGGGAAAATGGGGTCAGAGCACATGTCGGGAAATTGGGGTCGGATCACCGGGAGCAAAGCGAACGTGTGCTCTGACCCCTATTTTTCGATGACCCCATTTTCCCGACGTGCCGAGCCTTTGACCATGTCAAAGCGAAACAGGCGGCACTCGATCGGGCCATTCCACAGCGGCACGCGGCGCGATTCTTTGAGGCGCATTTTGCCGGGCAGCTTGAGGTCGGGGGTCAGGATCCAGGCACTCCAGCCGGGGTAGTTTTTCTTCCAGTGCGCTGCTAACTGACCGAAAAATTCACCTCCGTTTTCGCTTTGCGGCAATTCACGCGCGCCCCAACGACCCTCCTGCGTGTCAGCCTCGATGCGCCTCACGCTGTGCTGAACCGAGCGGCCTGCACCGGCCACACCGGCCACCTCAATGCGCTCACCATAGGGCGGGTTGAGCAGCATGATGCCGGGCGTGTCGCAAGGCGGCATACGCTGCAAGGCATCGCCGCCGCGAAACTCGATCACATCGGCAACACCGGCGCGCTCGGCGTTGCG
The DNA here is from genome assembly GCA_003133245.1 of Rhodoferax sp. Lineage (GTDB taxonomy): Bacteria > Pseudomonadota > Gammaproteobacteria > Burkholderiales > Burkholderiaceae_C > Rhodoferax. Next base: position 11,488 of record PKWM01000012.1, on the reverse strand, counting down.
CTGGGCAAAGTCCACCATGCGGTGCGCCACGTCGCTGCCGAAAATAATCGGTTTCTGACCGGGTGCGCGAACCACCTCAGCGGCCTGCGCTTCTTGCTTGATGGCATCCCAGACGTGCTTTTGGAACGGCAAGTATTTCTCGAACGCAAAATGACGCAGGGAACCTGCGGCGATATTGCAGGCGATCTGGGCGGCCTCAATCGCAATCGTGCCGCTGCCGCAGCAAGGGTCATAAAGTGGCCGTAAATCAGCATCGCCGTCGGCCCAGCCGCTGGCGGCGATCATCGCCGCTGCCAGGGTTTCTTTCAGCGGTGCCTCGCCCTTGTCCTGGCGCCAGCCGCGCTTGAACAGCGCCTCGCCCGAGGTGTCGATGTAGAGCGAGCAACTGTCGGTGCTCAGGTGGGTGTAAATGCGCACGTCGGGCCGCTCGGTGTTGACATCCGGGCGCACGCCACCCGCCTTGACTCGAAAGCGGTCACAGACCGAATCCTTGATTCTGAGCGCAGCAAAATTCAGACTGGTCAGCGGGCTGTGCTGCGCCGTCACTTCGACCTTGATCGATTCACGCGGCGTGAACCAGGCTTCCCACGCCACCTCGCTGGCGGCGCGGTACAGGTCCTGCTCGTTGCGGTACTCAGTGAACGAGAGCAGCACCAGCACGCGCTGCGCCAGACGGCTGCAAAGGTTGAGCCGCATCGCGTCGCGCCAGGAAGTGCGCAGCGCAACACCGCCACGCTGCTTGAGTACGCCAGCAACCGGTAGGCCGGTGATGCGCTGCACTTCGGCTGCCAGGTAGTCCTCAACGCCTGCGGCGCAGGGCAAAAATAATTGGAGTTGGTTCATATTTCTTTCCTCAAAGAAGCCGGGGCAATGCGCAGCGCCTCACGGTATTTGGCCACAGTGCGCCGGGCGCACGCAATGCCTTGCTCTTTAAGCGTTTGAGAAATCTGTTGGTCGCTAAGCGGCGTGGCCTTGTTTTCGGCGGCGATAAATTGCTGGATCAATGCCCGCACCGCCGTGCTCGATGCCTGGCCGCCTGAGTCAGTGCTCAGGCCGGAACCAAAGAAATACTTAAGCTCGAAAGTACCCTGCGGTGTCGCCATGTATTTGGCGGTGGTGACCCGACTGATGGTGGATTCGTGCAGACCCAGCTCATCGGCAATCTCGCGCAGCACCAGCGGGCGCATCGCCAGCGCACCATGCTCGAGGAAATTTTTTTGCCGTTCCACAATCGCGCTGCTGACCCGCAAAATGGTGTCGAAGCGCTGCCGGATGTTCTTGATGAACCAGCGCGCTTCCTGCAAGCGCTGCTGTAGCGCAGCATAGCTGGCCGCGTCAGTGACGCCGCCCTTGTGACCTTTGAGCGCATTGGCGTAGATAGCGTGGACCCGCAATTGCGGCATTACGTCGGCATTGAGTCGCACTTGAAACTTGGCTGAGGCGCCCCGGCCAAGTTTGACCACCACCACATCGGGCACCACGATGTTGCGCTCGACATCATAGAAACGCCGCCCCGGCTTGGGCTCCAGCCGCGCGATCAGCGCCATCGCATCGCTCACCAGGGCGACAGATGCACGGCACACCGAAGCCATGCGCTTGAGGTCATGGCGGGCAAGCAGGTCGATCGCCCGCTCGCAGATGCGCAGCGCCACTTTGAGCACTGCCGTTCTGGCCGGATCCGATTCGTTACGCAGCAATGCCTGCAACTGCAACATCAGGCACTCCGCCAGATTGTGCGCGCCCACACCGATGGGCTCAAGACTCTGCAACAAACCCAAGGCCACCTTAAAGTGGTGCACCAGTTGTTCAAGCTGCTCCTCATCGTCCTCCGCAAGCCCGCTGGCCAGTGTAGCCAGTGAGTCTTCCAGATACCCGTCATCGTTCAAGGATTCAATCAGGAATGCCAAGGCAGCACGGTCTTCTGCGCTCAAGCGCAGGCCCAGAGCCTGGGCGTGCAAATGGCTTTGCAGCGACGCTGGTGCGCGCGCCATCTCGCCCGCATCAGGGTCTTCGTCGCCGTTTGCATTGTTGCTGCGCGCGCCGGCCTCGCCGCCCCATTCGTTGTCATCGGGCAGCAGGGCCGAGCTGCCATCGCCCTCCCAACTCGGGTCATCGTCGGGTGTATCGGCCCGAGTCTGTTCATCGGCTTTATGGGCTACCCTGCTGCCGATGGCAGCGTCATCGAATGCGCTTGCCGCCATTTCAGCTTCAGCATCCTCCTGGCGCACCGGCGTGTCCGCCTGCGCCAAACCAAACTCCTCGCGCGCCGGGGCGTCGAGGTCAAGTTCCAGAAACGGGTTGTCAACCAGCATCTGCTCAACCTCCTGGTTGAGCTCCAGCGTGGAGAGCTGCAACAAGCGAATCGACTGCTGCAACTGCGGCGTCAGCGCCAGGTGCTGTGACACCCGCAGCGACAAACCTTGTTTCATCACATCTTGAAGTGTTCACCGAGATAGACGCGCCGCACATTGGCGTCATTGACGATCTCGGCCGGAGTACCTTGGGCCAGCACGCTGCCATCGCTGATGATGTAAGCATGGTCACAAATACCCAGCGTCTCGCGCACGTTGTGATCGGTGATCAAGACCCCAATGCCGCGACTTTTCAAGAAACTGATGATGCGCTGGATCTCAATCACGGCAATCGGGTCAATCCCGGCAAACGGCTCATCGAGCAAAATGAAACGCGGTTGCGTCGCCAGCGCACGCGCAATCTCAACGCGCCGACGTTCACCGCCGGACAAAGCCAGCGCTGGCGTCTGGCGCAAGTGCTCGACCCGCAGGTCCTGTAGCAAAGCGGTAAGACGCTTCTCAATTTCGGCGTGATCCAAAGGCTTGCCAGCAGCATCACGCTGCAACTCCAGCACCGCCCGCACGTTGTCCTCAACGTTGAGCTTGCGAAAGATGGAAGTTTCTTGCGGCAAATATGACAGGCCCAACCGGGCCCGGCGGTGGATCGGCAAGTGCTCAATCGACTGATCGTCAATCGTGATGTCGCCGGCGCTGACTCGCACCAAGCCGACGATCATATAAAAACATGTGGTCTTGCCAGCCCCGTTGGGGCCCAACAACCCAACCACTTCGCCCTTGCACACCACCAGGGAAATATCTTTGACGGCCTGGCGACTGCCATAGAACTTCTGCAAGTGAGTAACTACCAGCCGACTCTCGCAGTGGTCGGCATCAACGCGTGATGGGGCCGCACGCAGTGTGACTTGTTGTGTCACTTTTTCTCCCCGTCGAGCGTGCCGGTGGCGCGCAGTGCGGGAAGCACAAGCGGAGCTGTCACCGCCGATGCGGCAGCCTGCGGCTTGGGGCTCAGCATGGCTCGCACCCGAGCGCCAGGTTTGCCCTGAACGAGCGGCGTCACCGAGCCATCGACACTGAAAACATCAGTACGGCTGTTGTAAACAATCAAAGCACCGCTTACCTCGTCTCCCAAAGTGGCACCACGGTAACGTCGCAGCTGCGCCTGTCCAGCAAACTTGACGGTGTCAGCTCGACTGTCGTAAGTGATAGTCTCTCCCTCGCCTTCGATGAACTCGTCCAAACCTTCGCGCTTCTGTCGGAAAAAGGCCAGTTTGCCGGGCTCGGCCGTCACCAGGCCCTGCTGGTAACCGTCGGCGTCCTGATGCACGTCGATTCTCTCGCCTCGAATCAGTATGCTGCCTTTGGTCAAAACCACGTGACCACTGAAAGCACTGGTCTGATTCTGGTCGTCGTAACGCAGCGCGTCGGCAGTCACATTCATGGGCAGGCTGCGGTCGGCTTTTTCGGCACGTGCCACCCCCCCGCAAAAGGCGAAGAGCACAATCAAAAGCAGAGGGAAAAGGGGTAATTTCATATCAACCGGAATCTTGGCTGCATGGATTGCCATGTCGCCTTCAGCCGCATGGCTGCCGCCGAGATCGCTACGCTCCTCGCCATGACAATGAAAAGGTATTCTGGCAATTTCTGTCTCCCTCAGTGGCCACTGCGAACTTGCATCACCAGAAACTCAACCACCTGCAAAGCCCGTTCCATGCTTCCGGCCATGGCGCCATCAGTCCAGAAACGTCCCGCCACGCCGAGCGTTGGAACGCCTTCAATTTGGTAGGCGTTCTGCAACTGGGTGGCACGGCTCACTTTGGTGACAACCGTGAATGAGTTGTACTGCGCCAGGAATTTGGTTTTGTCCACGCCCTGCTTGGCAACCCAATCGGCAATTTCATCGGTTTTCGAAAGATTTTGTTTTTCAATGTGAATGGCAGCGTACACCTTGCTATGCAATTTATCCAACAAGCCCATCGCCTCCAGCGCGTAGAACAGACGCTGCTGCGGAGCAAAATCATCCCGGAAAGCAATTGGCACCCGATGAACCACAACGTCTTTGGGCACGCGTCTGCTCCAGGCATCGAACATCGGCTCAAACGAATTGCAGTGCGGACAGCTGTACCAGAAGAATTCGACAACTTCAACCTTGCCGGTCGGTGCCTCCACGGGTGCAGGATTTTTCAGCACCACATAATCAGTACCAGCTTGCGGTGGCTTGATCTGCGCCATGGCGGGCGTCTGAACCAAGGCAGTGCCAGCCAGAGCAGCACCGCAGGCGAGGGAAAAATCGCGTCGTTTCATTTATTGATACTCCTGATTAACTGGGAACAGAGCTGACTTGCCTCGCGAAGCCACAAGGTCGAACATCCAACATCCCGTTTCAAGTTGGGGACAGGGCTTGTCGCTTCGCGTACTACGGTCTGTCCCACAAGGTCTCTTTAACGTTGCACTCGAACCAAGGCGGTTTCCAGACCGACGGCATCGAGTTTTTCCTTGGCCTTGTCAGCTTCTTCTTTTTTGTCAAAGGGCCCCACGCGCACTCGAAACACCGTTCGGCCGGTTTGCTCACGCTCAGTCACTTTGGCCTCGACACCACTGAGGGACAACTTGGCGCGTTGACTTTCAGCATCATCGGGCGATCGAAAGGCGCCGACTTGCACGAAATAAAGAAACGGATCAACTGCCGCGTTAGCGCTACGTGCTTTGACCAGGTCACCCAGAGGATCAGCTGGCAAAGCGGGACGAGGGTCAGGTTTTATTTTCAATTTGTCGGTTACTTCGGCCGGTTTAACCTCGGTTTTTGGCAGCAACGCAGACGCAGCAGATGCAGTGTCGGATGCCGACGCTGGCTGGACCGGCTTGGCCGGGTTTTTACCATACAAGGGCGCATTCGGGTCCCAATCCTTGTTCTTCCTGGACTCCGCCACGTCCTGATCGGCGTTACGGCTTTGCCCTTTATCGAGGAATGGAATGGGAACCTTGGTGACATAAACTGCCACTGCCAAGGCTGCCCCGAGTCCGACTACGATTCCAATGACAAAGCCCAAAACGGTTCCGCCGCGTTGCTGTTTCATGCGCTACCTTTCTAATCAGTTGGGGACAGAGCTAAAGGTCTGTCCCGCAAGTTATTTCTTACATTTTTTGCGGGGCACTCACACCCAGCACGGCCAAGCCATTTTGCAACACCTGCGCCACGGCGGCAACCAGTGCCAGGCGAGCTTGCTTGACAACTTCGTCTTCCACCAAAATACGCTCAGCATCGTAATAACTGTGATAGCTGGCCGCGAGCTCACGCAAATAAAACGTGACGTCATGCGGGGCAAAATCTGTTGCTGCTGCTGTGAGCATCTCGGGATATTTTGCCAGCAATAACATCAGGGTCAGCGCTTGCGGGCTTTGCAGGGGCGTTAGATCAACCTGGGTCAAACTGGTCACATCGCCAGCGTCTTTTTCACGCCAGGCCTCCAACACGGAACAGATCCTCGCATGCGCGTACTGCACGTAATAAACCGGGTTATCGTTGTTCTTGGCAACCGCCAGATCGACATCAAACGTATATTCAGTATCAGGCTTGCGGCTGAGCAAGAAGAAACGCACTGCGTCTTTGCTGGTCCACTCGATCAAGTCGCGCAGCGTCACGTAGCTGCCCGCGCGCTTGGAAATTTTCACCTCTTCGCCGCCGCGCACCACACGCACCATGGTGTGCAGCACGTAGTCGGGAAAGCCCAGCGGAATGCCGACGCCAGCCGCCTGTAAACCGGCGCGCACGCGGGCAATGGTGCCATGGTGATCGGTGCCCTGAATATTCACCACCTTCTCAAAACCGCGCTCCCATTTGGTGATGTGATAAGCCACATCCGGCACGAAGTAGGTGTACGTGCCGTCGCCCTTGCGCATGACGCGATCTTTGTCGTCGCCATAATCTGTAGTTTTAAGCCAAAGCGCACCATCCTGTTCGTAGGTCTTGCCCGCCTCAATCAATTTTTTCACCACCGCATCAACCTTACCACTGAGATACAAACTACTTTCCAGATAGTAGTTATCAAAGTGGACGGCAAAGGCCTTGAGGTCCAGGTCCTGCTCGTGACGCAGATAAGCCACAGCGAACAGGCGAATGTCGTCCAGTGCTTCCACATCACCCGAAGCAGTGAACTCGCGATCATCCGAGCGAACGGATTTTCTGGCCAGAAAATCCGCTGCAATATCGGCGATGTAGTCACCGTTGTAAGCCGCTGCATTCTCACCACTGGGCCACTGCGGGTCACCTGGCTTGAAGCCCCGCGCGCGCAATTGCACGCTGCTGGCGAGGGTGCCAATTTGCACGCCGGCGTCGTTGTAATAAAACTCGCGATAAACCTGCCAGCCCTGCGTTGCATACAGGTTGCAGATGGCATCGCCCAGTGCGGCTTGGCGACCGTGCCCAACGTGCAAGGGACCGGTAGGGTTGGCCGAGACAAATTCCACCAGCAGGCGTCGTCCGGTCATTGGTTGACTTCCAAATTGCGCCGCCTGTTCCAACACCGTTCGCACAATTTGCTGTTTGGCCTCGGGTTTGAGCTTGATATTGATGAAACCGGGGCCAGCAATGTCAACGCTATCAACCCAACGCTGAAAAGCTGGCGCTGCCAGCAACCCGGTGCGCAGATTCTGTGCCACTTCACGCGGGTTTAGCTTGAGCATCTTGGCCAACTGCATGGCTGCCGTGATAGCCAAGTCGCCATGCGCAGCGACCTTGGGCGACTCAAATGCCGCTTTGGCACCGGCACCCGCCGACAACTTGTCCAGGGCGTGCGCAAGTACATCGAGCAATTGAGTTTTTACAGAGAGCATGCCCGGATTTTACGAGGGATAAACTAACAGAGCGTCGAGGATGCATCTATAAATTCGTCATTGCGTAGCGCAGCAATCCAGGGACCATGATTGCCGCGCTACGGCCACAATGACCGAAGTGGCAGACCCCGCTTGCACCTGAATTCAGTGGTGGGCTTCTTAAAAACCCCGTTAATTCTGGCCATCTGGGCTTTCTTTTGGCATGATGTAGGCATGATGCTCCGTTCTAACCAGATTCCGTCCATTTCCTGCGTAATTCCAGCCTTCAACGAAGCGCGCAATCTGGATGTTGTACTGCCCCAGGTTTTGGCAACACTTTCTTCTTTGAGCCAACAGGTCGAGTTGATCGTGGTCGATGACGGTAGCCGCGACGACACAACTGCGGTCATGCAGGCTTTGTGCGCAGACCGGAGCGAACTGGTCTATCTCAAACTCTCTCGCAACTTTGGCAAAGAGCCGGCACTGACAGCGGGCATTGATGCGGCCCAGGGCGACGTGGTGATTCTGATGGACGGCGATGGCCAGCACCCGGTAGCGCTGCTGCCTGAGATGCTGAAAAAATGGCAGCAGGGCGCGGATGTGGTCTATGCGGTACGCAAAAGCCGCGACGACCAATCGGGCCTGCAAGTGAGCCTGACCGGGCTTTTCTACAAGCTGGTGAACTTTGGCAACCGCGTCAAAATCCCCGCCAACGCTGGCGACTTCCGCTTGATGGATCGCAAGGTGGTCGACGCCCTGAAAAGCCTGCACGAGCGCAACCGCTTCATGAAAGGTTTGTACGCATGGGTAGGCTTTAACAGCACGGCTATCGACTACCAGCCGCTGCCGCGCGCTGACGGCAAAACCAATTTTGGCCTGCGCGGCTCGATCTCGTTGGCACTGACCGGGATCCTGGCTTTTTCCATTGCACCCCTACGCGCTTTGACGGTAACCGGATTGGCGCTTTCGGCGCTGGCTTTGGGCTATGGTGCCTGGGTCGTAGGCGAGTATTTTTTCACCGGTATTGCCGTCCCAGGCTATGCCACTATAGTTGTCGGCATGATGTTTTTCAGTGGCATTCAGTTGCTATCGATTGGCGTGCTAGCTGAATACGTGGGGCGTATTTATGAGGAAGTCAAACAGCGCCCACCCTACCTCATCAGCCAACGTACAGGCCAGGGGTTGGCAGCCTGCGACTATGCGCCCAATGCCGGGAACCCACCCTTGATACTCAAGCAAAAGTCGCTGCTTTGAGAACTTCTGGCTTTTGGTTTTTAGTGGTTGGCGGTTGCGCCGCGTTCACCCACATGGCGGTGTTTGCGCTGGTGCAGCATCTGATGTGGCCCGAACTGGCCAATGCGCTGGGCTTTTGTATTGCCTTCTTCGTCAGCTTTGCCGGGCACCGACTGCTGAGCTTCAAAGATGCCAGCACCAGTGTGGCAAGCAGCTTGCGTCGTTTTGCGGTGACAGCACTGGCTGGGTTTGCCAGCAATGAAATTGCATTTGTGCTGCTGCTGAGGGCGCTGGCTTGGCCGAGCCTGTTGGCTCTATTTGTGGCCCTGTTGGTGGCAGCCGGGCAAACCTATTGGCTGAGCCGGTTTTGGGCTTTCAGACGCTAGCGAGAAAGCGCTCGGCGTGCCGTTCTGCATCGACCGGTAAAGCGCCCAACCCGCACCTTGATAAAACAGTTTCCAACCCGGTTGACTCTCGACTGGCTTGTTTGCCGTGCGTGCGACAAACCAGTTGCCCGGCATTGCCCCAGCAGCGGCCAGCGCCTCGGGTGGCTGCAGCACCCGGGCTGCCTGCACGTCAAAATCAGCGCCCTCAAACAACTCGCGCTGCCAGCCGTCGCCGGCCTCTCGACGCAAAGTAGGCCAGTTTTGCAGCACCACCATGGGCTTGCGCGTTTGCGCATAAAAAGGCAGGTCGTAGGGATAGGCATCGGACACATAGACGGTGTCCGTTGGCTGCGCTGCACAGGCCAACACCTGGGCAATGTCCTGCGAGCGCCCGCTGCGGGTGACATCCCCCACCTTGAGCATCAAGGCCAAGGCGATACCAATATTGAGCAGGCACACACCAGCAAAAATCTTGCCAGCGTTTGCCCGGTTTGCCATGGCGCGCTGCCAACCGAGTGCCGACAGCAGCGCCAACGGTGGCATCACCGGCAACACATAACCAATCAGCTTGGAGTGCGGTATCGAGAAGAAAACTATGATGGCCACGGCCCAAATCCAGCACAGGCTCCGCCACTGCTTTGACACCAATGAGATTTCGACAACTGCGCCGATGGCCTGGTGGCGCACCTGGTTCAGGGCGAAGATCGCCCAGGGGAACAAGAGTAACAACACCGACAGCAGGTAAAACCACCAGGGCTGCGGATTGTTGTAAGTGACAGCGGTGTAACGGTTGAACTGTTGATTGACGAACATGTAGTCAAACAAACCCGGGTATTTTTGCTGGGCAATCACAAACCATGGCAAGGCGATCAGCGCAAACAACGCCAGACCACTGAGCCAAGGCAGATACAGGATTTTTTTGAACTGCCGCGTCCACAGCAACCAGATCAAAATAACCAAGCCTGGCAACGCGATGCCAATCAGGCCTTTGCTCAGCATACCCAATGCACAAGCCACAAAACCCAGCCGTGCCAGCGTGGCGTCAGGTTTGGCACCCGCCATGAAAGCAAAGGCAAAACACCAGATTGCCACACCAATCCAGGTCGCCACCAGCATGTCGTGGTTCACATACTGTCCGCCCACCAGAAAGGCTAAACTGGTGCCCAGCATCAGGGCAGAACGCCGGGCGATCAATTCGGTGCTGATAGCGCGCGCCGCCAAGTACAAGGTGCCGAGCATCAGGCCGGCGTGTAGCGCAGGTACCAAGCGCAGCGCCATTTCATTAACGCCAAAGGTGGCCAGTGAGATCGCCTCCAACCAGTAGAGGAAAGGTGGCTTGTGAAAGAATGGGATGCCGTTCAGGCGCGGTGTAAGCCAATCACCGCTTTGCAGCATCCAGCGGCCCACTTCTCCGTAACGCCCTTCGTCGGGCACTGCCAGTGGTCGCAGCGATGCCAGCAACAGCAGCAAGAGCCACAGAGCAGCCAGTGTCAGCCAGGATTTTTGTTGTTCAGTCAGGGGAGTAGCCACTGGCGGATTTTAATCGGGCATCCAGCGCCTTCGCACAGGCACTGGAGGCAGATCAGGTCCGGGATGACTCGGGCCGCTTGCGATCACCCTGGTTGGGCCCCGCACCAGCTGCACCTGGGCGCGCACCAGGGCTGCTGGAAACTCAGTGCCACTGAGGTAGTTGAATTCCCGGTTGCGCGCAATGCCAATAGCATCACCAGGTTCAGCGGCCTGCGCCGGGTGGCACATAATGATGCCAGCGTCCGGTGTAGTATTTAGCCAGTGCGCCATCAAAGCGGCGTAACGCGCCGGGTCACCCGAAAAGTCATAAACACCAGTCAAGGTTTTGGCCGCGATGATGCCGCAGTTGGCGGCTAGTTTTTCTAACGCCGCTGCTCCCAGCGCCGCAATTACCCAGCTCTTCAGGTCAGCGCTACCAGCACTCGGACGCGAAATCCGCAAATAAGGTGTTCGTTTACCCTGACCCCCATAACGGCTGGTCAGCGTCTGCACCAGCGCCTCTCGGATGCCGCCAAACTGCTGCACATGCTGGTGACCGTCTACGTGGTCAGGCGGCGCACCCCAGTACGCCTCAAATAAATCCAACTGGCGTTCAATGACGGAGCGTGTCGCCGCGGTTCGGCCAAAGCCACCCAGCGCAGCTTTAAGTATGGCAGCGCCCAAGCTCAGCCCGTGCCCGGTCGCCAGCGCAAAGTCACTAGTCCAGTCCAGGTGCAAGCCAACATCAATGCGCCCGCGCAGGTCAGCCAAGCGCGCCACATCCTGCCGCCAGCGCGGCGACAACACCATGACGCTAGTCGCACTGATACGCTCCATAAACGCGAGTTTGACGATGCCAAGCGAGGTACTGGCGTTGACGCAGAAGTCATCAGCACACAGGGTCACGCCTTTGCATGCCGTTTGCTTGGGCGCTTTCATTGCGCGCACCACAACCCAGCTTGGCCGCAACCACTGGCTTTGATGTCGACGGGAAAAACGCTGTCTTGCGCATTGCCCAAGGCGATTTGATTGAACTTGATCATGACTGTAGGTTACAACCATAAAAGTCGAAAAATATGCGAATCTCAAAAATCAATGCTAAGGAAGCGCGGATCAAATCAACTTTGATCCGTTCGATGGCGTTGGCCTTGATCTTGGTGCCGTCCACGGCGATGGTGCCCAACTTGGCCTTGGGGCAATCAGTCCTGTAGCGCGCTGGGCAGGAGTTGCTGCTGTTCT
>PKWM01000024.1 GCA_003133245.1 Rhodoferax sp. | reverse complement strand
TGATGGAGCCCAAGTTGCTGCTACTCGACGAGCCGCTGTCCAACCTGGACGCCAAGCTGCGCGAGTTGATGCGTTTTGAGTTGAAGCGGCTGCAACGCGAGCTGAAGATCACCACGGTCTATGTCACGCACGATCAGAGCGAGGCGCTGGCACTGTCGCACCAGGTTGCCGTCATGAACCAGGGCCGGATCCAGCAAATCGGGTCGCCTCGCGAAATCTACGAGCGGCCGCAGAACAAGTTCGTCGCCGACTTCGTCGGAACCACCAATTTTGTTGAAGGCACGGTGATCGCCAAGAGCGCCGAGGACGGCTTCTACGTTATCGACACCGAGATCGGAGCGCTGCATTCCTACTCGGTGGAAGCGGTACGCGTGGGCGACAAAGTGGTGCTGTCGATCCGACCCGAGGATGTTGAGCTCACGCAAGTCGAGCCTGCCGATACGAGCGTCAACGTCTGGCCCGCGAAGGTCGAGCTAAAGGTCTTTCTGGGCGAAGCGCTGGACTTCCGCATCAAGTTGGGCAACCGAACGCTGCTGGCGCGCGCTCATCCGTCGGTGCTCACGCCGGTCGGTCAACAGTTATGGGTCTATATCCATCCCGACAAGAGCGTGGCGATGCCAGCCGCCGAAGAATTGCGGAGCGCAGCATGATGCGCCGCCCGGTCAAAACGGCGCTGGTCAGCGCCGACGCTGAAGACAGCGCTCACGCAACCAAGCCCAAGAAGACACCCGCCGCAGTCAAGCCCAAGGAGCGTTGGGGTGCCGACGTCATTGTTGACCTGCTGCACCGTTACCACCTTCCGTACGCGGCGCTGAACCCCGGCGCCAGCTACCGCGGGCTGCACGACTCGATTGTCAATTACGGCGGCAATACGCCGACCATGATGCTGTGCCAGCATGAAGAAACGGCAGTCCAGATCGCGCACGGCTACGGCAAGGCCAGTGGCAAGCCGATGGTGGCGATCCTGCACAACCTGGTCGGCTTGCTGCACGCCAACATGGCGGTCTATTACGCCTATATCGATCGTGCGCCGATCTTCATCGTGGGTGCCACCGGCCCGATGGACGAAACCAAGCGTCGCCCCCGGATCGACTGGATCCACTCGGCGCAGTCGCAGGGTGCGGCGGTGCGCGAATACACCAAGTGGGACTACCAGCCCACCACCGTGGAGGGTGTGCCAGAGGCCTTTGCGCGCGCCTATTCGGTGATGATGACCGAGCCGCGCGGCCCGGTTTATATTTGTTACGACGCCTGGCTGCAAGAGAAAAAGCTTGAGCATCCGGTGCCGCTGCCGCCGGTGACCTTCCAGACGGTGCCAGCCCCCATCGCACCTGATCCGGCAGCGCTGGCCAAGGCGGCCGACACGCTGGTGGCGGCCAAGCGGCCGGTCATCCTGACCGAGTATGTGGGCCGCGACCCGAAGGGTTTCGAGGCGCTGGTGAAGCTGGCTGAAACCCTGGGTGCGCCGGTTTACGACCTGAACATGCGTTTGAGCTTCCCGGGCCAGCACCCGCTGAACCTGAGCATGTCGAAAGACCTCTTCCGCGACGCCGACGTGGTGCTTTGCCTGGATGTGCGCGACTGGGAGCGGCCCACCACGGCGCTGACCAGCACGACGCGAGAACTGGTGAGCCTGGTGCCCAAGGGCTGCCAATGGATTGACATCGGCTTTGGCGATCTGAACATCTCGGCCTGGGCGATGGACTACCAGCGTCTGCTTTATGCTGACCAGCGCATCGTCGCCGACAGCACGGTTGCCATTCCGGCGCTGACGGCTTTGCTCAAGCAGCGCGCCCGCAAGGATGAAACCTTTGTTGGCCGGGCCGCCAAGCGCAGCGCCGCCACCGCCCGCAAACACACAGACTTGCGCGCGCAGTGGGCGCTCGAGGCGAAGGTTGACTGGGATGCCAGCCCGATCACACTGCCACGTCTGGCCAGTGAAGTGTGGGCTGCCATCAAAGACGAAGACTGGGTGCTGACTGCGGGCACGCTGGAGGAATGGACGCGCAAGCTATGGAACTTCGACAAGCCCTACCGTCACGCTGGCAAATCGCTGGGTACCGCCACCCAGTTTGGCATTTCGCTGGGGGTGGCGCTGGCGCACCGCGGTCAAGGTCGGCTGGTGGTTGACATCCAGCCCGACGGCGATCTGATGTTCGATGCCGGGGCCTTGTGGGTGGCGGCCAAACACCGCATCCCGATGCTGGTCGTGATGTACAACAACCGCGCCTATTTCAACGACTGGGAACACCAGATTCGAATGGCCAAGCTGCGCGGAACGCCGGTGGAGCGTGCTTACATCGGCATGGACCTGGACGGCCCGCCACCCGACTTTGCCACCCTGGCACGCTCGATGGGCTGGTACGCCGAAGGTCCGATCGATCAGCCGGGCGACGTGGCGGCGGCATTGAAGCGCGCCATCGCCGAGGTCAAGGCCGGTCGTCCGGCGCTGCTCGACACGATTACCCAAAAGCGCTGAAAGACGTTCCATCCATGAAACCAACCGTCGGCATCATTGGTGTGGGGCGCATGGGCGCACCCATCATTGGCCATCTGGTGCGTCAAGACTTTACCACGCAGGCCTGCGATTTGAATCCGGCCAAGCAGGCGTTTGTCACCGGGCAAGGCGCGTACTGGGCGGCTGGCCCGCAAGCGCTGGCTGCGGTCTGTGAGGTGATCCTGGTCTGCGTTGGCTTCGACGCCGAGGTGCGCGCGCTGTTCGACACCGAGGGGCCGCTCAGTCAGGCGCGTCCGGGCAGCATCATCGCAATTCTCAGCACCATCCACCCTGACACCGCCCGGGAACTGGCGGCGCGTTGCGAACCGCGCGGCGTGTACGTGGTTGACTCGACAGTTTGCCGTGGCGGCGAAGCGGCCGACAACGGCACTTTGCTGTCCTTCGTCGGCGGCAGCGCCGACGTGGTCGCGCAGCTGACGCCGGTGTTGCGCGCCTACTCGGCCGATGTGGTGCACACCGGGGGTATCGGTACGGCGCAGGTCGCCAAGGCCGTCAACAACCTGATCCTGTGGGCCTGTCTGGTGGCTGACCATGAAGGTCTGGCGCTGGCGCAGCACTATGGCGCCGACATCGAGGCGCTGCGCAAGGCGCTGCTGACTTCGAGTTGCGCCAACGGGCCGCTGGAGAAATGGGGCACGCAAACCATGGCCTGGGCCGAAGACGACATGGCTATCGTCGCTAAAATGGCCGCCGAGTCCGGCATCGCCTTGCCGCAAGCCGGCCTCAACCGCGAGCTCTGTCGCGCCCTCAAACCCAATCGCTACAAACTGGAGCAGTATGGAAACTGAAAACAACAAGGGCGGCGCCAATCCTGCGCCGAGCGCTGCTATCGGCAACGCGTCGCACTATCACAGCAAGAAAGACCGCATCTTTGTGCGCGCCATCCAGGGCCAGTACAGCCTGAAGGAAGAACTCGACCGGTTACGCGCGATGCCGAGGGTGCGCAAGGGCTCGCAGATCAAGTTTATCGATGGCCCGCAGGCCTTCAGTCGGCACTATGTCGAGCCCAAGGATGGGATTACCCAAACCTTCCACCTGCACCTCGAAGAGTACGGCCCGGGCGGGCGCTCGCAGAAGCACGGACACGTCAATGAGGCTGCGTTCTACATCCTTGACGGCGAAGGCTATGAGATCCACGACGGCGTGCGTTACGACTGGAAGGCCGGCGACATTGCGATTGTTCACAACAACTGCGTGCACCAGCATTTCAATGCCAGCAACAGCAAACCGGCGCGCGCTCTGGTTATCAAGTCCAAGCCGATGTATCTGTTCATGAACATGCTGTTCCAGCAACAGGTCGAGCCACGGCCCAGTGTTGCCGCGTCCGGTGGCGAAGGCTTTCAGGTCCGTGAAGGCGAAAGCAACTACAACCACGCCGACTGAGCACGGCCAGCAAACCAACATTGGGAGAACGAAATGGCATGGAGTGAATCGAAAGCGTGGTTGCAGGGCGACGCGCATCAGGATCTGTATCAGGCGCTGCTCGACGATGCAAGCAGCGCGCCGGCGCGCAACGCCAAGCGCAAGAAGTTGGTGTTGCCGCAGGATATGCCCTGGGAGATGGCCCGCCAGGGCCTGCTCAAGCACCTGCTCAACGAAGGCATGAATACTCGCATGGAGACAGTGGACGCTTACATGCAAATCATTCCGCCGGGCAGCCGCTCGGGCAAGCACCGGCACCTGGCGGAGGAATGCCTGTATGTTCTTGAAGGCCAGGGTTACGACCTGCACCAGGACTGCGATGTTGAAATTACCGACACCTACCACTGGACGGCGCAGGCGGAAATAAAACGTTACGAGTGGGAGGCGGGCGACGTGATCTACATTCCGCCCAATACGATCCACCAGCACTTTAACGCCAAAGCAGACCAGCCGGTGCGGCTGATTTCGGCGATCAACCGTATTTTCAAGGCCAGTGGCCTTAACGATCTGGAACAACTTGAAAATGCACCCGAATTTCAACCCGGCCAAGTGCTGAGCGCCGCAGCCGTGGCCAATTACCTGCGCTCCCCCAACAAGATAACCCAACTCGCCTAAACCTAACCAAGGAAATTAATTTAATGAACAACAGTAGTCAGAATGCTCAGGTCTCAGATACCACGGCTAAAAAATTCGAAACCGAAAAAGATACGTCCTACGCACGCTGGATTGCCACAGAGGGGCTGGACATCGTCGATGCCATGTACGTGCCCAACCTGCACGACATCGCGCTCAAGCCCTGGGCGCGTCGCGGTGGCAGCGGTGTTTACCTCAATCACGACGCTTCGCGCACTTCGAACGACTGCTACGTTTGCGAGATCCCGCCGGGCAAGCAGCTTGCGCCGCAGCGCCAATTGTTCGAGGAGATGGTTTATATCCTCGACGGGCGCGGCTCCACCAGCGTCTGGAACGACGCGGGCGTCAAGGTCAGTTTTGAATGGAAGGCGGGCGCGATCTTCGCCATCCCGCTCAACACCTGGCACCAGCATTTCAACGGCTCAGGCAAAGACGCCGTCCGCTTTGTTTCAGTGACCAACGGGCCGGACATCATCAATGCTTTCGGCGACACGGATTTCATTTTCAACACCGCCTACGACTTCAAAGGCCGATTCGCCGGCGAAAGCGACTACTTTGTCAACAAAGGCGAGCAAAAAGGCCTGTTGCTCGACACCAATTTCGTGGCCGACGCGATCAACCTGCCGCTCATCCCCGCCAAGGAGCGCGGTGCCGGCGGCGGGCATATCCGCTTCAGCATGGCCAAGGGCAGCATGAACAGCCACATCTCCCAGTTCCCGGTGGGCACCTACAAAAGGGCGCATGCGCACGGCCCGGGCGCCCACGTGATCGTCTTGAGCGGCGTGGGTTACAGCCTGATGGGGCCGGAGGGTGAGGAGCCGCGTCGCTTTGACTGGAAAGAGGGCACCATGATCGTGCCGCCCAATATGTGGTTTCACCAACACTTCAACACCGGCACCACACCGGCGCGCTACCTGGCGTTCAAGGCCGAGGGTGTGGCGATCCGCAACGCCCAGGGTGTGCCCAAGGCGTGGGTCAGTCGGCGCGTCGGCGGGCATCAGGTCGATTACGCCGACGAATCACCTCAGGTGCGCCAAACCTTCGCCGAGGCGCTGGCCAAGCTTGGCCTCAAGCCCCACATGGACGAGGCCTACCAGGCCGAGCTTGCCGAACTGCCGCCCGTAAAAGTGTTGCGCGGAGCATAAATCCGAGAAATATTCGGAAAATTCTGTATTGACAGGCCTAGAAAGCCTAATTAAAGTGTAAACAGATTCCTGCATATGGCACCTCGTTCCGTATGCAGGAACTACCGACGTGAACCAGGAACCCAGGCCACGCCAACCCATTTTTAAGTAGTTTTTTTCACAACACAAACTGGAGACTTTATGAAGACAAAATTGACCTTATTGGCCCTCGCGGTCAGCGCCACGGTGGCAGCGCCTGCCGCTCTGGCTCAGAACGTGGAGATTTACGGCAAGCTCTACCCTTATTTGCTCGATGAAAGCGGCTCGGGTGCCACCGCTACCGGAACGCCGGTCGCCACGATGGCGAAGAAAGCCGCAGGGGTCAACGGGGTTACCAGCCAAAACGGCATGATGGGGGGAAAGAATTCCAACTGGGGCCTGCTTGGCTCAGAGGATCTGGGCGGTGGCATGAAGGCGCAATTCCAGCTGGAGGGCACGGCCCCGGTGGATACCGGAGGTGATGGCAGCCCTTTGTTCAGCCGCAATACGTTCGTTGGACTGACGGGGAACTTTGGCACCATACATCTGGGCAACATGGACACGATCTTCAAGAGCTACGGTGACGTCCTGGGTATCCTGGGTTTTTCCAGCGGCTCCTGGATGTCGTCGAGTTCGGTACTGCGCGTGGCCGCTTTCGGCAACAAGAACTCCACTTTTCACATACGTGCAGCGAACTCTGCCCAATATGAGTCGCCCGAGATGGGGGGCTTCACTGTTGGGGTACAGTACGCACCGGGCGACCCAGGCACCCTGCTTGAAGCCAAGACGGCCACGCGCAACCCCTATCTGGTTTCGATGGGCGTGCACTACGACCAAGGCCCTTGGTACTTTGCGCTTGCCCACGAAATTCATAATGACTATTTCGGTGGCTCGGGAAGCATGGCAACAGGACTCACCAACCTCACGGATCTAGCCGTCAATTCCAACGACACGGCGACCCAGTTCTCTACGGTGTACAAAGTGGCCAAGGGGCACCAGATCGAGTTCGACGTGATCCGCAAGAACTATAACGAGAACGCGACCGTCACGGGCCGCTTCAGTAGCTACAACAACATGGCCTACCTTCTGTCAATGGAAAGCCATTGGACTAAACAATGGACCACTGCCGTTCAGTACGATTCTG
Organism: Rhodoferax sp.; assembly: GCA_003133245.1. Lineage (GTDB taxonomy): Bacteria > Pseudomonadota > Gammaproteobacteria > Burkholderiales > Burkholderiaceae_C > Rhodoferax. The sequence goes on along the minus strand of PKWM01000024.1, from coordinate 106,226 downwards.
CGAATGCCGGGTCTTGCACCCTCGTTAACACTGCCGTCTGTTCGACAATGGGTCTTAATGGCTCCAAGGTGACGCTGGCCGCCCGGTATAACCTGAGCAAACGAACTGCGTTGTTCGGCAGTGTTGGCAGACTGACCAACGGTACGTCAGCGCAATATAGCAATGCCGATTTCAGCAACAAGCCAAACGCGGGCGAAGCTATCTCTGACTTTGCCTTGGGCATTTCCCACAGCTTCTAGGCGCGGCGGGTTGAAAATCAATTCGCTTCCCGATCTGCGACGCCGCCAGTTACTGGTGGCGTCGCTCGGCGCCCTTGCAACCGGCGGCGCCTGGTCCCAGGACCCGAGTGCACGCAATCAGGCAATCTACCTTTATTCATACTGTCGCTGCAAAGACAGACCCTGCTGAAGGATCGCAACCGGGTGCCTTCAAGCCTGCAGGTGGACACCAAGCTCAACAAGTTCCCGTTCGAGATGATCGAGCCGGTCATCATCCTCGATGAAAACGATAAATGGGAAAACCTCTGGTCCGAGCTTTTCCTCAATGGGCAGAAGGTCAAGAAGGAAGGAGATTGACGCCTGGTTTGCGGTGAGTAAGCGTGGTTTACTGCGCTTCAATAATAACTAAGGAGATTCACCATGAAGAAGCGTTTATTTACCCAGCTTTCAGCGCTGGTACTGGCGAGCTCGGTGCTGCCAGGGGCGGTGCTGGCACAGGCCCCGGGCAGCATGGCTGAACTGGCCCAGTACGCCGGCCCTGATCGCATGCAGCGCCTGATTGACGGTGCCAAAAAAGAGGGCAAACTCAATCTCTACACTTCGGCCCCAACCGACGACATGGCGCTGCTGGTGGCTGGCTTTGAAAAGAAGTATGGCATCAAGGTCAACATCTGGCGCGCCAGCGCCGATAAGGTGCTACAGCGCTCCATCACTGAAGCCCAGGCCAAGCGCTTCACGGTTGACGTGATGGAAACCAACGGGCCTGAGCTCGAGGCGATGCACCGTGAGAAGATTCTGCAGCAGATCAAGTCCCCCGTTTTGAAGGATGTGATGCCCGAAGCGATACGCCCGCACGGCGAGTGGATCGGCACCCGGCTCAACGTCTTCGTGCAGGGCTACAACACCAATCTGGTGAAGAAAGAAGACTTGCCCAAGACCTGGGAAGACCTTACCAACCCGCGCTGGAAAGGCCACCTTGGCATCGAGGCCGGAGACTTTGACTGGCTGGCCGGGATGGCTGGCATGATGGGTGAGGCGCGTGTCGTCAAGCTGTTCAAAGATATAGTGGCTGCCAATGGCATCTCGGTGCGCAGTGGGCACACGCTGCTGACCCAACTGGTGGCCTCGGGCGAAGTGCCGCTGGCATTGACCATTTACAACTACAAGGCTGAGCAGTTAGGGCACAAGGGCGCGCCGCTGAAATGGTTCTCCATTGGCACGGCAATCGCCCGGCCCAACGGCATTGGCGTGGCGCGGGCCGCACCCAATCCGAACGCGGCCATTCTGTTCTTCGAATATGAGCTCAGCGAAGAAGGGCAAAACATTCTCCTGAAGCGAGATTTTGTCCCGACCAACACCAAGGTGAAGTCGCCCCTGGGCAATCTGCCGATCAAGTTTATTGACGCCGGGGTAATTCTGGACGATTACGCCAAATGGGACAAGCTGTACCAAGAAATATTCATTTCCAAAAGCAAGTGAAGTCAAGCCCTGGAGAACGTCATGAAGAAATCCCTGCAAATTGCCGTCGCTGCGGTCGCACTGGCAGTCGCGGGCGCAGCGCTCGCACAGACTTCCCTGGCCACTTATACAGGGGCTGACCGCCTGGACAAAATCATTGCAACGGCCAAAAAAGAAGGTACGCTGACGCTCTACACGACGATTGCCGAGCCAGACGTGCCACCGCTGGTGAAACCTTTTGAGGCCAAATACGGCATCAAGGTGGTCGTCTGGCGCGCCGGTACCGACAAGGTGTTGCAGCGCACACTGGCTGAAGCCGCAGCGAACCGCAATGATGTCGATGTCGTGCATATCGGCACCCCTGAGATGGAAGCGCTGTCGCGCGAAAAAATACTGCAGCGCGTGGATTCTCCGGTCTATCGTGACCTGCTGCCAGGTTCGGTCCCGGCGCATCACGAGTGGGTGGCCACAATTTTGTCGGTCTGGGTACAAGCCTACAACACCAAGCTGATCAAGAAGCAGGACTTACCCAAGACCTACAAAGACCTGCTCGATCCAAAATGGAAGGGCATGCTTGGCATTGAGGCCAAGAACCAGGACTGGTTTGCTGCGGTGGTCGATATCAACGGCGGTGGCGAAAAGGGCTTGAAGTACTTTCGGGACCTGGTCGCCATCAACGGTGTCTCGACACGCAAAGGTCATTCGCTGCTGACCAATATGGTGGTGTCGGGCGAAGTGCCGATGGCACTGACGGTTTACAACTACATGCCGGCGCAAGCCAAAGCCAAGGGCGCGCCGATTGACTGGTTTGCGCTGGAGCCGGCGGTGGCCCGCTCCAATGCCGTGGGGGTGGCGCGCAAGGCGCCGCATCCGGCCGCTGCACTGCTGTTCCACGAGTACATGCTGACCGACGCGCAACCGATTTTTACTTCACTGGACTATGTCCCCACCAACACCAAGGTGGGGTCGCCCCTGAAGGGTGTGAAGATCATGATCACCGACCCGATCCGCACGCTCGACGAAGACAAGAAATGGTCCAAGTTGTTCGACGACATGATTGTCAAGCGCGGCGGCCGTTGAGCCGGTACGCCAGTTAAGCCACGAAGGAATCGCTCCATGAGTTACAGCCTCATCGCTGCAGGTAGGTCTGCGAGTCCGACCGGTCGCTCGCTGCGGGAGGTCTGGCTGATCTCGTTGGGCCACGCCTTGACGCATTGGTACCCGGCCACCTTTTACCTGCTGCTGCCCATCATCGGCAACGAACTGGGGCTGTCGTTCAGCCAGATCGGGTTCATCATGACCTGCCAGTACATCGCCGGCGCGGTGGCCAACGTGCCCGCTGGCATAGTGGTCGATACCGTGGGGCGCAAGGGTTTGCTGATGGCGGTTTCGCTGTTTTGGGTCGGCTTTCCCTATTTGTTGATGAGTTTCACGCACAGCTACATGATGCTGTTGCTGTGCGTGGTGCTGGTTGGCGTCGGCAACAGTCTCTGGCACCCGACCGCGATCCCGACGCTGGCCGGCCGCTTTCCGGCGCGCAAGGGCCTGGTGTTGTCAATGCATGGCATGGGCGGCAATGTCGGCGATGCCATCGCACCCCTGGTGGTGGGTTCGCTGCTGGCAATATTGTCATGGCGCGAGGTGGTGGTGCTCAACGTGCTGCCCGGCTTGTTGATGTCCCTGTTGTTACTGGTATTTCTGGGCACCCTGCACCTGGGCCGTAAACCGTCTGCCGGGGCAATGCTTGCGAGCAGCAGCGAGGATCCACCAGTGCAGTCACTGGCCGACTATGCCAAAGGGCTGCGCCAACTGTTTCGCAACCGCAGCCTGGTTTTGCTCTCGACCAGCGGCGCTTTTCGCTCGATGACCCAGAATGCGCTACTTACCTTTTTGCCGCTGTTTCTGGCACGCGAGCTGGGTTATTCGCCTTTCCTGATGGGGGTTGCGATGTTTGCCTTGCAGGCCGCCGGGTTTGTTGCTGCACCTATCGCTGGCCATCTGTCTGACCGGCTCGGGCGGCGCAGCGTGATCATGACCAGCATGGCGATGACGGCTGTCGTGCTTTTGTTCATGGCGCTGGCGGGCCGCTCACCTGCGTTCGTCTTCTTCATAGCGGTGCTTGGATTTTTCCTGTATGCGCTGCGTCCGGTGCTGCAGGCCTGGCTGCTGGAGGCAACGCCGAAGAACATGGGGGGCAGCAGCATCGGCATCCTGTTCGGCGCGCAATCGCTGGGTTCGTCGGTGGCGCCGTTGATCGGCGGTTTGATCGCTGATCGCTACGGCCTGGGTGCCACCTTTTACTTTTTGGCGGCTACCATCGTCTGCGCCAATCTCTTAATTTTGTTGATGCCAGGAGGCGATCTGGTACAGGAGCGAGTTTCATGAGCAATTCACCGCGAACATTGCGTCGCTGGGTCAAGAGCACGTCGAAGCGGACGTTTATCCTCTGGCCGCTCGTCCTGCTGGCGCTGCAGGCTCTCATTGACGGCGGCTGGCCGCAGCTCAATCTCTGGGCGTTGCCTTTGTTGATTTGGGGCTATGCACAGTACCGTTGGGTCGGTCTGCTGCGCACTGAGCGCGGCGGCGGCGGGCCCGGACTGTCCAATCCGCCAGTGAGCCTGGTGACCGACGGGCCGTACCGGCTGACGCGCAACCCGATGTACCTTGGGCATCTGATTTTTTTCGCCGGTCTGGCACTGATGTTTTCCGGCGTCGCGTGGGTCGTTTTCGCCGTGCATTTGCTGTGGTTCGATCGGCGCGCGCGCGGCGACGAGGCGGAGCTACAGCAACTTTTCGGTCAGCCCTATAGGGATTACCTCGGTCGAGTCAAACGCTGGGTTCCTGGCATTTATTGAGGTGGGAGGCGTTCTTCTAAGAAGAACATGGTTCCGCCTAATGGAAATAGTTGCTACAATTCTCAAGCCCTATTGACCCCCAAAACAACCGTGACGAGAATCGAAAATAAATGTCATCTGCCCGCTTGTCTTCGGTTGCTTCGGCGTTGTTGCTGCTCAAAACCTTCTCCGAAGACGAGGCTGAACTCGGCATCAGCGGCATGGCCAAGCGGCTCGGTCTGGCCAAAAGCACCGTGCATCGTCTTGCGGTGACGCTGGCATCCGAAGGCTTTCTCGAACAAAATCAGGAGAACGGGCGCTACCGGCTGGGACTTTCCCTGTTCAAACTCGGCGTATTGGTGCGCCGGCGCATGGACGTCTCCAATCTGGGCATGCTGTTGCTCAGAGCCTTGCGGGATCTGACACAAGAATCGGTGCACCTGGCAATATTGTCTGAAGGCTCCATCGTCTATATGTATAACGTGGAAGGGGCACAAACCATCGGTGCCCGTTCTTACCTGGGCGCACGCAAGCCGGCTTTTTGCACCAGCGAAGGCCGTGTGCTGTTGGCCTTCGGCTCGGCACAACAAGTGCAGGCGGTCTTGGCCGAACCGCTGGAGGCGCGCACGCCTAAAACGGTTACCGATCCAAAGGCGCTGCTGGAGTTATTCGATGAGGTGCGCCGCCTGGGCTATGCGATCGACGATGAAGAAAGCGAGGGTGGCATGCGCGGTGTGGCAGCGCCGATCCGCAATATAAGCGGAACGGTTGTTGCCGCCGTGGGTCTGGCCGGTCCGGTACAGCGACTTACCAAGAGAAAATTGCATCATCTGTCTTTGCAGGTCATAGCCACCGCCGACGCGGTCTCGGCCCGCATGGGCTACAAGCACCATTGATTCACTTCCATTTTCAAGCTATGAGTTCCACCCTATCTGATCCAAGCCTGCCGGAGCCACTGACTGTGACGCCGGATCGTTCGTCGCACACGCTGGAGGATCATCAGTTTGGCGCGAATTTTGGGCACGAGCACGCCCATGGCCAGGGCGGCGACCACGATCACGACGACTTCGGCGGCGATCCGAACGGGGTTGACCATGCGCTGTGGGTGCAGGACAACGTCATCTTGCACAGCGTGGGCATCGATATCGGCTCAGCCGGTACGCAGGTGGTGTTCTCAAAGATTCACCTGCAGCGCATCGCCGACCAGCTCTCAACCCGTTACGTGGTGGTCTCGCGCGAGCCGATCTACCAGTCGCCGAACACGCTGACACCGTACCAGAGCGACACTCTGATCGATGCCCGTGCGCTGGGCGAAATCATCGAACGCGCCTACACCGCCGCTGGCGTGCAGGCCGACAGCGTTGATGCTGGCGCGGTGATCCTGACCGGCGAGGCGCTGCGCCGTGAAAACGGTCAGGCGATTGCGGCGGTGCTGGCCGAGCAGGGTGGCGAGTTTGTCTGCGCCACGGCCGGGCACCACATGGAGTGCATGCTGGCCGTCTTCGGCTCAGGTGCCGCGCGGCGTTCGTTCGACGCATCGAACCGCATCCTCAATATTGACATCGGCGGCGGGACGACCAAGCTCGGTCTGGTTGAAAATGGCGAGCTGCGGGCGACGGCAGCGGTTCACCTGGGCGGGCGTCTGCTGGTGGTGGATGACAGTGGCCACATCAGCCGTCTTGACCCGGCCGGGCGCGGCCATGCCTTGCGCGCTGGCTTCGACTGGCAGCTCGGGAGCGCTGTGAGCCGGCACGAGTTGGCGCATGTGGCGCAGACCATGGCCGACGCGCTGATTCGCGTGCTCAAGCAGCAATACACAGAGGATGACTTGAACAACCTGTTGCTGACCGACCCGTTGCCGCCGCTGGGAGAGCTCGGCGGCATCATGTTCTCGGGTGGCGTCGGCGAATACGTCTATGGCCGCGAGCCGCGCGATTTCGGCGATCTCGGAAAGCTGTTCGGTGAAGCGATCCGGGCCCGACTCGACCGGGGCGCGCTGACCTGGACGCTGCTGCCGCCCGGCGAGTGTTTGCGCGCCACTGTGCTCGGTGCTTCTGAGTACAGCGTGCAACTCAGCGGCAACACCACCTTCGTCTCCAGGCCGGGTGTACTGCTGCCGTGCAAGAACCTGCAGGTGGTGCCGCTGGCGCTGGCTTTGGACAATACCATTGATCCGGCCGAGGTGACGCAGGCGCTACAGCGTTCCTTCCTGCGCCATGATTTGATCGAGGGTGAGCAGGACAACGCGCTGTCGTTGCGCTGGAGCGGGCCGCCAACCTTTGATCGGTTGACTGCGCTGGCTACTGGCTTGCTGGGCGCAATCCCGCGCACATTGCAGTCGGGCCGGCCGATCTATGTGGTGGTTGACGGCGACATTGCGCTGACGCTGGGCCACCTGATCAAGGACGACCCGCGCGTGAGTAGCGAGGTACTGGTAATCGATGGTATCACGCTGTGGGGTTTTGATTTCATTGACATGGGACGCATCCGCATGCCTTCGCTGACGGTGCCGGTGACCATTAAATCACTGGTGTTCAGCGAAGACCCGCGTTCGCACGGCAAGTCCGATATGAGCGAATGGCATCGCCATGGCGACGAGCCGCTGCACGAGCACGGCCACGAACACGAACACGAACACGGCCATAGTCATGGGAGTGGCGCCTTACATGGCTGATGAGGCGCCGGAGGTCCAAACGGGCCCGCCGCCGCGCTCGGCTGGCGAGCTGTTTCTGGCCTTCACCTGGATCTCGATGCAGAGTTTCGGCGGTGCGCTGGCCTTCGTCGAGCGTACCGTGGTGCGCGATAAGCGCTGGCTCAGTCCGAAGGAGTTTCTCGGGCTATACGCGGTGAGCCAGGTGTTGCCTGGCCCGACTGGAATCTCGTTTTGCGTGCTGCTGGGCGACCGCTTCCTCGGGGTGCGAGGGGCAGCGGCCGCCCTGGCCGGCTTTTTGCTGCTGCCCAGTCTGCTGATTATCGGCGTCGCCGCGCTGTTTCAGCAGTTCCAGCATGTGCCGCAGGTTCAGGGCGCGCTGCACGGCATGGGGGCAGCCAGCATCGGCCTGATTGTGACAACCGCGGCGCGCATGGCCCGCACGCTGCGCGGCCAACGCATCGGTATCGGCGTGGCGGTGCTCAGCTTTATGGCTGTCGGTCTGGGCCACTTGCCGGTCAGCACGGTGATGTTAACGCTGGGTGTGTTGTCGGTCTGGCTGGCTTGGCGGAGGCAGCCCCAATGAGCAGGACGGACCTGCTCGCGCTTTTCCTGCACTTCCTGTCGCTCTCGGTGTTCGCCACCGGCGGGGCGATGGCGCTGGCCTCGGACATGCACCGCTACGTGGTTGACCAGCATGGCTACCTCACTCATACGGATTTTGTCAACTCCATCGCCCTGGCCCAATCGGCACCCGGCCCCAACATCATGTTTGTCACCGTCATGGGCTGGCAGATCGCCGGGGTACAGGGTGCGTTGGCGACCACCTTGGGCTTGTCCTTGCCGGCGCTGATCTTTCCGTTCGTGGTGTCCAGGCTGGGCCGACGGGCGCAGTTCGAACGGGCGTTGCGGGTGATGCAGCAAGGCCTCGGCCCGATCGCGATCGGGCTGATGACCTCCACCTGCTTTCTGCTCGTGCGCGAAGCGCCCGGGGTCTGGAAGGGCGTAGCGATCATCGTTGCCACGGTCGCATTGTTGACGCTGACGCGGATTCCTGCGGTGCTGCTGATTTTCGCCGCCGGCGCGCTCGGTGCCTTTATTCCCTGGTGAGCCGGTTCAAAGAATCAGAAGCCTTCGGCGCGTTCGATCTGCTCGAACCAATCAAAGCCCATCGGTTTGACGATGCGGCTGTTGACCACCACGATGCGCGCCTCGTTGGCCGGGTCGGAATTGAAGGCCTTCTATCGATCGAAAATGTGTGGATACTCTAAAACGCGTCCTTCCAGCCGCTCAATATATCGCTTGAGGACCCTGTGTCCGACAGGCTGCTAGCTGTGACTAGCGCGGCTGGCCGCCACCTTCGCACCGAAGCTGACGATAGTGGCAGGCGCCGGCGCAAGTCAGGCGCTAAGGTTCACATAAGTTGGAATTAATAATGTTTTCTTCTTCTCTCTTGTACATTTCGCCATAGGTTGTTAAAGTCGGCCTGAAATTCAACCTGCTCGATGGGTTCGAAGATCTCGCTCGCATCGGCTTGGACAGCAAGCCATACTCGGCGGCCGAGATGCAGCAGAAAATATAAATAAGATAAGGAGAAGGCGACAATGAATTACCGACGCGGCATTTTTGCAATCCAGACTTTAATCCAGGGAGGAGACAGATGAATCATCGGGCTTTCCTTTCACCGACCCGCGACGGCTGGGTACGTCGCGCCTGGGTTACAACCCTATTCATCGTTGCCGGCCTGATTTCAGCATCTCCGGCGCTGGCGCAAAAGGCCATCACCTTCGTCGTGGCCGCGACCCCCGGCACGGGCGTGGACATCCTGGCGCGGGTGATCGGCAAGCAGATCCTCGCCAATCGGGGAACCGCCGTCGTGGTCGATAACCGGCCGGGTGCCAGCGGCAATATCGGGGCCGAGCACGTCGCACGGGCCAAGCCCGACGGTACGATACTGCTGGTGGCGGCAACGACGTTCGCCACCAATGCCGTTCTCAACGCTTCGAAGTTGCCTTACAACCCGGTCAAGGATTTCACGCCCATCGCGCTGCTTGGCACCGGCGCTCTCTGCCTGGTCGTGCCGGTCTCGTTCCCGGCCAACACCCTTCAGGAATTTATCGCCGCCGCCCGTGCCAAGCCGGGCAGCATCAACTACGCTTCGCCAGGCAACGGCACGCCGCAGCATCTGGCCATGGAACTGGTCAAGCTTGAAGCGGGCATCGACCTGTTCCACGTGCCTTACAAGGGCACAGGCGGCGCGCTCAGTGACTTGGCCGGCGGCCACGTGTCGGCCATGATCGCGCCCATTCATACGGTGGCGCCGCTCGTTTCCGGCGGAAAACTCAAGGTGCTCGCAGTCATGAGTCCGGAACGTTTTTCCAGCATGTCCAACGTGCCCACGTTCAAGGAACTGGGCTTGCCCAAGGTGCAGGTCGACATATGGTACGGTCTCTTCGCACCGGTGGGCACGGCGCCCGCGACGATCGTCCAACTCAATAAGGATGTCAATCTTGCGCTGAACGGCAATGGCGTGGCCCAGAGCCTCGCCAAGCAAGGCATCGTGTCGGCAGGAGGTGAGCCGCAACTACTCGCCACGAAATTGCAGCTTGAACTGGAGCGATGGCCGCCGATCATCAAGGCTGCCCACATAACCGCTGACTGAGTGAACTATGACGACCAAGAACTGGAACGACTACGACCTGCCCCACCTGGATCTGCGCGAGCTTCTCGATCGCGCCGAGCGTGCCGGCGAACTGCTGCGCATTTCCGGCGCCGACTGGAATCTCGAAGTCGGCACACTGGCAGAAATCGTGAATGGCGCGAAGCAGAGTGACGCCCCCGCCCTGTTATTCGAAAACATTCCCGGCTATCCTCCCGGCTACTGCCTGCTGTCCGGCGGCACCAACTCGTCGAAACGGTTGGCCCTGACGCTCGGCTTTCCGGTACCCGAAGGGCCGATGGATGTCGTCAAGGCCTATCGCGACCGCATGGAGAAGCACATGCCGATTCCGCCTCGCGTCGTCGAGACGGGTCCCATTCTTGAAAACATCGATCGTGACGACGACGTCGATATTTTCAAATTCCCGATTCCGCTCCTGCATGAACTGGACGGCGGCCGCTATATCGGTACCGACGATCTGGTCATCATGCGCGACCCGGAACAGGACTGGATCAACATCGGAACCTACCGCGCGATGGCGCACACCAGGAATCGCGTGGGCTTGTGGATGTCTCCCGGCAAGCACGGTCGGCAGATTCGCGAAAAGTATTTCGAGCAAGGCAGGCCTTGCCCGGTGCTGATCTCCTGCGGCCACGACCCCATGCTATTTCTGGCAGGGTGCAATGAACTGCGCTTCGGCCTGTCCGAGTACGACTACTCGGGCGGGCATCGCGGCCTGCCGTTCGATGTGGTGAAAAGCGAAGTGCACGGTCTGCCGATGCCGGCGCATAGCGAAATCGTGCTCGAAGGCGAGATGTATCCCGATGAAACGATGCCGGAAGGTCCGTTCGGAGAATTTACTGGCTACTACGCAGGAGGCAAGAGCGACCAGCCGGTGGTCCGCATCCAGCGCGTGTACTACCGTAACAATCCCATTCTCACAATGGCAACGCCGCTGGCGCCGCCATCCGATTTCTCTTTCTCCAAGTGCGTGATGAAGGCCGGCATGATCTGGGATGAAGTCGAACGCGCCGGCCTGGGGGGCGTCAAGGGTGTCTGGTGTCACGAAGCGGGCGCCGCGCGCATGTTCAACATCATCTCCATCAAACAGGCTTACCCCGGCCATTCCAAACAGGCCGGCATGCTGGCGGCCAACTGCCAGTCGGGCGCTTATCTCGGACGTTTCGTGGTGGTGGTGGACGATGACATCGATCCCACCGATCTCTTCCAGGTGGTCTGGGCAATGAGCACGCGCTGCGATCCGGTCGAAGACATCGACGTCATCCGCAAGGCCTGGAGCGGCCCCCTCGACCCGCGCATTCCGCGGGGCACGAGTACCAACTCGCGTGCGGTGATCGATGCCTGCCGTCCGTTCGAAAGGATCAAGGACTTTCCTCCCGTGGCCAGAGCGACTCCCGAGCAGAGGCAAAAGGTCGCGGCCAAGTTCGCCGACATTTTGGTCAAGCTGTAATCGATACGGATAGGAAGTTCAACCGTGTGAGGCCAAGTATCGCATCTTGGAACAGCCCTTGAATCGCTGCAAAGCCCGCAGCAAGGCCCTGTTTGGCGCGTCCGTTGCCAAAAAAGTGGTTCTGTTGCAATAAGGACTGGCGCGGGCGAAGAAGCTCGTTGGCGCTCATCTGATCAGAAGGCCAGTCCATAGAACTGGACTGCTGCGGACATTGTTGATCCTTTGGGGCAGTCCAACTGCCCCTTGCGAATCATGTGCATGGTTTCGATCCCGGCGATGATAATTCTTGTGCTCCAAAACGAGTTGAAACCGAGCATCGGTTGGGTGATTCGTTTGACGGCCCGGTGGTCCTGTTCAACGATGTTGTTGAGGTATTTGTTTTGACGCATCAAGGTATCGACACAGGCGTCGGCCCTAACGCTTTCAATAGCGGCCGTGTTGGCGCCACTCTTGTCGATGGTGATCCTTTTCTGGCAAGTCATGCAGGTTGATGGCGCGCTCCAGAAATCGGCGGGGGCAGCCATGTCTCGCTTGACAGTGAGAAGAAAATCAACTGTATCGCCCGTCCGATCAACAGCCCGGCAAAGGTACTTTCACTGACCGGATACTTTGATGTAGGTCTCGTCCATCCTCCAACTCCGTCCAATGGGTCGTTTGCGTCTCCGGAAAATTGCTGCCAACACCGGCAACATTTTTATTGCCCAGCGATGCACCCTTGTGTGGGCGACAAATACGCCTCGCTCCTGCATCATTTCCTCGACCTGGCGCAGACTCAGCGGGTAGGCCTCATACCAGCGCACGCACGTGGGCATCACTTTCAGCGGATAGTGGAACCTGACGAGAACCTTGCGCAAGGCGCTATTGAGCGAACTTATACGGAAATCAAGCAAGGGCTCGATTGTCGTTTACGCTTATTGCAACAGAACCCTTGCGCGCGGCATAGTTTTATGTTCTTTCCTTTTTAACCTTGGGAAAGGACACAACGTGAGCACTACAGACCGCTCAGAAGCCTTCGGCGCGTTCGATCTGCTCGAACCAATCAAAGCCCATCGGTTTGACGATGCGGCTGTTGACCACCACGATGCGCGCCTCGTTGGCCGAGTCGGCATTGAAGTGCTGGTGTGCACAGTAGGGTGGGACATAGACGAAGTCGCCCTGGCTCCATTCGAAGCGCTTGGGCTCCTGGTCCCAGGAAAATTCCATTTCATCCTTGCAGTCGAAGCGCACGTCCCAGTGAAGGTCGTAGCCACTGCCTTCGACGACAAAGAAAATCTCCTCCGTCAAATGCCGGTGCTTGCCGCTGGCCTTGCCGCCTGGCAGGAACTGCATGTAGATGTCGAGGCAACACTCCTTGGTGTTCATGCCCTCATGGATGATGTGTTTGATCAGTCCGTCGGGCGAGCGCTCAAACGGCATCTGGCTGGCCTTGACGACATTCATCCGACCCGCGTAGTCGGTGCGAAATTGTTGCGAGATTTCTAGTGCCTTGGCGTAGAAGTCAGCCTCTTGGGTTTGGGCATGCGCGCGTGCCTTTTCGAGTTGGTCGACGATGTTGCTCATGTTGCGTGCTCCTTAATAATGGCTTGGTGGTGTGTAGTGTTCATGGCCCGGTGTCGCGTCTTTTGGCGGGTAGCTCACCACCTTCTGAAACAACATGTGCATGAACAAAAACAAGGGCTTGGCTTTCATGATCAGCACAATCGACTCGTCGTTGGGATCGTCATTGAAGTGCTGATGCACGCAGCCGTTCTCGACGATCAGCGCGTCGCCAGCCTCCCAGTCATGGCGCTTGCCGTCATGCACATCGTGGCCCTTGCCCTTGAGCACGAAGAACACAGCGCTGTTCATGTGGCCGTGCTTCTGGCCATAGCCGCCGGGTGCGTACACATCGAGGTGGGTTTCGATCGACTGCGCCACCTTGACCGCCTGCGGGTTGATGATTTTCTTGCCGAAGTTCTGCGGACCGCCCTTCCACTTCCAGTCCTTCGAGTGATAGACCCGGGGTTGACTGAATAATTCGTGGACCAACTCGCCGTAGGTGCCCTCAAGGGCGCGCACGAAAGTGCGCTTCTTCGACCAGCGCTCCCAGGCCGCCTCGTCGGCGGGGGGCGCTGCATGGGTGTGATGGGTTTCGTGAGTCATAGTTTCTCTCCATTGTTAAAGGTTCAATTTTTCAGGAACGTCTTGTCCCACAGTTGCGTCCACTTGTCGTTCTCGTCCAGAATCACAGAAGGGTCGGACATCAAGTAGTTTATCGAACTGGTGTCGGACTTGACCTTGCGGCTGACGGGCCCGCGGCCCATGCCCGCCAGCAGTTCCTGCGCTTGCGGGGACAGCATGAAGTCGGCGAACAACAGTGCGGCGTTCGGGTGTGGCGCATGACGCGCCACGCCAATCCCCTGCGGCCGCGCGATCACCGGCTCTACCGCTGCCCAATCAACCGGTGCACCACGGTTTTTGGCTGAGGAAACTTCTGATTTATAAGCGGTCAGCCCGGCATCGATCTCACCCGACGCGACCAAGCTCACCAGCAGGATATGGCCCTTGCGCAAGGCGGGTTTCAGGTCCGAGAGTTTGTTGAAAAAGCTCGTGCCGCGTGCCGTGCCCCAGGCCTTGACGACACCGGCCATCCATTCGGAGTCGGTCGCCTCCAGGGCGATGCGCCCCTTCCACTTGGGTTCGAGGAAGCCCTCATAGGTCTTGGGAAGGTCCTCGCGGCGGACCTTGTTGGTGTTGTAGGCCACGACGAAAAAGTTCAACCGGTCGGGAATCCACAGCCCGTGTTTGGGCAGCAGCACAGAGGGCACGTCAGCCAAGTAAGGAGAGTAGAAAGCCCCCAGTAACTGTTCACGCGCGAGGGCTTCCATTTCTGGACCGTTGGTCTCAACCACATCGACCGCGTTCAGGTTGCCGCGCGCTTCGGCCAACGCCCGCTGCAGTACGCCGTCGCTCAGACCGCGCCACATATTCACTTTGATTCCGGTCTTCTTTTCGAACGCCGCAACCAGTGGTTTTGCCTCCGTTGGCGCGAGCGAGGTGTACACCGTCACGAGGCCTTCCTGCTTGGCCTTCTCGAGCAGGCGCGCTTCGCGGTCGCTGCCCTGGTACTGGAACACGGCCTGGCTTGGTGCTGGCGCCTGCGCCAACGCCAATAGCGCCGTGCTGCCCAGCGCTGCCAGCAGTACGAAGCGAACGAATGAAATCCAATTTTTATACATGCGATGTCTCCTGCTGTAGGGTCTTGCGGACGAACCGCCCGTCACGTGGAGTGGTTCGACACACAAGAAGTTATTTAATTGACTTCGTTGAAAGTATAAGGTTAAACTGTCACTGGTCCAAACAGAAGAACAATGTTCCACATAAAAGAACCAAATAATACCACTCCGTTCTAACCAAAAACGCTATGCCACACGATAAAGACGAGATCCATTGGCACGAGCCAGCCGGCAACAAAAAAGCCGGCTTCGGCGCGTTCCGCAAGCAACCGACGCCCTATGACGCCTTCATGGAGTCAGAGGGCATCCCGGTGTTCCGCGACATTGGCATCAGCAAGGTGCAAAACCTCGCGCTGATGCCGTGGAAGCGCACCGGTGGCAAGGGCCATTTCATCCAGCTCTACGGCACCGAGACCAAGTGGGGCTGTTATGTGATCGAGGTGCCGCCGATGGGCGCGCTGCATGCGCAAAAGCATATGTACGAGGAGATCTACCTAGTCGTCGAGGGGCGCGGAACGACCGAGGTCTGGCAGGAGGGCGACACCAGGAAACACGTGTTCGAATGGCAGAAGGGGTCGATGTTCTCGATCCCGATGAACGCCTGGTTCCGGATCGTCAATGCCACCTCGGGCGGCGCGCTGCTATTGGCCGGCAACACCGCGCCGAACGTGCTCAACCAGTTGAACAACGTCGATGCGGTGTTCAACAACCCTTTCGTTTTTCGCGATCGCTTCAATGGCGCCGATGACTTCTTCAAGCCCCGCGACGACATCGAGACCGACCCGGTGCGCGGCCTGGCGATGCGGCGCACCAACTTCATCCCCGATGTCGTTAATTGCGAGCTGCCGCTGGACAATCGCCGCTCAATCGGCTACCGGCGTGTCGAACCGTTCATGACCAACAACTGCTTCTATTTCTGGATCGGGCAGCACGAGAACGGACGCTACTCGAAGGCGCACGCGCACACTTCGGCGGCGGTGCTGATCTGCCTGAAGGGCAAGGGCTATACCTACTCCTGGCCGGAGCACCTGGGCGAGCGGCCGTGGCAAAACGGGCACGCTGACGAGGTGCGTCGTCTTGATTACGAACCGGTCGGCATGGTCACGGCGGCCCCCGGCGGCGCGCGCTGGTACCACCAGCATTTCAGCGTTGCCGAAGAGCCATTTCGCCTGACCGCCTGGTTCGGGCCGCACAACCCGGGGCGCGACCCAGGTGCGCCCGGTGCCAAGCATAACGATTACACCGCGATCGACGTCAACGAGGGCGGCACCGCCATTCCTTACTGGATGGAAGACCCCTATTTGCGCCAGGAATACGCGGCCACGCTCAAGCGCAACGGTGTCATCAACCGCATGGATGACGCCTGGTATGAGCCGCCCACCGCTGTGCCCCAGGGCGAGGGGCCTGTCTCCAGGCCGCAGGGCAGCGTCTGAGAGGTCGGTAGTGACTCAAACCGGGGGCGGTCGCGTTTTCTTCAGCAACGTGCGGCGCAGCCTGGAGTTGGAGGACGAGATCCGCCTGGTCAGCGTCGGTGTTGACATCGGGTCGTCGACTTCGCACCTGGTGTTCTCGCGCCTGCTGCTGGAACGGCTCGACAACCGTTATGTGGTGTCCGAACGGGTCGTCTTGCATGAGTCCGAAGTTCTGCTGACGCCGTATGCCGCTGATCAATCGATCGATGCCGATGCGCTGCGTGTCTTCATCGACCGGCAGTATGAGCTGGCGCAGGTCAGCCCTGACCAGGTTGACAGCGGCGCGTTGATCCTGACCGGCGTGGCGGTGCGGCGCAGTAATGCACGCGCGATCGGCGAACTGTTCGCGGCGCGCTCCGGCCGCTTTGTTGCCGTCAGTGCCGGCGACGCCCTCGAAGCCACGCTCGCCGCCTTCGGCTCGGGGACTGCGGCGCGTTCGATCCGCGAGGGCACGCGGGTGATGAATATCGACATCGGTGGCGGCACCTCGAAGATTGCGGTGTGCGAGGGCGGTGCGGTGGTCGAACTCTGCGCCATCGACATCGGTGCGCGCATCGTCGCGCTGGATGCTGACGGGCGGGTGCGGCGCATCGAGCAAGCGGGTGCCCGCTTAGCCGCCGAAGTTGGGTTGGCGCTGGCCATTGGTGCCGTGCCCGATGCGGCCGGTCTGCAACGCCTGGTCGAGCGCATGGCCGAGCGACTGTTTGAAGCCTTGCAAGGTGCTGCGCTCAGCGCTGAAACGGCGGCACTGCTGCGGACTGAACCACTGGCCGGCGCACGTGCGCCTGACGTGGTGTGCTTCTCGGGCGGTGTCTCGGAATACATCTACGGGCGTGAGACGCGGGCGTACGGCGACCTGGGGCCGATGCTGGCGCACGCTATCCTGCAGCGCGTGCGCGCCTGGGGCCCGCGCATCGAGTCGCCCGACCAGGGTATACGTGCCACCGTGGTCGGTGCCTCGCAATACACCATCCAGGTCAGCGGCAGTACCATCTTCGTCGAACCGCAGACCACGCTGCCGCTGCGCAACCTACCCGTCATCACTCCGGCCCTGCCATTAGACGCTGAACTGCTCGATGTTGAGGCGATCGCCGCCGGTGTGCGCGCGGCGCTGCGCCGCATGGACTTGCACGTCGGCGAACAAGCGGTGGCGCTGTGTTACCGCTGGCAGGGCTCGGCCAGCTATGCGCGGCTGGACGCGTTTTGCCGTGGCGTTGCGGCGGGTCTGTCCCAAATTCTCGATCAAGGCTTGCCGCTGGTTCTGGTGGGCGACGGTGACATCGGCGGCCTGGTCGGCATCCACGCCCACAGTGAACTGCAAATGGCGAACCCGGTCGTCTCGATCGACGGCATCGTGCTGCAGGAGTTCGACTTCATCGACATTGGTGCGTTGCTCGAAACCTCGGGCGCTGTGCCGGTGGTCATCAAATCACTGGTGTTCCCACAGACTGCGGCGCTTGGCCGCGAAGAGGTACAGCGTCGGCCCAGCACACCGGCATGAACACACTGCCTACCCATGCCTGGCAGTTGATGTACCCGCCGCTGCAAAGCCACGCCCATGGCTGGCTCGAAGTCGGTGATGGCCACCAGGTATTTTGGGAGGAATGCGGCAATCCGCTCGGGTCGCCGGCGCTGTTCGTGCATGGTGGTCCCGGTGCCGGCTGCACGGCAAATGATCGCCGCTGGTTCGACCCGTGCCGCTACCGCATTGTGCTGTTTGATCAGCGCGGCGCCGGGCGCTCGCTTCCAAGCGGCCGACTGGTTGCGAATGACACCGCGCATCTGGTGCGCGACATCGAGACACTACGCCGCCATCTTCAGATCGAACGCTGGTTGCTGTTGGGCGGCTCCTGGGGTGCCACGCTGGCGCTAGCCTATGCACAGCGCCACGCCGAGCGCGTGCAGGCGTTGGTGCTGCGCGGCGTTTTCACCGCAACGGCGCACGAGCTAAACTGGCTGTACACGGCCCAGGGCGCTGCAACATTGCAGCCCGAGGCTTGGCAGCGGCTGACCCGCTCCGTCGCAGTGTCGCAGTGCACCGATGTGCCCGGCGCGCTGGCGGCGCAGTTGCACTGCGGCGATGCGACGGTCGAGCATGCCGTGGCGCGCGCCTGGTTGCAGTGGGAACAGGACCTGATGGAGAGCGAGGTGCCGAACCTGCAGTGGCCGGCTCAGCGAAACCTGACTGATGACGGCGCCGGGCTGGCCATGGCACGCATCGGCGCGCATTTTGCTAGCCACTCGTTTTTTCTGGAAGAAGGCCAATTGTTGCTCCAGGCGGCAAGGCTGCGCACGGTGCCCGGCATCATGCTGCAGGGCGAACGCGACCGGATCACACCGCCGGGCGCTGCAACCGCATTGCAGCGGGTGTGGCCCCACTCGCAGTTGCAGCGAATCGAGGCTGCCGGCCACGCCTCCAGCCACCCGGCAATGGCAGAGCAACTGATCGCAGCAACCGACCATTTCGGCGCAGCGGCGATCTACTCGCCAGGTCTTCCATTGAGTGCGTAGCGCTGAGACCCAAAAGGTGAACTGCATTGAAGCTCAGAATATACTGGCTTCGTTAAACTGTTAAGAGTTCCGAAATTCACGACACCGTTCCAGCTAAGCCGACCTGATGCAGTTTGTCGTGGCAAACCAAGAATTGAGGTCTAGGCATGTGTGGGCCGAAGGCGACTCAGCGCGTGGCTGCGCGAATGTCCCCCGGCCTGCGGCCTCCTCCTTGATTTCGCTACGCCACTCACTGCGCCGCCTTCGGCAAGCAGCGTCGGTGGTTTGCGCGGGGATCGCACACCAACCCTGCTTGAAGGATCAGGCCGCTGAGCGACCCAGCGGCCTGTTCCTCACCGCATGCTGAACGGGGTTTGGCCAGTCATCATTTCGGGAAAGGTCCATAGTAAAGTACCGTTGATCGTCACTGCGTACATGGACGCGAAGCGACGTGGCAGTCCACGAAGTCCGGGGCCATGGATTGCCGCGCTGCGCTCGCAATGACGAAACGGGTATATTTGTAATTTTGTCTCCGCTATCGGTTCTGCGTGATCACGTCTATCAGCGCCGGTTGTCCCTGCTTGACTATTTCCAGCGCCCGCCGCAGCGCCGGTGCCAGATCTTCGCAACGGGTGATCGGGCCCTCGGCGAAGACACCCATTGAGCGCGCCATCGTCGCAAAGTCAACAGCCGGATTCTCAATGCGCGTGCCCTGGGGCGCATTTTCGGCCGGGCGTGCGCGATGGGCGGCGATCTTCGCGTTATGCTCTTCCGAGTTGTAATAACTGCGGTTATTGACCATGATCGTCAACAGTGGAATTTTGTGATGCGCTGCGGTCCACAGCGCGGTAGGCGTAAAAAGGAAATCGCCATCGCCCTGTAGATTGATGCACAGTCTGTCAGGATAGGCCAGCGCGGCGCCAAGCGATGCGCCCATGCCATAGCCCAGGCCACCGCCGCTGTATTTACCCAGGTATTGATCCGCTCGGCTGATATTCCAAAGGCGCTTGACCCAACCGTTGGCAGTGCCGTTGGTCAGCAGCCACGCCTCGTCTTTGATGACCTCCCAGAGGATCGCTGACAGCGCTGACAGCGCGATCGGTGTTTTCGCACGTTCGGCTTCGGCCTGCGCCCGCCAGTCAGCGCGTAACCGGGCCGAACGCCCATGCCATTTCTCGCCGCGCTGGCGGATTTTTTTGGCGGCTTCGGGCTGGGTTTTTAGCAGCTCGGCGCAGTACTGCAGCAACTCCGGCACGAAGCCGGCCGTGTCTGCGGCAATCGCGTCATCGGTCTCCTGCAGCCGACGAAAATCATGGCTCCAACTGCGCACCATATAGCCGTCCAGCGTGACGTGTGCAATGCGCGTGCCGGGACGGTACATGGGTTGCGTTTCGCGGGTCACGCGGTTGACAGTATGCAGCGCACCGTAAAGGTCGGTCGCATCCAGCGCGAGAATGAAATCGGCTAGGCCCAGCACTTCAGTGGTGATCTCGCCCAGTGCCAGCGGATGTTGCGTTGGAAAGTTGTGGCGGTTGCCCTGATCGAGCACTGGGATGTTGAGCAGTTCTGCCAACTTGACCAGTGCATCGAACGCGACGGCGGACCGGCCCAGCCGGTCCGCGACGATTACCGGAGAATGGGCATCGAGCAAAGCCTGGGCTATCCGTTGCAAGGTGGGTGGCGCTGCGGCTGGCGCTGTCGGTGGCTGGAATTTAGCTGGCTCGGGCAGCGCCGGGAACTCAGTGTATTCTTTCTCCTGAATCTCTGCGTCGTAGCAAATGTAGACTGGTCCGTACGGCTGCGTCATGGCGCTCTGGTAGGCGCGCGCGAACGATTCTGGCGTGCTTTCAAGGTCGGCGGGCTGATCGTCCCATTTGACGAAATCGCGGACCAGATTGCCTTGTACCAATGCGGTATGCACCCAGTCGCTGTTAGGGCGGCGCTTGGTATAAGACATCGGGCCGGTGCCGCCCAGAAGGATAATCGGAATACGGTCGCACCAGGCGTTGTAAATGGCCATCGTCGCATGCTGTAACCCGACGACGTTATGCAGGATTGCAACCATCGGCTTGCCGGTCGCGCGCGCATAACCGTGTGCGATCGCGACCGAAATTTCTTCATGCATGCACTCCAGAAATTCGGGCTTTTTGTTTCCCAGATAATTGACCAGGGAGTCGTGGATGCCGCGAAACGATGCGCCCGGGTTGAAGGCCGCATAAGGAATGGCGTATTGCTGGAGCAAGTCCACGATAAAATCGGAGCCGTAGCGGCGCGGCGTCAAACGCTTATTTGCATCAGTTGTCATGTCAGTCCTTGTCGTCAATACGCAATATTGATGTTCTTGATTTGTGCATAGCTCATCAATTCCTCGATCGAATGTTCGCGGCCGATCCCGCTATCCTTGAAACCGCCGAACGGCGCGCCCCTGAAGCGCTTGCCACCGTGACCGTTGATCCAGACATAGCCGGCTTGCACCGCATCGGCCAGGCGCAAAGCGGTTGAGATATCTTTGGTCCAGATGTTGGCGCACAAGCCGTAATCGCTGTCGTTGACTTCCTGCAGCATCGTCGCTTCATCGTCCCAGGAAAGCACACTCATCACCGGCCCGAAAATTTCTTCGCGTTCGATTTTCATGCCGTGGCGGACCTGGTCGAAGATGGTCAGGTCAACAAAGCAGCCTTTTTGCAGTGCCTCTCCCGGCGCATGGCCACCGCCACACACCAGGCGTGCGCCTTCATTGCGGCCGGCTTCGATATAGCCCATCACCCGCTCATAATGTCGGCGCGTGACCACCGGCCCCATCTGGGTTGCCTCCAGCTCGGGTAGGCCGATGACGATTTTCCTGGTGCGCCCCAGCACTGCCTCAAGGAACCGGTCTTTGATCGCACTGTGCACAAAGACCCGTGAATTCGATCCGCAGGACTGGCCCTGCGACACTGTAAAGTTCATTCCGGCCACGGCGGCGAAGGCCGCTTTTTCGATATCGACGTCGGGATAAATGATCAGCGGGTTTTTCCCACCGAGCTCCAGGCTGATGGATTTAATGCCTGCGGCGCGCGTGATCGCCCGGCCGGTTTCGACGCTGCCGGTGAAGGCAATGCGCCGAACCTCTTTATGGGCGACCAAGGCACCGCCGCAAGTCGGGCCGTCGCCGGTGACAATGTTGACGACGCCGGGCGGGAAATATTCCTGTGCCAGTTTGCCCATCCACAACGCCGATAGCGGCGTCTGGTCGGCCGACTTCAAAATGACGGTATTGCCGGCCACCAATGCTGGTGCAATCTTGCCTGCTGCAAATGAAATCGGATGGTTGAACGGAATGATGCGTCCGATCACGCCAAACGGCTGGGGTCGTGTGTAATCAAGCCCACCGCCCGGCGTCGGGATGGTCTGGCCCTTCATTTCCATGCCGAGACCGGCAAAGAAATCATGTAGCGCTGCCCCTTTTTTTGCATCTTCGACCATTGACAGGAATGGATTGCCGCTGTCGATCGCGTCCAGCATCCCAAATTCGCGCGCCTGGGCGCGCAGCGCGTTGGCAAACTGGCGGCAATGCCTGGCGCGCTCGTCGACGTGGAGCTTGCTCCAGGCGGGAAAGGCCGCCTGGCCGGCTTGCACCGCGAGTTCAATATCTTCGCCGTTGCCGGCCGGGACTTCGGCAATGACTTCGTCATAGGCCGGATTCACTGATGGCATCCGCTTGCCGGAGCGACTCTCTACCCATTGACCACCGATCATCATCTTCCAGCCGTGTGTCTCATCTTTGGCCTGCTGCAATACCTGGGCAGCGAAAGAATCATCAAGATACATGAATTTTTCCCTTTAAATTGATACAAAAAAAGGGCCACGCTTGAGCGCGGCCCGCGCAGGAACTCTTTCTATCGTCCGGTGTGCTTGATAAATATTTCTTCAAAGGCCTTGCTCCATTTGTCCACCTGGTCCAGTACCAGCACCGGATCCACCTGCACGATACGCAGGTCCTTGGGCAGGTCTGACGGCAACTTGGTGTTGGTCGGCACATAACCCAACGCTGAGAAAGCTTTTTGCGCCCCGGTCTCCGACAGCATGTAGTCATAAAACAAGAGCGCTGCATTCGGGTGCGGCGCATGGCGGGCAATGCCGATGCCGTTGGAGCGGGCGATCGTTGGTTTCAGCGCAAACCAGTCGATCGACATACCCTTGTTCTTGCTGGCTTGGGTGATATGTCGGTAAACCGGCAGCGCCAGTGGTATGTCACCTGCAGCAACCAGGTTGTTGAGCAAAGTCACGCTGCCATGCGATACCATGCCATTGGTCGCCACGATGTCGTGAAACAGCTTCACACCCTTGTCTTCGCCCATCTCCTGCACCAGCGTCGCGAACCAAGGCCAAGCTTCGCTTTCGATGCCCAGCTTGCCCTTCCACTTCGGGTCGAGCAGATCCTGGTAGCTCTTGGGCAAGTCTTCCTTCTTGATCAGTTTGGTGTTGTAGACCTGAACATAGATTTGCAGAATAGTAGCCGCCCATTCGTGATGGGCCGGCACCGATCCGCTCATCAGTTGGCTAAAATTCGGTGAATTGACCGGCTGCAGAATTTTTTCCCGATGCAAGGCCTCGAGCTGGGGCGATCCGAAATGGATGGCATCGACTTGGTAGCGCCCCGCCGCCGCCTCGGTCAGCGTGCGTTGCATCACTTTCTCGGTGGGGGCGCGCCAGATCGTGACTTTGATGCCGTATTTTTCTTCAAACGGGGTAATCAGGGCGCGCAAGTTGCTGGCAGCCAGACTGGTGTAGAGCGTGAGAGAACCTTCCTTCTTGGCGGCTGCCAGAATTTTCTGAGCCCGATCCGGTCCATCGTAAAGTAACAGCGATGCGTCTTGTGCCAAATTGGGCAATGCTGTAGCGAGCAGTGCCAGCGCAAGCCCCAGACGCAGAATAGTACGAATGCTGGACATCCCGTTCATATTTATTCCTTCACTGTAAAGTGCGGGATCGAGTCAAGCCAATTCTGAACCTGGTTTGATCAGCACGCGATTCAAATGCAGCTGGTCGGCGCTGCCCCCAGACATTAACCGAGAAAGTATAGGGTTAAACCGGCATCGGTCCTATTGAGAGAACAAGGTTCCGTATATAGGAATAATTAGACCGGATCGGCGCTGAAAACGATAAGCCGCACGACGAAAGCAGAGCATCCCTTGGCACCAGCCAGTGAAATTTCGGCAAAGGGGTCCAGTAGGGGTGACAGCAACATGAGGCAAGCGCAAAACGATTATTTTTCGATTTTCAGAATGACCTTTGTCTTCAGGCATAACTTTCATATAACCAGCTAAGTGCTTAATTCAGAACAATTTTATGACGCAATAGACTTCCGAGTTCATTCTAAACCTTTGATTTCATTGAAGATTTTTTTTGTAAGCCCGCTTGCATAAAGCTTTTTTGCTGCTACAGTGCAAAAAAGTGCAATTAAGTGGTGAAAAGTGCCTTTGCACTTTTACTTCTTTGCAGGTCAATCAACCGAGGGCGTACTGTCGTGTTTCAAGGGGCTTCGTCATTAAGTCTGGATGCCAAAGGTCGCTTGTCGGTGCCGACACGGCATCGTGACATCCTGAGCGCCACGGCTGGCGGAGCGCTTACCATCACCAAGCACCCGGACGGTTGCCTGATGATTTTTCCGCGCCCGGAGTGGGAAAAATTCCGTGAGCGCATCGCTGCCTTGCCGATGTCGGCCCAATGGTGGAAACGGATTTTTCTGGGCAACGCGATGGATGTCGAGATTGACAGCACCGGGCGCGTGCTGGTCTCGCCCGAATTGCGTCAGGCCGCCGGCATTACCAAGGAAACTTTGCTGCTCGGCATGGGCAGCTACTTCGAGCTGTGGGACAAGGCCGGCTACGACAGTCAGGAGACTCGGGCGTTGCAGGGCGACATGCCCGACGTCTTCAAGGATTTTTCTTTCTGAAGGCCGCCGGTGGATACCGCATGGAAACACACCACAGTTTTGTTGAACGAAGCGGTTGACGCTCTTCTCGACAATCGGGCTGCCGAGTTCAGCGCTGCTCAAGTGCAAACTTATGTGGATGCCACTTTTGGGCGCGGTGGCCACAGTCGTCTATTGCTCTCAAACTTGCCACAAGAAGCACAGCTGATTGCTTTCGACCAGGACCTGCAGGCGGTGGCCGAAGCCGGGCGTATCAGCGACCCGCGTTTCTCCATCCGGCATCAGAGTTTTAGCCGTTTGGCTGAATTGGACAAGGCCAGTGTGGCCGGTATTTTGCTCGATTTGGGAATCAGCTCGCCGCAGATTGACAACCCGACGCGGGGTTTTAGCTTCAGGTTTGAAGGCCCGCTCGACATGCGCATGGACACCAGCCGAGGCCAGAGCGTGGCGCAGTGGTTGGCAACGGCTGAGAGAGAAAAAATAGCGGAGGTAATACGTGATTACGGCGAAGAACGGTTTGCTGGCCCGATTGCAAAGGCGATTGTTGCTCGCCGACAGGAACACCCCATTTCAAGCACCACTGAGCTGGCCGCTCTCGTGGCTGACGCGGTCAAAACCCGCGAGCCGGGCCAGAACCCCGCAACGCGCACGTTTCAGGCTTTTCGGATTTTCATCAACGCCGAGCTTGAGGAACTGCAACAGGCGCTAGCGGCCAGCCTGGAAGTTCTGGCCCCTGGCGGTCGCCTAGTGGTGATCAGTTTCCACTCGCTGGAAGATCGCATCGTCAAGCAATTCATTGCCAAACATTCACGTGCTACCTATGACCGACGTGCTCCTTTTGCCGAGCCGCAAGTCATGCGTCTGCAAGCGCTCGGTCGCGTTAGACCCGGCGCTGCCGAGCTGGCCGTCAACCCGCGCGCGCGCAGCGCCATCATGCGTGTGGCGCAAAGGACCGCAGCATGACCCGACTCAACTTGGTATTGTTGTTGGCCTTGTTGGCCAGTTCCTTGTACCTAGTGAGCGTGCAGTATGAATCGCGCCGACTGTTCTCTGAGCTTGACAAAGCCCGCACGCAAGAGCACCGGTTGGAGACCGACAAGGAACGCCTCCAAGTGCAAAAACGCTCGCTCGCCACACCCCTTCGGGTTGAGCTTTTGGCCAAAGAAAAATTACAGATGCACACGGCAACGCCTGCCATCACGCACTATGTCAGCTACCACGCCGAGTCGTCACCCAACAAAGGTGCTCAATGAGCCGCAGCATTAGCTACACGTCGAGTCCCTTGCTGGCCAGCCGCACGCCGGTCTGGCGCAGCAAGTTCGTGGTGGCGGTGATCGCCCTGTGCTTTGTCGCTCTGGCGGGGCGGGCCTTCTACATCCAGGTGATTGCGAATGATTTTTTTCAAAAGCAGGGCCAAGTGCGTTTTTCCCGAACCCTGGAACTGCCGGCCAATCGCGGCCGCATTCTCGATCGCAATGGTTTGATCCTGGCGTCGAGCATCCCGGCACCGAGTATTTGGGCCATTCCGGAAGATATTGAGCGCGACGACCCTGGCTTGCCACAACTGGCAAGCTTGCTGGAGATGCCGCTGACTGAGCTCAACGGGCGTTTGGCGGACGAAGATAAAACCTTTGTCTGGCTGAAACGCCAGGTTGACGATTCGGTGGCGCAGAAAATCGCCGCTTTGGGGCTTAAAGGCGTCTATCAACGCAAAGAATACAAACGTCAGTACCCGGAAGGCGAAGCCGCCGCCCATGTGGTGGGCTTCACCAATGTGGAGGACAAGGGGCAGGAGGGCATGGAGCTGGCATTCAATCAGGATCTGGCTGGTCGTAGCGGATCACGCCGCGTCATCAAAGACCGCATGGGCCGGGTAGTGGAAGATGTGGGGGAGCAAATTGCACCGGTGGATGGACGGGACTTGCAGCTCAGTATCGACAGCAAGGTGCAATTTTTTGCTTACCAGAAGCTGCGCGACGCTGTGTTGCTTTACAAAGCCAAGGCCGGTAGCGTGGTGGTGCTCGATATTGTGAGCGGCGAAGTGCTGGCACTGGCCAACTACCCGAGTTATTCGCCCGGGCAACGCCACAACCTCAGTGGTGGCCAGTTGCGTAACCGGGCTTTGACCGACTCCTTTGAGCCCGGTTCTACGATGAAGCCTTTTGTGATTGCGCTGGCGCTGGAAAAAGGCCTGGTCACGCCGGAGACCCAAATTCAAACCGCACCCGGGCACTTCATGATTGGCAACGCCACCATCCGCGACTCGCATCCAGAGGGCCTGATCACGGTCAACCAGGTGGTCCAGAAATCGAGCAACGTGGGCACCGTGAAGATAGCGATGCAAATGCAGCCGCGCGAGATGTGGAATATGTTCAGTCAGGTCGGATTTGGCCAGAAGCCCTTGCTGCCTTTTCCGGGTGCTGTCAGCGGTCGTTTGCGTGCTTACAAAACCTGGCGTCCGATTGAGCAGGCCACGATGAGCTTCGGCTACGGCTTGTCGATCAGCTTGTTTCAGTTGGCTCACGCCTACAGTGTTTTTGCGCGCGATGGCGACCTGGTGCCGGTGACCATGCTCAAGTCAGATCAGCCGGCGGCGGGTGTGCGTGTCATCAGCCAAAAAAACGCTGGCGCGGTACGCCACATGTTGCAGATGGTCACCGGCGTCGGCGGCACCGCACCCAAAGCGCAGACCATGGGTTATTCAGTGGGCGGGAAAACCGGTACCGCCTACAAGCAAGAAGGCCACGGTTACGCCAGCAAAAAATATCGTGGCGTTTTTGTGGGGGTGGCCCCTATCGATCAACCGCGCATTGTGGTGGCGGTGATGATTGATGAGCCCAGCAGTGGCAAATATTTTGGCGGCGATGTGGCGGCACCGGTGTTTAGTGAGACGGTGCAACAGACGTTAAAAATATTGGGCATTCAACCTGACATGTCGGTCAAACCCCAGATCGTGGCGAAGGCGCAGACACCAGAGGAGAGCTTCTGATGCTCGAATTGCACACGCCGCTTGAAGCCGCCCACTGGTTGCGCGCTCGCGTCACCGGCACGCTGCAAACCGATAACCGCAAGCTGCAAGCCGGCGATGGTTTCATCGCCTGGCCCGGTGCCGCCACCGATGCCCGCCAGTACGTAGCGATCGCCCTGGTCAGCGGTGCCAGCGCCTGTCTGGTGGAGCGCATGGGGGTTGAGGCTTTCGCGCTGACGGGCCAGAAGATTGGCACTTACGCTCAACTCAAAGCGAATTGCGCCGAGATCGCCGCCGCCTATTTTGATCAGCCCTCAGCCCGGCTCAAGGTCGTGGCGGTGACCGGCACCAACGGCAAAACATCGACGGCCTGGTGGTTGGCGCAGGCGCTTTCCAATTTAAAGCAGGTGGCACCCATTGCCTGTGCTTTGGTCGGGACGCTGGGCATTGGAAAACCGCCGCTTCCAGCCGGATCGGGAGAACCAGACGCCGACCTGGTGGCCAACGGCCTGACCACGCCTGATCCGGTGTTGTTGCAGAAAAGTTTTCGTCGCTTTGTTGAGCAGGGCCTGCAAGCCTGCGCGCTGGAAGCTTCCTCCGTTGGCATAGTGGAACATCGACTAGTCGGCACGCACATTCGCACCGCGATTTTCACCAATTTCACCCAGGATCATCTCGATTATCACGGCACGATGGAGGCCTATTGGCAAGCCAAGCGGCGGCTGTTCCAGTGGCCTGGTTTGCAGGCGGCCGTGATCAATATCGACGACGAACAGGGCGCAGAACTGGCTGCTGAGCTGGAGGGCAAAGGGCCTGATCTGTGGACGCTATCGTGCGTTGGCCCGGCACGGCTGCGCGCCTGCGACATTCGCTATGAAGCGCAGGGACTGTGTTTCACCGTGCTTGAAACCGAAAATCAGGGCGCTGACACCGTTGGCCAACCCCAGATGCTGCAGACGGCATTGATTGGCAGCTACAACGTGGCCAATTTGCTCGGTGTTTTGGCGGCCATGCGAACGCTCGGTGTGCCGCTCACAGCGGCAGTCGCAGCCTGCCATGATTTAAGTCCGGTGCCTGGGCGCATGCAGTGTCTGGGTGAACCCGGACAGCCACTGGTCGCAGTCGATTACGCCCACACGCCTGATGCGCTGGCCAAAGCGCTGCTGGCGCTGCGCCCCCTGGCCGAACAACGCGGCGGCCAGTTGTGGTGTCTGTTCGGCTGCGGCGGCGACCGTGACAGCGCCAAGCGACCGCTGATGGGTGCCATTGCTGCCAGCCACGCCGACCGGGTCGTGGTAACCAGCGACAACCCGCGCAGCGAAAAACCCGACGCCATCATCAGCCAGATTTTGCTCGGCCTCGAGGGTGACAGCGCCGTCACGATTGAACCCGATCGTGCCCTGGCGATTGCAGCGGCGCTGGCCCAGGCGACTGCGGCCGATGTGCTGCTGGTTGCTGGCAAGGGCCATGAAGACTATCAGGAAGTGGCGGGAGTGCGGCGGCCCTTCTCGGATATTGAGCAAGTGCGCCGGGCCCTGAGTGGCTGGACAGCACCCGCCAGCGCAGCAAAGGAGGCGTCATGAGTGACATGATGACGCTCGCGCAAGTCCGGCCCTGGTTGAGCGGTGCACATCAGGTTGAATGCGGCCGAGACGGTGGTTCTGTCAGCTTCAAACGGGTTCATACCGACAGCCGCACCGTCGAACCTGGTGACTTGTTTGTGGCCTTGCAGGGCGAGCATTTTGACGCCCATCATTTTTTGGCCCAGGCCCAGGCGCAGGGTGCGGTGGCGGCGCTGTGCCAGGCTACTGAAAGCGGTACGAATGAGGCGCTTTTGCAGGTTGCCCACTTGCCCGGCTTGCTGGTGAGGGATAGCAGGCGGGCGCTGGCCGAATTGGCCACGCACTGGCGCGCGCAGTTCAAACTGCCCGTGATAGCGGTGACCGGCAGCAACGGCAAGACCACGGTGACACAGATGATTGCTGCCATCCTGCGCGCTTACCGGCCGCAAGCGTTTCTGGCGACGCAGGGCAATTTCAACAACGACATTGGCGTGCCGCTCACGCTGCTGCGCCTGCGCGCCGGGCATGCCATCGCGGTGGTCGAACTGGGCATGAACCATCCGGGCGAGATTGCCAGGCTGGCGGCCATCGCGCAGCCCACCGTGGCACTCGTTAACAACGCCCAACGTGAGCACCTTGAATTCATGGCGACGGTTCAAGCCGTGGCCCACGAGAATGGCTCGGTCATTGATGCCCTGGCCACCGATGGTGTGGCCGTGTTTCCGAGTGACGACCCCTACAGCGCGCTGTGGCGGACCAAGGCCGGACCACGCCCGGTGCTGCAATTCAGCCTTGCTGGCGGGGCGGCAGGCACGGTCGATGTGGTTTGTCGTCAAGCTCAATGGGCGGGCGATGCCTGGCAGGTTACGGCGATCACCCCGGCGGGCTCACTGAGCTACACCTTGCATATTGCCGGTCGGCACAACCTCAAGAATTCACTGGCGGCGCTGGCTTGCACACTGGCGGCAGGCGTCCCACTGGCGGCTATTGCTCAGGGTCTGTCGGCATTTGCACCGGTCAAAGGCCGCTGCCGTGCGCAGATGCTCCAGCAGGGCGCGCGCGCCTTCACGCTGGTCGATGATACCTACAACGCCAACCCGGACTCGGTGCGTGCTGCGATTGAAGTGTTGGCGAGCTTGTCAGCACCGCGTCTGCTGGTGCTGGGCGATATGGGCGAGGTGGGAGAGCAGGGCTCAGCGCTTCATGCCGAGGCTGGGCAGCTCGCGCGAGAGCTCGGTATTGATACGCTGTTCACGCTCGGCGATTTGTCGGATCTGGCAGCAAAAGGCTTTGGCAATGGACATCATTTCGAATCGATCGAAGCCTTGCAAAGCGCTGTGCTGGCCGAATTGCCAAGCGTCAGCAGTGTGCTGGTCAAGGGTTCACGCTTCATGAAGATGGAGCGCGTCGTCCAAGCCATCCTCGAACACACTCAAGCAGACCAAGGAGCCAATCATGTTGCTTAGCCTGGCGCAGTGGTTGCAATCGCTCTCACCCGAGTTTGGATTTTTTCGCGTCTTTCAATACCTCACTTTGCGTGCGGTCATGGCCGCATTGACGGCGCTGTTGCTGGGCCTGGTGGCCGGTCCTGCTGTTATTCGCCGCCTGGGCGAACTCAAGATCGCTCAGCCGATTCGAGGCTACGCCATCGACTCGCACATGAGCAAGAGCGGCACACCCACGATGGGCGGGGTTTTGATTCTGCTCTGCATTACCCTCTCGACGCTGTTGTGGGCCGACCTTTCCAACCGCTTTGTCTGGATCGTGTTGCTGGTCACTTTGGGATTTGGTGCCATTGGTTGGGTTGACGATTGGCGCAAGGTGGTCAACCAGGACCCTGAAGGCATGCGCTCTCGTGAAAAGTATCTCTGGCAATCGTTGATTGGCTTGCTGGCGGCGCTCTATCTGGTGTTCAGCATTTCCGAGAGTTCGAATTTGCGCGTGCTCGAGCTCTTCTTCAAATGGGTGCAGTCGGGTTTTGATGTGAACTTGCCGCCCAAAGCCGGACTGCTGCTGCCGTTCTTCAAGGAAGTCAGTTACCCGCTCGGGGTGTTCGGTTTTGTCATCCTGACTTATCTGGTGATTGTGGGCAGCAGCAACGCCGTTAATTTGACCGACGGTTTGGATGGCCTGGCCATCATGCCGGTGGTGATGGTGGGTGCTTGCCTGGGTATTTTTGCTTATGTGACGGGCAGCGCGGTGTATTCCAGATACCTGTTTTTCCCGCACATTCCGGGCTCGGGCGAACTGCTGATTTTCTGTTCTGCCATGTCGGGTGCCGGGCTGGCATTTTTGTGGTTCAACACTTACCCGGCGCAGGTCTTCATGGGCGACGTCGGGGCGCTGGCGCTCGGTGCTGCGCTGGGCACGATCGCGGTGATCGTGCGCCAGGAAATCGTGCTGGCCATCATGGGCGGAATTTTTGTGGTGGAAGCACTCTCGGTCATGCTGCAAGTGAGCTACTTCAAATACACAAAGAAAAAATTTGGCCTCGGAAGACGTATTCTGAAAATGGCACCGCTGCATCACCACTTCGAGAAAAGCGGCTGGAAAGAGACGCAAGTCGTGGTGCGTTTCTGGATCATCACCATGCTTTTGTGCCTAGTGGGCCTTTCGACCCTCAAGCTAAGGTAAAAACGTGCTAAATCTTAAAGACCAACACGTTCTGATTCTGGGCCTGGGTGCATCGGGCCTGGCGATGGCACGCTGGTGCGCGCGCTGTGGTGCCCAAGTCACCGTGGCCGACACCCGCGCGGCACCGCCCCAGCTGGCAGCGCTGCAACGCGAGCTGCCGAGCGCCCGTTTTGTCAGTGGTCCTTTTGATGCCGCGCTGGTGCTGGGTGGCTCGGTGTGTGCGGTTTTCAAAAGCCCGGGTTTAGCACCCTCGGCGTTGGCAGCGGTGCTGCAAGCTGCCAGTGCTGCCGGCCTGTGGGTCGGGGGCGAATTAAGCTTGTTCTCCCAGGCGCTGGCTGATTTGAAAAGTGAACGCGGCTACTGCCCCAAAGTACTGGCCGTTACCGGCACCAATGGCAAGACCACTGTGACCTCGCTCACCGGGCAGTTGCTGGTGCGTGCTGGCAAGACGGTCGCTGTGGCGGGCAATATTGGCCCAACGCTGCTCGACACACTGAGCGCGCAACTCAACGCCAGCACCTTGCCCGAAGTCTGGGTACTTGAGTTGTCAAGCTTTCAACTTGACGCTGAAAAAACCTTTGAGCCCAGCGCCGGTGCGGTGCTCAACATTACGCAAGACCATTTGGACTGGCATGGTTCAATGTTAGCCTACAGCGCTGCCAAAGCGGCGGTCTTTGGCCAGCATGGCTTGCTGGTGCTCAACCGCGACGACCCCGCTGTAATGGCGTTGTTGCCCGCGCCCGTTCGCGGCAAACAGCAACGCCTGCCGGTTCGAGATTACGTCACTTTTGGCAGTGATTTGCCAAAGCGCGCGAGCGACTTTGGACTCGAATCAGTCAATGGCATGGTCTGGCTGGTGCGCGCTCTGGCGTCCGATGAAACGCCGCGCAAAGGTGCAGTGCCGGAACTGCACCTGCAACGCCTGCTGCCGGCTGATGTCCTGCATCTCCGGGGCCGCCATAACTTGCTCAACGCGCTGGCGGCATTGGCCTTGGCGGGTGTGGCTGATGCCGCGCTCGGACCCCTGCTGTATGGCCTGCGCGACTACCAGGGTGAGCCGCACCGGGTCGAATCGGTTGGCATTTTCGATGGTGTCGAATATTTTGACGATAGCAAAGGCACCAATGTCGGAGCCACCGTGGCCGCACTCAACAGCCTGGGTGCAGAGCGCAAAGTGGTGGTCATCCTGGGCGGCGAAGGCAAGGGTCAAGACTTTGAACCACTGGCGCAACCGATCCAGCGCTACGCGCGTGTCGTGCTCTTGATCGGCCGCGACGCGCCGCTACTGCGTGCTGCTTTGGCAGGCAGCGGCGTCGCCCTGTTGGAAGCCGCCTCCATGGCGCAAGCCGTCGCGCTGGCCAAGTGCCAAGCGCAGGCCGGCGACGCGGTATTGATGTCGCCGGCCTGTGCCAGTTTCGACATGTTCGATAACTATGAACACCGTGCCCGCGTCTTCAGGCAGGCCGTGCTTGAGCTCGCCGCTGGTGCCGGGGTTGAACTGGAGCATGCGTCGTGAGCAGCCTGGTCCAGCGTTTCTCAGCCTGGTTCGGCACCTTCAACCCGAGCGCACTCGACCTGTTGCCAGTACGCCTGGGTGCGACCCGGCGCAGCGCCACCGGCAGCGCGCCGACGCGCGTCATGGGTTTTGATCAGCCGCTGGTCTGGGTCACTTTGGCGCTGCTGTTGTGGGGTTTGGTGATGGTCTATTCGGCCTCGATTGCAATGCCGGAAAACCCGCGTTTTGCTAACTACACCCATACCTATTTTTTAATGCGCCACACCCTTTGGCTGGTACTCGCCTTGATCGCCGCGTTGCTGGCCTTTCAGGTGCCGATCGCCACTTGGGAGAAGTCGGCGCGACTGCTGTTTTTGGCCTCCCTGCTGCTGCTGATGGTGGTTTTGATTCCTTATGTCGGAAAAGTGGTTTATGGCGCGCGGCGCTGGCTACCGCTGGGTCCTTTGAGTTTTCAGCCGTCGGAGTTGGCCAAGTTCACGGTGCTGCTGTACGCGGCCGACTACATGGTGCGAAAGATGGACGTTAAAGAACATTTTTTCCGCGCCGTGCTACCGATGGGTGCGTCCGTGGTGCTGGTGGGTTCGCTGCTGCTGGCCGAGCCCGATATGGGTGCCTTCATGGTGATTGCCGTGATTGCCATGGGTATTTTGTTTTTAGGTGGCGTCAATGCACGAATGTTTTTTCTGATTGCCAGCGTGCTGTTGGTGGCTTTTATTTTGATGATTGCCTCAAGCGAGTGGCGGCGCGAGCGCATTTTTGCCTATCTCGATCCGTGGAGTGAAAAAAATGCGCTGGCCAAAGGCTATCAGCTCACCCATTCGCTCATCGCTGTCGGCCGTGGCGAAATTTTTGGTGTTGGGCTTGGGGGCAGTGTGGAAAAACTCAACTGGTTGCCCGAAGCGCATACCGACTTTTTGCTGGCGGTGATCGGGGAAGAATTTGGCCTGGTGGGTGTGGTCTGCGTCATAGGTCTGTTTTTCTGGTTGATCCGGCGCATGATGCACATCGGTCGTCAGGCAATTGCGCTGGAGCGCGTGTTTGCTGGTTTGGTGGCCCAAGGTGTGGGCATCTGGGTAGGCTTTCAGGCCTTCATCAACATGGGTGTCACCCTCGGTGCCTTGCCGACCAAAGGACTGACTTTGCCATTGATGAGTTATGGCGGTTCTGCGATTCTGATGAACCTGGTGGCCATTGCGGTAGTGCTGCGCATTGACCACGAAAACCGTACGCTGATGCACGGAGGCCGCGTATGAGCAAGACCGCTCTCGTTATGGCCGGTGGCACCGGGGGTCACATTTTCCCCGGGCTGGCGTTGGCGCAGGGCTTGCGCGAGCGTGACTGGCGCGTGCATTGGCTCGGTGGCGTGGGCACACCCGGTCAGCCGAGCATGGAGAGCCGCCTGGTGCCAGCGCAAGGGTTCCCGTTTGAAGCGGTCGATTTTTCAGGCGTGCGCGGCAAGGGCTGGCTGACGCTTGTCCAGTTACCTTGGCATTTGTTGCGCGCCTGTTGGCAAAGCCTTGCGGTGTTGCGCCGCGTCAAGCCCGATGTGGTGCTGGGTTTGGGCGGCTACATTACGTTGCCAGCCGGACTGGTGTGCGTACTGCTCGGCAAACCGCTGCTTTTGCACGAACAAAATTCAGTCGCTGGCCTGGCTAATAAACTCTTGGTCAGCTTGGCCGCGCGCGTCTTCACGGCTTTTCCGCAGGTGCTGAAAAGAGGAAGCTGGGTGGGCAACCCGTTGCGCCAGATTTTCATTGATGTCGCCGAACCAGTCAGCCGGTTTGCCGGGCGCAGCGGGCCGCTGCAAGTGCTGGTGCTGGGCGGCAGCCTGGGTGCCAGAGCCTTGAATGAAATCGTACCGCAAGCGCTGAAGCTGATTCCCGTGACAGAGCGGCCGCAGGTCGTGCATCAAAGCGGTGCCGCGCAGATTGACGCGCTGCGCGCAAACTATGCGGCTGCCGGTGTTTCGGCCGAGCTCACACCCTTTATCGATGACACCGCGCAAGCCCTGGCCCAGGCTGACCTGGTGATCTGTCGCGCCGGTGCCAGCACCGTGACCGAGATTGCGGCGGTCGGTGCCGCCGCCCTGTTGGTGCCGTTCCCGTCTGCGGTCGATGATCACCAAACTCACAACGCCCGTTTTCTGGTGGATCGGGGTGCGGGTTGGCTCCAATCACAACGCGATCTAAGCCCCGAATGGCTGGCCAACTTTTTGCAAAAAGCCAATCGACCGGCGCTGCTGGAGCGGGCGCTGGCGGCAAAGAAACTTCAGAAACTTGATGCAGTTTCAATGATCATCGCGGCCTGCGAGGAGTTGGTGGCATGAGCTTCATTTCTTTTCCATGCAACTGTACGCATACCCTTTCGGCATCGGCTGTTGCATCGAACTGCATCGCAGTTGTTGACCGTTATATATCCGTTTTCATTTTGGCCCCACTCTCTCACCCCCGCCTCTCTCTCGCCCCGCCGGGCGAGAAAGAGGAGCCAACAGCCATATTTGGCCACGTAAATAAACAAAGGAAGTACACGTGCCACGGTGCGTTGAGGCAGAAAAATCGTATATTTAGTTTTTCAACGTGCTTATCGAACGGGTACTTCTTCCCTTTGAACACGCGGCCAAATATGGCTGTTAGCTCCCTTTCCCGCCCGGCGGGGCGGGAGAGGGCGGGGGGTGAGAGTGGGGCCAAAAAAAGAAAGAATAGAAGCCTGACGTTTAACCCATCAAATGGCAGAACCACGATGTGCCCGCATGGATTGCCATGTCGCTGTCAGCCGCGTGGCTGCCACCGAGGCTTCGCTCGCAATGACCTGAATAGGCACCTCGATCACTTGCCGCGCGACATCGTGCCTGAAGGAGCGCATGTATGAAACACGCTGTGCGTCATATTCATTTTGTCGGCATCGGTGGCTCCGGTATGAGCGGGATTGCTGAAATTCTGTTGAACCTGGGTTACACAGTTTCTGGCTCGGATCTGGCCGACAGTGTCACCTTGAAACGTTTGGCCAGTCTGGGTATTCAAACCTTTGTTGGTCATGCGCAAGACCAGGTCGCAGGGGCCGACGTGGTGGTCACCTCCACTGCCGTGCATGCCGACAACCCTGAGGTGATCGCCGCTCGTGCCAAGCACATCCCGGTGGTGCCGCGCGCGTTGATGCTGGCTGAGCTAATGCGCCTCAAGCAAGGTATTGCCATTGCCGGCACCCACGGCAAAACCACCACTACCAGTCTGGTTGCCAGTGTGCTGGCTGAGGCTGGGCTGGACCCGACTTTTGTCATTGGAGGGCGCTTGAACAGCGCCGGGGCCAATGCCCGTCTGGGCCAAGGTGACTACATCGTGGTGGAAGCCGATGAATCGGACGCTTCGTTTTTGAACCTGTCGCCGGTGCTGGCGGTGGTGACCAATATCGACGTGGACCACATGGAAACCTATGGTCACGATTTCGCTCGTCTGCAACAGGCCTTCGTCGATTTCTTGCACCGCATGCCTTTTTACGGTACTGCCATTTTGTGTACGGACGATGCTGCCGTGCAAGCGATCGTGGCGCAGGTGACTTGCCGGGTTACCAGCTACGGTTTCAATGAAGGCGCACAAGTGCGCGCCGTCGATGTGCGTGCCGTCGGCGGGCAAATGCATTTCACCGTGCAGCGGCGCAACGGCGTCGTGCTGAGCGACTTGGCGGTGGTGCTCAACTTGGCCGGCCGTCATAACGTGCTCAATGCGCTGGCGGCGATGGCGGTGGCGATCGAGCTGGGCATTCCCGATGATGCGGTGCAGAGGGCGCTGGCGGGCTTCAAAGGCGTGGGCCGACGCTTTCAACATTACGGTGAGTTGGCAGCGCAGGACGGCGGCACGTTCACCCTGATCGATGACTACGGTCACCATCCGGTGGAGATGGCGGCCACGCTGGCCGCTGCGCGCGGAGCTTTCCCGGCTCGGCGTTTGGTGTTGGCGTTTCAGCCGCATCGCTTTACCCGCACGCGCGACTGTTTTGAAGATTTCGTCAAGGTTATATCGCAGGCCGATGCAGTGCTGCTGACCGAGGTTTATGCCGCCGGCGAGGCACCGATTGTGGCGGCCGATGGTCGCAGCCTGGCACGCGCGCTGCGTGTGGCCGGGCGCATTGAGCCGATCTTTATTGACGATATTGCCGCTTTGCCGCAAACCATTTTGGACAATGTCCGCGCTGGCGATGTGGTGCTGTGCATGGGAGCGGGCTCAGTCGGCGCAGTTTGCGCCAAGGTGCTGGCGTTGCTGAAAGATGTCGAGTTGCAAATGCAGGACGGAGCAAGGTGATGAGTCAATTTGATTTTGGACGGGTAGCAGTGCTCATGGGCGGCGCCTCGGCGGAGCGGGAAATCTCCTTGATGTCGGGGCAGGGTGTACTACAGGCTTTGATCTCGCAGGGGATTGATGCCCATGCCTTTGATCCGGCTGAGCGCGGTCTGGCAGAGCTCAAGCGCGACGGTTTTACGCGTTGCTTTATCGCCTTGCATGGCCGCTTCGGCGAAGACGGCACGGTGCAGGGCGCGCTTGAATTGCTCGGCATCCCCTACACCGGCTCAGGCGTGATGGCCTCAAGCATCGCGATTGACAAGGTCATGACCAAACGCCTTTGGCGTGCGCAAGGATTGGCCACACCCGCCTGGCAGCAGGTTGACAGCGCGACCGCCACCGTGCAGGCTTTTGCCGAGCTTGGCAGCCCCATGATCGTCAAGCCAGCCCGGGAAGGCTCCACCATTGGGCTGACGAAAGTCACTGCTGCTGATCAATGTGCTGATGCTTTCGCGCTCGCGGCCCTGCATGATTCAGCAGTGTTGTGCGAGCAGTTCATCCAGGGCGACGAGACCACCATTGCGGTGCTCGGCAGCGGCATGCAGGCCCGGACGCTGCCCTTGATCCGGATCGTTGTGCCGAACGGCAACTACGATTACGAGAACAAGTATTTCACCAACACCACGCAGTACCTGGTGCCCGCCGACCTGCCCCCGGGTGAAGAAGAAGCCATTGGGCAAATCGTGCTTGACGCCTATCGCTGCCTGGCTTGTCGTGGCTGGGCGCGCCTGGATGTGATGATTGACGCCGCCACGCGCCAGCCCTATTTGCTCGAGGCCAATACCGCGCCCGGCATGACAGCGCATTCGCTGGTGCCAATGGCGGCCAAAGCGGCAGGCATCAGCTACCCGGCGCTGTGCCTGGAAGTGCTGCGCAGCGCCAGTCTTGACTACGCGGTGCTGGCATGAGTACGTCGCTGCCGACACCGCTGGATGTGAAGCTGATGAACCTGATCGCCAACGTCTTGTTCGCCGCGTTTGCGCTGCTGCTGGCGAGCACACTGGCCCTCTGGCTGGCGCGCCAATCGGTGTTTGCCATTCGCAGCATCAGCGTCGGTGGTGATGTAACGCACAACAACGCGGTGACGTTGCGTGCCAACGTAGCACCCCGGCTCAGCGGCACTTTTTTGACGTTCGACCTGCAAACTGCCAAGCGCGCTTTTGAGGCGGTGCCGTGGGTGCGCCAGGCGGTGGTGCGGCGTGAATTCCCCAACCGGCTCAAAGTGCAGTTGCAGGAGCATCAGGCGCTGGCCTACTGGGGCGTGGAGGGTGACTCAAAACTGGTTAATAGTTTTGGTGAAGTGTTTGAAGCCAATCCGGGTGAGGTCGAGCAAGACGCGCTGCCCAGCTTGAATGGCCCGGATGGCCAGGCCGGCGCCGTGCTGGCTATGTACCAGACGTTGGCACCGCAGTTTGAAGCCATGGATCTGACACTCACTCAGCTTGAACTCAGCGTTCATGGGGGTTGGCGCGCCGGACTGGACAACCAGGCACTGGTCGAGCTCGGTGGTGGCTCAGTCGCTGACGTGCAGCTTCGATTGCAGCGTTTTCTCAAAACACTAACGCAAGTGAGCGCTAGTTATGGGCGCCGGATTGACGCTCTGGAAAGCGCCGATTTACGCTACCCCGACGGCTACGCCATCCGTCTGCGCGGTGTGACGACGCGGACGGCTGATGGCGTCAAAAAATAACGACCCAAAGTAACACAGGTACATCTATGGCAAAAGAATACAAAGATATGGTTGTCGGGCTCGACATTGGCACCGCCAAGGTCATGGTGGTGGTGGCCGAGGTGCTGCCGGGTGGCATGCTCAAACTGGTCGGCCTGGGGGTGGCACCCAGCAACGGCATCAAGCGCGGCGTCGTGGTCAATATCGATGCCACCGTGCACAGCATCGAGCAGGCGCTGCGCGAGGCCGAGCTGATGGCCGATTGCAAAATTCAGCGGGTCTATACCGGCATCACCGGCAGCCATATTCGTGGCATCAATTCGCACGGCATGGTGGCCATCAAGGATCATGAAGTGAGCGCCGCCGATGTCGCCCGCGTGGTGGAAACGGCCAAAGCCATCAACATCTCGACCGATCAGCGCCTGCTGCTGGTGGAGCCGCAGGAATTCATCATTGATGGGCAGGATGTGAAGGAACCGATTGGCATGAGCGGCATCCGCCTGGAAGCCAAAGTACACATTGTCACCGGTGCCCAGAGTGCCGCCGAGAACATCATCAAATGCGTGCGTCGTTGCGGCCTGGAAGTAGAGCAGTTGATGCTCAATCCGCTGGCTTCGAGTCTGGCGGTGCTGACCGAAGATGAGCGTGAACTGGGTGTGGCGCTGGTGGATATCGGTGCCGGCACCACCGATCTGGCGATCTTTACCAACGGTGCGATTCGTCACACGGCGGTCATCCCGATCGCCGGCGACTTGATCACCAGCGACATTGCGATGGCCCTGCGCACGCCGACCAAGGACGCCGAAGAAATCAAGGTTGAAAGTGGCTACGCCAAGCAGATGCTGGCGGATCCGCAAGCCCAGGTCGAAGTGCCGGGTTTGGGCGACCGCGCGCCACGCCTGCTCAGTCGCCAAGCGCTCTCTGGTGTGATTGAGCCGCGCGTTGAAGAGATTTTTACTTTGGTGCATCAGGTCATACGCGAATCGGGCTTTGAAGAAATGCTCTCCAGCGGCATCGTGCTGACCGGCGGCAGTTGCGTCATGCCGGGCATGGTGGAACTGGGCGAAGACATTTTCTTGAAACCCGTGCGCCGGGGTTTGCCCAAATATTCCAACGCGCTGGCCGACATGGTGGCGCAGCCGCGCGCGGCCACCGTCATGGGCCTGCTCGAAGAAGCCCGGCTGGAGCGCCTGCGCGGTTTCAAGGTGGCGCAAAAAAATGGCTCGATGAAAACTGCGCTGGGTCAGGTCAAGGACTGGTTTGTGGGAAATTTTTAATGTTCGAAACTTCAGGAGAGAAAAAATGCCGATTGAAATGATTGAAGAAGAAATGTTTAACCAAGGCACCCAGATCAAGGTGATTGGTGTCGGTGGCGGCGGCGGCAACGCCGTGGATCACATGATTGGCTGCGCGGTGCAGGGCGTTGAGTTCATTTGCGCCAACACCGACGCGCAAGCCCTGAGCCGCTGCGATGCGCACAAGAGCATCCAGCTTGGCAGCAGCGGTCTGGGCGCGGGCAGCAAGCCCGAAAAAGGCCGTGAAGCGGCGGAGGCGGCGGTGGATGAAATTCGCGCTGCCATCGACGGTGCGCACATGCTCTTTATCACCGCCGGAATGGGCGGCGGCACCGGCACCGGCGCGGCACCCGTGATTGCCCGGGTCGCGCGTGAAATGGGTATTTTGACGGTCGGGGTGGTGACCAAACCGTTTGAATTCGAAGGCAGTCGCCGCATGGCCAATGCCGACAGCGGCCTGGCAGAGCTCGAAGCCAATGTTGATTCGCTGATTGTGGTGCTCAACGAGAAACTGCTCGAAGTGCTGGGCGACGAGGTAACCCAGGACGAAGCCTTCGCCCATGCCAACGACGTGCTGAAAAATGCGGTCGGCGGTATCGCTGAAATCATCAATGTGCCGGGCCATGTCAATGTTGACTTTGAGGATGTGCGCACGGTGATGGGCGAGCCCGGCAAGGCGATGATGGGTACCGCCGTGGCGGCCGGCCCGGATCGCTCCCGCATCGCGGCTGAACAGGCGGTGGCCTGCCCCCTGCTCGAAGGCATCGACCTCTCGGGTGCCAAGGGTGTGCTGGTGCTCATCAGTGCGGCCAAAGGTTCGCTCAAACTCAACGAATCCAAGCTGGCCATGAACACGATTCGGGCTTATGCCGCAGCCGACGCGCATGTTATTTACGGCACCGCCTATGACGACAGCTTGGACGACCAAATCCGCGTCACCGTGGTGGCCACCGGGTTGAGCCGGCAAGGGGTGCGCCGGCCGAAGCTCGAAGTGCTGCAGGCCACTCTGCGTACCGGCACCGACAACGTGCCGTTTCCGGTGCCAACGTTCAGTTCCTCCGGCGGCAATGGCGCGGCGTCTGCCACAGCGCCGTCGAATGGCCTGTCTTCGGTGGGCGCGGCGCCGGTGGATTACCACAGCATGAGTACGCCAAGCGTCTGGCGTACACGCGACCGCACGCAAGCGGCGGCGATGGTCGATGCCATGGCCAGCGGCGGCCGCGACGACATCGACATCCCGGCTTTCTTGCGCCGACAAGCGGATTGAGGAGTTGTAGGGTTTTTGGCAAAACCCCAAGTCCAGGAATCGGATCGCAATTTTGGACAAGCCGAAGGCGGCGCGAATTTGGCAAAACCCCAAGTCCAGGGCTCTGACCCCAAGAACCTTTTCTGAGCACGCAACAGGGCGGGGGCACGCGCCGCCGTTCGTGTCACCCGGCCTTCGGCCTCCTTCTTTACCTCACTTTGGCGCGCACTCCCACCCCGTTGCTTTGAGTGGCTTTCTTTTCGGGCGAGCAAACCATGCAACTTGGGAATCAGGTTGTCTGGGTGTTCTGCGTAGGTAAAGGAGGAGCCCGCAGGGCGGGGGACACGCAGCAGAGCACCCATGCAGCCTGATCCCGCTCGAAGGCCGTGCCCCGAATTGGGATCCAACTCCAATTCAACTCCAACCCTGCCACGCAACGCTCTCAACGAAGCCCCGGTAAAATCAACAAGTGCTGCAACAAAGAACCCTCAAATCCCTGACCCGTGCCATTGGCGTTGGCCTGCACAGTGGTCAGCGCGTCGAGATCACGCTGCGACCGGCGCAGCCTGATACAGGCATCGTGTTCCGGCGCATTGATCTGCCGCTGCCGGTGGACATCAAGGTGTCGGCAACGGCCGTATCGGATACCACCATGGCATCGACTATTGCCAATGGCAACGTCAAGGTGCATACCGTCGAACATCTGCTGTCGGCCTGTGCTGGCCTGGGCGTGGATAACCTCTATGTCGATATCAACGCGCAAGAGGTGCCGATTCTGGATGGCTCGGCCGCGTCGTTTGTGTTCTTGTTGCAAAGCGCGGGTATCGAGTTGCAAAGCGCGCCGCGCCGCTTCATCCGCTTGCTCAAAGCGGTGACTGTGCGCGAAGGGCAGGGCGCCTCTGAAAAGTGGGCACGGCTGCAACCCTTTCATGGCTTCAAGCTCAGCTTTGAGATTGACTTTGACCATCCGGCGGTGGACTCGACTGGCCAGCGTGTGCTGTTTGATATGAGCGTCGGCTCCTACACCAAAGACATTGCGCGGGCACGCACTTTTGGGTTTACCAAAGACGTGGAAATGATGCGTGCCAATGGTCTGGCGCTGGGCGGCGGGCTCGACAACGTGATCGTCATGGACGATTACAAAATATTGAATTCCGAGGGCCTGCGCTACGACGATGAGTTCGTCAAACACAAAATCCTCGACGCCATGGGCGACCTCTATCTGCTGGGCCAGCCGCTGTTGGCCAGTTACAGCGCTTTCCGCTCCGGTCACGCCCTCAATAATCTGCTGTTGCGCGAACTACTCCAGCGCACTGAGGCCTGGGAAGTGGTGACGTTTGAAGATGATAAGCTCGCTCCCAAAGGCTTTGCCCAAGTGGCGCGGGCCTGGTAGAAGGAGGCGAAAAATCATGCTGCTGTTTCGCTGGCTCATTCTCTTGCTGTTGCTCGGCGCGGCCTTGTCATTCGCGTTTTATGCCGCCACCGGCGAGGTCCGCTTTAGGCGCTACGGCCTGCTCACGCTCAAATGGATGCTGATCGCCGGTTTTGGTTTTTTTGGCGTGCTGATTCTGGAGCGAGTGGCTTGATCCGACTTGTTGGCTTATTTCATTTCAATCCTGTGACTTGTGCGAACGCAGCACGGCCAGCGCAAATAAACCCAGGCTCAGCACTGCCAGCCCCGCCATTTGCTGCCAGAGCGCCAGCAGCGGCGTGCGCCAGAGCACGCCTACCGCCAGCAACAGCACGGCCACTATGACCGCGAAGGCGATGAATTTTTTACGCATGGAAGTCATGTTTTTCGATTGTGATCCGTCAGCGCAGAAAACCTGGAGCATGTTTCGCAAATGTGAAATATGTTCCTACGCTGGCCACGCGCATTGATCTTTATCAATGAAGAACATCGCCGCAAACGGGTAGTTTCGGCGTTGAGTCACTCACACCACTGATCGAGGTAAGGGTGAGCGTCGCCATTCATACCCGATAGCCAGATGTGCCAGAACCGCCAGAACGCCATTGATGAACAGAGCCTCGCGCACACCCAGAACATTCACGGTAAGGCCGGTCAGCAGGCTGCCCAACGAAACACCGCCTCGTATGGCCAGCATGAATAAGCTGATGGTTTGCCCCCGAAGTCGCACCGGTGCGATAGATTGCAACAACGTATTGGCTGAGGCATTGCTGGCCGTCATCGTTACGCCAGCGACGACAAACAACACAGGCAGCCCCCAAGGCCAATGGTTCTGCGCCGCCAGCACCACGGTGATTGCGTAAGCCACTGCCAGCCATGAACTTATGGGTCGGCGATCACGTGCTGGACCCACCGCCAGTAAACCCACGGCACCCAGCAGCCCGCCCACGCCAAAGGCGCTCATCGTCAGGCTGAAATGCTCGATGCTGCCCGCAAATACTTCCTTTACCAACACCGGGCAAAAAGTGATCAACGGGGCGCACAACACGCTGGTGGCAAATACCGTCAGCAACGCGCCACGCAGGGCTGGTTCGCGCACGCTGTCTCGGATGCCAGCCCAGAACCGATGACGGGTGAATTCCTCGTCGTGCTGCGTCGGCTCCGAGCGCGGCAGCACCCACAGGGAAACCAGGATGAAGGGCAGATACGACGCTGCGTTGAGCGCAAACGCCCCGGCCATTCCGACGCCGACGATCAGCAGCCCTGCCAATGAGGGGCCAAGAATGCGCGAGAGATTGAATTGGGTGGAGTTCAAGGCAATCCCCGCTGGAATCTGTTCACGTTGAACGATTGACGGGACGATGGACTGAAACGAGGGCATCGACAGCGCGTCAGTCACGCCTACCACCAGGGACAGCACAATCACCATCCATGGCTGAATGTGGTCGGTCATGATCAACACGACCAGCAGCATTGGGCACAGCATCTGGATCGACTGGAAAAAAACGATCACACGGCGGCGGTCGATCAGGTCCGCCATGGCGCCACCGATCAGGGTGAGGAGGAAGATCGGAGCGCCCATGGCGAAGGCATCGAGCCCCAGCAGGAACGGTGACGCGCCCAAGCTAAGCAGCAGCCAGGGTTGGGCCACTTGTTGAGCCCAAGTTCCGATGTTTGAGAGCAAGCTGGCGAACCAGAACGTGCCAAAACGCCGAGTGCGCAAAAGTGCCAGCGATTTGCCAAAGGCACCATCGTGAATCATGACTGGCTTTGGCCGGTGATACGCCCGTCAATCACCTCAATGGTCTTATCGCAGCGTTCTGCCAGCGCCGCGTTGTGGGTCACGAACAGCACCGTTGTACCGTGCTCGCGGTTGAAACGGCGCAGCAGTTCGAAC
Source organism: Rhodoferax sp. (assembly GCA_003133245.1). Classification (GTDB taxonomy): domain Bacteria; phylum Pseudomonadota; class Gammaproteobacteria; order Burkholderiales; family Burkholderiaceae_C; genus Rhodoferax. The sequence goes on along the minus strand of PKWM01000024.1, from coordinate 61,313 downwards.
ACCGCATCGGCACTCTTGCTATCGAGGTTGCCGGTGGGTTCATCCGCTAACAACAGCGCCGGGTTCATGGCCAGAGCGCGGGCCACCGCGACGCGCTGCTGCTGGCCGCCACTCATATTGCCAGCGAGGTTGTTTTGCCAGGCGCTGAGGCCGACGTTGTCAATCAACTCCGCTGCGCGTGTCCGCATCGCTTCGTTCGGAAATCCGGCGGCGCCCAGCATCGGAATCATCACATTCTCAAGCGCCGTGAAGGCCGTAATCAGGTAGTGGTACTGAAACACGAAACCGATGCTGTGGCCGCGCAGCCGGGTTAACGCATGGTCGTCCAGCGTGGTGGTTTCTTCACCGCACACTTGCAGCGTGCCGAGCGTGGGCCGGTCAAGCAGGCCGATGATGTTGAGCAAGGTGCTCTTGCCCGAGCCCGAAGGCCCCATCACGGCACAGAACTCGCCCTGGTGCAGCGTCAGGTCGATGCCATGCAGCACCTCGGTTTCGAACGATTTTCCAAGATTGAAAGTCTTGCATACAGCGCGCAATTGCACCACCACAGCGCTGGCAACGGGTGCTGAGACAATGGTGCCTGCAAGGGATGAAACGTCAGCCACGGATTGCCACCACGGGGTCTAGACGTGCTGCGCGTAACGCCGGCGCAACGGCAGCTGCCAGGCCGGTCAAGGTCGCCAGCAACAGGGCTATGGTGAATAGCTCCGGATCGAAGCTGAGTGCAAACAGCTGCGTGCCATCCGCGTTGCGCGCATAACGTTGCCACAGCAACAGCGCCAGGGCGCCGATGGCGCAGCCGACCACGGACCCGCCGAAACCGAGCAGTCCACCTTGCAATAGAAACACGCGCAAGATCTGACCCTGTGAGATGCCCATGGCGCGCAGGATGCCGATCTCACGGGATTTCTGTACCACCACGACGACCAACACGCTGGCAATGCCAAAGGCCACCGACAGGCCAACAAAGAACCGGATTGCAGTGTTGGCCGTCACTTGCGCACTGACGGCAGCGAAGAACTGCGCGCTGGTCTTGATCCAGCTGTCGGCTTCGACACCGGTGGCAGTGGTGATGCGCTGGGCGATGTCCTCTGCGGCGTAAACGTCGCGCACCGTCACCTCGAGGCTGGTAACGCCCCCAGGAATGCCGAGCAGACTTTGTGCCGTGTGCAACGCGACAAAAGTGTTGCGCTGGTTTGCGCCCTTGTTGCCCAGGTCAAAAATGCCGGCAATGGTGAGCGTGCTGGTGGCACCGTTGGCGGTCGAGACGCGCAGCTTGTCGGCGACGTCAACGCCGAGGTCGCTGGCCAACTCGGTGCCGATCAGGATATCGGTGGCGCTCAGGCGCGTGCTGCCACGCACCAGCTTGTCGTTGATGTCAACAATGCGGAAATACTGCTCCGGCTCGATTCCCGCGACTGTGATCGCCCGGCTGGCGCTGCCGCGCACGACCAGCGCTGAGCCGCCGGCCACCGGAGTCACCACCAGCACATCGGACATGGTCCGGATCTGTGTCGCTACCGCCTGCCACTGGTCGATTCCCTTGAGCCGCTGTAGCGGCGGCTGCACGATCGCACCCTCGACTTCACCGGACACGGCGTTGGCGCCGAGGCGTAGCGGCCGGGATATCTCCTGCGGCGGCAGCAACTCAATGTGCGCCTGCGCCGACAACACGCGCTGAATGAAATTCGTCTGTAGTCCGGCCAGCAGCGCTGACATGAAGACGATCACGGCGACGCCGATGGCCACGCCCGCGATGATGAACAGCGTTTGTAGACGACCCTCACGCAGGAATCGGATGGCAACAATCCACTCGAAAGGGAGCCAAGGCCGGAACATCGCAGCGGCTCTCAGTCGCTGGGCAAGGTGGCGCGCACCCTCGCACCGGGCTCGATTGCCGCCGTTGTGGAAAGCACCACGTCGCCCGCGCGCAGCCCGTCGAGTACCTCGGCGAACCCACCACTGCGCAAACCCAGACCTACCGGGCGCCGCACCGCGCGGCCGTCTTCCAAGCGCAGTACCCACGGCGCAACCGCCTCTGCGTCATGGACCGCACTGGCTGAAACCAGCAGGGCGTTGGGTCGTCTGGCCACCTCAATGTCCACCGACACGGTCATGTCCTGCCTGATTGCCGACGGCGGCGCTGGCACGTCGAGCTTGACCTCCACCGCGCCGGTTTGCGCGTTCACGCCCGGGTTGATGTACACCAGCTCGGCCGCAAAGCGCTGCTGCGGATACGCGTCTGCGGAGGCTAGCGCCTTCTGACCAAGCGCCAGCAGACGCAGATTTTTCTCGTCGATCTCAACCACCAGTTGCGTGCGGCCGGAAGGCGACAGCGTCATGAGCGCCTTGCCCGGTTGCACCACGTCGCCCACTTCGACATTGCGTCCGATCAAAGTTCCATCCAACGGCGCTCGCAAAAACGCATAACCGGAACGCGCGCGTGCCGCCTCCAAGTTCGCCCGGGCTTCGGCCTCAGCGGCGGCAGCCAACGCGTAGTCGCTGCCTGCGTTGCCCGCAGTGTCGAACTGCTTCTGTGTCGAGCGCCTTTGCGCGTCGGCCAGCTCAACGGCTTTGCGAAAGTCATCCAGAGCGGCCTCACCGATAAAACCCTTGGTGAACAAATCCTGATTGCGGCGCAGGGCAGCGCTGGCGTTGTCCAGGTTCGCCTGCGCCTGCCGCAAAGTTTGTTCTGCTACCGGGCCCTGCACCTCGCGCAATTGCCGCAGCCTGGCTTGCGCCTGCGTGACGGCCAGTTTGGCCTGGCGTTCGCTGGCACGCAATTCAATTGAAGTGAGTTCGACCAGCAGATCGCCAGTTTTCACGACTTGTCCCTCAGCCACGGGCACGCGCACGACCGTGCCGGTGATCTGCGCGCCGATGTCCACCCGGTGCGGCGTCTCGACGTGGCCACTAGCCACCACTGATTGCACGAAATCGCGCTGTAATACCCTTTCGGTCGTCACCTGCGGGCCTTGCCACCAGCGCACTGCAATCACACCGAACGCCATTGCCACGAGCAACGCAGCCAGAATCTTCCAGCGGTACTTGAGAATCAAAGAGCGGTCAATCATTTTGGGTTGCCGGTAATGGCCGTCAGGAAAACCTTCCGAAGAGATTTTCTTTCAATTTGCCGCGACATTACATGATAAATATCAAGGGTTGCGCTGAATGTAAGGGCGATAAATAGGGCTGCTCAGCGGCTGCGCCCGGCCTTATAGCTGCCGCTGCCCGCGCCGATCACGCCATCGGCTTGCGCCAGCCGGGCCATGGCTTTGCTGGCGTGGGCGTGGGTGATGGCCAGGCCCAAGGCATCGGCGGCGTCCGGGCCGGGCAGGCCGGGTAGGCTCAAGAGGCGGCGCACCATTTCCTGCACCTGGCTTTTGTCGGCGCGGCCGTAGCCGACAACGGCTTGCTTCATTTGCAACGCGGTGTACTCGGACACCGGCAAATCGGCGGACACCAGCGCCGTGATGCAGGCACCGCGCGCCTGTCCCAGCAGCAGGGTGGACTGCGGGTTGACGTTGACAAAGACAATTTCGATTGAAGCGCAATCGGGCTGGTAGCGCTCGCGCACTTCGCGGATGCCGTCAAACAGCACCTTGAGGCGTGCCGGTAACTGGCCTTTTTCCAGATGCGTGGTGCTGATGGTGCCGCTGGCCACATAGGTCAGGTCAGAGCCTGCCACATCGACCACGCCAAAACCAGTGGTGCGCAAGCCGGGGTCAATGCCAAGGATTCGCATAGGTCTCAGGGCAGCTCGGCGCTGTTCAAGCGGTTTTCAATCACAGCGGCGCGCTCGGTCAGGTAGCCGGAGTTGGGCAGCTTCTCGAAATACTTGGGGCGCGGCAACATCACGGCCAGCCGTGCGGCTTCATAAGCGTTCAGTCGGGCAGCGCTCTTCTGGAAGTAATGCCGGGCGGCAGCTTCGGCACCAAAAACACCGTCGCCCCACTCGACGCTGTTGAGGTAAAGCTCCAGAATGCGCTGTTTGCTCAAAAAAGTTTCCAATGTAAGCGTCAGCACCAACTCCTGACCTTTGCGCAGGAGTGTGCGCTCTCCCGAGAGCAACAGGTTTTTGGCCAACTGCTGGGTGATGGTGGAGCCGCCCACGATTTTGGGCGCGCGCGGCGAATTGGATGGCCGACTGGAAGACGTCCGGGCCGGCGTCTGTCTGGCGGCCCGCGCCTGCGCCACGGCATTTTTTTGCCAGGCTTTCTTCAGCGCGTCCCAATCGACGCCGCCGTGGCTGCGAAAGCCGTCGTCCTCGCTGGCAATTACGGCGCGTTTGAGCTGGTCGGAGATTTGCGGGTAGCCAACCCATTGCTGATGCCAGCTTGAACTGCTTTTTTGGCTTAGCACGCGCCAGACTTCGGAACGCTCGAACGTGGTGGATTGCGGGTCAATCACAGCCATGGCGGCAATGCGCAGGATAAAAAAAAGCTGCAGCGCCAGCAGAGCCAACGCCACTATTCCCAGCCAACGAAGAAATGGTTTCATGGCATTACCGGGCTGCGCGCAATTCGGCCAACACTTGTTGCGCCGGTGGGCGCACGCCGCGCCAGATGAAAAATGACTCGGCCGCCTGCGCCACCAGCATGCCCAGACCGTCTCGCGCCCGGGCACCGTGCTCACTGGCCCAGGTCATGAAGCCCTGCGCAGTGGGGCCGTACATCATGTCGTAGGCCAGGGCTCCGGGCTTGAGGACGCTGCCCGCGACCGGTACGCCAGAGCCGCTCAAGCTGCTTGAACTGGCGTTGATGACGACATCAAATTGATTGTTTAATTGCTGTAGGTCAAGCGCCGACAGCTCTGCTTTTTGCAGCAAAGCGAGGCTGGCGTGTCGCCGCACCAGGTCAACTGCCTTGCTCAGGGTGCGATTGACCACGGTGATGCCCGCGGGTTGCGTCAGCAGCAGCGCAGCCAACACTCCGGCGGCGGCACCGCCAGCGCCGATCAGCAGCAGATGGCGGCCCTGCAAGTCAATCCCGGCGCCCTGTTCGATGTCGGCGACCAGGCCGACACCGTCGGTGTTGTCAGCCCAAATGGCACCCTCTTTGAAGCTGAGCGTGTTGGCGGCTTGCGCCAGTGTGGCGCGTTCGCTGATTCCGCTGGCCAGCGCTGCCGCTGCAAATTTGAAAGGTACGGTGACGTTGCAACCCAGGCCGCCCTCGGCGGCGAAGCTGCGCACAGCGGTCTCAAACCCGTCCAGGTCGATGAGGCGTTTTTCATAGTGCAGCGACTGCCCGGTCAGTTCGGCAAAGCGCGCATGAATCCAGGGCGATTTGCTGTGCGCCACCGGGTTGCCCATCACGCAATAGAGATCCATCGCGGCACCTTATTTAAATTTGTCATTGCATGGCTGCAGGTCATGTCTTTACAGGCTGTGGCATCGAACTGGGTTGTAGGGTTTGATGCTCTTTTATTCGTTTTCATTTTGGCCCCACTCATACCCCCCGCCCTCTCCCGCCCCGCCGGGCGGAAGAGGGAGCTAATACCATATTTGGCCATGTGCTTAAAGCGAAGAAGTACTCGTTCGATAAGCACGTTGAAAAACTATAAAAATGATTTGCCTGTCTCAACGTACCGTGTCGCGGGTACTTCCTTTGTTTATTGACGTGGCCAAATAGGGCTGTTGGCTCCCCTTTCCCGCCCGGCGGGGCGGGAAAGGGGAGGGGGGGGATAGAGTGGGGCCAAAATGAAAACGAATACATTCCTTTCAACCACTGCAACGCATTTCGATGCCGCAATTCTTCGCACACCCAGGTGTAAAGAACCCGGGTTATTGGGGTCAGAGGTATTCATCAGCATCATCGTCCCGTGAGCCGGGTTTCCAGCGTTTCATCGCGGGTGAACTTGAAGCGCGAGATCACCACGATCTGGTCGGCCTGGGCGTGCATGGCCTGGTTGAAGTGGCCAAATGGAGCGGCACTGCGGACGATGGCTTCGGCGCGGCGGTCCAGCGTGCGATTACCAGAACCCTGCTCAATGCGGGTTTCGAAAACCCGACCATCATTGTTTACGGTGACCGACATCATCAGCTCGCCGTAAAGTTTTTTGCCACCCACTTCAGGAAAATTCTCGGTGCCCTTGTCTTCAATCGCATGGCGCAAATGGTCGTAATAAATGGCATACACCGCTTCTTTTGTGGCGGGGCTGATGTAACGCTTTTTGGGGCGGGCATTTTCTTCGGAGATGCGCCGTTCGATCTCGGCCAGTAGTCGGGTCAGTTGTTGGCGCTTTTGTTCGCGCTCAGTCTGCTCGGGTGAGGTGTTGGCTGGGCTGGGCTGGCGCAGCGGCAGTGCGGCGAGTTGGACTTTCACCCGCGCCAGCAGCAAGTTCTGTTGTTCCTGCATGGTTTGCAGTTGGCGTTGCGCCATGGTCTGGGCGTCTTCGCCTGAGACTGAAACCAGGGTCGGCGGCAGGGGGCTGGTGGCACGACCGCGCGTGGCTTCACCACCACCGGCCAGATTGGCTTGGGCGATGGCGCTGGCTTTGTCCGGGCGTTTGTTGCTGTGCGCATTGACCAGTATCACCTCCAGCGGCGTATCTTCAAAGACGCGGTTAAAAGCCACTGGATCAACAAAGCGCGCCGTCAGCAGGCCAGCATGCACGGCAATTGATGCACCGAGCGCGATCTGTAGTGGACTAAAGGTGGGCGGGTTCACGGGCTTGGACGATCACTGGCGGCAAGGGTTGCGGCTTCGATGCTTGAGCTGTTACTGCTGTCGGCCTCGTTCATATCGACAGCAATCGTGATCGGACCCGCAATGCCGTCATCCTCTTCTTCTTCTTCTTCTTCGAAGACCGCATCGTTCGCCGTTTGCCCGGTGTCAGATTCGGCCGCCAGATCGAGCCGGGCCAGGACGGTGCCGCGCACATCGAGCGCAACTTCGTCAATGTCGCCGAGTTTGACCCGCACCCTGGCTCCGCGTGGCAAACCTTGAGCGCCCAACACTGCCAGCACCAGGGGCAAGTTGTCGGCGCGTACCAGGTTGTCCTTGAACAGCGTCGCATCGATTTCGGTGATGCCTTGCTGTTGCACATATTTCAGGGTCCAGAAGCGCTCGATGGCGTTTTGATAACCCTTGTAGGCAAAGTAGGCGGCGTCGAAGCTGGAGATGATGGAAAACAAGTCAGCGTCTTTGGGCTTGAACGGTGCCACCAGTGCGGCCGTTTTGCCGTGCCGCGCGCAGGCGATGATCTGCCACTGGTTGACCAGATCGGTGTAGCGGCGCAGCGGCGAACTGCTCCAGGCGTAGCTTTTGACACCCAGACCCGCGTGCGGCAAGGCCCTGGTGCCCATGCGCACTTTGACACCCGGCAGCATCGAGGCCTGGCTGCGGTAAATGGCGGGCACGCCCAGCTCGGCCATCCAGCCGCCCCAGGTGCTGTTGGCCAGAATCATGGTCTCGGAGACGATCAAATCCAGCGGTGCGCCGCGCTGGCGAATGCTGATCTCGATCTGCTCGTTGCCGGTGGGTTCGCCCTCGCGCTCGCCCAGCAACCTGAAGTTGTAATCGGGTCGGTTGAAGGTCTCAGGCTTGCCACGCACTACTTCGCGTTTGGCTTTCAGGTCTTGCGCCAACCGGTATAAAAATGTCAGTTGCGCGCGCTTGTGCGCCAGTGGCGCCGGCTCTATGGCGTGTAAAAAGCCAGGGTTTTCCAGCCACTCGGTGGTGACGATGGCGTCGAGCTGGTCATGGCGCAGATTGGCATCGATAGGCACCCGCTCCAGCCGGGTTTCACTGCGCTTGATCGCTAGGGTGGCCTCGTCCAAGGTGACGTAGAGCGATACCGCCGGGCAGTCTTGCCCTTGCATCAGCGTGTAGTTTTGCACCACCTCCTCGGGCAGCATGGTGATCTTGAAACCCGGCATATAGACGGTCGAGAGGCGGCTGCGGCCAAGCTGGTCAATCGGGCTGCCAGGCGCGAAGGCCAGCGCCGGTGCCGCAATGTGAATGCCCACCAATACTTCGCCGGTGCCCAGGCCCTGCACCGAGAGCGCGTCGTCAATCTCGGTCGTGGCGGAGTCGTCAACCGAGAACGCACGCGCCGCAGACAGCGGCAGCTCATCCTTGATGAGCGGCGCGTCCAGCTTGGGCAAACCCGTGCCTTTCGGGAAATTCTCCAGCAGAAAGCGCTTCCAGTGAAACTGGTAGGGCGAATCGATTGCACCGGTTTTGATCAACAGCTCCAGCGGCCCCAGATGGGTGGCGCGCGAGGCTTGCACCACGGCTTTGTACTCGGGCGCATTCTTGTCGGGCTTGAAGAGAATTTTGTAAAGCTGCTCGCGCACCAGTGGCGGGCACAGGCCCTGGCTCAGCTCAATCACCCACTGCTCGATTTGCAGGGTAATTTGTTTTTTCTTTTCAATCGCTGCCAGGGCCAGAGCAATGACCTCGGCAGGGGCTTTGCGAAAACGCCCCTTGCCGGCACGGCGGAAGTAGTGCGGTGCCTCGAACAGACGCAGCAGCGTGGCGGTTTGCTGCTCCAGCGAGGCGTGGGCGTTGAAATACTCGCGTGCCAATTCCGCAAAACCAAATTCACCTTCGGGCGCAAACTCCCAGGCCAGCTCCAGCTCAATCGTCTGGCTCAGCGCCAGTGCCTCGGCGAGCAATTGCGCGGGCGCTGGCTGCTCGAATTTGAGCAAGATGTTGGCGGCCTTGACCTTGACGCGTTTGCCGCTGTCAAGCTCCACCTGTGCCGACGACTCTGCCTCCGACAGCACCCGACCGGCCATAAACTTTCCGGCTTCTTCAAAGAGTAAAAACATGGGTCAATTGTCCCAGCAAAATGGGAGGTGGGTGCGGGGCGGATGTTGGGCGCGACATTAAAAAGTCCAAAGGACGCGGAGCGCCCGGCATCCGCCCTGCACCCGCCTCGGACGTAGCGTCATCGCATGGTTGCCCATAAGCCTTTTTCGTCCAGTCCCAAAAACGCCAGCAGCATAGGCAGGTGCGCCTCAAAATCACTGATGGCGTGGTCGCTGCCTTCGATCAGCTGGATTTTGGCACCGCCGTAGCGCGCGTTTGCTTCGCGCCAGTCGAGCAACTCGTCGCCTTTGGCGATCAGCGCCAGGGTGCGCTCGGGCCGGGTGATGGTGGGACAGGTCAAGGCGCGTAACTCGTCAATAAAATCGGGCTCAAAGAAAAACTTTTCTTGCGGATCCTGCCAGCAGGTTTGCTCGCCAATGTACTTTGCCAGATCGCGCGCAGGATTGACCGCCGGGTTGAGCAGCACCGCTTGGCAGCCGGTCTGCTGCGCCACCCAGGTGGCGTAAAAGCCGCCCAGCGAAGAACCCATCACCGCCATGGAGTCGCGTGGCCAATCCTTGACGCCATCCATCAACAACGCCGCTGACGCGCGTGGTGACGGTGGCAACTGTGGACTCCACCAGAGGACTTCAGGGTGGTGCGTGCTCATGTACTGTGCCATGATGTGCGCCTTGTGGGATTGCGGCGAGGAGCGAAAGCCGTGCAGATAGAGCAGGTGGGTGATGGGACGGGAGCGAAGCTTGGTCATGAGCACAATGATAGCGGCGATAGCCCTGAGTCCGAATGAAATTTCGGCCATTGAACAATCTCGGATAATCCCTCCCATGTCAGTCGTCTTTGAATCTCCACCGCTGCGGCGGCGTCTTGCGCCCTGGTTGCTTGGCTTTGACGGTGCGCTCGCGTTTGCCGTGTTTTTGCTGGCCTGTGCCGGTCTGCTGACCATGTATTCGTCGGGCTACGACCAGGGCACACGCTTTGAAGATCATGCCCGCAACATGCTGATTGCAGGTTTCATCATGTTTGTGATCGCGCAGATTCCACCCCGGCGCTTGATGGCGTTGGCAGTGCCGCTCTATGTGCTGGGCCTCAGCCTGTTGATTGCCGTGGCGGTCTTTGGGGTCACCAAAAAAGGGGCGCAGCGCTGGCTCAATGTGGGCGTCATCATCCAGCCCAGCGAAATCCTCAAGATTGCCGTGCCCTTGATGCTGGCCTGGTGGTTTCAGAAGCGCGAGGGCCAGTTGCGGGCATCCGACTTTGCGGTGGCATTTGTGCTGCTGGCGCTGCCGATTGCCCTGATCGTGCGCGAGCCGGATCTGGGCACCGCGATCCTGGTGCTGGCGGCGGGCTTGTCGATCATATTTTTCGCCGGTCTGTCCTGGAAGTGGCTGTTGCCACCGCTGCTGCTGGGTCTTGTCGGTGTGGCGCTGATCGTTATTTTTGAGCCGCAACTGTGCGCCGAGGGCATGCGCTGGCCAGTCTTGCACGACTACCAGCAGCAGCGCATCTGCACCCTGCTCGACCCGACGCGCGACCCGCTCGGCAAGGGCTTTCACATCATTCAGGGCATGATCGCGATTGGCTCGGGCGGCCTCTGGGGCAAGGGTTTCATGCAAGGCACGCAGACGCATCTTGAATTTATCCCGGAGCACACCACCGACTTTATTTTTGCCTCGTTTTCTGAAGAATTCGGTCTGATTGGCAACCTGGCGCTGATCGCCGGTTTTGTGTTCCTGATCCTGCGCGGTCTGGCCATTGCCAGAGAAGCGCCGACCCTGTTCGCAAGGCTGTTGGCGGGCAGCATCACGCTGATTTTTTTTACCTACGCTTTTGTCAACATGGGCATGGTCAGCGGTATTGTGCCGGTGGTGGGTGTGCCGCTGCCCTTCATCAGCTATGGCGGCACCGCCATGGTCACGCTCGGCATGGGGCTGGGGATTTTGATGTCGATTGCCAAATCGAAAAGGTTGGTGCAGTCCTGATACCGGGGATGTTTTACGACTGCAGCCGAGCCCTGATCAGCGGGAGGAGAAGACCTTCATAGAGATAACTCTCGGTACCGATGACAAAGGCCACGTAAACCCCGACCGTGAGCCCGATCGAACTCAAGATCGATAACAGCCAGCTCTCTTTCTTGATGCGCATATAGGCCAGCGTGAACACCGGGATGGCGATCATGAAGCCGCCCGCAAAGATCAGGGCGAGAAGAATTGCGATCCACAGCAGGATATCGTAAAGCCGGCGCTGCTTTTCTGCCTTGCCCAGCTTTGCCTTCTCTTCTTGCCTGAAGCCTTCGGAAGTTCCCCCGACAACATTCTTGATTCCCTGCAAGAGCAAGTCCTCGGTGGTAACGCCGCCTTTCTCTTCCTTACCCATCAGTTCCACATAAAACCGGTAGAGGGCAAAAAGCAGGCATGGGATGCAGACCACCAGGGGAATCAGACGGGCCTTGTAGGTGTAGCCCATGGAGATAAATATGAATCCCGCAAAAAACAGGACCCATAACAGGCTGAAGTAGTGTCGGCCTTGAAGTTTCATTTCGCTGCTCCTTTTAACTTTTTGTTCCTGGTGTATTGCTGATAGATGGGAAAGAAAACCGTGGCCAGAGTCAGGAGCAGAATCCCGAAGGCCACGGGCTGGAAAATGAACTTCATCCCGTAAAGATTGAGGGAAACGTGGAGGGCGTTTTCAGCAATCTTTCCGAGCACAATTCCGAGGATCAGCGGCCCGCGGGCGTAATCGAATTTCTTCATGCCGTAGCCAATCACGCCGAACAGGACGGTGATCAGGACATCGCCGATTCTGGACGTGGTGAGATAGCTCCCCAGCAGGCCGCAGACCAAAATGAAGGGGATCATCACGGAAGTGCGCAGGAAGGTGATCTTGGCCATGGTTCCGGCTAGCGGAAGGCAGATCGCCACGGCAATGATATTGGCAAAGACCAGCACCCAGACCATGCTGAAGACGAGATCGAGATGCTCGCTGAACATCTCCTTCCCAGGGGAAACACCGAGAATCATGAAGGCGCCGAGCAGAATCGCCATACCGGAACTGCCGGGAACGCCGAAGGCCAGCGTGGGAATCAGGGCGCCGCCCTCTTTCGAATTATGCGCCGCATCGGTGGCGATGACCCCTTCGACGCAGCCCTTGCCGTACTCGTCCTTGCGCTTGGTCGTCTGCAGCGCATGGCCGTAACAGATGAAGGCGGCCGCATCGCCGCCGAGACCGGGGATGATGCCGATGACGTTGCCGATGACGCTGCAGCGCAACACCAGCCACCAGTTGGTAAAGCAGTCCTTGACGCCCTGCATGACCCCGGATCCGTCGATGTTGGCCGACTTGGTGTGGGCGATGGCGCCCCCCTTGATCCCCATGTCGATGACCTCGGCCAAGGCAAACAGGCCCACCACGACGGTCACAATATTGATGCCGTCCATCAGCTCAAGAACCCCGAACGAAAACCGGATCACGCCGGTCTGGGGGTCCATGCCGACAAAGGAGATGACTAGCCCCATACCGCCCGCCATCAGCCCCTTCAAAATGGAGCTGCCCGACATCAGGGAGATGAAGGCCAGCCCCATGATGGCCAGCATGAAGAACTCCGGTGGTCCGAAGGAGAGGATCATTGGCCTCACCACGGGGATCACCATGGCCATGAATATGGCGCCGAGTACCCCGCCGATCATGGAAGAGGTGAGTGCGGCGCCGAGCGCGCGTCCGGCCTCGCCTTTCTGCGCCATCGGGAAACCCTCGATGCAGGTCGCCGCATTCGGACCGGTGCCGGGCGTGTCAAACAGAATCGCAGGGATGGAGCCGCCGGTGTGCACCACCGCATGCATCCCCAGCAACAAGGCAAGACCCGCGACCGGCTGCATGCCGAAGGTAAACGGAATCAGCAGGGCCAGCCCCATGTTGCCGCCCATACCCGGAATAATGCCGATGATCAGGCCGATCGGAATCGCCAACACCATCATCCCGAAAGCCGGCATGCTTGTTGCTGCTGCAAACCCGGCCCATATTGCATTCCATTCTTCCATAACCATCCCTCTAGTTGTATTTCACAGGTTTGCTGCGCCGGTCGTGGGGCCGGCACAGCAAATATTTTCCAAGCTGCTGTTATTCCGAGAATTTAATGATTTCCTTGAGCAGCTTGAGATTCTCGGGAGGCTGGTTGATGCCTTCCGACACCAGCTTTTGCACATCCTCGCCAAAGGCTGGATCGAGGTCCAATCTGTACTTTTTGGCGTCCTTGATCAATTCCGGATCCGTCAGCGCTTGCTTGTAGGCCTGCCGCAGCACCTGCAGCCGACCGGCTGGCATGCCGGGAGGCGCTGCGGTGAGACGGCCGATCATGTCGATGGCGTTGACCATCTTGACCATGCTGGCACCGGCGGGCGTCACCTTGATACTGTTGATGTGGGGCACATTCTCGAGACCGGGTATGCCGTGCTCACTGCCATACTGCAAGACCGCGCGAGCATCCTTGGCCGCTATGATCCCCGAAAGCCCGGTATAAGAGCCCAGCATGGCGGGAACCTCGCCGCGCAGAATGGCCATTTCAGCTTCACTGCCCGGGTAGCCCGGAATGGGGTTGAACTTGACCTGCAGGGCGTTCGCCAGGATCATCGTCTCGTTATGGTCCTGGCTCCCCACGCCGGAAGAGGGCATCTTGATCGGCTCTTTGCTGTCCATCATATCCTTGAAGGTTTTGAAAGGGGCTTTGGCTCCCACCAGGACGACCCGGGTTTCGGAGTTGGCCTTGCCGATCCAGCTGAATTTGTTCAGATCGAACTGGATCCCTTCCTGGCCGACAATCTGCGCATAGATCAGCCCCGTGTTGAAGGTGCCGATGGTCAGACCATCCGGCGCGGCTTGATACAGGGTATTGGCGCCGATGATATGGCCGGCCCCCGGAACGTTCTTCACGATGACCTTCGAGCCGGGAAGATATTTCGGCAGATACTTGGCTATCAGGCGCGCATAGGTGTCATAGCCGCCGCCGGTTTTGGTCGCGACGATATAAGTGACGGTCTTGCCTTTGTAGAAATCGAGGTCTGCGGGCGCCGCGACAGCAGTGAAGGCAGCTACGAAAGATAAAAACAAAAATACGCCAATGGCTAGAAACGAACGACTCTCTTTGGTTTTCATTTTTTCCTCTAAGTTGTGTTGCGTGGATTGAAAAATCGTTTGGGAATCTACGGTTCAATTTTGTTCTTCTATGCAGAACGTCGGTCCGCATATAGAGATGCACAACTGTATAAAACGAATCTGGCCATGTCAATCGATTTGACTAGGTAGTTACCCTCAGATTACGCATATCGACGCTGCCCGCTCAGCGCCGAAAATAAGTGCATCGCTTTCATCAGGTGTTCCAAGATGGACTGCGCAGGTCGATGCCACAGTCAGCGCGGTCGGGGGTGCAAGCCCGACATACCCCTCTCGCCGAGGAGAGACAGGCGCGGGCTCTAAAATGCTAGCATGATCTCCCCCCAACCCACTGTTGAACGCTTGGCTATTGCCAAGTCCCTGCTGCTCACACCGTTTGACCTGGATGAATCCCATTTGTCGCGTGCGCTGGCAGAAATCAAGGCGCGCCAGGTCGATGAGGCGGATCTGTATTTTCAGTACACACGCTCCGAGGGCTGGAGCCTGGAAGAAGGCATTGTCAAGACCGGTTCCTTCAGCATCGACCAGGGCGTGGGCGTGCGGGCTGTGAGCGGCGAGAAAACGGCTTTTGCTTACTCGGACGATATCTCCTGGGCCTCGCTTCTGGATGCGGCGTGCACGGTCCGGTCAATCTCAAAGCAAGCCCAGACTGGGCACGTGCGCGTACCCACCCCAAAAATTGCATCGGCCCGTTCGCTCTACCCGGGCCTGGACCCGATTGCCACACTCGACAGCAGCGCCAAGGTCAAACTGCTGGAGCGGGTCGAGCAACTGGCGCGCGCCAAAGACCCGCGCGTGGCGCAAGTCATGGCGGGCTTGGCCGCTGAATACGACGTGGTGCTGGTGGCGCGCGCAGACGGCACGCTGGCGGCTGACGTGCGGCCCTTGGTGCGCCTGTCGGTGACCGTGTTTGTCGAACAAAAAGGGCGACGTGAAATGGGCTCGGCCGGTGGCGGTGGGCGTTTTGGTTTTGCGTATTTTGACGATACGATGATCACCAGGTATGTCGATGAAGCCGTTGCTGCGGCGCTGACCAATCTGGCAGCGCGGCCCGCTCCAGCGGGTGAGATGACGGTGGTGCTGGGCCCGGGCTGGCCCGGCATTTTGTTGCACGAGGCGATTGGCCACGGTCTGGAGGGTGACTTCAACCGCAAGGGTTCCAGCGCTTTCAGTGGCCGGGTTGGCCAGCGCGTCGCCGCCAAGGGCGTGACGGTGCTTGATGACGGCACCCTCAATGATCGGCGCGGCTCGCTCAATGTGGATGACGAGGGCAACGCCAGTGGCCGCAACGTGCTGATTGAAGATGGCATTCTGCGCGGCTACCTGCAGGACGCCATGAATGCGCGCCTGATGGGCGTCAAACCCACCGGCAATGGGCGGCGCGAGAGTTACGCGCATGTGCCGATCCCGCGCATGACCAACACCTACATGCTCGGTGGCGACAAGGCACCTGAAGAAATTGTGGCAAGCATCAAAAAAGGACTTTACGCCACCAACTTTGGCGGCGGCCAGGTGGACATCACTTCAGGCAAGTTTGTGTTCTCGGCCAGCGTTGCTTACTGGGTTGAAAACGGCAAGATTTTGTATCCGGTCAAGGGCGCCACCCTGGTCGGCAACGGCCCGGATGCGCTTCAGCGTGTCAGCATGATCGGCAATGATATGGCGCTTGACAGCGGTGTGGGCACCTGCGGTAAAGAAGGCCAGAGCGTGCCGGTCGGTGTCGGTCAGCCCACGCTGCGTATTGACGCGCTGACCGTGGGTGGAACCGCCTGAGGCCATGCCATGAACCGTTGCTTTTCTAGGTCAACCCGTCTTTTTTTGAGGACACTGATCCTCGTTCTGGTCTGGCTCGCAAGTTTCAGCCCGGGTTGGGCTACGGCGCAAACCCAGCAGCGTCAATTTCCGGCTGCCGCCCGGCGCGGCGCGCTGCAAGTGACGCAGCCGCCCGAAGTGCTGATCAACGGCACGCCCGCGCGACTTTCACCGGGGGCTCGTATCAGGGGCAGCAATAATTTGCTGGTTATGTCCGCCTCGCTGGTCGGCATGACCGTGTTGGTGAACTACCTGCGCGACACTCAAGGGCTGATTCACGAGGTCTGGATTCTGAGCGCTGCGGAGGCGCAAGAGCCGCGCGCCGGGATGGAGCCCCTGACGAACATTGTGTTTGGCTCCGACGCAGACAAACCCAAGACTGACGATGGCAAAACCCCATTCAACCAGTTGCCCAAATATCCAACGCAATAGCCACAACTTTCCAATGTCGAAAAAAGTCTTTGTCAAAACCTTCGGTTGTCAGATGAACGAGTACGACTCGGACAAGATGATCGATGTGCTCCATGCCGCCCAAGGCTATGAGTCAACCGACAACGTGGAGGAAGCGGATCTGATTTTGTTCAACACCTGCTCGGTGCGGGAAAAGGCGCAGGAGAAAGTTTTTTCTGATCTGGGCCGCGTTAAACATCTCAAGAAAAAAGGTGTTCTGATTGCCGTGGGCGGTTGCGTGGCGAGCCAGGAAGGCTCCGCAATTCTGGATCGGGCGCCCTATGTGGACGTGGTCTTTGGCCCGCAAACCCTGCACCGCCTACCGCAAATGCTGGTTGAGCGCGAGTTACAAAACCACTCCCAGGTGGACATCAGTTTTCCGGAAATCGAAAAGTTTGACCACCTGCCACCAGCGCGCGTGCAAGGCGCGAGCGCTTTTGTCAGCATCATGGAAGGCTGCTCCAAATATTGCAGCTACTGCGTCGTGCCCTACACCCGGGGCGAAGAGGTCTCCAGGCCGTTCGAGGATGTGCTGGTGGAAGTGGCGGGGCTGGCCGACCAGGGCGTGAAAGAGGTGACGCTGCTGGGGCAGAACGTGAACGCCTACCGTGCCAAAATGGTGAGCAGCGCGGCCTCAACGTCGGCAGCAATGGCCGACTTTGCCACTCTGCTGGACTACGTGGCCGACATTCCCAGTATTGAGCGCCTGCGCTATGTCACTAGCCACCCCAACGAGTTCACCCCGGCGCTGATTGCGGCTTACGAGAAAATTCCCAAGCTGGTGAGCCACCTGCACTTGCCGGTGCAACACGGCTCGGACCGCATCCTGATGGCCATGAAACGCGGCTACACCGCGATGGAATACAAATCGACCGTGCGCAAACTGCGCGCCATCCGGCCCGATATGGCCATGAGCAGCGACTTTATCGTCGGGTTTCCCGGTGAGACCGAGGCCGACTTCAACCAGATGATGAAGTTGATTGACGACGTCGGCTTTGACAACTCATTCAGCTTTATCTTCAGCCCGCGCCCTGGCACGCCAGCGGCCAATCTGGCCGACGACACACCGCATGAGGTCAAACTGCGCCGCTTGCAGCACTTGCAGGGCGTGATCAACGCCAGCATCCGGCGCATCAGCGAAAGCCGCCTGGGCACCGTGCAGCGTATTCTGGTGGAAGGTGCCTCAAGGCGAGACAGTACCGAGCTGATGGGCCGCACTGAATGCAACCGGGTGGTGAATTTCGTCGGTCAAACCGGTCTGATCGGGCAAATGGTAAATGTGAAGATTACCGAAACGCGCAGCTTCACACTGCGCGCTGAGGTGGTTTAGTAACATCGCGCCATGGCCAAAGCTAAAACAACTTACATCTGCAACGACTGTGGCGACGCCAGCCCCAAATGGCTGGGCAAATGCCCCGGCTGCGGTGCCTGGAACACGCTGATTGAATCGGTCGCCGAGAGCATGGCACCGACCAAAAACCGATTTGCCTCGCTCGCCAAGACGGCAGAGGTTGCGATCTTGGGTGACATTGACGCCGTCGATATGGCGCGTACCCCGACCGGGCATGAGGAGCTTGACCGCGTACTCGGCGGTGGCATCGTCGAAGGCGGCGTGGTGCTGATCGGCGGCGATCCTGGCATCGGCAAGTCGACTCTGCTGTTGCAGGCGCTCGACTCACTGCAACGCAGCGGTCAAAGCACTTTGTATGTGACCGGCGAAGAGAGTGGCGCGCAAATAGCTTTGAGATCGCGCCGCCTCGGCCTGGGCCAATCCCAAGTGCGGGTGCTGGCTGAAATTCAGCTCGACCGGATTCTGGCCACTCTCGAAGCCACCCAGCCCGACATCGCGGTGATCGACTCGATTCAAACCGTCTATTCCGATCAACTCACTTCGGCCCCGGGCTCGGTCGCTCAAGTGCGCGAGTGCGCCGCCCACCTGACGCGCTATGCCAAAGCCAGCGGACACGCTGATGGAGTCGCCCGAGCCAGGGCGACGTGTATCGTACTGGTCGGCCACGTCACCAAGGAAGGCGCCTTGGCCGGGCCGCGCGTGCTCGAGCACATGGTCGATACCGTCTTGTATTTTGAAGGCGACACGCACAGCAGTTTCAGGCTGGTGCGCGCCATCAAAAACCGCTTTGGTGCGGTCAATGAAATCGGCGTTTTTGCCATGACCGAAAAAGGCCTCAAGGGCGTCTCCAACCCGAGTGCCATTTTTTTGAGCCAGCACGTCGAGCCGGTGCCGGGCAGCTGCGTCATGGTCACTTTGGAGGGCACGCGACCGATGCTGGTGGAAATCCAGGCGCTGGTGGACAGCGGCGGGCCTTCACCCCGGCGTCTTTCGGTGGGTCTGGACAAAGACCGACTGGCGATGCTGCTGGCGGTGTTGCATCGCCATGCCGGTGTGGCCTGCATGGATCAGGACGTGTTTGTCAACGCTGTCGGTGGCGTGCGCATCAGTGAGCCAGCGGCAGACCTGGCGGTGCTGCTGGCCATCACGTCATCGTTACGGGGCAAGCCCTTGCCGCGTGGCTTTTTTGCTTTTGGTGAGGTGGGTTTGGCCGGTGAAGTGCGGCCCGCACCGCGCGGCCAGGAACGCCTGAAGGAAGCCGCCAAGCTCGGTTTCAGTGTGGCGCTGGTGCCCAAAGCCAATGCGCCCAAGAAGCCGGTTGAAGGGCTGACAATCCACGCCGTTGATCGCATTGAGCAAGCGATGGAAGTGATGCGCGCACTTTAATGCGGTGCCAATATTGCCAGTGTGATGGGCATCATTGCGTGGTCGATTAATGTTTGGTATTTGCCGCTATTTTTTACAAGGAACAGTATGAACCTCGAAGCTTGCACTCAAGCCATCAGCGCCAAAGTCGGAACCGACAGCGGACTTGACGTCACCCTTAAATTTGACTGCGGCGCACAGGGTGTCATCTACATTGACGGTAAATCCAAACCCAACACGGTGGGCAACGCCGACATCGATGCCGATTGCACCATTACCATCACGCTTGAAAACCTGAACGCCCTGCTTGAGGGTGATCTTCAACCGGCCACCGGTTTCATGCTGGGAAAACTCAAAGTCAAGGGCGATATGAGTGTGGCCATGCGCGTGCAGCGCGCCATTTAATCAGGACCGCTGCGCCACGATGCTGACCGATTCCAACGTCACCACGGATGGCGTCTGCCCACTGTTGGCCAGAGCCCCTTCCTTGGCAATGGCGTCGAACTTCAAAAGCATGGCGCCGTTGATGGCAACCGATATCAGCACTGCGACCAACAATCCGACAATACGAGTTGTGCGATTTGTGTTCATTTGTTCTCTCCAGTTTCAGGCCACTGTGGCCCGTTGAAGTGAATGTAGGTGCACTGGTTTTGGATTGCACTGGCAATGCGACAGGCTGCGCAACGAGGAGATAGATAGGGAGAATTGCGCGACAGGCCGGACTGGTTTCTGGCGCAGCATCAATGGCAACGATGTGTGCTACGGCAAAGGCAATGAACTGCGTCCAGTACCCGGTGCCGCAAGCGACTTCGAGCGTACTCGGGAGCGCCTTACGTAGTAGGATTGCACCTGTCTCAACGTTGAACACTGAGGAATTTTATGTTTAAAGGTGCTATTTGGGGAGTCGCGTTAACGCTGGCCGCAGGCGTGCTTGGCGCTTTCGTGCTGATACGAAGTGGTTTTATTCCAGCCAATGCCGATGCGAATCCGGGGTCAATCGAGCTCTGGGTGGCTGGCACTTCGCTGGATGCAACCTTGCAACGTGAAGCACCAAAAGGCAAAAATCCAGTGCCCTTGAACGAGCAAAATCTCCTCAATGGCGTTCATCTTTTCGCGCAGAACTGCGCCGTTTGCCATGGGTCTGCACAGGGCGCGGCAGCGCCATCGCCAATCGCCAAAGGCCTTTATCCTAGGCCGCCGCAATTGGCCACCGATGGCGTTGAGGACGACCCGCAAGGCGTTTCGTTTTGGAGAATCAAGCACGGTGTCCGTCTGACGGGCATGCCCTCGTTCGGGTACTCCCTTGGCGACCAGGAAATCTGGACGCTGGCGCTATTCCTGAACAACATGGACAAGCTGCCACCGGCGGTACAACAGGTTTGGCAGAAGGTTCAGAACTGGCCGATTGCGGCACCGCTCCAGCCGGCACAGAAATAGCCCGCACGCACGGCGGGTCAGGCTACTGCATGAACCAGCCGTGGCTGACGACCAGTGACTGACCCGTCAAGGCGTTCGAGCCGAAGGCGGCAAACAGCAAGGCCACTTCAGCGACATCCTGCACGGTGGTGAACTCGCCGTCCACCGTTTCTTTGAGCATCACTTTTTTGATCACGTCATCGGTGCTGATGCCCAGCTCTGCGGCCTGCTCTGGAATCTGTTTTTCGACCAGTGGCGTGCGCACAAAGCCGGGGCAGATCACGTTGGCGCGAATGCCGTATTTGCCGCCTTCCTTGGCCACTGTCTTGCACAGCCCGATCAGCCCGTGTTTGGCGGTCACATAGGCCGACTTCAGAACCGAGGCTTCCTTCGAGTGCACCGATCCCATGTAGATGATGCTGCCGCCTTTGCCTGAGGTCTGCATGTGCGGCACGCAGGCCTTGGTGGTAAGGAAGGCGCCGTCGAGGTGGATCGCAAGCATCTTCTTCCAGTCGGCGAATGGAAACGCTTCAATCGGATGGATGATCTGGATGCCGGCGTTGCTGACCAGCACATCGACGCCACCATAGGCCGCCACCACCTCGGCGACGGCGGCATTGACCTGCTCTTCGCTGGTCACGTCCATCGCCACCGACATTGCAGTACCACCGGCTTTTGTGATTTCGTCGGCGACGGCCTGAGCCGCATCCTTGTTCAAGTCGGCGATGACGACGCGGCCGCCTTCACGTGCATAGGTGAGGGCGATTTCCTTGCCGATGCCGCTGGCGGCGCCAGTGACGATACAGACTTTGTCTTTGAGCTTCATGGGAATTCTTTCTGCTTGGGTTGGGATGTGGCAAGAGTTTAGGCGAGATAGTCGTGGATGACGGAGCCCAAGCCCAGCGTCATGTCGGCAACGATATGGGTGCCCGAGAGCACCTCCAACACCGGTAGCCCAGCGACCGGTGCCAGCGCATGGTGCGCCAGCTCAAGCGCGGCTGGCCCCGTCCACGCACCCTTGACGCTCACGTCTTCGAGAAAATAGCGCACCAGTTCGCAGATGCGCGCACTGCCGTCCACGTGCGGGATGATTTTGAGCAGGTAGTTTGGTGCGAGCATGCCGGCGCGCACGGTCGCAGGGTCGAGTGAGCGATGCTTGTAGCCCATCGTTGCGGTCGCCACCCGCACCGGGCCGTAGTCGAGCGTACCCAGCAACGTGTCGCGCTCGACTGTCAGCGAAGGCGCCGCGAGCTTCTTCGGGAAGCCCCACAGTTCACGCCCGGCAGCGATTGGCGCCTCGTCGTTCAGATACATCGAGTGCACGTAGCCGCCGGTCACGCCCTCGAATGTCACCGGGATCACCTGGCCTGATTCGGTGTAGTCGCCAAAGCCGGTCGAGTCGGGCATCCGGATGAACTCGTACTTGACGATGGGCTCTGTCACCTGGAGCGGCTCGGGTACGACGGCGCGCAATGCGTCGAGGTCGGTGCGGTAGGTCACGATCAAAAATTCGCGGTTGATGAAACGGTACGGGCCCGGTGGGAACGCCGGGCTGGTCAGCGGCATCGCGAACGCGTTGCGTTTTACATTTTCGATGTTCATAGGGTCTCCCGGATTGAAGTTGGAATGTCAGAGGTGAGGTCGAACACGTGGACGCCATTGGCGCCTGGCTGACGATCAACCCAGCGTGGGTCATGCAGGGTGTGTGCCATGTCGGCACGTCCCGCGTCCCAATGTTCCTGTACCGAAACACGGGAGAACTCGTAATCCTTGGATTGGCTCTCGTAGTGTTTGCTGCGATAAATCAAATGCACTACCTCGACCGCGCTCTCACTGCGCACACGCGACAGAGCCCGCGCATCGGGATCGTTGCGCAACTCGGGCGGCAGCTTCGCAATCAGACGCTGGGCGGCCTGTGCGATCACCTGTAGGTCGAGCTCGTTGGTGGTGTTCAGGCGAGTGCGGCTGGAGAAACGAATATCCTTCTCGCGCTCGGTCACTTCGGCCAGCGTGGTCGGCAATTCGCCGGTGGCGGCAAACAGGTCCACCTGGAACACGACGCGGCGCCGCTTGGCCGGCTGGTCGAGTACATATTGCAGCGGAGTGTTCGAGACCAGGCCGCCGTCCCAGTAGTGCTCGCCGTCGATCTCGATCGGTGCAAAGCCCGGCGGCAGCGCACCGCTGGCCATGATGTGACGCGCGTCGATGCGTTGCTTGTCCGAATCAAAATATTCGAAGTTGCCGCTGCGCACGTTGACCGCACCGACCGACAACCGCACCGAGCCCGAATTGATCAAGTCGAAATCGACCAGTCGCTCCAGCGTCTGAAGCAGCGGCGCCGTGTCGTAGTAGCTAATTGCCTCTAGTGTGCCGCGCGGCTGGAACGGCGCGGGCGGAAAACGGGGTGCAAAAAATCCTGGCACGCCAAACAGCATGCCCTGCGTTGCGCTGGCCTCGTTCAATGTTTCACGAGCGTTGACCCGGTTGGCGATGCCATGCAGTGGAAGCGCTGAGCTGACAAGTTCCCAAAACTCGCGCAGCCTGGCGATGCGAGTGTGGATCGGATTACCGGCGATCAGTGCTGCGTTAATCGCTCCGATCGAAATTCCGGCCACCCAGTCGGGCTCGCGGTAGCTCTCGCACAGTGCCTCGAATACGCCGCCCTGGTAGGCGCCCAGAGCGCCGCCACCTTGCAGCACAAGGATACAGTCTTCGTCCGTGGTGCGCGGTCTCGTTTGGGCAGACCGTGACAACGGATGTGGATTGGATGGGTTGCTGGTCATGGTGTCCTTGGAAAACGATCGTCATGGCGCACGGGTCTGTGCGATGGGTGAAGTATGGGGCCTGCCACTTAGACGGAACTTAAGCGGCAATACCACGCAAGCAGGCGAAATTGCATAATCCAACAATCACAACGCGACAGTATCAATCAATTATTGCCCATGACAGTGGTGGACAAGCGTCCGATTGACAAGGGCAACCCGGGTCCGATCATGCACCCTTTGAAGAAAACACCAAGTGAATCAAGATTTTCCAATTCGCTACGTTAATCCTGTCTTTCGCCCGTTTTTGAACCCGGCCTGCCAGCGCGAGGCCGCATACGGCGATGCGCGCCGGGAAATCCTCAGCCAGTCTGCCCTCGAAGTGGCCCGGGCCGAAATTCAGAACTGGCCTGGCTACGGCGTCACACCGCTGCACGCACTCAAGGCGCTGGCCCACCAAATGAATGTGGCCAGCGTTCACTACAAGGACGAAGGGGGCCGCTTTGGCCTGGGCAGCTTCAAGGCCCTGGGCGGAGCCTACGCCGTGGCGCGGTTGCTGTGTCAGGCCGTAGGCGAGCGACTGGGACACCGCGTGACGACGGCTGATTTGTTGACAGCGCCGTGCCGCGAACTCACGCAAGCCATCACAGTTACCTGTGCCACCGACGGCAATCATGGGCGCTCTGTGGCCTGGGGGGCGCAACTGTTGGGTTGCCAGTGTGTGATTTATATCCACGCCACCGTGAGCGAAGGGCGGCGCCAGGCGATTGAACACTATGGCGCCAAAGTCATTCGCACCAGCGGAAATTACGACGATGCCGTCCGGCAGGCCGACCGGGATGCCAAGTCAATTGGCCGCTATGTGATTTCTGATACGTCTTATGAAGGCTATATGGAGGTGCCGCGCGATGTGATGCAAGGCTATCAGTTGATGGTCGAAGAAGCCGCCCAGCAGATGGACGAGATGCCGACTCACGTGTTCATTCAGGGCGGCGTTGGCGGCTTGGCGGCGGCCGTGTGCGGCTACTTTTGGGAGCGGTTTGGCAATGCGCGACCGCGAGTCATTGTGGTGGAGCCGGAGCGCGCCGACTGTCTTATGCAGAGCGCCCGCAATGGCAAGATCACCGCCGTACTGGGCGATTTGGATACCTTGATGGCGGGCCTCGCGTGCGGTGAAGTTTCCTTGTTGGCCTGGAAGATTTTGGAGTCGGGTGCCGATGTCTTCGCAGTGGTCAGCGATCAGGCGGCGATTGACACCATGCGTTTGCTGGCATCACCCAGCGGGGGCGACATCCCCATCGTGGCGGGCGAGTCGGCCGTAGCCGGGCTGGCGGCCGCGATCGGGGTGGCGAAGAACGCCAGTCAAAGGGCAGCACTGAAGCTTGACGACCGCAGTCGCCTGCTGTTCTTTGGCACCGAGCGCGACACCGACCCGGTGCTTTATGCCCAACTGGTGGGTCGCAGCAGCGAAGACGTTTTGGCCTAATCTGGGGTAACCTGCTTGTCGGCGTTGTTTATTCATTAACTAACGAAAAGAAACGTATGAATGGCAATAACTGGTTAAGGCCGCTGGCAGTCACGACGCTTGCTCTGACCCTGTTTGGCAATTCCTACGCGGCCTCCGTACCGGCGGTCGAGGCGAAAAACGGCATGGTGGTGACCTCTCAGCATCTGGCATCGAAAGTCGGGGTCGATATCCTGAAGATGGGCGGGAACGCCGTCGATGCAGCGGTTGCCGTCGGTTATGCACAGGCCGTGGTCAATCCGTGTTGCGGCAATATTGGTGGCGGTGGCTTCATGACGATCCATCTGGCTGACGGACGCGACACCTTCATCAACTTTCGCGAGAAGGCACCGGCCGCCTCAACCGCCAACATGTATCTCGATGCCTCGGGCAACGTCGTCAAGAATGCCAGCCTGCTCGGCACCCTGGCCGTCGGTGTGCCTGGCACGGTGCTCGGCCTCGATACCGCGCAGCGCAAATACGGCAAGCTGACCCGGGCGCAGGTCATGAACCCGGCCATCAAACTGGCGCGCGAAGGCTTCATCCTCAATCGCAGCGATACCGACATCCTTGATACGACCCTCCAGCCGATCAAAAATGATCCGCAGGCCGCCCGGATCTTCCTGCGCCGCGATGGCTCGCCGCTGCAACCGGGTGATCGCCTGGTGCAGAAGGAGCTGTCGAAAACGCTAGCAGCCATTGCCAAATGGGGTCCCGAGGCGTTCTACAAGGGCCGGATTCCAGAAGCCGTCGAACGTGCCGCCAAAAAGAGCGGCGGCATCATCACCGCCGCTGATTTCGCCGATTACACGATCAGCGAAACGGTGCCTGTCTCCTGCGATTACCGTGGCTACGTTTTCCTGTCAGCGCCGCCGCCCAGTTCAGGCGGCACGACCCTATGCCAGATTCTCAACACGCTTGAGGGCTATGACCTCAAAGCCATGGGCTTCAACTCGGCGGCTGCGATCCACGTCATGGCCGAAGCCATGCGCCACGCCTTCATGGACCGCAACACCTTCCTTGGCGATCCGCAATTCGTCAAGAATCCGCTCGACCGACTGCTGAGCAAGTCTTACGCCGCAGCCATTCGCGAGAAAATAAGCAACGACAAGGCGACACCGTCAACCGAAGTTCAGCCCGGCATGCAGCCGCATGAGAAAACCGAAACCACGCACTATTCGATCATCGACAAGCACGGCAATGCCGTATCTACCACCTACACCATCAACGGTCGTTTTGGAGCGGTGGTCATCGCGCCGGGAACCGGGTTCTTCCTCAACGACGAGATGGACGACTTCACCATCAAGATTGGCGTGAAGAACCTCTACGGACTGGTGCAAGGTGCCAGCAACGCCATTGCACCCAAGAAACAGCCGCTGTCGTCAATGTCGCCGTCGCTGGTTACCAAGGACGGCAAGATCTTCATGGTGCTTGGTTCGCCCGGCGGCTCACGGATCATCTCCATCACGCTGGAGACTGCGCTGAACGTGATTGACCACGGCATGGCGCCGCAGGAAGCGGTCGATGCGCCACGCATCCATCAGCAATGGCTGCCAGACGAGGTGTTCTTTGAGACACGCGGGTTGTCGGCGGATACCCTGAAAATCCTCAAAGAGTTGGGCTACAAGATGACTGAACAAACACCCTGGGGTGCGGCTGAATTGATCCTGATCGGAATTCCTGGAGCAGCGGGTGTGGCATCGGCCAGCTCGGGCAATGATGGTGCCGTATCTGGCAAGGTTCGTCCCGGTTTTATCTATGGCGCCAACGACGGACGTCAGCCATCGGGCGCGGCAGTGGGGTATTGAACAGGTTCGTTGGGTCGCAAGGCAAGGTAGGCAATTTCGTAGGCCGTGCTACGTCCGCCACCCGACATCTTGCGCAGTACCCCCAGCGCAATCAATTCATTGATGTCGCGCAGGGCCGTGTCGGGTGAGCACTTGGCAATGGATGCCCACTTGCTGCTGGTGAGCTTTCCATCAAAACCATCCAGCAGTCGGTTGAGCAGTTTAATGTGTCGCTCATTCATCGGAGTGCTCGCCCAGCGCTGCCAGAATTTGGTTTTGACCAGCACAGCATCAAGCGTGTGTTGGGCACTGTCCACCGCACAGTGCAACGCGCCAAGAAACCACATCAACCACTCGGTCACGTCCAGAGTGCCTTTTTGCGTGCGCTCCAACACGGCGTAGTAGTCCTTGCGTTCCCGTTGAATTTGCGCCGACAGGCTGTAAAAGCGCTGCGTGCTACCGTCGGCGCGAGCCAATAACAAGTCGCCCATCGCTCGGGCGATCCGGCCATTACCATCGTCAAAGGGATGAAGGGTCACAAACCAAAGATGGCCCAGTCCAGCCTTGATCAGGGCTGGCTCGGATGTCGATGCGTTCACCCAGGTGATGAAACGATTGGCCTCAGCCGGTAATTGGGCCGCAGGCGGCGCTTCAAAATGCACGCGTTGACTCAGCCCTTGACCTGAAATAACTTGCATCGGCCCAGTCGCATCGTCACGCCATGCGCCAACTCGAATGCGCGTCAGACTGCTGAAGCCCGCGGGGAACAAGGCCGTGTGCCAGCTAAACAGGCGCTCTGATGTCAGAGGCGCATCGCAGCGCCCCGTTGCATCCAGCACCATTTCGACCACGCCTTCGACATGGCGATCAACGGGTGCGAGGGCACCAATATCCACACCTAAGCGGCGAGCGATGGATGAGCGTACCGATTCGACGTTGAGCTGTTCGCCCTCAATCTCACTGGTCTTGACCACGTCATCGGTCAGTGCCGCCAGACTTGCTTGGTCACGCAGCGCCATGCCCACATCAGCCAGGCGCCCTATCAGCAACCCTTGCGCACGGCTGACATCGGCCAGCGGCCCAACCAGTTTTGACAGGTCGTAGCGCCAGTCAGGCCAGTCAGTCGCCTGCCAGATGTAAAGGTTACGCTAGCAGCCAACCACCGTGCCACAGTGAAATGACCGATCCTCACAATCTCCAGCGATTCATCGACGTTCAGAACCCGGTCTATGCAGAAGTTTTGGCGGAACTGGCTGCGGGTCAGAAAACCAGTCAATGGATATGGTTTGTGTTTCCGCAGCACAAGGAGTTGGGCCGAAGTGCCATGGCCCAGAACTACGGCATCGCGTCGAAGGAAGAGGCACAGGCTTACTAACAACATCCAGTCCTCGGGGCAAGGCTGCGGGGGGCGGCTTACGGGTTAAACGTCAAGATATGGCCGTATGGTGGACAATTGGATATTCATTTAGATGAGCGAGGGTTTGGATGAGTCAAGTTGAAAAAAGTGACAACGTGCGGGCTGTGGGCCGGGCTCTGGAAATCCTGCTGGCGTTCACGGCCCAGGACTTCGAGTTATCCGCTGGCGAACTTCTCAAGCGGGTCGACCTGTCTCGACCGACGCTGTACCGCCTGATCTACACGCTGCAGGAGCATGGTTTTCTCTCGTCCGTGGGGGGATCCGCAACGCTTCAAGCTGGGTCCTGCGGTGGCCAAGCTGGCGCATGTGTGGACCGCCAGTCTTGATCTGTCGACCATCGCAGAGCCTGTGCTGCGCAGGATCTGGAGCGAGACGGGTGAGACGGTCGCGATGTTCGTTCCGCAGGGCGACCTTCGCCTGTGCGTCGCGGAACTGCCCAGCCCGCAACCGCTGAACTTCAAACGAGGGGTGGGCTATACGGAGCGTATCGTGCGGGGCGCAAGTGGAAGGGCGATTTTGGCCTTCATGGAAACCACGCCACCAGAACTGCGCAAGTACCTCAACGGCAGCGGGGTGGACCTCAAGCAGCTGGAGTCGGAGCTCGCCCAGACTCGCAAGCGCGGGTATGCCACCAGCCGCAGTGAGCTCATTCGGGGTGCCGTGGCCGTGGCCGCTCCCTTCTTTGACCGCAATGCCCTGCTGGCCGGCTCACTCGGCGTGTTCGGCCCCGAGGTTCGACTGAGTGCCGCACGGCAGCAGCAGGTCGCGCAACTCCTGATGAACGAGGCCTGCAAGCTGTCAGAAGCCCTGGGCTTTGGCAGCGTTGGTGCCACCCGCGCCTGAGACGTCAGGCTATCGCAGCCGCGCTGAACTTTGTAGGAGATCGGTTTGCGATTCCATCGCGTCCAGCAAGCGCCGTGATTCGGGGCTTTGTTGCAATAGGCGTAAACGACAATCCAGCTCATGCTTTCCATATAAGTTCGATCAACAGCGCCTTGTCTGCCCGATCGTTCAGCGCAGATTTGCGAATCCCTATCTCACTTGCATTAACGCGCGTTCCCCTAACACCAAGCCCTTCGCCCCGCTCACTTGGATAGTGTGTCCCCCGCGCGGACTACATCTTCGAGTCCGCGACGAAAGTGGCCACTCGCCGGTGCTCAGTATCAACGATTTATCAGTGTCCATGGATCGGACGTTGTAACCGCCCTATGGACAATGCGCGGCTCGATGTGCATAATAGACCTTAATAGGTCGGACCTAATAACCACAGATCAACCCGATCATTGAGATCGGATAAGATTTTGGCGTATGTAGAAAGCAAGTACAGGCGGTTGTCATTTGGCGGTGGCGCGACCAAGGGTGTGTTGATTTTGATGTGCGATACGCCAACCTCTCGACACATGGAGACTCGCAGGCCGCAGTAGTGGTTGTGCATTAACATAAAAGGAGACTCAAATGAAGTTCTTTCGAAATGTTGCTCGCAGAGTCCTTTCACACTTTGTTGTGATCGGACTAGCTTGCGTTTCCGCTGAAGCTATGGCCGCCGATTCTGTAAAGATCGGGATGATTTTTCCGGTGACTGGATCGGTGGCCTACGACGGACAAGCAGTGGCGAGCGGTGTCAACGCGGCCATCTCTTATATCAATCAAAAGGGCGGCATTCTTGGCGGGCGCAAGATTGAACTTGAGCTAGTGGACAGCGCATGTGAGCCTGCCCAATCCGTGTCAGCCGCAAAGCGGCTCATAGCGCAAGTCGATGTCAAGGCGATCATTGGAGATTTCTGTTCCAATGCCACGACCGCGCTTCAGCAGGTGACGGAAGAAGCGGGCGTCGTCCTGATCACTCCCGTCGCAGTATCGCCGTTGTTGACCGAGAGAGGGGCAAAGCTCTTCTTCAGGAACAACGCGACTAGTGCGATGCACGCGAAAGTGTTTTCCAAATACGTAAGTGAAGTTCTAAAACTCAAGACGATCGCGATCATCGCGAAAAACGATGAGTACGGACAGCTAGATAGCAAAATCTATACTCAGCTGTATCAAGAACTGGGCAATCCGAAAGTGCTGTATACGGGGTTCTTCGGCGCGACTGACGAGGACTTTTCGTCGCAGATCACTAAAGCGAAAAGCATGAAGGTCGATGGCGTCTATGTGGTCGCCCAAACCGAACAAGGAGCTAATGTCCTGAGACAGATGCGTAATCTCGGCATGACCGACGTGACTGCATTGGGGGCGGGCGCATTGTTCAATCCGAAGGTGGTTGAGCTTGCCGGCAAGGCGGCCGAAGGAATGTACGTCTATACCCCGTACGACCCCGCCGCGACCAACGCCGGAATGAAGCTATTCAAGGAAGAGTATTTCAAACGCACCGGCAAAGAGTCCGGCCTGTACGAGGCGATGGGATGGGACACGTTGACGATCCTCGCTGAAGCGATCGACAGAGCTGGGACGGAGAAAGACGGCGTCAAGATTGCAGCTCAACTGCATCGGACAGATTTTGATGGCCCCCGGGGAAAAATCACCTTTGATGAAAAAGGTCAGGCTCGAATTACGACAAAGATCGTTCAAGTACAAAAAGGGAAATTCGTTCGAGTGCATTAAGTAATGAACTCCTAACGAGTGGACCTGTGGATACCCTCTTACAAAACCTTGTGAATGGCCTCGTCGTAGGGGGCATTTACACATTATTGGCCCTTGGACTGACTGTCATCTTCGGAATTCTCGATGTAGTCAATTTCTCGCATGGCCAGTTCTATATGTTGGGCGCATTCACGGTGTACTACGCGGGCCGATTTCTTAATATTCCATACCTAATGACCATACCGATCGCGTTTCTGGTCGTCGGTGCTTTCGGCCTTCTCTGCGAGCGCTTGCTGCTACGGCCAGTTCGATTTCGTGAGGGCCACTTGCCAGGTGTCATGGTCACGTATGCGCTAATGATTATTCTCGAATATCTCGCTTTGATCGTATTCGGTCCTGATCCCAGGAGAATTCCCTCACCGTTCGCTGATGAGACTATTGAAGTAGCATCGATTATCTTCACACAGCAGCAGCTGTTGGTGATCGTCTTTTCCGTTGCGTTCGTCATCGGTTTTAACTGGTTCATCAAAAGAAGTCGATTTGGGCGCGCCATGCGCGCTGTCGCGCTCGACAAGAGGACGGCAGCTCTAATGGGAGTGAATGTCAACCTGGTTTATATGATGACGTTTGCATTCGGGTGCGGCATCGCAGCAGTGGCTGGCAGCTTGCTTGGGCCGATGTTGTCGATGAATACTCATATGGGCCACATGGCCATCATCAAAGCGTTCATCGTGGTGATTTTGGGCGGACTAGGTAGCATTCCAGGCGCGTTGGTCGGCGGCATGTTGTTGGGTGTTGTTGAGGGGTTGACCTCGGCCTATGTAACGACGGCGTACAAAGATATAGTGGGCTTTTCACTGGTCATTCTTGCGCTGTTGCTGTTTCCGAATGGGCTTACCGGAAAGAGTTTTTCCAAGTGAAGCACTTCGAAGCTCAACCCGTCGCCATGGCTGAGGCGCTTGACGCCAAATGGATCGCCACTGATCTAGCAAAACGGCAAACCATCAAGAAGGGTCTGGTTGGAGCGCTGGTGCTGTTCTTGGCCCTAGTACCTTTTGGCGTCACGAGTCCATACTTTTATCATGTCGTGGTGATTGCAGGCATCTTTGCGATGCTTGCTTTGTCACTCAATCTCATTCTGGGTTACGTCGGACAGTTTCCGTTAGGACACCAACTGTTCTTCGGCCTTGGCGCGTATACGGCCGCTCTTATTTCTCCGCACACCGGCGGAAATTTCGTGATTGCAATGGCCAGTTCAGTGGCCCTGTGCGGTCTGGTAGGCCTGCTGATCGGCCTGCCGACGTTGAAGATGAAGGGTCCCGCTTTTGTGATCGTTTCACTCGCGTTCAACGAGATATTTTTTCTGATTGCCTGGAATTGGCTTGAGTTTACGGGTGGTCCGGATGGAATTACCGGGATTCCATACCCAAGCCTGTTCGGGTTGGCGCTCAAAAATAAAACTGGCCTTTACTACTTGATGGTAATTCTCGTTGTCGTTGTCGCGATTTTGAATCTGAGGATCATGAGTGCGAAGACTGGCCGGAAGTACTTAGCCATTCGCGAAAATCCGGAGCTGGCTCAATCGCTCGGCGTCAATCCGTATATGAGCAAATTGCAGGCTTTTGTCATTAGCGCGATGTTCGGCGGATTGGCTGGCTGCTTCTACGCTCAATTTGAGCGTTTTGTCTCGCCCAGCGTCTTTGGGTTCGATTACCTCACGATGATGTTGGTCATGGTGTGGGTAGGTGGGCTGGGAACGATAGCGGGGCCAATCGTGGGCGCGATCCTGATTACCTTTCTACATGAGTATCTCGACGTGTTTGGGATATGGAGATGGGTGATATTCGGTGTCATCTTGCTGGCGTGCGTGTTTTACATGCCAAAGGGATTGGCAGGAACGGCCGCGTCAATCCTGAAGCGGATACGTCGGAGGGGCACGAGTCATGCTGATTGAGGCAAACGCCTTAACAAAGCGATTTGGAGGACTGAACGCGCTCGATGCGATCGACATTGCTGTGGGCGATAGGGAACTCCTTGGTGTCATCGGTCCCAACGGCGCCGGCAAGACCACTCTTTTCGATGTGCTGACGGGAGTGGTCAAACCAACCAGTGGACGGGTGACATACGCCGGCGAAGACATCACCGGCATTCAAGCCCATCGAATGCCGCACTTGGGAATCTTCCGAACTTTCCAGAGAGCTAGCGTATTTAGGGAACTGACCACCACCGAGAATTTGATCATCGGACGGCACGTCAAGATCGACACCAACTTGTTCGACGATCTGTTCCTATCAGCGAAATGTAGGAAACAAGAAGAAGAGGCGCGGGAAAAAGCAAATCAGGTACTGAATTTCATAGGCATTCAACACCTGGCTTCGCAATTCGCCGGAACTCTGTCGTACGGCAATCAAAAACTGCTGAGCCTCGGCGTAGCTCTAATGGGGGAACCGAAAGTCCTCCTGCTTGACGAGCCAGCGGCCGGGATGAATCCAACCGAAATAAACAAACTCATGACGCTGGTGAAGGAGCTAAAGAAAAGCCTCATGACTATCATCGTCGTCGAGCACGACATGAAATTCATCATGGACCTGTGCGAGCGCATCGTAGTGCTTAACTTCGGCTCGATCATCGCCCAAGGAACACCGCAGGAAGTCAGTCACAACGAAGATGTGATCAGGGTCTACCTGGGAAACAAGGCGACGAAGCGATGCTAGAAATCAACAACCTCGACGTCAAGTACGGGCCGCGCCTAGTACTGAAGAAAATTTCAATGACTGTGGCGGACGGAGAGATTGTGGCGCTGATCGGAGCGAATGGCGCCGGGAAGACGAGCCTCATAAACACCATATCGGGCCTGGTCAGTCCCAATGCGGGAGAAATCCGCTATCGCGGAAAAAGTATCGGTGGAATGGAACCACACGAGATTTTGAGGATGGGTATTGGGCAGGTGCCTGAAGGCAGAAAGATGTTCCCGGAAATGACGGTGCACGAGAATTTGCTGCTCGGAGGATATAGTACTAGAAACGTCGAAGTGCTGGCTGAACGACTCGACTTTGTTTTTTCTCTTTTTCCAGTGATTAAGGAAAGGCTCGGGCAGATCGCAACGACACTCTCCGGCGGCCAGCAGCAAATGCTGGCCATAGCCAGAGCACTCATGTCCAACCCCGACCTCCTAATGCTCGATGAACCGACGATGGGCCTTGCTCCCATCATCGTCGAGTCGGTTGGCGATATCGTTTCGCGTCTCAGGGACCAGGGGAAAACGATTTTGCTTGTTGAGCAGAATGCTTCCCTCGCTCTGGATCTCGCCGACCGGGGCTACGTTCTCGAAACGGGTGAAATCGTACTCAGTGATGTGGCTTCTCGCCTCGCTGAAAATGAAGAAGTGAGGCGCGCCTATCTCGGCGTGTGAATTGCAATGACATCAACACATAACCAACCGAAAGTCGCTGTCGTAACTGGTGCCGGGTCCGGCATCGGCAGCGCGTGTGCAGGCATGCTCGCCGAAGCAGGCTACCGAGTGGTCGTCGCCGACATTTCCTTGACCAAAGCGGAAGAGCGGGCGAGGAGTTCGCCACTGATGGAAGCCTGTCATCTGGACGTGAGGAATGCAAAGGAAGTCGCAGACCTTTTTTCCCGCCTCTCTGCGGAATTTGGCGGCGTCGACATCCTTGTTCATTGCGCCGGCTCGACGCTCCCGGGCAAGAATGTGTGGGACATGGAGGAAGCTGATTTCCAGAGCCTGATTCAGACCCATTTGGTTGGGAGCTTTCTCTGCGTGAAAGAGGCATCGCGAAACATGGTTTCTCGCCAATTCGGACGAATAGTTCTTATCGGCTCGATGGCGGGCATTAGCGGTCTCTATGGAAAGAGCCACTATGCTTCGGTGAAGGCCGGAATGTGCGGCCTCACCCTCACTGTCGCAAAGGAATTCATCGGAACTGGTGTCACGATCAATCTGATCGCTCCCGGTTTGATCGTGACACCGATGAGTCAGCGGTCATTTGGTGATGTACCGCTGACGGGAGGGGGAACGCCTGAAGATGTCGCTGCCCTTGTGAAGTACTTGACGTCGCGCGAGGCCAGTCACATCAATGGGACCATCATCCCGTTTGACGGCGGACAAAGTCTGATGAAGGCCATCGACGTCGTCATGAGGAAACAAGTCGTCGAACAGAATAAGGGCGTTTGTGAGATTTAAGCGGGTACTCGTGGCAAACAGAGGAGAGATTGCGGTCCGAGTCATCCGGACATGCAAGGAACTCGGCATTCAAACAGTTGCTGTTTTTTCTAGCGCAGATCGGGATTGCTCGCATGTCCAGCTAGCCGACCGGGCAGTCTGCATCGGTGCAGCGAGCGCAGCCAAGTCCTATCTCATGCAGCCCACCCTGATCGCCGTTGCCAAAGCCGCGGGTGCCGATGCCATCCATCCTGGATACGGCTTTTTAGCGGAGAACGCGGAATTCGCCGCGGCTTGCGAGGCCGCAGGACTCGCATGGATTGGACCGCCCGCGTCGTTAATCAGGCAGATGGGCAACAAGGTCGAAGCCAGGCGAACCGCCGCAATGGTCGGCGTACCAGTCATCCCCGGATCAAAAGCGGTTCTGGCGGATGCCATTGAAGCTGAGCAGATAGCGTGCCAACTCGGTTATCCGGTACTTCTCAAAGCGTCGGCGGGTGGCGGAGGGCGCGGGATGCGTCGGGTGAATTCCGCCAGCGAAATGGAGAGAAATTTCCAACAGGCGCGCAACGAAGCGCAAGCAGCTTTCGGAGATGGCAGCCTGTACCTTGAGAAATATCTTGTCGGGATCCGCCACATCGAGGTTCAGATCCTCGGCGACGGCAAGGGTAAGGTGGTGCATCTCGGCGAACGAGATTGCACTCTGCAGCGCCGCCATCAAAAGCTGGTTGAAGAGGGACCTTCTTCCCTGTCACCCGAGTTACGCCGTGATTTGACATATAAGGCCGTGCGCTTAGGCGAATACACGGCGTATCGCGGCGCCGGGACGGTGGAATTCGTGTTCGATCCCGTTTCGCAGCAGGCTTACTTCATCGAAGTCAATTGTCGGATCCAAGTCGAGCATGCGGTGACGGAATGCCTCACAGGCGTTGACATCGTTTCGGAACAATTGCGGGTCGCGGCCGGTGAAGGGCTAAGCGTCGAGCAGGATGACGTTCAGTCCCGCGGCCACGCCATCGAGTGCCGCATCAATGCAGAAGACCCTGCTCACAATTTCCGTCCATGTGCCGGCAGTTTGACAGCTTTTTGTCCGCCGGGCGGGATCGGGATAAGAGTGGATACGCACTGCTATCCCGGCTATGTCGTCCCACCGCACTACGACTCGCTGCTAGCAAAACTTGTGGTGGTCGCGCCCGACCGGGACCGCGCGGTGCGCCGCATGCATCGTGCACTCAATGAATTCGTCGTTGCAGGTGTTCCCACCACTATTCCGTTCCTGCTCCGGGCGCTCGACGCACCAGATTTCATTCGCAATCAGATTCATACACGTTGGGTCGAAGAGACCTTCACGGCCGAAAAGTCCGTTGAGCCGAGCCTAGATTGAGAGCCAGACCGTCGAATGTGGATGGATGCAGTTTACAAGGAGCTTAAATTGACTACAAGGAGCTTAAATTGACAGAGCAGAAGATTGCCTATTACCTGAATTTTAGTGACGTGATCCGTATTCTCCGGTTGGTTGACGAAACCTCATTTCAAGAATTGCAATTGGAACTGGGAGATCTGAAGCTGCGAGTGGTGCGGGATGAAGAACAGCCATCGTTGAAGCAGCAATCCGCAACCCGGTCACCAACATTGGCAACGTCGGAGGCTGTGCTTTCCGAGCCCGTGCGCGATTTAGTGATGGCGGCCGCGGTTCAGGTTGATGCGAGAGCGGAGGCAGAAGGCGAACCCGTGATCGCCCCGCTCGCGGGCATCTTTTACCGCTGCCCACAACCGGGTGAGCCACCTTTCACGGAGGTGGGCTCAGCTATCAAAAGAGGCGACGTTGTGGGCATCATTGAGATCATGAAACTGATGAACCACGTCACTGCGCCTTGCTCGGGTGTGGTCACGAAGATCTGCGTAGTCAACGAGGAACTCGTGGGGTTTGGGCAGGTTCTAGCGGTGATCGATCCGGAGATGATCGAATGAAGCCGCTAAAGATATTGGACGAAAGCCTGCGCATGGGGCAGCAGGCCCTGTGGGCCACGCGAATGAAGACAAAGTGGATGCTGCCCATCGCTCCGGTAATGGACGCCGCTGGCTTTTATCAGGTAGCTGCGATGGCTCCCGTCTCATTTGAAACGGCGGCCATGTACCTATATGAGAACCCATGGGAGCGGCTGCGACTGCTGCGCCAGCACATGCCGAATACCGATTTCGATTTTCTGGTCCGCTCCCGCAATGTTGTTGGCTGGTTTCTCAAGCCAAACGACGTCGTCGAGCTATTTCTCAAGACTCTGAGCAAGGCCGGCGTGCACAGCATAAAGGTGTTCGATGGCTTGAATGATTTCCGCAACATCGCATTTCACGTGCAAGTCGGAAAGGAGCTCGGCTTTCATGTCAAAGGGCTTCTGACGTTCGCAGTAAGCCCGGTCCATACGGACGATTACTACGTGGCCAAGGCAAGAGAATTGGCCACCCTGGGCGTCGATGCAGTCGTCATCGCCGACCCGTGCGGGTCGATGCTGCCGGAACGCGCTCGCACGCTGGTCGGTCGCGTGCGCGCCGCACTGCCCGCCATGGAACTGCATTTCTCCACCCACCCGAACAGTGGCGTGTCAACTCCGTGCTATCGCGAAGCCATCCGGCAAGGCATCGACGTCTTGTGGGGCGCTTGCACACCTTTGGCGAATGGACATTCTTTTCCGCCGCACGCGACCATCGTGCAACTGGCCCGCGATGAAGGACGCACAGTCGATCTGGACGAGCGGCGTTTGCAGGAAATCGACGACTGGTTTTACTGGGCCGCTTATCAGGAGAAGCGGCCCTGCTACGAGCCCGCCGAATTCGATCCCGTCGGATATGAGCAAACCATTAAGCATCAAATTCCTGGTGGCATGATGTCCAACCTGGAGAGCCAGTTGGCAAGCGTTGGCATGTCACACCGCCTGCCCGAGGTGCTCGAAGAGTCGGGGCGAGTCCGGGCGGAGCTGGGTTATCCAGTCATGGTCACTCCGTTCTCGCAGTTCGTCGGCGTGCAAGCCACACTGAACGTCGTCACAGGCGAACGGTATTCTTCTTTTCCTCAGGAGATGGCCTTGTATTGCCGCGGCTACTACGG
This sequence comes from Rhodoferax sp., assembly GCA_003133245.1. GTDB lineage: Bacteria > Pseudomonadota > Gammaproteobacteria > Burkholderiales > Burkholderiaceae_C > Rhodoferax. The sequence goes on along the minus strand of PKWM01000024.1, from coordinate 23,649 downwards.
CCAATCTCCCGGCCCTATCGATCCAAATGTGCTTGATCGCGTCGTTGGCGATCAGCCGCTCATCGATCCAACGGCTCACTACTACGACAAGATGGTGGACAAGACGAGGGCTGAAAGAGGGCCGCTATCTGATGAAGATCTCTTGACGACGCTTTTCCTGAACCCAACAGCCTTGGAAACGTTCAACAAGAACAGAAAACCCATCGAGTGGGATCCCAGCGCCCGGATCCCTCTCCTGGCTTTGCTGAAGGAACTGGGAAAGCGTCCCCGCCTGCGCATGGTCGATGTGCGCAGCGGAAATCTGCGTGTCGGCCTGGCAACCGAGGTGCGCACACTCCCAAACTAACGCCGATCCGGGCCGGCATTTGCCGCCCGGTGCTTAACAACTCATTCATTTTTCGGCGCTTGCCGATGAAAGGTATCGATAATGTTGGAACAATACGTGTCACCAGCGAACAAGATCATCGATCTGATCGCTTCTCTGCAACTCCCGCTTGGCAATGTTCGGCGCGACGAAGAAGTTATGGTCGTAACCGATACGAACATGGACACTACGATTTGCCAGGCTGTGATGGGAGTGATCCGCAGCAAGGGAGCGGACCCGACACTCATGATGTACACGCCACGCGCTCACCACACCGCTGAACCTACAAAGGTCGTCGCCCATGCAATGAAGGGATGCGATATCTGCATCTTCTTGACAACGACTGCGCTAGCGCACTCGGAATTCTCGGAGCACCGCGGCAACGTCGGCGTGCTCTTGATGGAAGAAGCGACGGTTAGTATCTTGACTTCACCGGGCTGTCAGCTCGACGAATCCGACCTGCAATTGATCCTCAAGAGAGAGGGCTGGGTGCGGCAGTTTTGGATGGAAGGCGGAGACGTCCACGTCACCACGCCGGCTGGTACGGATTTGAGGGCCAAGCTCGTCAAGGGGGATAAGCGCAGCGGCAAGGTTCGCGAAGGTATTCTGGTCCCTGAAGGAGAGAAGCGTGGCGTTGGAACCTGGCCCTTCGGCGAATGCCGAACGACTCCCCTCGAAGGCACAGGCGAAGGCAGGGTCGTCTGGGACATATGCGGTCATGCCCCGCCCGGACCTTATTCGCAGCCGGTCATTCTGACCGTTGAAGCAGGGCGAGTTGTCAAGATCGAAGGCGGGAGTGAGGCAGAAGGTGTGCGGCGCTACCTCGAAACTTACGGTGACCACAATTCCTACGCCGCGCCCGCCGAGATTTCAGTCGGTCTGAATCACAAATCGACGATCATGGGGGCCGTGCGCAACGACAAGAAAGCGCTCGGCACAGCTCACATAGCCATCGGGCGTAGCGATATCGGGGGCACTATTGTGAGCTCGACGCATTTCGACGGTTTGATGTCACGTCCGACCATCACGGTTAATGGAAGGACGTTTATCAAAGAAGGCGTGCTTCAGTGCGAATAGGACGGCACTTAGCCGGTCTGTTGCGGGGCACATGATGAACGACCAGCCATTGGTGACAGGCAGGATCAACGACAGCGCTTTGCTCGGCGGGCGAAAGACCGGATTAACATAGCGAATTGGGAAATCTTGATTCACTTTGTGGTTTCTTCATCAGGGCGCGTGGTGCTATTTTCTAACATCAAAGCGAATAATCTATCGGCAGACTGTAGGCGGGATTAGCGTGCCAAGCCCAATAGTTTTTGACCAATCGGCGCGTAATCGGACCGGGTTCTCCCTCGCCAATCACGTAGTTGTCAACCATTGTCACCGGCAGCACACCGCCTCCAGAAGTTGATATAAAAACCTCTTCGGCCCCACGCAGCGTCGGTGCCGGTAGCCTATCCGATCTCAAGCGGAACAAAAGCTGCCCAGCCAGCCCAATATACCGCTGCGGACTGTTGACCTTGAAGTGATGGCGCGAAGAATATTTGAGTATGCAAACGTAGATTTAGCATCGTTTTGTATTGGGTTGGATGAGCTGGTAAAAAAGAATGGTGGAAATGCAGCATCCTGGACGGATTTCATCGATGACCACTATGTGGAACCATTAACTGATCCTATAAAACCCATGAGTTCGTTTAAGTTTACGATCGTCGGCTTGCAATTGATGATGGTTTTTAGATCGTTGGGGTTGGTTGATTTTGTCCGCGAGAAGAACGATCCGACTTCTAAAGTCAGTGTCTTAAAGGTTGAGAAGGGAATTTTTGAAACGCTGGCAGTATGTGCAAAGAGCGCGGTTGCAAGTGGTCGGGTTTCAACGGAACAAGCCGAAAGGATAGGGGGCGACGTTTCGAGAGTCAAGTGGGAGTTGATCGGGAACCCTCAAAGGTTCATAATTAACTAACGGTTACGTACTGACTACATGAAGAAGGGGATAGACCGGGAAGCCTACCCCTTTTCATTTGGTGCCGGAGAGATGAATCGAACACCCGACCTTCTCATTACGAATGAGCTGCTCTACCGACTGAGCTACACCGGCTGGTAAGCGGCGAATTATAGACGGCTCTTCATGGCTAAAAGTAGGCTCCCGCTTTGGTGCTGGTGCAGTTGGTCGAGTTGTCCGCCCGCATCAGACGTCCGTGGACGTGCAGCAGCCAGAACATCGATTTGGCTTCGCCTTTAGCACTCTTGCCAAGAGAGTGCTAACATTGGAACTGTGAGAAAAAGGAGTTCTGCCATGACTTATCAAACTAGTGTTTCTGGTGCCGCCTTGACGGTTGCCAATCCGTGGGCGCTGGTACCGCCGTTGGGCAATCTTGATGCTTATATTTCGGCTTGCAATCGCTTGCCCATGCTTACGCTTGAGCAGGAGCAGGAGTTTTCGCGCAAGTTCAAAAACGACAACGACCTGGAGGCCGCCAGCAAGCTAGTGCTGTCGCACCTGCGCCTGGTGGTGAAAGTGTCACGCCAGTACCTGGGCTACGGTCTGCCACATGGTGACCTGATTCAGGAAGGCAATGTGGGTTTGATGAAGGCGGTCAAGCGCTTTGACCCCGACCAGGGCGTGCGTCTGGTGAGTTACGCCCTGCACTGGATCAAGGCCGAAATGCACGAATACATCCTGAAGAATTGGCGCATGGTCAAAGTCGCCACCACCAAGGCGCAGCGAAAATTATTTTTCAATTTGCGCTCGATGAAACAGCGCTACAAGTCCGATGATGCGGATGCCGATCTGGGCACGCACCGCGAAACCCTCAATGTTGAGCAGGTTGATGCGATGGCCGCCGAGCTGCATGTCAAGCGGGAAGAAGTCCTGGAGATGGAAATGCGACTCTCGGGCGGCGATGTGCTGCTTGACCCTAGCTCTTCCGAAGACGGTGAAGACGCTTTTGGCCCGATCGCTTATCTGACCGACACCCAACATGAACCAACCGCCATGATTGAGGCACACCAGCGTGACGTTTTGGCCAGCAGCGGCATTGCCACTGCCCTGGAAGCGCTGGATGAACGCAGTCGGCGAATTGTGGAAGAGCGCTGGCTCAAGGTCAACGATGACAGTTCGGGCGGTATGACGCTGCACGAACTGGCGGCAGTCTATGGCGTGAGTGCCGAGCGCATCCGTCAAATCGAAGTGGCGGCCATGAAGAAGATGAAAAAAACATTGACCGAATACGCCTAAAGCGGTTATTGGCGCTTTAAGCGCATCAATCCTTTGCTATGGTTAAACACGTCTCTGAGACGCCCGCGACTCAGCTTTTGAAAAACCACAAAGTGGTTTTCACTGAGCATCCGTACGCCTACTTGGAGCATGGCGGTGCTCTGCACAGTGCCCAGATGCTGGCGGTTGATCCCTTTCGGGTGGTCAAGACGCTCATCATGCAAGACCAGGATGCCAAACCCTTGGTGGTGTTGATGCACGGCAACCGCAAAGTGTCGACCAAAAACCTGGCCCGCCAGATCGGTGCCAAGTCAGTAGCACCCTGCCTACCGGAGGTAGCCCAACGGCACAGCGGCTACCTGGTCGGTGGCACCTCACCGTTTGGCACACGCCGCGCGATGCCAGTATTCATTGAATCTTCAATTCTTGATTTGTCGGAAATTCTTATCAATGGCGGACGGCGTGGCTATCTGGTGGCGCTTGATCCGCAAGTTTGTGTGTCGCTGCTGGATGCCAAACCGGTGCAGTGCGCGCTGGCGGATTGATCCAATTTTCGGGGTTGAAATAGTTATTACGGCCAGCGCCTTGGCGTTCAGGCGCTGGTGCGAGTAGGGAACGGTAGCGAGGCGACAACAGCCAGGCAAAATAGAATCCGTCTGCCCTGATGGCTGGGCGCAATAACCGGAGATATTTTTTGGAATCCATGCAGCCTTATTTCCCTCTGGCCGCAGCCCTAATGGGCTACCTGATCGGCTCCCTCTCATTTGCGGTGATTGTGAGCCGTATAGTGGGTTTGAACGACCCGCGTACTTACGGCAGCAAAAACCCCGGCGCCACCAACGTGCTGCGCTCGGGCAACAAGGCGGCAGCCGTTGCCACCTTGCTGCTCGATATGGTCAAAAGTTGGCTGCCGGTACTGTTGGTCAAATGGTATGGCAAACCCTATGGTCTGGAAGAAGGCACCATGGCCCTGGTTGGGTTGTCGGCTTTTGTGGGCCACCTGTACCCCGTATTTTTCAAATTTGTCGGTGGCAAAGGGGTTGCCACGGCTTTAGGTGTGCTGCTGGGAATCAACCCGTTTTTGGGATTGGCAACGGGCCTGACCTGGCTGATCATGGTTTATTTTTTTCGCTATTCGTCGCTCGCGGCGCTCACTGCAGCGGTGTTGGTTCCGGTCTATTACATTTTGGGTGACGGACTGGCCTGGTACCTGGACAAGGGCGTGCTGTTGGCGTTGTCGTTGATATCGCTGCTGCTGATCTACCGTCATTTGGAAAACATAAGCCGTTTGATCAAGGGCACCGAGTCCAGGCTAGGTAAAAAACACAAGCGCTGAACTTTTTTGCTTGAACACCATGCCATGGTGGCTGCTTGATTATGATTTGCCCGATCTCGTTGCGGCATTGCGTTGGTAGATGAGGACATTCTCGTCCCGGTCGGACGAGTGGCGCACGTTGCTGTGCAGGGTCCAGCGGTTCAGGTCAACCACGGAGGGTTGTAAGCTTGACGCATCCTTGCCCACAATCAGCCAAGGGCAATTTGTTTTTGGGTCCACTGGTTTTAGCGCCAATTTGCCGTAAAACTCAAAGGCAGCGATCTGGCCGCGGCCCAAGCCCTGCACTTCGACGCAGGCCGGTTGCTGTAGCACGGCCATCGCGCGATGCACCTGGACTGCGTAGCTGCGGGCGAAATCAAGCAGTGGTAGCCATAGGGTCATCAGCAGCAACCAACTCAGGGCGGCACCTCCGGCGGGCAAGACCAGACTTTTCCAGATGGCCGCACGGTGTCTGCCAACACGCCAACGCACCAGCCAGAGCCAAGCCAATGTCGCCGCAACAGCTATTAAAAAAGGGATAAGGGAAAAACTGTGTTGAAACCCAGGTGCCAGGCGCGCCACGTTGGCAGCCGGTTGCGCGGGCAGCCCGGTTTGCAGAGAAATCCAGATGACCCAAATGATGACAGCACAGCCTGAGAAAAATAACAGCGTGAACCAGTCAATCAATGCGGCCACGCGGCGCTTCAACGTGGGCAGGGCGAAAGCCGCCAGTGTTGCCAGTGCCGGCAAGGCAAGTAGCAAAGACCGGTCGGCGGCTTCGGTGCTTAAAGTCGCAGCGATGGCAACGCAGGCAAACCACAGTGGCAGCGCCAGATGTCGGCTTGGTGTACGCCAGCGAAACAACTGATGGCGCCAGCGCCACAAGGTCCACAGCGCAAGCGGCCAGGCCGGCCAGGTAAACCACAACAGCAGTCGCGCCAGGCTGCGCCACTCAGCCCAACTGGCCTCGGGCAGTGCTATGCGCCAGCGCCACAAATCAAGCACGCTAGCTAGTGCAAACACCAGCACACCCAGCAAGGCCAAGGCACCGCCCCCGATCAGCCTTTGCCGGGTTGTGCCGGTTTCATCGTTGCGATCCATCAGATGTATCAGTGTGCCGCCGAAGCCGAACAAAACCGCCAGGGTGGGAGCACCCGACAAAGTCAATCCAACCAGTCCCATGGCTGCAGTGATGATGGGCCAGAGCGTGCGGTAGGGCAGGGCAGCAAGGGCATAAAAAGTCAAAGCCGTAAAACACAGTTGAGCTAGTGCGGGTGTGGTTTCGTGTGACAACTGGGCCAAGCCCAGGCTGGCGATCAGGGCCAGTAAACCGCCGTCAGCCATGGCGCGTGCATAGTCGAGCGGCAACGCCTCGCCGCCGAAGGCAAAAGCCACTGGTTGCGCCCGTGGGCTACGCGCCAGGCAATAAGTGGCATACCAGGTGGCAATCAGGGTCAGCGTGAGCAACAAGCCAAACGGGATGCGTGCGGCAAAGTCGCTTGCCATCCAGTTCGGTGCGAGTTGCATCGCCCAGGCACCGAGCCAATAAGGCAGTAGCGCATCGACTTCAGGGGGCAAACCCAGTAACTGCGGCGCTAACCAATCGCTGGCACCACGCGCCAGATCGGCCATGTAGCCAAAAGCGCTGATGTCGGCCCTTTTCCAGGGCTCGCGCCCAATCAGGCCAGGCAGCACATAGGCGATGCAAAACAACAGCAGCGCGACGCGTGGCAAACGCTGGACGGCACCTTGGGCAACGATGGCAGGAGTGGGTTGCATTAATCAGTTGGGGACAGAGCTGGCTCGTTCCACGTAGCTGCGGTCTGTCCCACAAGAAAATAATAAAGGCAGCGCGGTAATCCGGGCTGCCTCTTTGCAAACAAGCGTTGGCCAGTTTATTTGGCTGCGGTCTTGCCAAAACGGTTGCGGAAACGCTCGACCCGGCCACCCATGTTGTCAACGGATTTTTGTGTGCCGGTGTAAAAAGGATGCGATTCGCTGGAGGTGTCGAGCTTGTACAGCGGCAGGTCGCGGCCGTCTTCCATCTTGATCGTTTCCTTGGCGTTGGCGCAAGAGCGGGTCACAAATTTGAAACCATTGGACGTGTCCATGAAACAAATTTCGCGGTAATTGGGGTGAATGCCTTCTTTCATATGCTCTTTCATCAGTTGCGTTAGCCGCGTCAGCCCTTGTGCAAACCATTGCACAATTAAAAGCCATTCGTACTTGTCGCGTAAGGGTACAGATTATAGGTTAATGCAAGTCGTGTTTTAGCCACCACGGCGCATCAGGTCGAAGAACTCGCTGTTGGTCTTGGTGGCCTTCATCTGCTTGAGCACCATTTCCATGGCCTCAATCTCGTCCATGTTGTACAGGAATTGGCGCAGGATGCGGGTCTTTTGCAGAATATCCGGTGCCAGTAATAGCTCTTCGCGCCGAGTGCCGCTGCGGTTGAGCTGGATCGATGGGAAGACACGTTTTTCGTAGAGGCGGCGATCAAGGTGAATCTCGGAGTTGCCGGTGCCCTTGAATTCTTCAAAAATTACTTCGTCCATCCGGCTGCCGGTCTCAACCAGCGCGGTGGCGATGATGGTGAGCGAGCCGCCTTCTTCAACGTTGCGCGCAGCACCCAAAAAGCGTTTGGGCCGCTGTAGGGCGTTGGAGTCCACACCGCCGGTCAGCACTTTGCCGCTGGAAGGCACCACGTTGTTGTAGGCGCGCGCCAGGCGGGTGATGGAGTCGAGCAAAATGACGACGTCTTTTTTCAGCTCCACCAGGCGTTTGGCGCGCTCGATCACCATCTCGGCCACGTGCACGTGACGGGCGGCGGGCTCGTCAAAAGTGGAGGCAATTACCTCACCCTTGACGGTGCGCTGCATTTCGGTCACTTCTTCGGGCCGCTCATCGACCAGCAGCACCATCATGTGAATCTCGGGATAGTTGGCGGCAATCGCGTGAGCAATGTGTTGCATCATCACGGTCTTGCCGCTTTTGGGCGGTGCCACCAGCAAGGCGCGCTGGCCTTTGCCGATCGGGGCGATGATGTCAATGATGCGCCCGGTGATGTTTTCGTCGCTCTTGATGTCTTGTTCCAGCCGCATCTGTTTGTTCGGGAACAGCGGCGTCAAATTCTCGAACATCACCTTGTGTTTGTTCTCTTCCGGCCCACCGTCATTGACTTTTTCCAACTTGTTCAAAGCGAAATAGCGCTCGCCATCCTTGGGCGTGCGCACTTCGCCTTCAATCATGTCACCGGTGTGCAGGTTGAAGCGGCGCACCTGGCTTGGGCTGATGTAGATGTCGTCGGTACTGGCGGTGTAACTGGTGTCGGGGCTGCGCAGAAAACCGAAGCCATCGGGCAGAATTTCAAGGACGCCGTCGGCAAAGATCTGCTCGCCAGCGCGGGCGCGCTTCTTGATGATGGCAAACATCAGCTCCTGCTTGCGCATACGCCCGGTGTTTTCAATCTCAAGATCTTCGGCTTGCTTGAGGACTTCGGACACGTGCAGTGCCTTGAGTTCGTTTAAGTGCATGGAATGGCCCAGTGAGGGATTTGAACAAATACGGGGGAGGTTGGGTCGAGGCGGATGGCAATCCTCAACCTCAAGGTTTTAAACCGGAAACTCGAATTGACTCTGGGTGGGAGTCAATGAACTGGCGCAATTATGACAGGAAAATTTGATCCAATGTATTTACCGCTCCAGGAGGTGCGCACCGACACATCGGTTTGAATCAGTACCCCCTCCAGTGCGGCATCTGCGGGTTGATCAGGCCAATTGCTGATCGATAAAAGCCGTCATCTGGGACTTGCTCATGGCACCGACCTTAGTGGCAACCAGCTGCCCACCTTTGAAGAGCATCAGCGTCGGAATGCCGCGAATGCCAAATTTGGCTGGGATTTCACGGTTTTCATCGACATTCATTTTGGCAATCTGCAGCTTACCCTGGTAGGTGGTGGATACTTCCGCCAAAATCGGCGCGATCATTTTGCATGGACCGCACCATTCGGCCCAATAATCCACCAGCACCGGCTGCGTGGATTGCAGCACATCGGCTTCAAAAGAGGCGTCAGACACATGTTTGATAAGTTCGCTGGCCATGGTAAATCCCTAATTGCAGTCTTGTTAAAGTGAGGAAATTGTGACAGAAACCAAGTCCCCCCGCCAAAGTCCATGAATGAAATAGCAACACCGCACCAGGTCGCCGTCGGGTGGGATCGCGTGATGCGCGAGATTCGCTGCGAGATGGCGCGCCGACAGGTGGAACCGGCGCGCGTCGTGCTGCTGTTGCCCTACGTTCAATTGATACAGGAAGGCCGCCGCGCCTGGCTGCGCGGGCTGGAGGGCACACCGGCAGCCGCTCTTTTCTTGCCTCGTTTCGAGACCACCATGAACTGGAGCCGCAGTCTGGGCGGTTTCGAGCCCATTGCGGATGATATGCGCCTGGACGCTGCGCACGATATGTTGACGGCCGCCTCGTTGCTGTCGCGTGCGGGGTTGGGCGCGCATCAAAACGTGCTGGCTGGACGTTTGATGCAAGCCGCCTGGAGCTTGGCCCACGTCGCGGCTGCGGTGCCACCACCAGAGCGTACGCAGTGGGGCGTGCGACTCGGCGCTGAACTCAGCCCAAGTTTGGATACTCCCGCGTTGGCTTTGGAAGCCGCGACCACGCGTATCGCGCTCGCTTGGGCGGCAAGTTCGAGTTATCCGACAGACGCAATATTTGCCGCAACACCTGACTTGCTGGTGATCATCGAAGGTTTCCAGACTGAGCCGATGACACTCACATTGCAACGAGTCTTCGCTGAGCAGGTGCTTGTTTTATCGCTCCAGTTGCCAGCGGACATAGCTGGCGGCAACAGCGGCGCGAGCCGTGTAGTCCTGCACGCCGCTCAGAACGCCGAAGACGAGGCGCAATGCGCCGCTGCTTGTGTGTTGGCGCAGTTGGTGGCCGGTCGCAGCCCGGTGGCACTGGTGGCGCAAGACCGACTGTTGACGCGTCGTGTGCGCGCCATGCTGGGCGAGCGGGGCATATCAATTCGTGATGAGACGGGCTGGCGGCTCTCGACCACGCGCGCGGCTGCTTCTCTGATGTGCTTGTTGCGTGCTGGTGCCTGGAATGCTTCTGCCGATGAGGTGTTGGACTGGCTTAAAAATGCGCTGGCTTGTGAGCCTCAGGCGGTTACCGAACTCGAAGTTGAGCTGCGCCGCCGGGGCGCGCGCGATTGGTGCGCGGTGCTGGCTGGCAGCTTGACCCTGGGCGCATTGCCCGAGCCGGTGTTGGCCCTGACAACAAGTCTGCGCGAAGCGTTCAAAGCCACGCGAGCGTTGACGCACTGGTTGGCCGATGTTCGCGCTGCCTTGCAGTGCGCAGGGCAGTGGTCGTTTTTGCTGCAAGACGCGGCCGGACAAGCCGTGCTCACAGCGTTGCGGCTGCGTGATGGTTCAGAGATTGAGTTTGCCGCTGTCAGCATGCGCCTGAGCCTGAGCGAGTTCACTGCTTGGGTCAGCCAGACACTCGAAGCGGCCAATTTTTTGCCGCTGCAGTCTGATCAAACGGCATCAAATCAAGTCGTGATCCTGCCTTTGAGCCAACTGCTTGGACAAGCGCTGGCGGCGGTTGCGTTGCCCGGTTGTGATGAACGGCGCTTGCCGACGTCGCCCGAGCCACTCGGCCAATGGACCTCTGCCCAGCGTGCGTTGCTGGGCCTGCCATCACGCGCTGAGCTGGCCACCGCTGCGCGCGCGGCCTGGCACTACGCTTTGCAGTTCCCGCAAGTGGATGTCTTGTGGCGCAGCAGTGAAGGCGGTGAACAACTGATGCCCAGCGGCTTCGTGCAGGAACTGCAACTTCTTCAGGGTGCCAGCCTGGCCAGCGACCCGCGTGTCTTGCGTGCCCTCACAGCCCGACCCGCTGCCATGCCCAAGCCCCGCGGTGATGGCTTGCCATTGAGCCGGTTGTCGAGCACCGCGTATGAAGACCTGCGCCGCTGCCCGTACCGGTTTTTCGCGCTGCGCCAGCTCAAGCTGCAAGCCAGCGACGAGCTTGAGCAGGCGCTGGACAAGCGTGATTTCGGCAACTGGCTGCACACGGTCCTTAAAATTTTCCACGAGACCTTGCAGCAGACACCAACGCTTGATGCGAACGCCCGGCTTGCCCTGATCAACAGCGCGGCCGAACAGGCCACGCTGGTGCTAGCCTTATCGAGCAGCGAATTCCTGCCCTTTGCTGCGGCCTGGCCGCGCGTGCGCGCGGGCTATCTGCAATGGCTGGCCGCGCACGAGGCCAGCGGCGCTATTTTTCAAGCCGCCGAAAGCTGGCGCGAAAGCCCGCTGGGGCGCTTGACGCTGGTAGGCAAAATCGACCGGATTGACCGTCTCGCTGATGGCACTGCATTGGTGATCGACTACAAAACCGAAGCGCGCGCCACCACCACCGAACGCATCAAAGTGCCTCTGGAAGACACCCAGTTGGCGTTTTATGCGGCGTTGCTCGCTGACGATACCTTGGCGGCGGCCTATGTGAATGTGGGAGAAAAGGACGCAACCCACAGTTATGTGCAAGCTGACATTGTCGCCCTGCGCGACCAGTTGCTCGAAGGAATTGCCAGCGATATGGCGCGCATCGCCGATGGTGCTGCCATGCCAGCCTTGGGGGAGGGTAAGGCCTGCGAGTTTTGTGATGCGCGTGGGCTATGCCGGAAAGATTTTTGGGAATGAAAGCTGCTTACGAACACAATGGCAAGACCGTCAGCGCCGAGGCCTTTTACGCCGTCGCTTGCGACCCGCGCCGCAGCGTGGCAGTAGAGGCCTGTGCCGGGGCCGGTAAAACTTGGATGCTGGTGTCGCGCATCGTGCGCGCCTTGCTCGACGGGGTGGACGCGCAAAGCGGACAGTTGCGGGTGCTGCCGCAGGAGATTTTGGCCATCACCTTTACCAAGCGAGCCGCCAGCGAGATGCGGGAGCGACTCTATCAATGGCTGGCCGAGTTTGCAGCAGCAGATGAAATCACGTTGCTACAGGAACTTCGCAGCCGTGGCGTAGCCATTCAAAGTGACAGCCAAGACTCAACCCTCCTGCCCGAGCAGTTGTCAAATTTGTACCGGAGTATTCTTGAAAGCGGCCGCCAGGTGCAGGTACGCACGTTTCACAGTTGGTTTGCCGCCTTGCTGCGCAGTGCACCGCTGGGGGTGTTGCAGCAGATTGAGTTGCCTACTGACTACGAATTGCTTGAAGACGACGCCAGCGCAAAAGCCCTGGTGTGGCGGCGTTTTTATGCAGCGCTGGCAGTACAGGGGGATGTCAAAGCCGACTACGAGGCGGTGGTGTTTGATTATGGCCGCGCGCAAACTGAAAAAGCCTTGCAAACTGCGCTGGACAAGCGCACCGAGTTTGCCCTGGCCGATACGCAAGGCGTGGTGCTGCGGTCGGTTTTGAACTTTTCCGAGCAGTACCCTGAGTTTGCCGCGCTGGACGCTCCCGATGATTTTTTCCGGGCGCAGCCGCAACGCTGGCAAACCTTGCTTGACGCCGCCAAAGTTTTGGGCCGCGCCAGTGCAAAAACCTATGCTGCCAAAGGCGTTGAACTTGAGACGGCGTTGAGTCAGGGCGATATTTCGGCAGCACTTGCAGCCCTGTTGACCCAAGAAGGAACAGCGCGCAAGTTTGGTGAAAAAATCGTCGGTATCGAACAGGTGCGTAGTGCGCAAGAACTCGCGCTGTGCGTGGCGGCAGCGCGCTCACAGCACGCCGCCTGGCTCTACCAGCAGCGTATGACGCGGCTGGCTCGGCTGTTGCTCAAAGAGTATGCGGCCCTCAAACGCGAGCGCGGCTGGGTCGATATGAACGATGTTGAGCGCACCGCCTCGGTACTGCTGAGCGACCCGCTGCTCTCAGGCTGGCTGCAAGAGCGGCTCGATGTGCGTATCAAGCACCTCCTGATTGACGAGTTTCAGGACACCAACCCGCTGCAATGGCAGGCACTCAAGTCCTGGCTCAGCGGTTATGCGGGCGCGGGCGGCGGCAGCAGCGGCGCTGCCGGTGCCAGCGCGCCGAGCGTTTTCATCGTGGGCGACCCCAAGCAAAGCATTTACCGTTTTCGCCGTGCGGAACCCCAGGTTTTCAAGGCAGCGCAAGCTTTTGTGCGTGATGGGTTGCAGGGTGATTTGCTCAGCTGTGATCACACCCGGCGCAATGCCGCCGGGGTCATTGGGGTGGTGAATGCTGTGATGAGAGTGGCCATGCAAACAGATGGCTATGAGGGTTTTCGCAACCACACCACGAGCTCGCTGGAACTTGGTTTTGTGGGCGCTCTGGCGCCTATTGCGCGCACAGCGGTGCCAACCGGTGCTGCCAGCAACGATGCCGAGGAATCGTCTGAAACCGATTGGCGTGACAGTCTCAGCACGCCACGCGAATTGCCGCAGGAGAGCCTGCGCACCTTGGAGGCGCGTCAGGCGGCGAACTGGATCGCGCACCAACTCCAGAGTAGCGCCTTGGCACCCGCTGACATCATGGTGCTGGCGCGCAAGCGCGCCGCGTTGCTGCCGGTGCAGGACGAACTGCGGCACCAGCACGTTCCGGCCCAGATTGGCGAAAAAACCGATTTGATTGAGTGCTGCGAAGTGCAGGACATTGTGGCGTTGCTGGACGTGCTGGTGTCCATGCAACACGACCTTTCACTGGCGCGCGTGCTCAAGTCGCCCTTGTTCGACCTGTCCGATGAAAACCTGGTGCAGCTCGCGCTGGCGCAACGCGAGACAGCGCTGTCGTGGTTTGATTTGCTGGAAAAAATGGCGCTGCAAACGCCCGACCAGCGCCCGATTGCGGCCTGCTTGCTGCGCTGGCAAGCCTGGCTCGACGCGCTGCCGCCGCACGATGCCTTGGAGGCTATTTACACCGATGGCGATGTGCTGGCACGCTTTGCCAGTGCTGCACCGCAGGCGCAGCGTGACGTGGTGCTGGCCAATCTGCGCGCCCTGCTCGGTGTTTCACTGGAACTCGGCGGCGGGCGTTTTGCCACGCCCTATGCTTTTGTGCGCAACCTCAAAGCGGGCGGCGTGCTGGCCCCGGTGGCAGTTAACCCTCAGGCCGTGCGCCTGCTCACCATTCACGGTGCCAAGGGTCTGGAGGCTAAAGCCGTGCTGCTGCTCGATACCGATAACCCCGACCGCAACGCCGAGTCCATGGGCGTGCTGATCGACTGGCCGGGCGAGGCTGCTTGGCCGACCAAATTTGTGTTTTTGACCAGCGAAAGCAAGCCGCCTGCTTGCGCTGCTTCAGCACTGGCGGCGGAGCAACTGGAGCGCCAGCGCGAAGAGCTTAACGCCTTGTATGTGGCCATGACGCGCGCACGCCACACACTGGTGATTTCCAGCATAGCGCCTTACCGTGCGGCCGAGCGCAGCTGGTGGCAGCGCCTGGTTGATCTGGCGCAGCCGGTGACGCTGGCGCTGCCAGATGACGCCGCGCCGGCAGCGTCGGCCAGCGCCGAAAGCGCCGTTACCGGCGTTTTCTACCTGCCGGAGCTGCCTTCATTTGACCAGCCAGACAGGCCAGTTGCGGTAAAAACCATAGCGCTTGATGCCGCGCAAGATGCTGTGCTGGCACGCATTGGCTGCGCCATGCACCGCTTGCTGCAATGGGGAGATGCATCGGGCCACAGTATTTTGGCCACAGCGCGCGAATTTGATCTCACGCCAGAACAGGGCAGCCAGGCTGGTGCCATGGCCCAATGTATTTTGCAGGGCGAGGGGGCCTGGGCCTGGGACCCAGCGGTCGTGACCTGGCAAGGCAATGAAGTTGATCTGTTCTACCAGGGCCAAACCCTGCGGCTCGATCGCCTGGTGCAACGCCAGGATGGCGACCATGCAGGCCAGTGGTGGGTGCTCGACTACAAGTCGGCGCATTCGCCGCAAGACCAGCCTGCGCTGGTGCAGCAGTTGCGCGGCTACCGTGCTGCGATGCAAGCCATTTATCCCAACGCGCTCGTCAAGGCTGCGTTTTTGACCGCGTCGGGTGACTTGATTGAAGTGAGTCATAGTGATTAAGAATTCGATAAAAAACGTCAGTGTGATCGGTGGTGGCCCGGCCGGACTGATGGCGGCTGAGGTTTTGTCTGCAGCCGGTGTGGTGGTGCAGGTTTACGACGCCATGCCCTCGGTCGGGCGCAAGTTTTTGCTGGCCGGCAAAGGCGGTTTGAACCTGACGCATGCTGAGCCGTTTGATATTTTTGCCTCGCGTTACGGCCAGCGCAGACCCCAGATTGAAGCCTTGCTGCAAGACTTCAACGCTACCCATGTGCGGGCCTGGGCCAAGACGCTGGGGGTGGAGACTTTTGTTGGCACTTCAGGGCGGGTGTTTCCGCTGGATCTGAAAGCTGCACCTTTGCTGCGTGCCTGGTTGCATCGTTTGCGTCACCCGGCGGCAGGCCCGGCGGTGCAGTTTCACATGCGCCATCGCTGGACCGGCTGGGCTGCTGACAGCGATGCGGCAACAGCGCTGACGTTCGAGACCGCGCAAGGCCCGGTTCAACCAAGCGCTGACGCAGTGGTGCTGGCTTTGGGCGGCGGCAGTTGGGCGCGGCTGGGCTCCAACGGTGCCTGGGTGGCCTGCTTGCAAGCGCGCGGCGTGGCGGTGACACCGCTGCTGCCTGCCAACTGCGGCTTTGATGTGGCGGGTGGCTGGAGTGAGCACTTTGCCAGCCGCTTTGCCGGTCAGCCGTTCAAGACGGTGGCGTTGGCCTTCACCGATTCGCAAGGGCAGGTGTTCCAGCGAAAAGGCGAGTTTGTGGCGACCGCCACCGGCGTCGAAGGCAGCCTGATTTACGCCGCATCGAGCCTGCTGCGTGACGACATCCTGCGCCAGGGTCGTGCCACTTTTCACCTTGATTTGCTGCCTGATTTATCGCCTGAACGGGTGCTGGCCGAGCTCGGCCACCCACGCGGCTCACGCTCACTCTCAAACCATCTGAAAAGCCGTTTGCATATCGACGGTATCAAGGCCGCCTTCCTGTATGAGTTGTTGACCAAGGAACAGATCAATGACCCGGTGCAATTGGCGGCTGCCATCAAAGCGGTGCCGATCACTCTGGCAGCGACGCGCCCGATCGATGAAGCCATCAGCAGCGCCGGTGGCGTGCGCTTTGAGTCGCTGGACGAGGGACTGATGCTCAAGCAACTACCGGGCGTGTTTTGTGCAGGCGAAATGCTCGACTGGGAGGCCCCGACCGGCGGCTATTTGTTGACGGCTTGCCTTGCCAGTGGCGACCGGGCGGCAAATGGCGTGCTGACGTATTTAAAAGTAGGGGACACAGCTTCGTATGAATCTGATCCGGTGACGCCATGACAACGAAAAACACAGTCTGCGCCTGGCCTTACCCGCGCTGGATTGCCCATCGGGGGGCAGGCAAACTGGCCCCTGAAAACACGCTGGCTGCCTTTCGAGTCGGTGCCGGTTACGGCTACCGCATGTTTGAGTGCGACGTCAAGCTAAGCCAGGACGGTGTTCCATTTTTGCTGCACGACGACAGCTTGCTGCGCACCACCAATGCGTGTGAAGCGCTGGGCGCGCAGGCCAGCGCCGTCGGCGGCGAGCAGCCCTGGAGCGTGTTGTCGCAACTTGACGCCGGAAGCTGGCATTCACGCCCTTTTGCGGGTGAACCGTTGCCAAGTTTTGAAGAAATTGCGCGCTTTTGCCTGCACAACGCTTATTTTTTGAACATTGAGATCAAACCGACCACGGGACTGGACTGCCAGACCGGCGCGGTGGTGGCACAGCACGCAGCCCGGCTCTGGCAGGGTGCGCTTACGCCGCCGCTGCTGAGCTCGTTCCAGAGCGATGCCTTGGCCGCAGCGCGTGCGGCGCAGCCCGAGTTGCCACGCGCCCTGTTGCTCGACACCCTCCAGAGCGGCTGGCTGGAAACTGCCCTCACGCTTGGTTGTGTGGCGGTCGTCTGCAATCAGGCGTTGTGGGATAAATCAAGCGTGACGCAAGCCCAAAACGCTGACTTGCGCTGCCTTAGCTATAGCGTCAACGACGAATTGGCGGCCAAGCGCCTGATCGATCTCGGCACCGACGCCATCATCACCGACCGCATCGACTTGTTTTCACCAGCACGTTAAGCCCGCCAGTCGCGCTGCATCAGCCACTGGCTGCTGGCGCAAAGCAGCACCATGCCGATGTAGGTGGCCATCTTGCCGTCATGGCCGAAATACCACAGACCCAAACCCAGAGCCAGTGCGCCAATTAAAAACACAATCGCTGCCTGCGCCAACCAAGACAACCGCATCGACCTTTGTTTTAGCGCCCAGCGGGCCAGCAACGGCAACAGCAACGCCAGCCAAAAAGCCGGTGCCAGAAAATTCAACAAGTGGTTCAGGAGGTCAAACGGGCTCATCAATGGCAATAAAAAAGTGTTTCTATTTTTGGTAGCGCGAGCTGATTTTATAATCGGCACATGGCAGTCTGGGCTCTAGGCATCAATCACACCACCGCATCGATCGATCTGCGTGGTCGTTTTGCATTCGCCATCGATCAGGTGGCACCCACTTTGCAGGCTTTTCGCGCGGCGCTGGCACACCAGCCCGAAGCGGCGCTGATCTCCACCTGCAACCGCACCGAAATTTATTGCGCTGGCGAAAAACCCCTGCTGGAGCCCACGCTGGACTGGCTGGCCGAGTCCGGTGGCGTCTCCCCCGCGCTGCTGCGCTCCCACATCTACGCGCTCGAAAACGGCTCCGTCGCACGCCACGCTTTTCGCGTCGCCAGCGGCCTGGACTCCATGGTGCTGGGCGAGACGCAAATCCTGGGGCAATTCAAAAACGCGGTGCGCGCTGCCGAGGAAGCAGGAGCCTTGGGCAACACGCTCAGCCAACTGTTCCAGCGCTCCTTTGCCGTGGCCAAAGAAGTACGCAGTTCCACCGAGATCGGCGCCCACTCGATCAGCATGGCTGCCGCTGCCGTGCGGCTGGCCGGCCAGCTGTTTGAAGACCTGAGCCAGGTGAAAATATTGTTCGTCGGTGCTGGCGAGATGATTGAACTCTGCGCCACTCACTTTGCCGCCAAGACACCAAAAAGCATGGTGATTGCCAACCGCACCCTCGAACGCGGCGAAAAGCTGGCCAGCCGCTTTGGCGGCGAGGTCATGCATCTGGCTGATTTGCCGGATCGCCTGCACGAGTTTGATGCCGTCATCAGTTGCACCGCCAGCACGCTGCCCATCATCGGTCTGGGCGCGGTCGAGCGGGCGCTAAAGCGGCGCAAACATCGCCCCATGTTCATGGTCGATCTGGCGGTGCCGCGCGATATTGAGATTGAAGTCAAAGCGCTCGAAGACGTCTATCTCTACACCGTCGATGATCTGGCCAGCGTGGTGCAAACAGCGCAAGCCAGCCGTCAGGCCGCTGTGGCGCAGGCCGAGGCCATTGTCGATGCCGGTGTGCAAAGCTTTATGCACTGGGTCGATCAACGTGGCAGCGTGCCCTTGATTCAGCAACTCAATGCCCAGGCCGACCAGTGGCGCGCCACAGAGATTGGCCGTGCCCGCAAACTGCTGGCCAAAGGCGACAACGTGGAGGCAGTGCTAGACGCGCTCGCCAAAGGCTTGACGCAAAAAATGCTGCACGGTGCCATGGCCGAGCTGCATGCCGGCGATGCCGCGGCCCGCGAACGCGCCAGCAGCGCTATTGAGCATTTCTTCCTGCGCAAAGAGCGTTAGCGGCGCTGACCCGACAGCACACCCCGTCATTGCGAGCGCAGCGCGGCAATCCAGGGGTCATGGATTGCCGCGCTGCGCTCGCAATGACATCCCAAAGGCCTTTTAGTTTGCTCACGCTCCTCCAGTTTTCTGCCCATGAAACCCTTTCTCCGCCAACAACTCGCACGCTACACCGACCGACTCGGGGAGCTTGAATTCTTGCTCTCGCGCGAGGACATCATGAAAGACATGGCGCAGTTTCTGCTGCTGTCGCGCGAGCACACGGAGGTGGCTTCCGTTGCGAGCCGATGGGCGCGCTACCAGCAGCGCGAAAGTGATCTGACCGCGGCGCAAGAACTGCTCACCAGCTCTGTCGATGACACCGAAATGGGCGCGCTGGCGCAAGAAGAAATTGAATCTGCCAGCGCTGAGCTGCAACAGATCGAAGCCGAATTGCAGCGCATGTTGCTGCCCAAAGACCCGGACGATGCACGCAACGCATTCATGGAAATCCGCGCTGGCACCGGAGGCGACGAATCGGCCCTGTTTGCCTTTGAGCTGGCCCGCATGTACTTGCGCTATTCTGAGCGCCAGGGCTGGAAAGCCAGCATCATCAATGAGTCGGCCAGCGAGCTCGGCGGCTACAAGGAAGTGGTGCTCAAGATTGAGGGTGATCAGGTCTATGGCGCCCTCAAGTTCGAGTCGGGCGGCCATCGTGTGCAACGCGTGCCGGTGACCGAGACGCAGGGGCGCATTCACACCAGCGCCTGCACGGTGGCGGTGCTGGCCGAGCCCGACGAAGCAGTGGCTATCCAGATCAACCCGGCTGACCTGCGCATCGACACTTACCGTGCCAGTGGTGCCGGTGGCCAGCACATCAACAAAACCGACTCGGCCGTGCGCATCACGCACTTGCCCACCGGCATCGTGGCCGAGTGCCAGGATGGGCGCAGCCAGCACAGCAACAAGGCCCAGGCGCTCAAAGTGCTGACGGCGCGCATCCAGGAAAAAGACCGCAGCGAACGCGCTGCCAAAGACGCTGCCGAACGCAAGAGCCTGGTCGGCAGCGGTGACCGCAGCGACCGCATCCGCACGTACAACTTTCCGCAGGGGCGCCTGACCGATCACCGCATCAACCTCACGCTGTACAAATTGCTCAGCATCATGGAGGGCGACCTCGATGATGTCATCCAGGCGCTGCAGGCCTATGAGGCGGCGCAGCAGTTGGCCGCGCTGGAACTGGGGGCAGGCGCTTGATTTGTCATGGCGCCCCCGAGCGCGTTTGGGATGACCATTTTCCTGACTACCCAACCATTGCCCAGGCACTCCAAGTCGCCCAGGCCCACGGCCTTGAGCGACTCGACGCGCAACTGTTGCTGCTGCATGCGCTCAACCAGTTACCCAATGACCGCGCCTGGCTGCTGACACACGATAGCAACACCATCGACGATGCCGCTTTGCAGCGTCTGGGCGCGTTGGTTGCGCGGCGCAAGCAAGGCGAACCGCTGGCTTACATTACCGGCCATAAGGAGTTTTTCGGTCTATATCTGATGGTTGATGAGCGCGTGCTGGTGCCTCGACCCGAAACGGAAACACTGGTCGAATGGGCGCTCGAATTGCTCCCTCGCTCTTTGGGAGAGGGCTGGGGTGAGGGCGTACTCGATCTGGGCACCGGCAGTGGTGCCATCGCGCTGGCCATCAAGAAACACCGGCTCGACGTGCGGGTGACGGCACTCGACCTGAGTGCTGACGCACTTGCCGTCGCCCGCGCCAATGCCCAGCACCTGCAACTTGAGGTGCATTTCTGGCAAGGCTCATGGTTGGCGGGAGTGGCGGGACGTTTTCAGATCATCGTCTCGAACCCGCCCTATATTGCCGCGCAGGATCGGCACTTGCAAGCGCTTGATCATGAGCCGCTGCAAGCTTTGGTCAGTGGCGCCGACGGTCTCGATGACCTGCGCCGCATCATCACCCAGGCCCCGGCGCATCTGCTTGCTGGCGGCTGGCTGCTGCTGGAACACGGCTATGACCAGGCGCAGGCGCTGCGCATCTTGCTACAACAGGCGGGTTTTGAGCAGGTGCAATCACGGCGCGATCTGGCCGGGCTAGAGCGTTGCAGCGGCGGGCGCCTGGCCCAAATCTAATTCCAGCGCTATTTCGCTTGACGATTCTCCGCCGCATAACGCAATGCAACATCCAGCGCAGCCATAAACTCCCTGACCTTGATCGGCTTGGTCAAATAGCTGAAAAACCCGGCCTCCATACCCCTCGCGATGTCACGCGAAATGGCGTTGGCCGACAGCGCCATGATCGGAATGTGGGCAGTTGCCGGATCCTGGCGCAAAACTTCCAAAGCGTCGAAACCACTGAGGCCGGGCATCTTAATATCCATCAAAATTACGTCCGGCTGATAGGCGCGCGCAAACTGAATGCCCACATTACCATCGATGGCCGTCAATAATTTCAAATCGCTGCGCAGCCCGATCAATTCCTCGACCAAGGCCAAATTTGCCGGATTGTCCTCAACATAGAGCAGCGTGCGTTGGGACGACGATTCATACACCGCCACTTGATCCTGTGCATCCGCGCCAGTCTCACCAATGCTGCCAGCCACCCGCTTGGGCGCGCTCGATGCCGCCAATTCGAACCAAAATACGCTGCCGACACCGACACTGCTCTCAAAACCGATAACGCCGCCCATCAACTCGACCAGTCGCTTGGTGACGACCAGGCCGATGCCGCTGCCTTCTTGAGTCCCGCTCTCTTGCCCAAGGCGATTGAACGGCTGGAACAATTGCGCCAACTGTTCCGGCGCCAGACCAACGCCGGTATCCTTGACGCTGACGCGCAACCGGTTGGCGCCGCTCATCGCGCATTGGACAATGACTGTGCCACCGGCCCGGTTATATTTGATCGCGTTCGACAACAGGTTGATCATCACTTGCTTGATCTTGGTTTGATCGGCATGAACATACAAGGGCTTATCGAGATGAGGAAACGTCACCTGAATCTCGTGCTGCTGCGCCTGCGGCTCTATCATGGCTTGACAGTCTTGCAGCACCTCGGAGATCGAAATCGATTGTTGCGACATCGTCACTTTGCCCAATTCGATCTTCGCCAGATCGAGGATTTCGTTAATCAGGCTTAGCAAATGCCAACCGGCCTTCAAGATCTGGTCGATCGAGCGTTTCTGCTTCTCTGAAGGCGGTGGCGTCTGGCATTCCATCAGCTGCGCGAACCCGAGCACCGCATTGAGTGGCGAGCGCAGTTCATGACTCATGCTGGACAAAAATTCCGATTTCGCCAAATTGGCCTTTTCTGCGGCCGCCTTCGCACTCTCGAGCTGGGCGTTAGTTTCCTGTAGCCTATGTTCCGCCTGCTTGCGTTCGGTCAGGTCGCGTAAATTGACCATGATGAGTTGCCGTCCACCCGTTTCCACCAGGCCGGCATTGAGTTCAACCGCAACCAAAGCACCGTCCTTCTTGCGCAAATTCCGTTCGGTTACCAAGGGTAATTTGTCTTGCAGGATACGTCTCACATTTTCCGTTGAGCGCTCCAGGTCTGTGTCCAGCAGCTCGTTGTATTTCAGCCCTAGCAATTCCTCGCGTTGGTATCCCAACATGTGGCAGACACTGGGGTTGACCTCCTCGATTCGCGAGTCGTGGGGGTCGAACAGGGCCACGCCGTCGGACGATTGCTTCAACACGGCACTGAAAAAATCGCGCTCGGTTTTGAGTTGCGCCTCATGCTTTCCCAGCGTCGCCAGCAATTGGTTGAAACCGCCAACCAACTGACCGATCTCATCCTCGTGCATGATCGGCAAGGGTTGCATGGGCCTGCTGCGGTCGGACATTCGAGACAGGCTTTCGACGGCGGCATGCAGCGGTGCAAATTGGCGGCGCAACAGCCACCACGAAATTGCGCCAGCGATCAAGGTCAACAAAATTGCCGCAAACGCGATGCGCCGCTGCATATCACGGATCGGGGCAAACGCCTCCACGGTGGGCAGCGTGGCAATCACCAGCCAGCCTGCCACCGGAATGCGACTGGCCGATGACAGCACTTCCATACCCAGGGAATTTACTGCAACCACCGAACCAATAAAACCCTGCCTGCGCTTGTCGTACACCTCATTGGTTCCGGGCGCGGGCGAGGGTTGCAGGATGCGGCTCTTGTCAGTGGCCGTGACAATAACGCCGTGCTGTTGGTCGTGAACCACGTAGCCGCCACTCTTGCCGTAGCTGTGTCCCCCGACGCCGTCCAGAAAATTGGGATTGGCGAGATTGATCACGCCGAACAGGGCGCCGATCACTTTGCCGTCGCCATCCCGAATCGGTGCGTTAATGTTGAACAAAGGCTGTTTCAAGACGCGTCCCATGATCGGTCGGCCAATCACCGATTTGCCCTCAGTCAATGCACTGCGCGTCGCGGCATTGCTGGCGTAATTGGTCCCCTTGCGGTTGGGGACGACCGGCGCATCGGCGACCGCCGTGCCATCGAGCCTGACGGCGACGACTCCGGAATTAAACATGTCCTGGAAAATCGGAAGGCTTTCGAGGAATTGCTGTAGCGCCGCCGGATGGTCCAGCATAGCCTGATCAATTGAGCGTGCAACTTTTTCGACGGCGAGGATCCGTTCTTCCAGCTCATGATTGAGTTCGTCGGCTACATACGACACCGTCGAAGACTGCTGGTCGGCCAGCATGCGCTCCATGTCTTCGCGCAACATCCGGCTGGCGTAATACGACAGCGCCCAGATGCTGGCAAGGAAAATCAGTAAGGTGCTGAGGGTGATGCGGCGCCTAAGCGAATGCCGCACACGTCTTTCTTCGGCCATTACGTGTCTCCAATAGGGGAATCCAACCAAATCAGACCAAGCAAGCCTTGTGTATTCTAAAGCCTGGCTTGGCCAGTCCGCGCCCAAAACGCGCCTTTGGTGCGCCACCGCACAGATCGTTTCCCCAATAATTTTGACAATCGCTATCGAATTGCCAGCAGTCATGCCGTCGCCCATGCCATCCTCGTATCCATCAGCTCTCTCGAAACCACCGGTTTTACTGC
>PKWM01000041.1 GCA_003133245.1 Rhodoferax sp. | reverse complement strand
GACGCGACATTCGAGTCGCACCGTGGCGTCAATATAGGCATGGTTCTCCAGCAGCAAGTGCATGACGTCCAGGTGGCCTTGCGTAGCAGCATAGTGCAGCGGCGTCCAGCCGGGCTTGTTGATGTCAGCATCTTTGGCAATAAGTTGTTGGCAAATCTCGGTCAAGCCCTTAAGTGCCGCCAGCATCAGCGGGCTCTCGTCTTGTGCGGTGCGCGCCTCGACATTGACTTTGGGCCAGGCGATCAGAACCTGCGCCACCTTGACCGACGGCTCCCGCAGCGCAAGGATGAGTCCGTGTTCGCCCGCTGGATTGAGCGTGTTGACGTCAAAACCCCGGTTCAGCAAGGCCGCGACCGTGTCAGGATCATCGAGATTGATGGCCTTGAAAAAATCATTGTACGAGCCTGCGTAACAAAATGAATAAGTATAAAAAACAATAAGATAGAATAAATTTCTAAAGTTAAACATCCTGTTCAAAAAAGTCCATTGCCTCACTGCAAAACCCCTTTGAATAGCACCTCGAAATTGCGGTTGGTCGCCTCGGCAATGTGGGCCACGGTGCAATTCCTGAGTTGCGCCAACTGCGCCGCTACATAAGGCACCAGTGATGGATTGTTGGCTTTTCCACGGTAAGGCACTG
The DNA here is from genome assembly GCA_003133245.1 of Rhodoferax sp. Classification (GTDB taxonomy): domain Bacteria; phylum Pseudomonadota; class Gammaproteobacteria; order Burkholderiales; family Burkholderiaceae_C; genus Rhodoferax. The sequence goes on along the minus strand of PKWM01000041.1, from coordinate 19,371 downwards.
GTGCCAGATAGGGGCTGTCGGTTTCAATCAATAAGCGATCCAGTGGCACAAAAGCTGCCACAGCACGCAGATCTTGTGCGTTTTTGAAAGTCAAAATGCCTGAAAACGAGATAAAAAAACCCAAGTCAAGTGCGACGCGCGCCACCTCAATGGTTTCAGTAAAACAATGAAAGACACCACCAGCACTCCCGGAAGCACCGTTTTCACCTTCTTCGCGGAGAATGGCAAGGGTATCGTCTGCGGCGCTGCGAGTATGGATCACCAACGGTTTGGCCAATTGTTGGGCGGCGCGAATATGGATGCGAAAGCGCTCACGCTGCCAGCCCATGTCAGCCACACTGCGATCAGCCAGGCGAAAATAATCAAGCCCGGTTTCGCCAATGCCGACGACGCGAGGCAGGCGGCCCCGGGTCAACAAATCTTGCACCGTAGGTTCGGTTACGTCTTCATTTTCGGGATGGACACCGACCGTAGCCCAAAAATTATCGTATTCAGTGGCCAAACCGTGCACACCAGAAAATTCTTCCAATGATGTGCAAATACACAAGGCACGCTCCACCTGTGCTGCGCTCATGGCTTGCCGAATCGCTGGCAATTGCGACAGCAGCTCCGGAAAATTCAAGTGGCAGTGGGAATCGGTGAACATTTTCATTTCGAGCCAATGGCGATTTGCGCCTGACTCACCAGTGCTTCGAGCATCAAACCCGGATTAAAGGGGTGTTCTACCGTTCGGGCGCTGAAGGACAGCGCCTTGGACCAGGCGGTCAATCGACTCAGCGAACCCGTGCCCGGTAAATCACTTGCTTCGAAAAATCTTGGAGCCGCACCGGTCTGGAGTGCCAGCAGATCGTGACAGAGCTTGTGCAAAGCATCCACAGTCTGGGCGGGTGACCAGTCCTTGAACACGCTCGCATCCCCGCGTGCAATGGCTTTGGGTAACTTGACCCAGGAAGCCGCTCGAAGACCAGATCGAGAAAACCGCAACGCCTCATCCGGGCGCGCCCCGGCCGCGCGCAGCAGCACGGAGGCCTCATCCGAGGCAACACCCTGCCCTTGCAGCCAGGCCAGCGAAACCAGGTTGTCGGGCCAAAGCATGGTGTGCGACTGACAACGACTGCGAATCGTCGGTAGTAATTGGTGTGCAGCGTCACTGGCCAGGACAAATTTCACGTCACCCGGTGGTTCTTCGAGCGTCTTGAGCAGCGCATTAGCACTGATTATGTTCATACGCTCGGCCGGGAAAACCAGAACTGCTTTCCCGTGGCCCCGGGCACTGGTTCGTTGGGCAAATTCCACTGTGTCGCGAACGGTTTCAACGCGAATTTCTTTGCTTGGTTTGCGCGTTTTACTGTCCAACTCGGCTTGTGCTTTTTCGCTCAAGGGCCAACCCAATTCAAGCATAAGAGTCTCCGGCAGCAACACCGTCAGGTCGGCGTGGGTACGAACATCAATTGCGTGACAACTGGCGCAACTGCCACAAGCGCCCTGGTTTGAAGGCTGTTCGCAAAGCCAGGCACGAACCAATGCCAGTGCCAGAGAATATTGACCCAAGCCGGAAGGCCCTGCCAGCAGCCAGGCCTGGCCGCGTTGTGCTAATAGTTGCCTAGCCTGGGCGGTAATCCAGGGGGCATCAATGTTGGCACTCATTCCAGCCAGCCTCGACTCTGTACCGCACTTAATACATCCAGCCAAACTGCCTCGCGCGCTTTTTTCGCATCAATTCGGGCAAACCGACTGGGGCAGGCGACCATACGACATTGATAACCGTCAGCGACTCGTCTGAAAAACTCGGTTGATTCGGCTTCAAACTTGTCTGGCATTCGTGCCCCGGACAAGCGCAACGCAGCGATTTCGGCGGGCAAATCAAACCACACGGTCAAATCGGGTTGACGAATCAAACCGATGCCCAGTGCCGGGACAGTTTGCACCCAATGCTCCAGTGTTGACAGCATTTTCAAATCAAACCCGCGGCCAGCGCCCTGGTAGGCAAAGGTGGCATCGGTAAAACGGTCAGCTATCACCACTTCACCGCGTGCCAAGGCTGGCTCGATGACTTGCTGCAGATGGTCGCGCCTTGCCGCAAACACCAACAAGGCCTCGGTCATCGCATCCATCGCGTCGTTAAGTATCAGAGTGCGCAGCTTTTCGGCCAGTACGGTACCCCCGGGTTCGCGCGTGAGTGTCACTGCCCTGCCCTGCGCCCTGAACGCTTGCACCAGCGCTTGGAGGTGAGTTGATTTCCCGGCACCATCAATGCCTTCGAAGCTGATGAATAGTCCATTTATTGCCATAGGTTGTCATTGTCCGCGCTGGTATTTTGTAACTGCTCGATTGTGCGCTTCGAGACTGGTGCTGAACTCGCTGCTGCCATCACCGCGCGCCACAAAATACAGGGCTTTTGTGCTTGCCGGTTGCACTGCCGCCAACAACGCTGACTTGCCCGGCATGGCAATCGGGGTCGGCGGCAGACCGGCGCGGGTATAGGTATTCCAGGGCGTGTCTTTCTGCAAATCACGATGTCGCAACTTGCCATCGTAAGATTCGCCCATTCCATAAATTACCGTGGGATCAGTTTGCAACATCATGCCCAGGCGCAGCCGATTGCTAAAAACAGCGGCGATCATGGGCCGATCACTGGCACGGGCACTTTCCTTCTCGATGATGCTGGCCAAAATCAGCGCCTGCTCGGGTGTTTGCAGGGGCGTATCGGGCAAACGTTGCTGCCAAGCCTGCGTCAATCTTATGTCCATCGCCCGCAGGGCGCGCTTGAGTATGGACAAATCGCTGCTACCTTTGGCATAGGTGTAGGTGTCGGGAAAGAAACGCCCCTCCGGGGCAAGATCAGGCTGACCAAGCACTTTCATGATCAAGTAATCAGACAGTTCTTTGGATTCTGGTTTGAGTTGCTCAGCTTTTGCAAGCGCCGCACGAACCTGTTTGAAGTTCCAACCTTCCACCAAAGTGAGGGCGCGCAGCGCTTCTTCGCCACGCACCAGCTTTCGTAATAAGCGGCGTGGTGTGGCTCCGCGTTCAATTTCATAGTTGCCAGCTTTGATCTGACGCGCCTGGCCGGACAAGCGAAACCACCAGTACAGCAGCATCGGGTTGACCTCAACGCCCGCGTCGCTGATTGCCTGCGCCACCTCGCGCGGCGAAGTGCCAATCTCCACTTCGAGATCGAGCGTATCAGCGCTCATTACCAAGCCCTGATTCAACCACCACAGTGTTGCACTGATGAACAAGACCAGCAACACAACGATTGAAACAAATAAACGACGCACAGCCTTGAAACCTTCCATAAAAATTGAATGGATGATAATTCACCCCATGCAAATCAAACTCAATGGCGTCGCGCCACTAAGGCATTTAGGTGTGATTCGCGCACAAGGCATTGATGCGGCTAAATTTCTGCATGGACAACTGAGCCAGGACTTTTTGACACTGGGCTCGTCCGAGGCCCGATTGGCAGCTTATTGCTCTGCCAAAGGCAGGATGCTGGCCAGTTTTATTGGCCTGCAACGCAGTCCGACTGAAATTTTGCTAATTTGCAGCCTTGATATTCTGGCTGCCACGCTCAAACGATTATCCATGTTTATCTTGCGTGCTCAACTAAAACTAAGTGACGCCAGCGCCGAGTACGCCTTGTGTGGTCTGGCGGGGGACGCAGTTGAAGCCGGCGTTGGTGGCACTGCTTGGGCCAGGACTGACGTGGGCGCTGCATCGATGATTTCTTTGTACCCGGCTGATGCCACGCGCCGCGCATTGTGGTTGGCGCCAATCGATCAGAAAGAACTCGCCGGAGCAGCCATGAGCGAGTCAAACTGGGCCTGGGGTGAAGTGCGCAGTGGCGTTGCCACGATCAGTGCTGCGCTTGTTGAAGCCCTGGTGCCGCAAATGCTCAACTACGAGTCGGTCGGTGGTGTAAATTTTAAAAAAGGCTGCTATCCGGGGCAGGAAGTGGTAGCACGCAGCCAATTTCGGGGCACCTTAAAGCGCCGCGCTTACCTCGCGCACTGTACCGCAGTCATGCGAGCGGGTGATGAAGTATTTCAAGCGGGCGACGACAGCCAACCATGCGGCATCGTGGCTCAAGCGGCAGCAATGCCTGAGCCATCAGCGCCGGGCTTTGATGCCATTGTTTCGCTGCTAATTTCGGCCCAGGAAACGGGTAATTTGCATATTGGCAGTGCCCACGGCCCGGTCCTGATCACCACTGCGCCACCCTACCCTTTGCTGGCCGATATCTAAACCTTGGCGTTCTTCTTAAATTTCAGCCGCCTCCTGCGCCTCGGGCTTGGGCTTGCTCTCTTTCTTTGACAAGGGTTGAATGTCAAGTATTACCTCGGTTTTGCTTTCATCCCGGTCGTCGAGTTCTACCGTCAAGTGACCACCGTCAATAAGGCGTCCAAACAGCAACTCGTCGGCCAATGCACGGCGAATTGTGTCTTGAATTAAGCGCTGCATCGGACGCGCGCCCATCAGCGGATCAAAGCCCTTCTTGGCCAGGTGTTTGCGCAACTTGTCGGTGAAGGTGACGTCGACCTTTTTGTCGGCCAATTGGGTTTCCAATTGCAACAAGAACTTATCGACCACGCGCATGATGACGGCTTCATTGAGCGCCTTGAAGTTGACGACGGCATCGAGCCGATTGCGAAATTCTGGCGTGAACAAGCGCTTGATATCGACCATCTCGTCACCCGCCTGACGCACGTTGGTGAAACCCATAACAGTTTTATTCAGGGTCTCGGCACCGGCGTTGGTCGTCATGATGATGATGACGTTGCGAAAATCCGCCTTGCGACCGTTATTGTCAGTGAGCGTGCCGTGATCCATCACCTGGAGCAACACGTTGAAAATCGCCGGGTGCGCTTTTTCAATCTCATCGAGAAGCAGCACGCAATGGGGCTTCTTGGTGATGGCCTCGGTCAGCAGGCCGCCTTGATCAAACCCGACATACCCCGGCGGCGCACCGATTAAACGACTCACAGCGTGCTGTTCCATGTATTCGCTCATATCAAAGCGAATCAACTCGATGCCCATGATATAGGCCAACTGCTTGGCAGCCTCTGTTTTGCCGACACCAGTGGGGCCACTGAACAAAAAGGAACCAATTGGTTTGTCGCCTTTGCCCAGGCCCGATCGCGCCATTTTCACGGCTGAAGCAAGCATGTCAATAGCGGCATCTTGTCCAAAGACAACGCTTTTGAGATCGCGCTCAAGTGTTCTGAGCTTGCCACGATCATCGCTGGAGACATTGGCAGAAGGTATTCGGGCGATTTTTGCGATGATTTCTTCAACTTCTGCCTTGTTGATAATTTTTTTGCGCTTGGAGGTCGGCAAAATGCGCTGTGCCGCACCAGCCTCGTCGATCACATCAATGGCTTTGTCTGGCAGGTGACGGTCGTTGATGTACTTGGCGCTCAACTCGGCGGCTGCCTGCAACGCAGCTAATGAATATTTGACGCTGTGGTGCTCTTCAAACCGGGATTTGAGGCCCTTGAGAATCTCCACCGTTTGCTCGATGGTGGGTTCAACCACCTCGACTTTCTGAAAGCGCCGGGACAGCGCTGCATCCTTCTCAAAAATACTACGATACTCCGTGAATGTAGTCGCACCAATGCATTTGAGGACTCCCGAACTTAATCCTGGTTTAAGTAAATTGGAAGCATCAAGAGTGCCACCCGACGCTGCACCGGCACCAATCAGGGTATGAATCTCATCGATGAACAAAATGGCATTGGGCTTATCTTTGAGTGTTTTCAAAACTCCTTTGAGTCGCTGTTCAAAATCACCCCTGTATTTAGTGCCCGCCAGTAAAGCGCCCATGTCGAGCGAATAGACGGTAGACTCGGCCAAAATTTCAGGCACATTTTTTTGTGTAATACGCCAAGCCAAGCCTTCAGCAATCGCGGTTTTACCAACACCAGCCTCACCCACCAGCAAGGGGTTGTTCTTGCGGCGGCGGCACAAGATTTGAATCACCCGTTCAACCTCGTACTCGCGCCCGATCAAGGGATCAATTTTTCCATCTTTGGCCAATTGATTGAGGTTTTGTGTGTATTGTTCCAGCGGCGAAGACTTCTCATTTTTCTCGGCCACACCATCTTCGCTCTCGCCTTGGCTCTCGCCTGCCTTGATTGCCTCTGGCGGGTCACTTTTGCGAATTCCATGAGCGATGAAATTGACCACGTCCAGCCGGGTGACACCTTGTTGATGCAGGTAATACACCGCATGCGAGTCTTTCTCGCCAAAAATAGCCACCAACACGTTGGCACCCATGACTTCTTTTTTTCCACTGCCAGTGGATTGCACATGCATGATGGCGCGCTGAATCACACGTTGAAAGCCCAAGGTGGGCTGCGTATCTACGTCGTCTATACCAGCCACCTGCGGTGTGTTGTCCTTTATGAAATTGGACAAGGATTTCCGCAAATCATCAATGTTTGCAGAACAGGCCTGTAACACTTCAGCCGCGCTGGGGTTGTCCAACAGGGCTAGCAGCAGGTGCTCGACCGTAATGAATTCGTGACGCAACTGACGCGCCTCGACAAATGCCATATGAAGGCTGACTTCCAATTCTTGGGCAATCATGTGATTTCCTTTTTAGCCTTTCGGGAACAACTGTAATCCAATTTCAATATCAACTCGACGCAAAGGTTTAATCAGTCGGTTCACAGACACACTGCAATGGATGTCCGGCCTTGGTGGCCGCTTCAAGCACCTGATCCACTTTAGTCGCAGCGACATCGCGCGAATAAATTCCGCAAACGGCTCTGCCGTCCAAGTGAATTTTTAGCATGATCTGAGTCGCAGTTTCAATGTCTTTACTAAAATAATCCTGGATCACCACAACGACAAACTCCATAGGTGTGTAGTCATCGTTGAGCATGACAACCTGGTACATATGAGGCGGCTTCGTCCTTTGCGTTCGCCGCTCCAACACAACTGCACCGCCCTCGTCCCGCTCTGGATGGCGCACCCGAGGTACCTTGGGAATGACAGGAGTTTTAGTTGTCATGGTTTCATTCTATCGAGCGTACCGCAGCAATGAATCTCCAAGCTGAGTTGGTGACGTTACGACTGGATTCAAGAAGGGAGAACAAAAACCGCTTAAAGGCGATAAGCCAGAGCGGTTTGGGGATTATTGATGCCGGGACCGATCAAAAGAGCTCATTCGAAGGCCAACTGCAATGCACCTTTGCATTTTAGCCAAAAAAATACAGTTTCCTGTCAACCTACAGCAAACCAATTCCGTTACGGGCATACCTTTCAGAGTCTGGAAGGAAATTTTTGAAATAACGTTATCTCAAGGAAATTGAAAATGAACAAACTTCTCGCTGTTTTGGTTGCTGGTCTCTTCGCTGCTGGCGCTTATGCTCAAACTCCTGCTGCTGCCGCCAAAGCTGCTGCACCCGCTGCCGCCAAAGCTGCTGCACCCGCTGCCGCTGAAGCTGCTGCACCCGCTGCCGCTGAAAAGGCTGTCGCTAAAGTAGAGGACAAAAAGGCTGCTGCTACTGCCAAGAAAGCCGCCAAGGCTGAAAAAGCTGCTGCAGCCAAAGCCGCCAAGGCTGAAAAAGCTGCTGCAGCCAAAGCCGCCAAGGCTGAAAAAGCTGCTGCCAAACCAGCCAAGAAGGCTTCCGCCGCCAAATAATCGAAGCCAAGAAGCAATTCTTGATGCCTTGAAGAAAATGCCCGCTTCGGCGGGTATTTTCTTGTCCAAATTTTAATGCCGCTTCGTGTCGTTGCGGCAGAATGATGTCATGAAAAATATTGCAACTGCACTTCTTGGTTTGGTTGCCTTGCTGGGCAACCCGAGCTATGCCCAAAACTCGGCACAAATGGAGCTGCCTCGCACCAAACTCTCGGCAGGCATCCACTTGATCGACACACAACTGGCAACCAACTCTGATCAACGCGAGCTCGGACTGATGTTCCGCAAAGAAATGCCGACGACCGAGGGTATGTTGTTTGTCTTTGAACAGTCAGCGCAACAGTGCTTCTGGATGAAGAACACGCTGTTGCCTCTAACAGCAGCATTCATTGCAGACGACGGTACCATCGTCAATCTGGCCGACATGAAACCACAAACTACAGATTCGCACTGTTCAAAACAACCAGTCAGGTATGTGCTGGAAATGAACCAGGGATGGTTCAGCAAAAAAGGAATTAAAGCTGGTTTCAAACTCGGTGGGAAACCGTTTGAAATTAAATAAGACTGTCAATTTTCGTGCATCAAGTACACAAATGTTCAGTTCAAAAGACTTTTCCAATACACCACAAATTGGTGGGCGGTGGAGGCTTCGAACCTCCGACCCCAGCAGTGTGAATGCTGTGCTCTACCCCTGAGCTAACCGCCCTGAATGCGCTTCAGGAAAGCGTTGGATTATGCCCTAATTTCAGGCTGATTTTCGCCACACGGTCTGGTTACCACTGGCTTTATCAATTTGTTGAAGAACAACTTCATGCGCTGAACTCTCTTGCTCATTGGCTTGCAGTACCGGCAATTCAATTGCATTCAGGTCAATCGGCGCAATGCTGGTGTCCGCACTATTTGCCGACCCAACCTCCATTAACAAGACTTCTTGTCCACGCGTCAGGTTGATATAAACGTCAGCCAAAAGCTCGGCGTCAAGCAGAGCACCATGTAGAGCACGCCCAGAATTGTCAACGTCCAAGCGGGTGCACAAGGCGTCGAGCGAGTTACGTTTGCCGGGAAACATTTCCTTGGCCATCATCAGCGTGTCGGTTACACCGAGCACAAGTTCTTTGAACCGAGGTCGCCCAATTAACGCCAACTCGTGGTTCAAAAAACTGACATCAAAAGGCGCATTGTGGATGATGATTTCGGCACCTTGCAAGTACGCCAGCAGATCGTCTGCGACTGCTTCAAACTTGGGTTTATCACGCAAGAACTCACTCGTCAGACCATGCACCTTGAGCGCTTCTTCGTGGCTGTCACGCCCTGGATTCAAGTAAAAGTGTTTGTTATTTCCGGTTAGCTTGCGATTGAGCAGCTCAACGCAGCCAATTTCAACCACGCGGTCGCCGCCGTCGGCTGACAAGCCGGTGGTTTCTGTATCAAGAAAAATTTGCCGCATGGTCAGTGCGTTTCCTTGGCATGGTTAATGGAATATTTTGGTATTTCAACCAGAACATCTTTTTGCGCCAGAATTGCTTGACAGCTCAAACGTGAGGTCGGTTCCAGCCCCCAGGCCCGGTCGAGCATATCCTCCTCGTTTTCATCGACTTCATTGAGCGACGCAAAGCCTTCGCGCACGATCACGTGGCAGGTAGTGCAAGCGCAACTCATCTCACACGCGTGCTCAATGTTGATCTGGTTGTCCAGCATGGCTTCACAAATCGATGTGCCTGCAGGTGCCGATATTTCTGCTCCCTGCGGACAGTACTCAGGGTGTGGCAGTATTTTAATGATGGGCATGTTGAACTATCAATTTATACAGTTTCAATGTTCTTGCCAGCCAAGGCCTTTTGAATGCCACGGTTCATGCGCATGGCAGCGAGCGTCTCAGTGCCTTTTGCCAGCGCCTGGGTAGCCATTTCAATCAGCGCCGCATCCTCCAGCAGTTGGGCCACGCGCACCGCAGCTATCAAAGCATCCAGATCGGCACGACTTGCAGCCGACAACAGATCGCCATCGGCATCCAGCGCGCTATTGGTGGCGAGCAGCAGGCGGTCAGCGTCAACGCGAGCTTCAAGCACAGCACGTACTTTCATATCCGCATCGGCGGTGGCAAAACTGTCTTGCAGCATCCTGGCAATTTGATCATCGTCCAGACCGTAGGATGGTTTCACGTCGATGCGCGCTTGCACGCCGCTGATTTGCTCTTTGGCGCTGACATTCAGCAGTCCGTCCGCATCCACTGTGAAGGTAACGCGGATACGTGCCGCACCAGCAGCCATCGGCGGGATACCGCGCAACTCAAAGCGTGCCAGGCTGCGGCAGTCGGCTACCAGATCTCGCTCGCCCTGGACCACATGCAGCGCCAACGCAGTTTGACCGTCCTGATAGGTGGTGAAGTCCTGGGCTTTAGCGGTTGGAATCGTCTCATTGCGCGGCACGATGCGCTCGACTAAACCGCCCATAGTCTCAATCCCGAGTGACAAGGGAATCACATCGAGCAGCAGCAAGTCACCGCCTGCATTGTTGCCTGCAAGTTGATTGGCTTGGATCGCAGCACCCATTGCAACAACTTCATCGGGATTCAAATTGGTCAGCGGCGTCCGGCCAAAGAAACTGGTCACTGCTTTTTGGATTTGCGGCATGCGGGTAGCACCGCCCACCATCACCACACCTCTGACATCATCCCTGTCCAACTTGGCATCGCGCAGCGTCATGCGCACGGCTTGCATGGTGCGCTGCGTCAACTCGGCAGTGAGTTTTTCAAACTGCTCGTTGACTACTTCAAATTTAACGTTTTCGCCGCCAATGCAGGCATGGCAAGCTGCGCAATGCGCGCCCGACAACTCCTCTTTGCAATCGCGCGCTGCAATGATGGCAATCGCCTTGTCCTGCGGCGAACGGGCCAGAACACCGGCCTGCGTCATCACCCAATCGGCCAGGGCACGGTCGTAATCGTCACCACCCAGGGCTGAATCACCGCCAGTAGCCAGAACTTCAAAAACACCTTTTGTCAACCGCAGAATCGAAATGTCAAAAGTGCCGCCACCCAAATCATAAATGGCATAGACACCTTCACTGGCGTTGTCCAGCCCATAAGCGATGGCGGCTGCCGTGGGCTCGTTGATCAAACGCAATACTTTCAGGCCCGCCAGTTGTGCGGCGTCCTTTGTGGCTTGGCGTTGGGCATCGTCAAAATAGGCCGGCACCGTGATCACGGCACCGTAAAGATCCTCACCAAAAGTGTCTTCAGCGCGGTGGCGCAGAGTGGCCAAAATATCGGCGCTTACTTCAACCGGAGACTTTTCACCCTGGACGGTTTGCAAGCCAAGCATGCCTGGATGATCAACAAAGCGGTAATACAGCTTGGCCGATCCGACTACGTCCTTCAGGCCGCGCCCCATGAAACGCTTGACCGAGGCAATGGTGTTTTCAGGATCCAGCGCTACCGCCTCTTTGGCATCAAAGCCAATTTGACGTCCGCCACTTTCAAGATAGCGCACCACAGACGGCAAAATGACACGGCCTTGATCATCGGGCAGACATTCAGCCACACCATGACGCACCGCCGCTACCAGTGAATGGGTGGTGCCCAGATCAATCCCTACGACAATGCGTCGCTGATGCGGATTGGGTGTTTGACCGGGTTCTGAAATTTGTAAAAGGGCCATGATTCTGTTTTTAAAATTAGGGCCTTATTGCCCCTGTTCTGTTGCGTCAATTTGATCGAGACGGGCATGCACATCACGATCGAATCGTTCAATAAACATGAGCGCCCTGACCTGCTGCACCGCTTTCTGGTAATCGTGTTCGTGGTCCAATAACTGCTCAAATTTTTGTATCACATCGCGCCGCGCGCACTGCACTTGTTCGCCCAGATCATCAAGTTCTGCGCTGCCGCTGGCCTCATCAAGCGCCTCGCGCCAGGCCATTTGCTGCATCAAAAACTCGGTCGGCATGGCAGTATTGTTCTCGGCGTTGACCGGAGCTGTGTTCAATTCACACAAGTAAGCGGCGCGCTTGAGCGGATCTTTGAGCCGCTGATAAGCCTCATTGATACGCGCCGACCACTGCATTGCCAAACGCTGAGCGGCAGCACCTTGCGCAACAAATTTGTCGGGATGCGCTTCACGTTGCAGCTCTTTCCAGCGCGCGTCAATCGATTGCCGATCTTGCACAAATTGAGGTGCCAGGCCGAACAACTCAAAATCGTTGGACTGAAGATTCACACCCGAAACGACTCGCCGCAGCCGCAGCGATCACGCTCTCGCGGGTTGTTGAACTTGAAACCTTCGTTCAGGCCTTCGCGTACAAAATCGAGTTCGGTACCATCCAGATAGGCAAAGCTTTTCGGTTCGATCAAGACCTTGACGCCATGGCCTTCAAACACCATGTCTTCAGGCTCGATCTGGTCCACATATTCCAACTTATAAGCCAAGCCGGAGCAGCCCGTGGTTTTGACGCCCAGGCGCACACCTACTCCTTTGCCTCGTTTGGCAAGATAGCGGTCGATGTGCCGGGCAGCGGGTTCAGTCAAGGTAACAGCCATAATTTCTTGATTAGTTAGGGACAGAGCTTGAGTGTGCGTGTTTTTGTTTGTAGTCGTTCACCGCTGCCTTGATCGCATCTTCAGCCAGGATGGAGCAATGGATTTTCACCGGTGGCAACGCCAGTTCTTCGGCAATTTCACTGTTTTTCAGCGCCGCCGCCTGTGCCAGCGTTTTTCCTTTGACCCATTCAGTCACCAATGACGATGAGGCAATCGCCGAGCCACAACCGTAGGTCTTGAAGCGCGCGTCTTCAATTACGCCGGTTTGCTCATTGACCTTGATCTGCAACTTCATCACATCACCACAGGCGGGTGCCCCCACCATGCCGGTGCCAACCGACTCATCGCCCTTGTCGAATGAGCCGACGTTGCGCGGATTTTCATAATGATCAATAACTTTTTCAGAATATGCCATCTTGTTTCTCCTTTAGTGATCTGCCCACTGGATTGTGGAGATATCAATGCCTTCCTTGTACATATCCCACAGCGGGCTTAGCTCACGCAGTTTGGCCACATTCACCTTGATGGTTTCTACTGCGTAATCAATTTCTGCTTCGGTGGTCCAGCGCCCAATCGTCATGCGCAGGCTGCTGTGCGCCAGTTCGTCGCTGCGCCCCAAAGCACGCAGCACATAGCTTGGCTCCAGAGAAGCCGAGGTACAAGCCGAGCCACTTGAGACCGCTAGCCCCTTGATGCCCATGATCAGGGACTCGCCTTCAACATAGTTAAAACTCATGTTCAGATTGTGTGGGACTCTTTTGTCGAGGTGACCATTGATGAACACTTGCTCGATGCCTTTAAGTCCCGCCAACATCCGGTCATGCAAGGCGCGAATGCGGACGTTTTCAGCCCCCATCTCGGTCTTGGCAATGCGGTAGGCCTCGCCCATGCCGACAATCTGGTGCGTCGGCAGCGTGCCTGAGCGCATGCCGCGCTCATGACCGCCGCCATGCATTTGCGCTTCAATCCGCACGCGGGGTTTACGCCGTACAAATAAAGCACCGATGCCTTTGGGTCCATAGGTTTTATGAGCAGTCAGACTCATCAAATCAACCGGCAATTGCGACAGGTCAAACTCAACCCGGCCAGTCGCCTGCGCCGCGTCGACATGGAAAACAATGCCTTTTTCGCGGCAGATCGCACCAATTGCAGCAATGTCTTGGATGACGCCGATCTCGTTGTTGACAAACATGACACTCGCCAGAATGGTGTCGGGGCGAATCGCTGCTCTGAAGGCGTCCAGATTAACCAAACCGTCCGCCTGCACATCGAGGTAAGTCAGCTCAAAGCCCTGGCGTTCCAACTCGCGACAAGTATCGAGCACTGCTTTGTGTTCGGTCTTGACAGTGATGATGTGTTTGCCCTTGGTTTGATAAAAGTGCGCTGCCCCTTTGAGTGCCAGGTTGTCAGACTCGGTCGCACCCGAAGTCCAGACGATCTCACGCGGATCGGCGCCTACCAGCGCGGCGACCTGCGCGCGCGCTTTCTCAACTGCGGCTTCAGCCTCCCAGCCCCAGGCATGGCTACGCGAGGCGGGGTTGCCAAAATGCTCACGCAACCAGGGAATCATGGCATCCACCACCCGCTGATCGCAAGGGTTGGTGGCGCTGTAGTCCATGTAAATCGGGAAGTGCGGGGTTGTGTCCATCGTGGGCTCTTTGCTGTTATTTTTCAGTAATTCGATTGTTAACGCATCAGCTTTACATTTTGGAAAATGCATTACCCAAGGCAAAAACAGAATTTGGTACGTTCATACGCATTGGTTTGTCCACAGGCATGCTCGATATGGCGCGCTTGAGTGCGGGTTTGTCCTCGACCAGCAAGCCATTGGCCAATTGGTCATCGACCAATTTTTGCAGTGTCACAGAATCCAGAAACTCGACCATCTTCGTGTTGAGTGCAGCCCACAGATCATGCGTCATGCAACGGGCTCCTTCACCTAGGCAGTTCTCCTTGCCAGCGCAGTGGGTCGCATCCATCGGTTCGTCCACAGAGGAGATGATCTGAGCTACGGTGATCTCAGATGGTTTACGCGCCAGCGCGTAGCCGCCACCCGGGCCACGGGTAGATTCCACCAACTCGTTGCGGCGCAGTTTGCCAAACAGTTGCTCAAGATAGGACAGTGAAATCTGCTGGCGCTGGCTGATCGCCGCCAGCGTTACTGGGCCGCTACTCTGGCGCAGACCCAGATCGATCATGGCAGTGACAGCAAAGCGGCCTTTGGTGGTAAGACGCATCAGATGCTCCTTAAGTCGTAATTGGTTGACTAACTGACTGTAGTATAGCAAGAACCCAAGTAATTTGCTCGGATAACAAAACTGGCCTGTCGCCTTTACAAACTTTTACCGGCAGATGAAATAACAGCGAGGTTGTCGTTCCCTGAGGCACCAAAAGCCAGTTCCTTCAAACTGACCAGCTGATCGCGCACTTGCGCTGCTTTTTCGAACTCCAGGTTGCGAGCGTGCTCCAACATCAATTTCTCAAGCCGTTTGATTTCTCGGGCAACGTCTTTTTCGCTCATCTCTTCCACTTGCGCCCGCTGCATGGCGGAACGTTCCAGTTTTTCAGCTTCTTTGCCAGCTTTCTCGCTATAAACCCCATCAATCAGGTCTTTCACCTGCTTGACGATAGTGCGCGGTGTGATGCCATGCGCCAGGTTGTAGGCCACTTGTTTGACACGCCTCCGCTGCGTTTCTCCAATGGCTCTCTTCATTGACTCGGTCACCTTGTCGGCGTACAAAATCGCCCGCCCTTCCACGTTGCGGGCAGCCCGGCCTATAGTCTGAATCAGCGAGCGCTCGGAACGCAAAAAACCCTCCTTGTCGGCATCCAGAATGGCCACCAAGGACACTTCCGGGATATCAAGGCCCTCGCGCAACAGGTTGATGCCGACCAGTACATCAAAGGTACCCAGACGCAGATCACGCAAGATTTCTACCCGCTCCACCGTATCGATATCGCTGTGCAGGTAGCGCACCTTTACGCCGTTGTCGCTCAAATAATCGGTCAACTGCTCGGCCATGCGCTTGGTTAACGTGGTGATCAATACCCGCTCGTGTTTATCGACCCGGATGCGGATCTCCTGCAACACGTCGTCTACCTGATTAACGGCAGGGCGTACCTCCACTTCGGGATCCACCAAGCCGGTGGGTCGCACCAACTGCTCGACCACTTGACCAGTGTGATCTTTTTCCCATTGGGCTGGTGTGGCCGAGACAAAAATCGCCTGACGCATCCGGGTTTGAAACTCCTCAAACTTGAGTGGTCGGTTATCGAGCGCACTCGGCAGGCGAAAACCGTATTCCACCAACGTTGTCTTGCGTGAACGGTCGCCGTTGTACATGCCACCAAACTGGCCAATCAACACATGACTCTCGTCGAGAAACATGATTGCGTCTTTGGGTAAATAGTCGATCAACGTAGCCGGTGGCTCACCCGAGGCGGCACCTGACAAGTGCCGTGAATAATTCTCGATGCCCTTGCAGTGGCCCACTTCACTGAGCATTTCCAGATCAAACCGGGTGCGCTGCTCAATGCGCTGCGCCTCCAGCAGCTTGCCTTGGCTGAGAAATTCTTTTATCCGCTCGGAAAGCTCCACTTTGATTGTTTCCACTGCCGCCAGCACCTGTTCCCGGGGCGTCACGTAATGGCTGCTGGGATAGACGGTAAAGCGTGGAATTTTCTGCCGTATGCGCCCGGTGAGCGGGTCAAACAGTTGCAAGGATTCAATCTCGTCGTCAAACAGTTCGATGCGAATCGCCATTTCACTGTGCTCCGCCGGAAACACATCGATGGTATCGCCCCTTACCCGAAATGCGCCGCGTGAAAAATCAATGTCGTTGCGCTGGTATTGCATGCGCACCAGCTGCGCAATCATGTCGCGCTGCCCCAGCTTGTCGCCCACTCGCAGCGTCATCACCATCTTGTGATACGCCTCCGGTTGCCCAATACCGTAAATCGCCGACACCGAGGCCACAACCACCACGTCGCGACGTTCAAGAATGCTTTTGGTGCAAGACAGGCGCATCTGCTCGATGTGCTCGTTGATGGCGGAGTCTTTTTCGATAAATAAGTCGCGCTGCGGCACGTAGGCCTCGGGTTGGTAATAGTCGTAGTAACTGACAAAATACTCCACCGCATTGTTCGGAAAGAACTCACGAAACTCGCTGTAAAGCTGCGCCGCCAGCGTTTTGTTGGGCGCAAACACGATCGCTGGTCGGCCCAACCGCGCAATCACGTTGGCCATGGTGAAGGTCTTGCCCGAACCGGTCACGCCCAGCAGCGTCTGGAACACCTCGCCGTCGTTTACGCCATCGACCAACTGGTTGATGGCCTCGGGCTGGTCGCCTGCGGGCGGATAAGGCTGGTACAGCTCGAACGGAGAATCTGGGTAGCGCACAAAGACGCCGGGGAGAATTTGCTCTGAAGCGTCGGCTCTAGTGTGGGTGATAGGCGCAGGGCTTGCAACAGGGATGAGTGCGGACATGCGAAATCAATTCATTAAGTTTGGGTCAGACGAAGATATTAGCGGTTTGCGTCGGGCTTGCACACGATGCCAACGCGATTGACCTCACAAGACAACAGGTGCGGTGCCAATCAATTAAAATTCACGGTTCTCATTCATTCGTCCAAAACTACAAAATGACCCATACCGTCACCGAAGCCTGCATTAAATGCAAATACACCGATTGCGTTGACGTTTGCCCGGTGGACTGTTTCCGCGAAGGCCCCAACTTTTTGACCATCGATCCGGATGAGTGCATTGACTGCGCGGTGTGCATTCCAGAATGCCCGGTCAACGCCATTTATGCCGAAGAAGATGTGCCAAAAGATCAGCAGCACATGACCAAAATCAACGCTGAGCTGTCCAAACTACCCAGTTGGAAAACCATCACCAAACGCAAGCCCGCCTTGCCCGAGGCCGAAGAGTGGAAGGACAAGACCGGCAAACTACCGTATTTGATTCGCTGAGACCGACCTGTGCGAAACCATCAGGACCCCATAGAAACCGATGCCGTGATCATCGGTGCCGGCCCGGTCGGGTTGTTTCAGGTGTTCGAGCTTGGCCTGCTCGAAATCAAGGCCCACGTGATCGACTCGCTGACCTACCCCGGTGGTCAATGCATTGAGCTTTACCCCGACAAACCAATCTACGACATTCCTGCGGTGCCCGTGGTCACCGGTCGGGAGCTGACACAAAACCTGCTCAAGCAGATTGAACCCTTTGGTGCCACCTTTCACTACGGCCAGGAAGTAACGGCAGTGGAGAAACAGGCCGACGGGCGTTTTTTTGTTGCAACTTCCAAGGGCACGCGTTTTCTGGCCAAAACCATTTTCATTGCTGCGGGTGTGGGCGCGTTTCAGCCCCGCACACTCAAGGTCGATGGACTGGAAGTGTTTGAAGAATCGCAACTGTTTTACCGCGTACGCAATCCGGTCGATTTTGCTGGCAAGAACCTGGTCATCGTCGGCGGTGGCGATTCGGCGTTGGACTGGACACTGGAGTTTGTCAAGGACAGCCCGCACAAAGCCGAAAGCGTCATCCTGATCCATCGCCGCGACGGCTTCAAGGCGTCCCCAGCCAACGTCGCCAGAATGCACCAACTGTGCGACGCGCTGGAGATGCAGTTCATGGTTGGCCAGGTCACCGGTTTTGAAGAGAAGGACAGCCTGCTCACGGGTATCAAAGTCACTGGTGTTGATGGCGTGACCCGTTTGGTGCCGCTGGACATTTTGTTGGTGTTTTTTGGCTTGTCACCCAAACTTGGCCCCATCGCCGATTGGGGGCTAGACATCGAACGCAAACAACTCAAAGTCGATACGGAGAAATTTTCCACCAGTGAACCCGGTATTTTTGCCATCGGCGATATAAACACCTACCCTGGAAAAAAGAAGCTCATTTTGAGCGGTTTTCATGAATGCGCGCTGGCCGCCTTTGGTGCCATGCCCATCATTTCCCCTGACAAAAAAGTCTTTTTGCAATACACCACGACCAGTCCGAAGCTGCACAAAGTGCTGGGGGTCGAGTCGCCCGTGTTTGACTGAGCGGAACCAGGCCGTGCTCATCGGAAGAAACAGCAAAAAACTGACGCTATAATTCGCGGCTTGTTCCTCGATAGCTCAGTTGGTAGAGCGCCGGACTGTTAATCCGTAGGTCCCTGGTTCGAGCCCAGGTCGAGGAGCCATTACAAGCCATACGGCACAAGGAAAGCCTGCTACTTAATCGGTAGCAGGCTTTTTTCTTTGGTGCTCTTGGTGCCAGTTTTAAGCCGCATGGGTTTGGATGCTATTGGACGCACGTGGACAGAATATTTCCAAACAAGGCTGCCATCACATCCATTTTAGATCTGTCGCGTACCCCGGCATCCGGGATACTTCGAGCATCCCCAGAACTGCGCTCCAACATTTGCACCCTTCTTTGCCGTCCGCTTCACCATTTCTGACGCGCACACGGGGCAGGACGTAGCCGCCGCCGCGACAGCAGAGACCGGCGCCACATGAGGGGCACCGTTGGCTGCAAGTGAAACCGACACCCGAGCCTGCTTGATCAGTCCCAACAGTCGAGGACCATCAACCAGCTTGACATTCCTGCCATCGGCGAACGCCTGCGCATCGGCGGTGAACCGCGGCTATTGAAACGCCGAGCGATGTTAAGGCTATGGTGAATAAGCGGGGGCAAGATTACGGCATGAGCGAAGGACAGCAGAGTTTTGCGAAATCGCGTTTAAGTTGTGCCGTTTTGCAGCCCAACAGGCCATTTTCTCGGGATCATGCCCCGACTTCCCGCCTCATGAACGCACTTGTTCCATCAGCCTTTGGCGGCCGCCGTAAGCAAGCCGCGTGCCGAGATCAAGGAGGTGGTTGGTCACTACCTTGCGAGAACCGACCTGAAGCGCTTTGCCGACACCTATCCGCACCAGTTGTCCGGTGGCATGCGTCAGCGCGTGTCGATCGCAAGTAATCCATTGCATGGACTTTGACAAGCTGGCAGCATCCATGCAGCCACCACCCAAAGCATAAAGGCGGTGCATAGGTTTGACAAATAGTCCGTTTTATAGATCTTTATTCCGGGCGCGAGCTGCCCTGGTATCCTGTTTTAACGGGAAAAAAGTTTATTATTCTGCTAGTCAAACTGTTGCAGGTCAGGTTTTTAGAATAATCAACAGTCCACAAAATAGACTAT